>JBEQTH010000019.1:0-167115 GCA_040348785.1 Myxococcales bacterium | reverse complement strand
ATCGCTACGCTCGTGCCCGCACAGAATGCGAGCAGCGCGCCGTGCAAGGCAAAGGTCAACGCGCCGCGTTTGCCGCGCACGCGCACGAGATGAATCAGAATCGAGACTGGCCAAATCATGGAGCTGATGCGCCAGAAGGCTTGCACGAAGACGACGCGGTGAGCCCGCGCGTCGAGCGCGCAGAACAGGGACATCGACCAAACGATGGCGAGGCTACCGAGGACAGTAGCGCCTTGACCGGGCACGGCGCCCATCATGAGCCCAGACACGATCGTCGCCGCATACACGCCGTAGCCGGCGAGGCGCGTGTAGCGCACGGACCAATCCGGTTCTGGCTCGAGTGCGGGCGCGGTCTCGTCCCCGCTTGCGGCTTCATTCCACCCGTCCACGGCGCCCAGCGTAAAGTGCCGAGGCGCGCGAGGCAACCGTGGTGGCTGGTGCGTCTCAGCTTCCCGTCGTACGACGGCCCGCTGCGGAGGACGCCGACTCCGTTACTTCGCCCGCGCCCGATTCGAACCAACCGGAGGCGCGTGGCGCTAGCCTGGGTTCGCTTGCTGCGACCTCGTCCCGGACGGCCTCGAATGTTTCGCGCAGGGTAGAGATGAAGGGCGCGATGTCTTCGAGCGCGTTGTGGCGGGTTACGGTGAAGCGAATGCCTGGCCGGTTCATCGGGACGGCCGGGAAGACGCACACGCAGCAGTAGAAACCGCGCTGCTTCATGCGATTGGCGACGCCGAACGCGATCCGAGTGGAGTCAGCGTGCGCTTGGAAAATCGGCGAGTGGTGAGACTCTACCTGGCTGAAGCCCGCTTCTTGGATGGCAACAGAGCAGACGTCGAGCCGCTCTTCGAGCGCGCGTTGCAGCGCCGGAAAGCGATCGCTCAGGTGTAAGCGCGCTGAGCCGACCGCAGCGCCGAGCATCGGCGGTTGGATGGGGCCAGAGAAGAACATCGGGCCACCGCCGCGACGGATGCGCGCGGCGAGCTCTTGCGTGGGCGTGGCCACGATACCGCCGGCAGCCGAGAACGCTTTGTTCAAGGACAAGGCCACGACGACGCGTTCATCCCCGCCGAAGTACTCGAGCGCGGCGCCCCGGCCGTGAGTCCCCGTCCAGCTCGTGGAGTGCGCATCGTCAATGTACAAGCGGAGCTGCTCGTGGCGATCGAGCAGGGTGCGCAGCTCTTCGAACGGCGCAAAATCGCCCAGCATTGAGTACAGGCCATCGCACACGAACCAGACGTTGCCGCGCTGCCCGCGCAGCTTCGTAAGCATGGCATCCAGCTGATCCATGCGGTTGTGGCGCAGGATTTCGAGCGGAACGCCGGGCACGAGCTGCAGCGCGGCGTGCAGGCTCGCGTGCGCGAACTGGTCGACGATGGCGTGGTCCCCATCGCGGATCAAAACGGGCAACGCGGACATGTGTGCCAAGGAGGTGGAGGCAGCGATGACGACGCCGCGACCGGTCACCTGCTCGAGCAGCGCTTGCAGCTCTTGGTACAGCTCACACTCGACGTAGGCGCGCGAGAAGTGAAACTGGGTGCCGTAGTCGTCCAACGCGCGGTGCGCTGCCTCGCGTAGCTCGGGCATCATCTCGAGCGCCAGATAGCTGCACGAGCCAAAGTTCGTGCAGCGCACGCCGTCCACTACGACTTCACGACCGTTGGCGCCCGTGCCCCGATTCAGAATGACGCCCGCGTGGAACGCCTCGGTGGCGTAGCGGTACGTCCCGTCGACTTTTCTGGAGTGCGAAATCTTGAATCGCTCGACTCTAGCCATTGGCCACACCTCTTGCTTCGATTGCCTGAAAACCTGCGATATCGAAGGGAGCGTGGTCATCCCAACACAGGCTAATGATCTTCCACTGCCCGTCTTCCTGAACGAGCTGGAGTGAGTTGATGCCGCGCTCGAGGTAGTCCCGCGCGTTCGGTGAAACCTTCGTTTCGTACGCGCTGGCGACATGCATGACGTTGCCGAAGTAGTCCACGCGGCGCGCCATTTCACGTTCGAAGAAGCTGGTGAATGCGCCGACTTCCAGCATTTCTTCGGCCAGATTCTGGAAAGCCGACACATCCATGTAGTCGACCGCTTCGGGGGTGATGCGGGTGATGCGCGCGTGCTGGGAAAAGATCCCGGCCATCGCTCGCCAGTCCGGACTGCCTCCCTCTTCGAACGAAATGAGATCGTAGAACCGATACATCAGATCATCCACTTGCCCAGACCGCCGGTGCTCCCGCTCCTGACTCGTCATGCACGCTCCGTCCCTGCTCGTGTTGATGGTGTGAACGCACCGTAGAGATCTCGAATCAGTCTTTCAAGACTCCTCACCTGATCTCGAACATTTGACCACGTTCGAGTGCGCGTGATCGACAGCCCGCCGACGACGAGCGAGGCCGTGCCAGTGACGAACGAAGCGTCATCCGAGGCAAATACGAGACCGAACGGGCGAGCTCTTCGGCGCGCGCGGGGCGCTTGAGGGCGTGCAGGCTCGTGAACGAAGGCTTGCTCCTCGGCGGCCGAGGTTTTTTTCAGCTCTTGCCCGGATATTCGCTCGCCAATACCGAGGTGCTCGCGCTGTATCCCAGCCGCCGTCACCTCACCGCCAAGGTGCGGGTGATGATCGATTCCTGACGGAAGCATTCGAGCACACGCCGCGTGGGGAGCGCGCTCAACGACAGTGAGGCAGCCTTGTCGAGTGGCACTTTGGCCCACCGTACATGCACGGCGAAACGCTTGGTCCGGGGCGACGTCTTGCGCTAACAGGAGGATGTGGCTCAGGGAGGATCAATGGAAACTCGAAAGCTGTATCGCGGAAGGCTCATCGATCATCTTCACCTCGTGACCAACGAGCTGTCGGCGAGTAAGCGCTTCTACTCGGCCGTGCTCGCTGCGCTCGACATCCCGCTCGGCGGTGAAGGAGAGGGCTTCTTTTGGGCGGATGAGCTGTTCGTCTCCGACGTGCGCAGCAAGGCCTCGCAAGGCAAGGCCACGGGGCGCGTGCACTTCGCCTTTCAGGCGGACAATCAAGAGCGCGTTCAGGAGTTCTATCGCGCGGGCATCGAAGCGGGCGGCACGCCCAATGGTGAGCCCGGTGAGCGGCCGTATCATCCCGGGTATTACGCAGCGTTCCTGATCGATCCGGATGGCAACAACGTCGAAGCCGTGTTCCACGGCGTCGCCATGCGCTCGTCGCCTGCTGTCGAGCTCGAATTCTGAGCGTTCGAATTCGCCATCGCGTAAACTCGCGCAGTCGGCGCGCTGCGCTCGCGGAATGCTTCGTAAACTCCGCGGGCGCAGCGGTGGGCGAATTCCGCCCTGATTGACCTTCTTGCCGAGGCGTGGTGCCTTAGCAAAGATGGGTATTCGTGCTTCGCTGCTGTGGATCGTCGGCGCGTGCGTGTTGAGCTTCAGTTGCGGTAGTGCGAGCACGGAAGGTGCTAGCTCACACGCGGGTGCTGGCGGTTCCGCCGCCGGCGATTCGAGTCGCGGTGGTGCAAACCACGGCGGTACGGCCAACCATGCTGGCGCACCACCGGGCGGAAATACCGCCGCCGCGGGCGCGGAAACGACTGCGGGCGCGGCCGGGCTCGCGGGCGCCGAGCAAGAGCCGGGTGAGGCTGGTGCCGCGGGTGCAGGGGAGGCAGCAGGCGCCGCGGGTCGAGCTGACGAGCCGGCGCGCTTCGAGCCCTGGGCGCTCTGGCCGATGCCCAACGCGGCCTCATCCGGGCTGCCCAATCCCGCGAGCTATGACACATCCACCCCCGGCGTCGTGCTCGACCAAGTCACGGGCTTGGTCTGGCAGGCTGCGGTTCCGCCGAGCACCCACACGTGGGACGGCGCAAAGGCCTACTGCGCGAACCTCGAGCTCGGCGGTTTCACGGACTGGCGGGTGCCGTCGCGCATCGAGCTGATTTCCATCGTGGACTACACAATCGCCAAGCCGGGCCCCGTGGTCGCCGCGGTCGCGTTTCCCAATACGCCGAACACGGTCTTTTGGACGGCATCACCCGTCGCGCTCTACGGCAGCTCGCGCGCCTGGTACGTCGAATTCGACAACGGCTTTGCCTTCACGGAAGCGACGAGCGCTGAGTACAACGTGCGCTGCGTCCGAGCCGGGCTCACGGCAACCACCGGCCTCACCTGGCAGCACACCGACGCCGGCAATACGTACACGTTCGCCGACGCGCAGCAGCACTGCGCCGACCTCGGGGCGGGCTGGCGCGTGCCGAGCGTCAAAGAGCTGTTGACGATCGTCGACGAAAGTCGCGCCAATCCCGCGGTGGACTCTACGGTGTTCACCAGCATTCCCTCGGGCGGCAACATCGTCAGCTGCTACCAAACCTCGACGCCGCTCGCCGGCACTGGCATTTCGTGGCTGGTATGCTTCGACGCGGGGCGGCCCACTTACGACAGCTCGAACGATGCGTATCGCGTGCTGTGCGTGCATTGAAACGGCCGAGACGCGCGTTCAATCGCTGAGACGGGTGACGGTCAAATGCGGTGAACGAGCGTCGCCAGTCGACCCGGGTTGTCTCGTCTCGGCGCCGCCGGAGCGCAATTGGTGCCGGTGCTCGGCCCACCATTGCGCGGCTCGCGCATTGGTCCATTGCCCCGCTGATTCGCACGCCCGTAGTCGCTCACGCAAGACGTGAGCAGTGGTCGGGCGATCTTCCGGACGTTTGGCGAGGCATTCCAGGATCAGGCACTCGAGATCGGCCGCAACTGGCGCGTTGAGCCGAGCCGATGGTGGTTCAGGTGTTGCGTGCAGGTGTTGAATGCACACTTCCACGATCGACTTTGCGTTGAAGACGTGAGAGCCCGTGAGTAACCAATAGCCCACTGCTCCGAGGGCATACAGGTCAGCTCGTGCGTCCACCGTATGCTGGGAGACTAGCGTCTCGGGCGCCATGTAAAGAGGCGTCCCGGTGATGGCGTTGTCCTGCGTGAGCGCGGGCTCGGTGGCCTGCTCGCCGTCCGGCTTCGGACCGAGGTCTTTGACGAGCCCGAAGTCCACGACCTTGACTAGGTCGGGGATGCCGCCGCGATCGACGACCAAGATGTTGGCTGGCTTGACGTCGCGATGGATCAAGCCGGCATCGTGCGCCTCTGCCAGCGAGCCTGCGGCTTGCTCCAGCAGATGAATCACGCGCTCTGCCGGCTGTGGGCCATCGACTTCGACGAGCTCGTCGAGCGACGCACCTTCGAGCAGCTCCATGGCGTAATAAAAGACGCCGTCCGTGGTACGCCCATAGTCGAACACGGTCACGGTGTTCGGATGAGTCAACATCGCCGTGCGTCGCACCTCGCGTTCGAAACGAAGCAGCGCTTCGCTGCCCGTGCGCGCGGGTAGCAGCAGCTTGATTGCCGTGGGCCGGCGCAGCATGGCGTGAGAGGCGCGGTAGACTACGCCCATTCCGCCTTCACCGAGCTTCTGTTCGAGCGTGTATTGACCGAGCCGCCGGATGTCGCTGACGGCTTTGCGCAGTCCGTAGAGCGTCTGCGAGAAGCTGGCTGCGATTCCCACCACGATCGACCACAGCACAGCCGAGACGAGCGTCGCTGGGTAGGCCATGTCGCCCAGCTTCCCCTTGGGCCACGTTGCCGCGGGCGGATCGTACAAGGCCGGATCCCAGCGCCTGAAGGCCAGGAAAATGCAGCCCAGTAGCGGTACCGTCATCAGCGCGGCTACGACCAGCGTGCGGCGCGCGCTGGTCGGGACGTACACGACGTACACGAGCAGCAAGTAGGTGACGGCGCTGCGCGCAATCATGTCTGGCGACGCGGTCAAGTCGAGGACGAGCGCCACGCTCGAGAACGCCGCGGTACCCACCAGCAGCGTCGAGAGCTCGACGGCGCGCACGAATTGCGGCGTCTTCGGCGCTCCTCGCAAGAGCAGCCACAGCGTGGCAAACGCGGCGCTCGCGACGAGCATTGGCACGCTCGCGAGATTGAACGTGAGCTTGCGCAGCCAAACCGAAACGCAGAGGTTCAGCGCCACGTAGACCAAGCTCAGCAGAGCCAGCATGCGCCCGAACTTCGACAACCGAAGTTGCCGCAGCTCGTGATCGACGCCTGCGTCGGAAGCTTCGAGGGTCAGTTGCCGCTGGCCTCGGGTGCGGGACGACCCGGAGCGGTCATGGAGAAGGGCTGATCATTGTGAACGACGCAAACTAGCCGAGGTTGCCTCGAACCACCACTCACTCCAAGGCGATCGCTCCGATTCGCTCGGCTTCGAGTGAGCTCCGGAACGGGGCCCGAACCCGTATTTGCACGTTGTCGAGGCGGAGAGCCCTCGGCAGGCAGAAATAATTTCTGCGCTGAATTTCCAATCCAGCTGACTGCTCGCTTCCGAGTGCGTCGACTCAGTGCTGCAGAACGCGCGAATTTCTGCGGCGCGCTGGAGTACCGATGCTTCGAAGCACGACACGAACCGCCGGGCTTTGCGCCCTCATGGCCGCGACGACCCTAGCTTGCGGGTCGAGCTCTCCTTCCAACGGCGGGAGCGGCGCGGCGAGCGGCGCGAATGGCGTCGCCGGATCGAGCAGCCACGCGGGGGCCCCGTCTTCATCTGGGGCAGGGGGCTCGGCCGTGATTGCCGGAGCGAGTGGCACGGGCACTGTCGCCGGCGCGCCGGGCGCAGGGGATACCGGAACGACCGGTGGCGGCGCTGCGGGTGCAGCCGGTGCGGCAAATGGAATGGCCGGACAAGGCGGCTCGGTCATCGCGGCGGGCGCTCCTGGCTCGGCCGCGGGCGGCGGCCCACTTTCCGCGGATTACCCGTATTGCAACTACGGCAGTGTGCCGAGCGGCACTCCGCCGGCGCCTTGGGAGGATAGCCCCACGCTCACGCCGACGGGCGTGAACCCGTTCGGGAGGCCCGCGACGACCATCCCCGGCGGCTACATCTTGATCAATGAGGGCGCGCAAGGCCCGACGCAAGTTCCGACGGCCACGCAGCAAATGATCCTGCAGCGGGTCAATGACGATCTCAAATTCGAGATCCAATACGCCAACGTGCACCTGCCGCCTTGGACGACCGGCGGTGCCAAGCACTACATCGACTATCTGTTCGTCGGTACGGGGTTGCCGAACGATCCGAATGCCGGCGGCGACTCGAGCTACGAGGGTCAGTACCCGGACGTCGAGACGATGGCAGTCGCGATGACCGATCAATCGCAGCGCTATGATCTCACGCACGAGTTCAACCACGTGCTCGAAAATTCATACGGCACGATCCCCGGCAACAAGGTGAGTTGGATCGAGGAGTCTTACAACGATTTTTTGATCTTGCTCGTGGCCGAGCGCGACAAAGGGATTACTCCCGGACAAGCGGCGCAGTTCAAGGTGCCGAGCAACATCAGCTACCTCGACGTGCTGACGTATCAGCAGTCGTTCGTACCCATCGAAAGCTGCGGCATCGGCGTGAAAGACGGCTCGTCGATCACCGGCCCGGGCGATTACTTCCAGGACGTCACCGGCTTTCGTTACAACGATTTGTTCCCGCTCTTCGTGTACCAGCGCGTCGGGGCCAAGTTCTTCTCGGCGGTTTGGGAGAACGCCAAGGCGACCGAACAAATCCTACAGACGATGACACGCTTGCTCGACAAGCCGCGCGTGCAATGCATGGTCGGCGAGTACGCGGCGCGCCTCGCGCTGGGCGACTTCGTGGAGTTCTCGTCGTCCATTCAAAGCATCGGTAGCGATCCGGCCATGTACGCGGCCACCAGCACGCAAGCTGGCTACCTCGTGCCGACCAGCACCGGAAAGCTCCCGCGCTACACCGGGCGCAACAACATTCCGATCAGCGTCACTTCCGGAGCCACGCAGGTCAGCGTCGATTTTGCGCCGGACGCCGCGGGCGGCAGTGGCACGCCAGCAACCATGCAGGTGCAGCTCGTGTACCGCGCCATGGACGGTAGCGCAGTCTACGGCGCGCCGGTGAAGACTGGCGTTGCGTCGATCACACTGAGCAAGCCGCCAAAAACGGGGTCGTGATCGCGGTCGTCACCAACATCACCCTGGACGGTTACAAGACTGCGAAGGCCTACGGCTGGGATCCGAATGAGACGTTCGGATACAAGCTCAAGGTCACGGGCGGAACCGCGGCACCCATCAACAAAGTCTACTTCTGAGCTCGCTCGGAACACATCATGAACACACGCCTCCGTTCGCTCGCATTCAGCTCGCTCTTCGTCACTGCAGCCCTGCTCGTGGCCTCGCGAGCCTCCGCCCAGACGCTCTCCAATACCAATTTCAACGTCAAGATTGGCACGAACGGCGAGATCAACTCGTTTCAGCTCGCGGGCGATGCCTTCCCAACGAACTACGTGCTGAACGGCACGAACGCCCCTGCCGGCTTCGCGGCGAGCAAAGACCACGCCTGGGTCGGCGAGCTGATGTTCAAGTACCGCACTGGCACTGGCGCGTGGCAGACCGCGCTCACCAGCGCGGGCGGCGGAAGAACCATTACTTCGACCGCCACCTCGGTGACTGTCAGCTACGACTTCTCGGCCTTCAAGGTGGTCGAGACGTACGCGCTCGTTGACGACTATTTGTCGTGGAAGATTGCGATCACGAACTCCGGCTCGCAACCGCTCGAGTTCGGTGACATCGGACTGCCGTTGCCGTTCAACGAGTATTGGTTCGGCAACGACGTGATCTACGAGCAGCGCACGGTGTATCACTCGTTCATCGGCAATGACTCGTCCTACGTGACGGTCAAGCGCCCGAGCGGCGTTGGGCCATTCCTACTCTTGATTCCCGACGCCGCGACCGGCGCGGGCTTCGAATACAAAGACAATTGGACGGTCGAAGAGCACCCGGGCAGCGTTTGGGCGCAAGGCGGCAGCAACAAGTGGCCGACCGGGCTCGAGGTCTATTACATCAAGTCGAACGTCATCAAGTCGACCAACCAGGGATACTTGCCGAACACGAGCGTGACCGTGGCGGTCAACGGGACCCAAACCTACGGCTTCAAGTTTTACAAAGTGGCCGACGATCAAACCGTCAAAGACACCTTGTACAAGCAGGGTTTGATCGACGTCACGGCCGTGCCTGGGATGATGTTTGCCACGAACATGACCGGCAAATTCGATCTCCGCACCTCGACCACGATTGACTCCGTCACGCCGCAGTTCCCCGACAAAACCACGCTCACCGCGATCCCGGGCGGCACGGATGGGCACCACGTGTACCAGGTGAGCTTCAGGCAGCTCGGCCCGAACAACGTGACCGTCAAGTACGCGGGTGGCAAGACCACGACCTTGCAGTTCTACGCGCTCGAGCCGATTGACGCGGCCTTCCAACGCCACGCAACCTTCATGGTCGCCAGCACGCAATGGACGAGCGGCGATCTCAACGGCGTGCTTGACGACTGGATGATGGACAGCAAGAAGAAGCGCGGCGCCACCGGGGGCTGGGGCTGGGGTGATGATTGGGGTTGGACCCACGGCGAGTTCTTGGCCGAGAAGAACGCTCAATCACCCGTGCCGACCGAGATCAACGCGCTCGATACCTACCTCGACGCGGTGTGGGCACGGGCGGTCAACGACACCTCGTACATCGTTCAGGATTGGTGGTGCCCGGCGGGTGTGAGCGCTGCGAACCCCATGGATTGCTACTACGACCGCGCGTACGCTTACCCGCACGCGTTCAACACGTTCTTCTCGATGTACAAGGTGGCAAACCTGTACCCGAGCATCGTGACGTACAAGCACACTGCCGATACGTACTTGCTGCGCGCGTACGACATCCTGCACACGCTGTACAACGGCCATGGCGATCCGGGCACGGGTTACATGGGCTTGCAAACGCTGCCCGAAATCGCGGCCGCGCTGAAGGCAGCGGGTCACACCGCCGAGTCCACCCAGGTGACTCAGGTGCTCACCACGCTGCACAACGCGTTCAAGAACAGCAAATACCCGTACGGTTCGGAGTACAGCTACGACAACACCGGTGAAGAAGCCGTGTTCACGGCCGGTAAAGTCAACAACGACCTGAACATCCTCAAAGCCGTCAACCTGAAGACCCGCGCGTGCCGCGGTCAAGAGCCGGCTTGGTACTGGTATGCCGATCCGGTCACGCTCAACGGCGAGGGCTGGTGGCAATTCCAGTACACGGCGTCGCTGGCCGGGATCTGCATGGATGATTGGGTACGCAATCATTCGACAACGCCGGAGGTCGACGAGCGCTTGAACTACGCCGCCAAGATCGCCAACGTCAGCGCCATCAACTCGGGGCAGATCGACGCGGACCCGGCGAACCTCGGCACCGTGGCTTGGACGTACCAAGCCATGAAGGGCAACGTGTACCGCGGCAATGCCGAGAATGGGAAACTACACAATGGCTGGCGGCAAATGGCCGGTGAAGCCGATCTCGGCTTGTTCGGCGCTATTCGCATCCTGAGCGCCGACATTGCGGTTGACCCCATTTTCGGCCTATTCGGCTACGGCGCGGACGTGACGCAAACCGGAACGTGCTTGTCGGTCACTCCGCTAGATGGCGTGAACAAGAAGCTCAACTTCATCACGCAAAAGCTGCACCTCGAGCTGAATCGCGATCAATACACCGGTGCCACCGTGAGCACCGCCAAAGACTACATGGGTTTCACGCTGCGCAATCAAATGACTGCCGCGGCGCACACCACGCTCGTGACGGTGGAAGGCCTTGCCCCCGGCACGTATCCGGTCACGCTCGACAACGCGGCAGCCGGCATGTTGACGGCGACCGCCGGCCAAGCAAGCACGGTGTCGCTCTCGATCGGCACCAATGCCAGCTACTCGGTGCGCATCGGTGCCGGCTGCGGCAGCACGACCAACGGCGCAGGCGGCGCGAGCTCCGGCGGAGCCGCGAATGGCGGAGATGGCTCGGGCGGCACGTCGAGCCCCACCGGAGGTGCCGGCACGGTGCCCGGCGGCGGGCCGAGCACGGGCAGCGGCGGCGTGGGCGTCCCCGGCGGCGGTGCTTCCAGCATTCCCGGCGGCGGCGCTTTCAATCCGAGCGCGGGCAACGGCACGGGCGATGGGGCCGGAGCTGCGGGCTCGGGCAACCAAGCCAGCGGTTGCAGTTGCTCCACGGTGAAGGCCAACGGCGGTAGCGGCGCGCTCATGACGCTTGGCATCGCCGGTGCTCTCGCGGGCGTCGGGGCTCGCCGCCGTCGCCGGACGCAGCCTTGACTCGCCGGCGGCGACGTGTACATCACCTGGGGAGTGTTCGTGCCAGCGATGCCGAAGGCCATCGCCGTCTTCGGGACGTCGTAGCGTGGGGCACGCGACTGGCGCTGACGAGCCGAGTGCGCGAACGGAGCTGGCCAAGCCCCCAACACGTTGCCGCGGAACCAAAATCACGCGCAGCGGCGGTCCGTCAGCAATCCCCCTTTCGCGATTAGAAACCATGCATTGGCCGCATCGGTGATGTTTGGAAGATCGCTAACCAAACTGCCCATGCTTGGTCTGAGCGCGAGCTGAGGAATACCTTTCCAAGGGTGCGCTGCCTTCAAAGCCGTCTGACAGCCCGTTCCTCGCGCTATTCAACCGCTTGCGCAAGCCTCGCCGGTGCCGCGTTGCTCGCTGTCTCCAGCCTCGCTGGGACCGCAAGTGCCAAGCCGTTCATGAACTACCTGAAGCCGACGCCCACCGTCGCGCCACTCAGCTCGGCGAGCTGGGGCGTGCCGGGAGTGTTGCCGCGCGATCTGTCCAACGGCATCGAGAGCGCCAAGGGCGCAGGCGTCCACCCCGACTACTACTATTGGGACGGACAGATCATCAAAGCCAAAGACGGCAAGTTCCATTTGTTCATGAGCACGTTCTCGGGGAACACGAACTTCGGCACGGGCTGGTTGAACTCTGATGCGTACCATGCCGTCAGCCAAAACAATGTGCTCGGCCCCTACCAACGCCAAGACTACGTCTACACCAACAACGGGTCGCACAAAGGGCACAACGTGTCAGCCGTCGAGCTCCCGGACGGCAGCTACGCGGTCATCGTGAGCGAGATCGTTCCCTTCACGATCTACAAATCGAGCTCGCTCGACGGGCCGTGGACGGCTTGCCAACCCACGAGTCAGATCGGCGCGTCCAACATCAGCCTGTTCCCGCGCCACGACGGCAAATTCGAAATCGTGGAGCGCAACGGGACCATCGCGATCTCGGACACCTTGTGCGGGACCTACGTGAAGCAGAAGCCCACGTGTTCCTATACTCAGGCCGGTACCGACAGCATCTACCCGAAGCGCACCTCGATCCCGGGCGTGTCCAATCCGGCCTTCACCTGGCAGGAGGATCCGCATATTTGGCGCAGCGGAGGCGTCTATCACATCATCTATTCGGGGTCCGGGGATCGCGTGGGCTGGCACGTGTACTCGGTCGACGGCATCACGAACTGGAAAGACAACGGGTACGCTTGGTCCCCGCGGGATTACCAGAAGATCTTCTGCTACGAGGGCAGCACCACCTGTACGCAATGGTACAAGATGGAGCGCCCGAGCGTGGTGCTGCAAGACGGTCACCCCACGCACGTCACCTGGGCCGTGTCCGACGTCGACAAGGACAACCAAGTCCTCCCTGGAACCAACCACGGCACGAAGGTGGTGGTGGTGCCCTTCGACGGCGTGAGCTTCGACCAGGACTTCGGTGTCGGCGGAGGCAGCGCAGGGGCCGGTGGTGCGGGCACTGCTGGTGCGTCGAGCAGCGGTGGCTCGAGTGGCAACGTCGGAACGGGCGGCAGCGGTGGCGTCACGTCTAGTGGCGGTAGCAATGCCGTTGGCGGCGCCACGAGCGCTTCGGGCGCCGGCGGCGCAACGGCAATCGCGGGCACCGGCGGCACGACCGCAACGGGTGGCAATCCGTCCGTTGCTGGCGCTGCCGCCTCGGGTGGCGCGGTGATCAACGGTGCTGGTGGGCAGTTGGCGACGGGTGGGCTGCTGGCAAGCGGCGGGGCGCTCGCGTCAGCCGGATTGGATGGCGGCCTCGGCTCCGATGCCGGCAGTTGCGGTTGTCGAGTCGCAGGTGACCCAGCTCCGTCGAAGTGGCTCGCGGCCCTGGGCATTCTCGGTCTGCTTAGCCTTCGGCGCTCGAAGCGTCGAATGAAGCAATAGCCACCGAGCAATCGGCACAGACGGGATGAAGGGCTGAGGGCACCGTAACGATGAGGGGCGCTGTGGTTGACGCTGCGAAACTTGGATTGTGCTGGTGATCGTTGTTCGGCGCGCCTTTGGGGCTCTTGGGCTGCGGGGCTTCGGCGTCGGACCCTCGTTCCAGAGCACCCAACAATGCGGGCGGTTCGCTATCGGCGGGCGGCAGCGCAGCAAGTGCAAATGGGCCCAACGGGGAGCTCGCGGGCAGCGGTGATGAGTCGCAGGGTGGACGCAGCGCCGCTGGCGGTGCGACCGGGGGGCTCGCGGGAGCGCCTGACGGCCGTGGCGGGTCGAGCGCAGGCGCCAGCGGTAGCGGGGCTGCTGGTGAAGCGCCAGGAGATCCAGCGCTAGCGGGTCTCCCGCTGCCTGCTCGCTGCAAAGCGCTCAGTGGTGCCGAGACTGATCTACTCTGCTCGCTGCACACGACCCGTGGCACTGTCACCGGCGCGAACAGCTGCTACCGCACTGGTCAGGGTGGCAATGCACTTGCGAAGCACCGAATGCGGATCGGACGTTCCTGGTCAGCGGTGCGGTCGGCCTGAAAGCGTGCGCGGTCGCCGCCGGGTCGTGCCCCGAAGTTCGACCCCGCATCCCCAATCAATTGCCAACTGACCGAGACCTGCTTCGACAGTGCGCCGCTCGCGGATGGCGTCAGCCTGGTCAGGAGTCCGCTCAGTCGAGATGTTTTTTGTGGATTCGACGACCTGGGCTCACTCTCTTGCGGCTGCACCTGGGACACCACGAAGAGCGATCCAGCGCGCGTTCCTTTGGCGACCGGGCGAGCGCCTTATGCTTCAGATCCACCTAATCCGCTGCCCGCGCCCTAGCACTACTTAGCTAGGGCCTCGAAGGCTGAGTCGCGCGTCCTCTCGGCCGAGCGCGAGCGCACGGCAAGCCGCACTACAGCGTGGCTTCGGTAGCGTGAGCCCTGCGGTAGAGCAGCAAGAGGCCGAGTGGCAAGAGCTCGACGAAGCCTGCCGCGGTGAAAGCGACGCTCGCCCCGCCAGTCGCGTCGTATAGCGCTCCCACCAGCGGAAAGCCGACGATGGCGCCCAAACCCAGCGTGGTCGAAAACAGCACTTGGCCGGTCGCACGCAGCGGGGGCGGCACGCATTCGGCGATCCACGCGATGCTCGTTGCCCAAAACATGCCGAAGGTCAGGGCATGCAAGGCTTGCGTCGCAACGATGAGGAACGCGCTCCGCGTATAGGCCACGATCCACCAGTGCACGGCCGAGACGGCAAACGACGCGGCGAGCAAAGACGTCAAACGAAAGCGCGCACGCAGCCGAGCGTAGCTCGCGAAGAGCAGGATCTCCGCGCCACATCCGACCATGAATGCATAGCTCGTCGTCGTGGCGGGAAGGCCGCGGTCATGCAGGAGGACCCCGAAGAAGCCGTGAAACGGTGACAACCCGAGCCAATGCAGGCCGGCCACGATCAGCAGCAAGCGAAACCGCGGCGCGGACAGCAGCTGTCGGACCTCCCGCAGGCGCGGCGCTTCCCAGCTGGCATCGCCAGCGAGCGCAAAGCTCGCCAGAAAGCTGAGCCCGAAAGCGGCGCTAACGAGCAGGGGCACGAGCGGATCACCGCCCTTGAGCGCGCGCCGATCGATGAGCTCGCCCACGACGAGGCAAGTCGCGATGAAGCTGAACGACCCCCACAACCGGATTCGGGTGTAGTCGAAGCGACGAATGCGCGCGCTTTCGAGCGCGATCGAATCGGCAAGCGCACCAATCGAACCCGCGAAGATCTGCTGCGCGAAATAGAGCCAAAGCAGCGCCGGCATCGTGCGCACGAAAATGACGGGGACGCTGGCGAGACACGCGCCCAGGCACAGCCCGCGCAACACCAAGCTCGGCTGTCGAGTGCGATCGGCGAGCCAGCCCCAAAGCAGCGGAACACCGATCTGGAGCAGCGGCCCGAGCGCCAAGACGCTGGCGGCGGATTGTCCCGACAGGCCGAGCTGCCGCAAATAGGGGCCGAAGAACGGTGTGCTGACACCGATGACGACGAAGTAGAAGACGTAGAAGAGCTGGAGCATCGGGGGGGCCGCCGCACGGCGTGGAAGCGAAGCCGCACATCGCCTGAGCCACCCGCGTTAGCGCGATGCGGCCTCCAACCGAACGACCGTAGCCCAGGCAGGGTGGTAGCTTGAAGTGATCTTCCGTTCTACGAAGCGGAGCCCCCGCGGGCACGTCGGCGCCGAGTGATCCGCCAAACGACCAGGAGGGAGAGGAAGGCCGCAGCAGAGCGCTCGGGAGCTCCCGCCCCGCGCCCCAACCGACAACCGCAGCCAGCGTCGTTCGGCCCGGCGCTTCCGGGGTCCGTCGGGTTCGAAGAGCCGCCTGGCGATCCACCGAACGCGGACGCGCCTGCGCTCGGTTGGCCATTGAGGCCACCCACGCCTACCGCTCCGCCGCTGCCTCCGGTTTCGGGGTTACCACCGGCTCCGGCTTGAGCCGCACCACCCGTGCTCGGCGATCCGCCCGCTCCCGCGCCCGCTCCTCCCGCGCCCGCTCCTCCCGCGCCACCCGCGCCGCCGAGAGCCGTCAGCTTGAGGCGATAGCCATCCGTGTTGTTGGCGCCGGTCACCGAGACACTGATCTGGTCATTGGCGACTGCGAGGTCGCTCATCGACACGGTCTCGGTCGCTTTCACTACGGTCGTGCGATTCACGAAGCCCGTGTGCTCGACCAAGGCGTGCACGGTGCCTCCAAAGAACGGCGCGGCCTTGAAGCCTTTGACGACGATCTGAATCGTGCCGTCGTTGACGCCACCCACGAGCACGCTCGCGCTTCTCGCGGTGTTATCCAGATTCGCAAAGCCATCCAAGGCCGTCGCGTTGGCGGGTGAAGGCGGCGTCGTCGAGACCATGGTGCCCGCCATGTCGCCGTACCATTTGTAGAACCACCAACCGCCGTTCGGCTCGGTGTTGGAGGCCATCAAGCTGCCGAGCCGACCCGGATGCCCGACGTCCCAAAAAGAGATACTGGCGCTATCCACGCCCAAGCGCTCGAACTTGGCGATCAGGGGGGCGGAAGCACCGGGTTGCCCCTCGACATTGATGTGCCCGGCTCCACTGTACTCATTGATGGTGATCGGCAGCGGCCCAATGCCGAGCTGCTTCTCGAGCGCTCGATAGGACTGCAGCGTGCCGGTGAAATTGCCGCCACCGAGCTCGTGCCAGCCCACGATGTCCGGCAAACAGCCGTTCGTCTTACAGAACGACAAGAAGTCCTTGAGATAGGCCTCGTTGTAATACGATAGCGATGGCCCGGTGATCTTCACGTCCGGGTCGAGCTTGCGCAGCTGAACGAAGGTCTGCCGCCAGAGCTCGTTGAAGGATACGGGGTTGCTGCTGGCATACGTGCCGTTGGGCTCGTTCCAGATCTCGTACGCATAGATGTTGGTTAAGCCAGCCGCCTTCTTGCGAGAAACCGTCTGACCGACTTTATCCAGCCAATCGCTCATGGACGTGAAGGTGTAGAAACCCTTGAGCCAATCAGCCAAGCGAATGGTTACCTGCGCGCCGGTGGGTGCCACGCGCCCCGCGACTACGATCGCATCCCCGATGGGTTGCTGAACGTCGGCAGCAGGGTTGGTGAACATCTTCGGGTGCAACGGGGCAATCCACGCGTTCACGTCAGCCGGCAAGGTCTCGGTGACCCCGTAAAGCGAGCCGCTGGCGACGTGAGTCACCGGACCGATCGGCAGCGAGAGATCGACCGTCAGCGACGTGGTGGCCAGGGCAGGGGTCGCGACGAGCCAGCTGAGGGCCAACCACGGAGGGACGAAACGCGCCATGCATCGGAGCTTTGATCGGGGCGAAGAAATCGAACTCATTGACTCTCACTTCGGCGTGGGCGCAGCGCGGCGCAACCCCGCGAACGCACGCAAGAAAACGAAAAACCGCACGGCTCCAAACGTCGCTTCACGTCTTTCGGAGAGACGGCTTTGGGAGTCGCTACGAGGAGCAACGTGCGCTTTTCGAACGAAAGTTCCAAGGCGAGGATTCCGAACAAGATGGAACCGATTGCGACCTTGGACCCGACGGCGTTCGCGGCGCGCTGACGGCATTCTGTTCTCAATCGAGCGTTCGCGTCTCGCTCGATTCGACAGTCGCGCTAGCGTGCATTCACGAAGGCGCGCGCGTGGAGTCGGCGATAGTCCCGCGGCGTTACCCCATTGAAGCGTTGGAACATCCGGCGGAAGTGCACCGGCGTCCCGTAACCGCAGGCCGAAGCAATTTCGGCGATCGAATCGGTCGACTCGCGAAGCAACATGGCCGCGTCTTGCAACTTACGCCGGTGCAGGTACTCCGTAATGGTCATGCCGTGAACTTTTCGGAAAGCGCGGTTCAGGTAATCGGGATTGATGCGCAGCGCGCGCGCGAGCCGCGCCGTAGACAGCGGCTCGGCCATGTGACGGATGATGTGCGCTTCGGCGCGTCCAACCAACGAATTGCCGCTGGCTTCAGTCGCGCTCAACGGTGCGCGCCCGACCTCGGACAGGATCTGCAGCAGGCCCAGCGCTGCGTCGTACGGGGCAAGCCGGTGCGAGGCTTGGTCATCCAGAAAACGGTGAAATAACTCGGTCACGTACTCCGGGCGCTGCAGGCGGACCAACTGAGGGATTTCCAGAGTGCCCGCAGCCTTGCCGGGCTGCTTGAACACCCAATGGATCCAATAAAACGACAGATCACGCCCGAACGGAGTGGCGCCGCGGTGGCGGCGACGCGGGTACAGGACCAACGCGTGACCCGGCGGAACCTCGAAGCGGACGTCGTTTTCCCAGATCGACAGCGACCCCTTACGGACCACGATCAACTCGTAGTCGTTCAGGACGCGATCGGGGTGGGTACCGCGCCCACTGCTGATGAATAGCCCACACGGTCCGACCTTGATCCCGAGGTTGGGCAACTTGACTCGCATCTCGATTTTTCCGGAGCAGCGCAACGTTAGCGCTGTTCAGACGAGTTGCCTATGGGCAGGCGAGCGGAAGGTCCGAGGTCGTCCACTTCGGTTGAGTCGTGCCACCGAACTTTGCCTCGTAGTTTCCGACCAAGTCCCTCGAGCTTGCCCCGGTGCCTTCGTCGAAGGTGTAGTACACCACCAAACCCGCCTCTTTGCCGGTCAGGCGCTGGTTCATGGTGGCTTTGATCTCGGCGTCGCTGCGCGCCACATTCCAGATCCTGAGCTCGTCAATCTTTCCAGTAAAGCCGCCGTTGCTGCTGAACGTGGGGGAGTAGCCGATGCTCAGACGTGATGCAGGCGTGGTCAGCACCGCGCTGATGACTTTGCTTCCCGCGGTGACGCCGTTGATGATTCCCTTCAGCGTCTTGCTGGGCTGGTCCCAAACCATGGCGAAGTGAAACCAGCCGGTTTCTTTCACGGTGCTTTGGGGCACTTTGAAGGTCGTGTCAGCAGTGCCATTCGTATACACTTGGACGTTGGGGTACGGGCCGTCGCCGAAGTCGATGCCGAAGGCTCCTTCACGCGGGTTCGTGCCACCGTATTGATAGAGGTGGTGCTCGCTGCGCCAAGACTTCGGGACAGTGTACAGCCACATCTCCACCGTTCGGGAAGCGTTGCCTTTCGGCAGAACACTGCCGATCGTCGTGTCCGTGTCCATCTGAGTGTGGGCGTCGCCATCGAACTCGACCGCGTGTCCAGCCCCGGGGCAGGACGACGTCCCGCCCACGCCAGCTGCGCCCGCGGAGCCAGCGCTGCTCCCGGCGCTACCCGCGCTCCCAGCGCTTGGCGCCCCTGCGCCTGAATCACCTCCGCCACCCGATGCCCCGCCGAGCGCGCCGGCTGCGCTCGAGCCGGCCGCGGAACTACCCGCCGCTGCACCGGCGCCGCTCCCGCCAGCCCCTGCGGTCGTGTTCGGGCTGCCGGCACTCGGGGCCCCGGCGCTGTTGCCGTGGCCAGCCGCCCCCGGCGTGCCAGCCTGCCCGGCACCGTTGTCGCTCGGCGTGTTCGGATCACTACACGCGGCGAGCGAGAGCAGCGCGATCAGGGCATTCCGTAGTTGTCTCGACATGGTCGTGACTACTGCTCGCTCGCAGCAGATTTGTACTCATTAGTTTGTCTGAGTACGGGGCCGGGTCATGGCTTCGGTTTCTCGACCTTCGCATGACGGTCGACCGCGAGCCCAACCGAAAATGACGCTGTGAGTGGCGAGTAGGCACACACGTACCCCGACAAATTCGAGCGGTTGAAATTGAATTACAAAAGGTGAGGTGAGGCTGCAGTTGGTGGGCATGCGGACGAAATTAGCTGCCCTTCGCTGGCAGTGCCTGGCTCTCGTGTGCGCGTGCGCGGCCTGTACCGGCGAGCCCGCCGGAGCGACCGGGCCATCCAGCAGTATCGGGGCGGGCGCAACTGGGGTGAGCGGTTCGACGTCGACGAGTGGCGCGGCGGGTGCGAGCGCGGCGGCCGCGGGCGGCACCGCCGGCGCATCGCCTGGGTCGACACCCGAGGAATGCGCCAAGTCGGCGGCCATCATGCCTGGTCAGTCCCCGGTGCGTCGGCTGAATCGGTTCGAATACAACAACACGATCGCCGATCTGCTGAATGACAAGACATCGCCCGCGGACTCTTTCCCGCTGGAAGAACAGAGTGCGTTCGACAACGACGCGAACGTGCTTCGGGCTTCGCGGTTGCTCGTGGAGGGCTATCTGGGCGCCGCGGAGACACTCGCGAACAGCGCCATTTCCAACCCCGACACGCTGCCGTGTGCAGCCACGGCTGCTACCGCCGATACGGCGACGGCTGAAAAGTGCGCGGCAGAGCTCATCGACACTTGGGGCGCCAAGGCGTACCGCCGCCCAGTGACTGCCGATGAGCACACGCGTCTTCTCACCACCTACCGATCGGCGCGGGCCTTTCTCGACTTCAACAGCTCGCTCAGCACCGTCATGGAGACGATGCTGATGGCGCCACAGTTCCTGTATCGCATCGAAGGGGGCACGCCCGTCGACTCGAACCCCGACGTGCTGAAGGTGGATTCGTGGGGCTTGGCCTCGCGTCTATCTTACTTCCTGTGGTCTTCGATGCCGGATGCCACCTTGCTCGCCGCGGCGAAAGAAGGTCGGCTCACGACGGCCGCGGACGTGCGGCGTGAGGCCGAGCGCATGTACGGCTCCGATCGCAGCCGGTCCGTGGTGCGGCGCTTCACGCGCTACTGGCTCGACCTGACGAACGTGGACCAGCAGGGGAAGGACGCGACCCTGTTCCCCGACTACACGCCCGTCATCGGTTCGCTGATGCGGACTCAGACCGAGACCTTGGCGGAGCACCTCTACTTCGACGGCGGTGGCACGCTCGGCAACCTGCTGACTGCGCCGTACAGCTACATGAATCAGACGCTGGCGACGTTCATGGGCGTTACGGGTCCGAAAACGGATGCCTTCGAGAAGGTAGATCTCGACCCGACCAAGCATTCAGGCGTGCTTACTGAACCCGCCTTCCTGTCCTACAACGCGACCGTGGATCGGACGCACCCCATCTTGCGGGGCGTGTTCGTGATGCGAAAGCTGCTCTGCGATCCTCCCCCCGATCCTCCGCCGGGCATCGTCGATGGCCAGGGTACCGTCACCGATCCAAACGCGACAGCGCGCGATCGCTTGGCGGCTCATCGCACCAGTCCGAGCTGCGGAGCCTGCCATCAGTTCATCGACCCGATCGGGCTGACCTTCGAAAACTACGACGCGGTGGGCCGCTGGCACGCCTCCGAAAAGAGCGGCAATCCAGTCGACGCGAGCGGCGGACTCACGAACACGGATGTCGATGGCACGCTGAAAGACGCCATCGAGCTCAGCAAGAAGCTGGCCCAAAGCGCGCAAGTGCAAAAATGCGTGGCGGTGAGCTGGTTCCGCTATGCGAACGGTCGGGGTGACGTCGCAGGTGATTCGTGCTCGATCGTCGACACGGCCGACGCCTTCGCGAAGTCCGGTGGCGACCTCCGAGCACTGGTTCTTTCTCAGACCCAGACAGACGCATTCCTCTATCGAGTCGCGCCCAGCGCAAAGGTGTCCCAATGAACGCTGAATCCAGGTTGCGCCGTCGCTTGCTCATGCTCGGTGGTGGCGCAGCAGCGCTGTTGCCTTGGCTCGAGCTATTCGGCGGCGGGCGGATCAAAGAGGCGAGCGCGCAGTCGCAAGCTCCGATCAAGCGGCTGATGGTGTTCTTCTTTCCGGGTGGGGTCATCCGCGAGAAGTATTGGCCCACCGGCACCGAGACCAACTTCACGATGCCGTACATCCTGGAGCCGCTCACGAAGTACAAAGACAAGCTGCTCATTATGGACGGCCTCGAGCAACGCAACATGCTCGATGGTTACGGTCACCCCCACACTCGGGGTATGACGGGCCTCCTCACCGGCAAGGCCACGATTCAAGGCCCATACGCATTCTTTCTCGGCGGCTCGACGGATTTCGCTCAGGCCGCGTCGATCGATCACATGATCGGGAACAAGATCAGCTCCGGTCTTCGCTTTCCCAGCCTCGAGCTCGGCGTGCTGTGGCCCACTTACGGGACCGGGCCGTCGCCTCAAAACACGATCAGCTACTCGGGCGCGGGTCAGCCAGCGCAACCGACCGCCGATCCGTGGAAGGCGTTTCAACGCATCTTCGCGGGCGTCGGTGCGTCCACGGGCACCGGCGCGATGAACGACGCCGCGCTCCGGCTCAAGCGGACCGAGCTCGTCCTCGACTCTGCGTCTGCCGAATTCAACGCCGTGATGCCGGCCTTGGGCGCGGAGGACAAGGTGCGCCTTCAAGAGCACCTGTCGCGTCTGGCAGAGATCCGAAGCAGCCTCACTGCACCGAGCGGCGTTGGGCCATCGTGCCTGCCGCCAACCACGATTACGGCGGCCGACACGATTTCGTACAGCACGGGGGGCGACGGCAGCCACCAGACCGTTGCTGCGGCTGCCAGCAATCGCATGCCCACGATCAGCCGGCAGATGATCGACATGGCGGTGATGTCGATGGCTTGCGACCTGACCCGCGTCGCCAGCATTCAATACACGGACGCCGCGTCGCGGGCGAGCTTCCCGTGGCTAAACTTGAACGAGAACCATCACTTTTATCAGCACGACGGCGGCTTCCAACAACAGCCCTGCGCCGACATTACCCGCTTCTTCCTGGGCGAGTTCGCGTATCTCTTGCAGCGCATGTCCGAGGTGAAAGAGGGCGACAAGACCTTGCTCGACAGCACCGCCATCTTGATGTGCAGCGAAATCGGCGACCCTCCCTCTCACGATCATCGCCGCATTCCGTTCATCTTGGCCGGCTCGGCTAGCGGCTCGTTCAAGACGGGGCGCTTCCTGAACTTCGGTGGCAAGGCACATCACGGCTTGCTCTTGTCTCTGCTCAACGCCTACGGCTTGCCCGACACCACTGTCGGTGACGCGAAATACAACTCGGGGCCACTCAGCGGGCTCGGCTGAGGCAACGCCGCGATGAAGTACTGTCGTTTCCTCGCTTCGGCTCTTTGCGTGGTCTCGCTCGCCGCGAGCTTCGTTGCGTGCTCCGGAGAAACAACGGGCAGCACGCCGCCCGCCGCGGGGGCCTCGGCGGTCGGCGGGGCCGTCGGTGCCAGCGGCGGCTCGAATGGTGGCGCGGGCGCTCAACCCGTTGGGGGCTCGGGTGCGCCGGCTCAGGCCGGTGCAAACGCTGTTGGCGGCTCGGGCGCGAGCGGCGGTGGCGCGGGCGCAACGGGAGGTAGTGCGCCCAACGGCGGCGGCGCAGGTACTGGCGCCGCGGGTACTGGCGGTGGTGCGGCTGGCCAAGCAGGCGGAGCGGCCCAGGCAGGGCAGGGCGGCGGCTCGAGCCCACCAGAAGCGGAGCTCGATGGCGCCGGCTGGACCATGAAGTGCAACAAGAAGGACACTTCAGCAGACGCGATGAACCGCTGTTACCTGTTGCCGCCCGGCGAGACGGTTTGCCCCGCCGCTGGCTACACCTCGGTCGACCAAACGTTGCATTTCGGAGGGACGCCGGGCACGCACTATCAAGTGACGATTCACTTTCAGGGCACGCACGAAGCGGGCGACTACTCGGGTGGCACGGCTGACCCGAAGCAGTTCTTGCGCGGAGCGACTCACATCAGCGGCGGCGTGCACACTTGGCTGTCGATGGAGGTGTCGTCCCCGGCCGCCACGTACAACCCCAATTCCGGCGGCGGTGCTGGCAGCGTGCAGGTGTACGACTACACGGCGACCATCCCCATCGACGGCGGCGCAACGATCCGACTCAAAGCCTTCGACAAGGATTGCCTGATGCACCGCTACTGCCAAAACGACAATTACACGGACTGCAAGGGCTTGGTACAACCGCCAATCTCACCTGCGAACGCGCCAATTGATGGCTCATTCTTGCAGATGACCGTGACTTCGGTGGTGGCGAAGTAGCAGCGACGCAAGCGAAGCGTCGTTAAAGTGAAACGGTCGGAATGCTGCTGAGCGATGGGGGTATTTCTTCCTCGCTCAGCTCGTAATTGTGAGTGCCGGCTTCGTTCTCGATCCGGACCTTGTAATAGAACCGGTCCGGCTTGCGGGTCTTGGGTTGGGGCGGCTCGCTGAGCAGGGAGTCGACCGCGGCGCGCTGCTCCGCGCTGAGCTCGTGGTCGGCCCGTTCGCCGCGGGCAGTGACACCCGCGACGCCGCCTTTTCGTTCGATCGAGACCCGCATGCCGGACACCCTAGCACCAAGTCAGAGCTGAAGGGCGTTGACGCCCACGGTTTCCCAGGCTCCGACCAGTTGCTGGAGCACGTTGCGCTCCTTTGCTGCGCTAGCGGTGAGCGACGCAAACTGCGCGAACGTGGCATTGCTCGTCAAGAGCGGGTTCCGGCAGGCGTCGTACCAGACCTTGATTGCCACGTCCCACGAGTTGCCGCCCAGGGCTTGCGCGAACTTCGCGAACGCCTTGTTCGGCACGCCGCTGGTGTCGTGCGGGTCGTCCATCGGGTCGATCTGTGAATACGTATCGGGTTGCGGGCTCAGGCAATGACTTGCGCTCGGGGCGAGCATGTCGCGCAGGCACGTCTTGCCCTTGCTGGTCGCCAGCGGCCCCATGATGCCGGCTCCGATCAGCCAGCCCTTTGCGTCGCTCGCCGGCAGGTTATTGAATTGCTGATTGAATACGGCGCCGAACACGTCACTGATGCTCTCGTTCAACCCCCCGGCTTCGCGCTCGTAAGCGAGCCCGCTCAAATACTGAGTGACGCCGTGCGTGAGCTCGTGGCCGATCACGTCTGGCGACAGATAGAAGGGCTTGAAAATCTGACCATCGCCATCGCCATAGACCATCTGGCTGCCGTTCCAGAACGCGTTTTGATAGTCCTTGCCGTAATGGAGGCTGGATAGGACGTCCATGCCTTGGTCGTCGATCGAGCTCCGGTTGAGCACGGTAGAGTAGAAAGAAATCACGCCTTGCGTCGCGGCGTACACCGCCTTGATCCCGGCGTCGGAGGATTGTGCTGGGTTCGGCGCCAGACGACCGGGCAAATGAGTGCGGTGGCGGCAGTCATAGAGCTGCTGTTGCGGTGGCTCTGCGGCCACGACCGACTGCAGAAAGCGCCGACGACCGAGCAACGACTGGCGATGCCCCTCGCGAATCGCCCGCAGACGGTTGGTCTCGGCGAAGCTGCGGTTCAGCGCGTCTCGCGTCTGAGCCTGGAGCGAGGCATCGCGCTCCAGCGCTTGGAGCACGCTCGGTGGAATGATGAAGCAACTATGGCAACCCGTTTTGACGGTGATGGTCATGAATCCCTCTCGATCCTTGGAGAACGAACTGTCCCGCTCGTCGGTCGCGCGGAGTGGCCGCGCGAGACTCGCACTCAAGGTAGCACTCCGCATCTTCGCGCAAACGACGATTGAGCTAGAGGGAACAAATGACTAACGGCGTGAGATTCTGACCGTAAGCATTTCGCAACGAGGCCAATGGGTGTCGAATTCCGACGCTCGACTGGTGTAGTGGGGCCAGCAGCGACTGCCGATGCTCAGCCGATGCAACACCGATACGACACCGATACGACACCGATACGACAATAGATAGGCAGTCAGAATGCTTGTCTCATTTTGCGTCGGGCTGGGGGTGCTCATTGCCCGCATGGATCGTGGTCATTGTTTCGAAGGAGCGCAATCGTCCTACCGTGGTTGCGGCAAGGTGTAAGTTGTCGGCTGCCAGCGCTCTGGCCCCAAATGAGGAGGCGACCAGTGAGTGGGGATACCCAACAATCAGGCTCGGGGGAAACCCCGCAATCGTCGGTCAAGTTTTGGGCAGAGTCCGCGGCTTGGGCAAAGGCGTGGGCTGCGGTGGCAGTCGCGTTTTTTGGGGTAGTCGCGCTGGCGCTGTTCTTGTTCGATCACCACCAGAAGCAACGCGCTGCCGAGATCAACGCGCAGCTGGAACAAAACGCTGCCCGCTTGGGGCAGGAGGTGGAGGTCAAGTACAAGAACTATCGCACCGTCGTGGACAACGTGACTCGAATGATGAGCGTTGCCGGCGTGGCCGCTGCCAAGAAGCGTCATGACGCGCTGGAGCGTGCGACGAGCGCTAGCCAACAGGCAAAGACTCAAGAGGGTCAGCTGCAAGCCATCGCAGCAGAAGCAACTCGGCGCAGCAATGACGCCCTGCGCATAGCCAAGCTTGCCGAAGCCGCCAACCAGCGCGCGGAGATCGCCGAGCTCGGCAGCTCGTACAAGGACGCCGGCGCCATCGCCGCTCGTGCCCTCGAAGCGGCGACTGCAGCCATCGCGAGCTTCGCTGCTCACGCGCCAAAGGTGGTCGATGCGCAGCGTGATCTCGATCAGAAATCGCGCGAAGCGGATCTCGCCCAGCAAGCATTCGATGCCTTCCCGGTGCCGGCCGAACCTCCGCTTCCAAAGCCAGTGGCCGCGATCGCGAACGCCGTCGGGCAGACGGGCGCTTCGTCCCTCGGCGGAGCCGGTGATACGAGCGTGCCGAGCGCCGGGTCGGTTCCGGCCTCGGGCTCGCCGCCGCCAAGCGCCTTACCCGTGCCGAATGTGAGCGCATCGAGCGTATCGAGCGCAACAGGTTCGCTCGGGAGCGCGCTCGCGGCACCGTCGGCACCGCCTCCGCTTGCAGTGCCACCCGCGCCTTCGGTCACCCCGCGAGACGCCGCGCTGGGCGTCCTGCGCAGAGCGGTCGAAGCGCGCACGCGCGCTCAAAACGTTCTGGAGACGGCCCGTGCGGACTTCGAAGTCGCGCAGCGGCAGGCGGACAGTGCCCGGCAAGACTCGAGCAAGAAGGAACTGCGCGCGCGGGAGGCATTTTCGCAGTGGGCCGCCGCCGTTTCGGCCTACGAAGAGTCCAGTCGCCGAGAGCACGCCGACAACCAGCGGAGCAAGGAGGCATCTGACATCGCGAAGGCAGCGGACGCCAGCCTTCTGAAGCAACGCGAAGCCTTGAAAATGTTGAACGAAGACTTGAATCGTGTCCAAACCCCCACCCCCTCCAGCGTGGTCAGCGATCTCCTGAGCGAGCTCAAGACCGTGGTGTTGCCGAGTCAGGTTTCGTTGCTCGAGAGCTGCAAGTCCGAGCCTAGTCGCGCAGAGTTGGAGCTCTGTGTGGCGCGAGCTACGGCCAAGAGCTCGAACGAGGTGGAGGGGCTGGAAATGACGCGCTGTGCGTCGGGCAGCAGCGTGCCGTCGCTTCGAGATGACGGGCGCTTCTTGATCATTCCGCCGACCGAGATCCACGACGTCCCGCCCGCATCCGAGACCGAGCCGGAAGACCGGTCGCTGCCTGCTTGTGGTCGGGTCAAGCTGAGCCGCTTCTTGGCCGCCGCCGACCCGTCCCTTCGAGCCACCATGGCGGGCTCTGGCGATGGCGCATTCGATGCCGTATTCTTGTTACGTCGCGACGGGACCACGCTCCACTCGCTCGATCTCCACTCGAGCCTGCGCATGTCCGCGTTGCCCGACTTCAAGAGCGCCCAGGCCGACGTCTCGACGACGATCGAGAAGCTGAAGCTCGGGGCGACCGAGTATCGCGCGTTCCTGCAACCCATTCGGCTCAGGCTGGCGAGCGGAGACAAATCTGGCGCTTCGGTTGCCAGTGACTCGCGCGAGCACGCGGACCTCTTGGTGTGCGGCTTGGCACACGAGGACCGCCTGAAGAACGCAAGCTACGCGATTGGCCTGTCTTCTTACCTGTGGGTCGTGCTGTTGCTCGGCTTCGGTCTGCTGTCCTTGCCGCTCGCCAAGCTCTGGTTGCTCGGGCCGAAGACGAGCTTTACCGCGTTCGACGTGACCATGCTAGCGACGTCGGCGCTCCTCCTGAGCTTGCTGGGCGCTGTGGTGATCTTGGGCTTCCTGGCGCACAACCGGCTCGGCGAGCGCGCCGACGCGCAGATCCGTGATGTCGGCACGGATATCGCGAAGCGCTTGTCGAGCGAGATCAGCGCGGCTGGCAGCACCCTCGAAAGCTTCAACACGGAGGCGAGCACCAGCTACGTGCGCGGCGTGTTGGTGGATGCCCCCGACGGCAGAACCTCGGAGAGTCAGCGGCAGGCGTGCAGCCGCGCAGGCGGGGCGCTGGTCGATGGCATTCTGTTCGACGACGAGGGGCCAGGCCGCAGCGTGTGCGAACGCACACACGTTCCAACCCCGCCGGGCTCCACCTGGAAATTGATCTACATGATGGACTCCGCGGGCAACGGGCGCGTGGAATTCACGCCCAAAGACTACGGTCCAACCCCGGTCTCTTTGAGGAACAGAGACTACTTCAAGCGCGCCTACGCCAACGACACGGCTTGCGTCGGCACCGGCTCGGACATTTGTCGAACGCGAGCCGTGCCTCAGCTCGTGCGATCCGTGATCTCAGGGGCAATCGAGCTGATCGTGGCACAGCCCGTGTGTGCGCAGTCGTCCCCCTGCCAGGCGACCGAACAGCCCATCGGTGTCGCCGCGATCGAAACGGACTTGGATCTGTTCCGAACCCTTTCGTTGCCGCTCGGCGTGCAAGCGGCCGTGATCGACGAGAGCGGTCGCATCATGCTCCACTCGAACAACGACGCACACCACGAGCAGGATCTGTTCAACGAGGTCAGCGATCCCGAAGAGTTGCGCGCGACCCTCGCCGCCAGAGTCACCGGGACTTTCAGCTTGAGCTACCTCGGGCAGATGAGCCGGGTGCACGTGGAGCCGCTGGCGCTTCCCGGCAGTGGCTGGCACGTCATCACCATCGTACCCAGCAGCATCGTCGATGTGGCAACGACTGACATGGTGTTGGCCACGCTGTTCGGGTATGGGCTTTGGGTGGGCGCCATCGTGCTCGCTGCGTGCTGTGTGCTGGTTGCGCGTCAGACTTATTGCTGGATATTCAAGCAAGATTTGAGCACGGAGGAGCACGCACATGCTCACGGCATCAGCCTGCGCCCTCGTGCCTCCCACAGCCAGGCTTACGCACGGCTCGGCCTGTTTGCGGTGCGCGCGGGGGTAATTGCCTGCGCGCTCGCGGTGTTCCTCACCCCGGTCCTGCCGACCACGATCGGTATCCTTGCCGTGCTCGCGATCGGCTATCGGACCGTGCTGCTGCTCCCGCGCGCAGCCAAGCCGGGCACCGCGCGCGAAAGACGAGAAAGTGCGCCAACGGCCGGCGACCGCTCCTGGCGTGACTACCTGCCGCTGACGTACTTGCTGTGCATCGCTGGCTTGGCCCAAGTGTTCGTGATGGCGCCCGCCAGCGTTCTCTTCTCGGGCGCTTACGACTACGTTGTGGACGATCTGGTGCGTGCCGAGCACGATCACCTCACGACTGCTTTCCGACGCCACCCTCGTTGTGTCGAGACGCTCGCCAAGTTGCCGGAAGAAGCCGTTGCGTTGCGGTGCGGTGATGACGCCGTGATCTTCGCGTCGAGCCAAGAGCCGGCGCAAAAGCACGAATTGGCCGGCAACTTCTGGGGCTTCTTGCGTTCCAAGTGGCTGTCGCCCATGCCGTACCTAGCTGACCTGTTGCCGCGCGTTGGCTCGGCGGAGGTTCAAGACAGTGGGCGGCTGTATCGCGACGAGACGATGGTTCACCCGGAGCCGTCACCAACGCAATACGCATCCATTCGCCAACCGTCGACGATGGAGCTTTCGCTCACTACCGATTCCGCGTCGCTGCTGCTGCTCGACTCGCCCTTGCCGAGGCTCGTCAGCTTTCAATATCGCCCCTTCAACTTGGTGGCACTGATTCTGATCGCTGCGGCTGCGCTTGCTGCCACCCATGCCGCGGGTTTTCACTCGTTGAGGCGGCTGTTCTTCCTCGATTTGCTACGCAAGCTGCGTGACGCACGAGCAGATGCTGCGGCGTTGTTCTCACCTCAGACCCGGGCTCGCAGCGGCCCGCGTCGAGTCTTCGTTACTTTCCCATCCGAAGCCGTTCGGGAAGTGATTCATCGCGACCAGGAATGGACGCTATTGGACCTGACCGTGGACGAGCAGCCGTGGATGGACTCCTCGCGCTCCCACCTGCTGGTCGACGAATTGGCGGCGGTGATGAACAATCCGGCGGCAGTCGTCCGCATACGGCGGGCGAAACAGTCGCAAGCTCACCTGGTGATTCTGTCGCAAGTCGACCCGATTCGAAGCGCGCTCCCCGAGCTTCGGCATCCTTGGTCGGTTGCATTGCAGGGGTTCGAGTTCGTCGAATTGTGCGTTGACGCCGAAGCGGGCGAGCTCGAAGCGTCCCCTTCGAGCCTGGAAGTCAGCGCCCGGACCGCGCCTACTGCGCCGACGGCCGCGCAAGTTGCGCGCTGGTGGCTGGAATCGGACGCCGAGGAGCGCCGCATTCTGGGCCAGCTTGCCATCGGCGGTTATGTCACGCCGCATCCCGCCAACGTTCCTACATTGCGCTCGCTCGTCGCGCGCGACCTGCTCGACTGTGAGAGCATGACTATCCTCTCACCCGAGCTCGAGCGTTACACTCGGGAGGTCACTTCGCCTCAGGATCAAGCTGCCTGGGCAGACAGCGATCGCAACTCGGCGTGGATGGCTCTGCGCGTCCCACTCTCCACCGGCGTCGCCGCCCTGTTCGTGGCCGTGACCATGGCCAAACCGGAGTTGGGTGCCGCAAGCGCTATCGTTCCAACGCTCACCGCTGGCTTACCGACGGTGCTGAAGGTACTCGCGCAGATGGTTTCCCCGAAGGGGACGTAAGCACCATGCGAGCGCCCTAGTGCACCGCATGTGATGGTCCATCAACAATTGCTTCGCGATCGCCCGCTTCGCGGCATGCGGTGCGCCTCGCGAGGGACTGTCTCACCGGGGCTTCGCCCGTGAACCCCGCGCCTGCTTCGCAGGCGACTAGTGCAGCGCGGCACACTACGAAAAAGGGCTGCGAGCCATCGATGACGCGCTCACCGTATTGACCCAAAAAAAAACCACACTTTGGGCAACCCTGCAGGAACGCGCCGGGGATCTGTTGGCGCGTGAAGGGGAGGTCGCCGGTGGTTATCGGTTCAATCAGGCGGTCGGGCGTTATCAGCTCGCGCTGCGCGTGAACCGCCGCGAGACCGACCCGGCGGCGTACGCCCGAACGCAGTTTGGCTTGGGCGTCGCCTACTTGTCTTGGGCGGACCAGAGCATGGGGATCGAGCACATCCGGGGCATCGCCAAGAAGTCAGTCGCAGCGTTCCGTGAGGCACTGGCGGTTCGCGCTCAGCTCGGGCTCGTGCACGCGCTCCCCAATACCAAAGCCCACCTCGCCGACGCGATAGAAATCCTCGATCGCGTCTCTTATCGTTCGACCTGCGAGCCCCAAAAACTGTTCGCCGAAGCCGTTCATGACGACGCCAAAGCATGGGTCTTTGGGAGCCCGCGTCCGCGTCCCTCGCCCGCTATCAGCAGGCGAAGGGCGCGAACAGATGCTCGCCGTAGGCGGTGTTGCGAATCGCGCGAGCGCTCGCCCGAACAAGCAACCATTGACCTGAAACACAGCGCAAGGACAGGCTTCAACATGGCCGATATTCGTCACCTCGTCGTCTTGATGCTCGAGAACCGCTCCTTCGACCACATGCTCGGCTACCTGAAAGCGGCGGGCATGGAAGTGGATGGTGCCAACGCCGCAACCAACGTGGACGACAACGGCAACGCCATCAAAGGCTACCACCTCGACAGCACGCGCGTGCGCATTCGTCCCCATCACGAACGCGACAACGTGAAGGCTCAAGTCAACGACGGCAAGATGGACGGCTTCCTCAAAGGCTACGGCTCGCGCGCACACCTCGCCGAAATCATGGGCTGGTACGATCAGCGGGACGTGCTCACCTATGACGCGCTCGCGCGGAAATACGCCGTTTGCGATCGCTGGTTCTCTTCTTTTGCCGGCCCGACGTGGCCAAATCGCTTCTTCGCGATGTGCGGCACCAGCACCGGCATCACCACGAACATGAAATGGATCGATCATCCGACGTTGTTCGACCTGCTGCCGCCCGGATCCTGGCGCTACTACTCGCAGGACATCGCGTTTCTCCGCACCGTAGAGAAATACAAGGCCCATATCGGCGACCCGATTACGAAAATCTCCTCGTTTTACAAGTCGTGCCTCGACGGCACATTGCCGCAAGTTTCGTGGCTCGACCCGAACTTCACGCTGGTGGACGTCGACGCGCTGCTCAACTGGGCCAATGACGATCACCCACCGGCCGACATCGCCAGAGGGCAGAACTTGGTCGCCCGCGTTTACAACCACCTCGTCGCGAGCCCCGCCTGGAAGAACACGTTGTTCGTCGTGCTGTATGACGAGCACGGTGGTTTCTACGACCACGTGGAACCGCCCGAATCACCAGAGAAAGCAGCTGCGCCGTTCGATCGTCTCGGCGTGCGCGTGCCGGCGATCGTGATTTCGCCCTGGGTACCCCGCGGCATACCGTTCCACGGCACGCTCGATCACACGTGCCTCGCGCGGACGGCGTTCGAATTGTTCGCGCCGCAGCAAGTGAATCAGCTGAGCCCGCGTGTCGCGGCGTCGCCGAGCTTGCTGCCGTTGCTGACGGAGGTTGCGCCGCGGACGGACGAAATTCGGCTCGATGGGATTCCGATTCTGGAGCTCGCCGTTGCGCCGATCCGCTACGGGGATACGGCGCCGGTCGGGTTTCATTCCATGGAGCTATCGGAGAATCAGGAAGAGATCGAGCAGCTGAAGCAGGCGGCGTTGGACTCGGGGGTGCCGGTGGAGCGGCATTGACTCAGGGTCGTCTGCTCGTGCAGCTCGTTCTCGCGCCAAAGCTTGGTGAATTCAGAATTCAAACTAGGGTTTCACTTCGAAGCGGCTTCGCGGCTCGAAGCTCGTGAGTAGAAGCCGTACCGCTCCCTTCACTCCCCCTCACAAGCCCCGCCCCCATCCGCATCGATCAACGCCAGAGCATCCGCGCAGTCCGTCGAATCCGCCGGGCTCACCAGCGTGGCCTCGTCGGGATATGGCGCGCACACCGTGGACACGTAGAGCGTTCCATCGCGCGTCAAACACACCGGATCGCACGTCGCGGGTAGCTCCTCCGCCGTCACTAGGCCGAGCGGCACGTACGCGCCCAGGCAATGCCCGACCGTATCGACCGGCATCGCGGTATAGACGCGCGGGCCCTCTTGATCGCACGCAACCGCGAGCCAGCACGCGCCGCTCGCCAGAGCTACGGCTGTCCAACGTTTTGCTGTTAGTCCGGTCATGGCCTTCCGCTCCTGCGCGCTCAAAATGTCACCGAGCCCGATGCGAGCAACGAGCGGCCCGCGATCGGGATCGTGCGCTGCCGGAACTCGGTGCTCACGGGGACGCCCACGCGCGAATCGAAGGCGTTGTAGAAGCCCACCGAGTAGTCGAGGCCCAAACGCCGCTCGAAGCCGGTGAATACTACGTCCCAGATCAACGCACCGTCGGTGCGCCCTTGCGGTGCGGCGGTGACCGTGTCGTTGGTGTCGTAGCGTTGGCCTTCGTAGGACAAGCGGCTCATGACCGTGAGCGCGCGCGAGAGAATTGGGGCGGCGCCGCGGATCGAGAACAAGTGTTGCGGCGCGTTGGGTACTTCGCGAAAGCCCGTGGCGCGCTTGAGCGAGAACAGGTCCCCGGCGCTCGAGGACGCGAGGTACGCCGAGTGTTGGAACGAGTACGAACCGGCGACCATCCAGCCGTCTTTCCAGTCGCGGCGGGCTTCGAATTCGCAGCCCAGGGTGCCCACGGGCGTCGGTGCGTTCTTGAACTGAATGACTTGCGAGCCATCCGCGGCGATGGGGCCTTCGTTCAGCGAGATTAAGTCGGTGACGTAGTTCGCGAAGCCTGCCGCGGTGAGCACGACCGTGCGGTCGATGCGTTGGCTAATCTCGAGCTCCCCCGAGTAGGCGTTTTCGGGGACGAGGTTTTGGCTCGTGGCTTGTCCGACTGAGTTGTACGAGAGCTCGTAGACGCTGGGAGCCTTGAAGGCTTTGCCGGCGAGGAGCTTGATGTTGCCGCCCGCGTACGGTTTGGCGATCACCGCGAAGCGCGGGTTGAACGAAGATCCGAACGTCGAATAGTAATCGAGCCGGCCGCCGCCGGAGAGCTTGAGCCCTTCCACGGGTTTGAGATCCAGGTTTCCGTACACGGCGCCGAGCGTGAAGTCGCGCGTGTCGTTCAGGTATTCGCCGCCGGTTTCGGTGCCGCCCACTTGATGCGCGCGGGGGTGGCTTTGCGCTTCACCACCGAGGCTTGCGCTCAGGGCGCTCGTGGGTACCCACACGAAGCGTTGTTCGGCGCCGGCCCAGAAGCTGTCGTAGCGGTTGTATTCGAGGCCTTCGTCGGCCGGTGAGCGCGCGAAGTAACCGCGGTAGGTGTAGACGTTGCCGTGCAGGCGGGTGAGGGAGGTGAGCGTGCGGGCGAGCTTGGGCTCGAAACGCGCTTCGACGAAGCCACGAGTATCCGTTTGGCGAGTGCGGCCATCACCCAGCAGGGTATCGAATTGTCCGGTGGGTAGGTGCTTTTCATGGCGGTGGAGCGACCATGCGACGGTGAAGTCGTTCCACCAGGCGCGGCCGGTGAGGGTGGCGAAGCGAGCCCCGTCCACGCCGCGCGCGTTGCCCGCGACCTCGGGCGGACCATCGGCGACGTATTCTTTGAAGAAGAAGTCGCGCCCCATGCTTTGGCCGCCGGCGATCGAGCTCCAGATCCCGGCGTTGGCACCGAGGTGTTGGGTGATGCGCGCGCGCGCGCGAGCCGTGCCGTCCCCCGCTGCGGAGAGGCCGATTTCTCGGCCGGTGGGCACGCTCTTGGAGCGGGTGACGAGGTTGACCACGCCCGAGAAGGCGCTCGTGCCGTACACGACGGAGCCGGGGCCGCGCACCACCTCGATGCGCTCGATGTCGGCCAGGTCCGTGCGAAGGTCGTAACCGACATAGGACGACCAGAGCCAATCGTCATTGAGCGGCATGCCATCCAACGTGATCAGCACGCGGTTGCCGTAGGCGCCGGGGCGGCTGAAGCCGCGGAAGCCAATTGCGGCATAGCCGCGGTCATCGGAGATGTAAGTGCCACGGGTGCCACGCAGTGCTTCGGCGAGCGTGGGGTAGCGCATGGCCCGCAGCTCTTGCGCGCCGATCAGCGAAACCGACGCGGGGGCGTCTTCGGCCGATTCCGAGACGCGCGAGGCGGCCTCGACGGCATCGCTCGACTGCAACTCGACCTTGAGCACGGTCTGCTGACTGGCCCGAATTTGGACGTTGCGATTGTAGGGCAAGAAGCCCTGCGAGAACACGCGCACGCGATGGGCACCGACTGGCACGTTGATCAGCGCCGGGGTGAAGCCCTCGACCGAGCCGTCGATCAAGACCTCGGCGTCGCGCTCGTCCGAATTGACGACGAGCGTGCCGGTTTCGGGCACCATGTCCGGATTCATGGCGGACACGGCGTTGGCCGAGATTGAAACCGGCATGTGCAACGTGCGATGCCCGGGCTTTTCCAAGATGATGGTGTGTTGGCCAGGGGTGACGTTCACCTCACACGGCGCTTGGCAGACCGAGGGCACGTTTTCCGCGTCCACACGCACGGAGGCTCCAGCCGGGCCCTGAACGCGCACCGTGCCAACGATGCGCGTCAGCTTGAGCACGACGTTGCGCTCGCGACCGATGCTGACCTCGATCGGATCGCTCGCCGCGTCCTCGTAGCCGTCGAGCTCGGCCAAGACGCGGTAAGTGTCGGGCGGGAGCGCGATTTCTTGCGGCGCGGTGCCGCGCTCGCCCAGATCTTTGCGGTCGAGGTAGATGCGGGCGCCCGGTGGGTCGCTTTCGATCGAAAGCAAGGCGACGCGCGGCGCGATACGCGCGATAGCTTCCCGGCCCTTCGCGATCTCGTTCGCGTCGGTCTCCCCCACGAGGGCGCGCGAATAGTAGCGGTGGGCCTCTGGGTACTGTTTCAGTTGCTCGTAGCAACGGGCGATGTTGAACAGCACGTTGCGGTTCTTGGCCAGGCGATTGGAGGCCAAGAAGTGAATCAAGGCGAGCCGAAATTCTCCCGCTTGGTAGCGCTCGGCACCGAACGCGAACTCGACATCGGCTTCGTCGGCCACGTCGTCCGCGAGCGCTGTGCGCGGCGCGAAGAGCGAGCCGACCGAGCCGAGCGAAAGGACGAGGACGAAAAATAGTCTAGCGCAACGCGCAGCCAAGCCTTGCAAGAGCAGTCTCCACCAGCAGTTTTTACGTTAAGTCAGTGTCAGTTCGGTTTCAGCGCCGAGTTCGAATCTCGAGAGAGTCATCACCCTTGATGGGATGTGCGGTCGGGGCGATCGGAACTTTTACGACCTCGGTACGCACGCGCGCTGAAGCGGCGACCGTGCTGCTCGTGGTGCTCTTCGCTTTCAGCTTGGCGACCACGTTGACGTCGTCCGTCGAATCGCCCTGTTCGAACTGATAAGGCACGAAGCCCTCTCGCTCGATCGAGAAATGGCGCGGGGTCTCCGCCACTGCCGTATGCTCGACGAACACCGTGAGCGGCGTTTTCCCGAGCAGGATGCTGCCTTCATTGAGGTTCGCGCCGCTCGGCACGGAATCGATGGTGAGTGAAAAGGTGGAAGGGGCTGGCTTCGGCGCGAGCGCAGCAAGGTGCGCGGTGGCGGTGGAAGAGCTGACCACGGGTGTCGACTGCATTTCGTCGCGCGGCCAAGCCAGCACGGCGATCAGCGCGCCAACGAAGCAGAACACGAGGCCGACCACGATGCCCACGCGCTTCTTGCGGCGCGGAGCCGAGGTGAGGGGAGTGACGAACGATTGCGACTCGAGCGCTTCGCGCGTGGACGACGGGGCCAGTGACTCCGGAGCCCCCAGCGGCACGCCGTTGTTCGGGGCGGTAGGCCGTTCGGAAGGGTGATCGCTGAACGAGGCTAACGGCGCACGCGGAACCGACGGGAACGAGGGCGGGAACGTCGGCCGTTGCGACAACGTGGGACCTGCCATGCCCAGCGCTCCAAACACCTCGTCTTCGATGTCGGCGAGCTTCAGCAGGAACTCGTAAATCGTGGGGCGTTGGGAGGCTTGCTTCTTGAGCAGCGAATCCACCAAATCAGACAGGGAGGCTGGGATGAAGCGATCGGGATAGGCCTCGTTCAGCTTGGGGGCGGGGATGGAGCAGTGGGAAACGAGGATGTCTACCTCGCTCCGACCGTCGAAGGGCAGCCGGCCGCTCAGCAGCTGAAACAGCACGACGCCGAGGCCATAAAGATCCGTTCGCGGCTCGATGGCGTCGCCGCGGATTTGCTCGGGGGCCATGTGGCGCGGGCTACCAAGCATCAGCCCGACGCGGGTCATGTCTTCTTCGTCGGTGTTGACGAGCTCGGTGTTCGGTTGGGTAACTACCTTACCGATGCCGAAGTCCACCAGCTTCACGATGTCGTTCTGATCATCCTCGGGCACGAGCATGATGTTCGAGGGCTTGAGGTCGCGGTGAACGAAGCCGCGCCGGTGGGCCTCACGCAGCCCGCGCCCGATTTGACGCGCGATGCGCAGCGTTTCGACGACGCTCAGCACGCCGCGTGACTTCAAGCGCTTGCCCAGCGTTTCGCCGTGCAAGTACTCCATGGCCATGAAGTAGTGATCGCCGGGCAGGTCGTCGATCTGCCCGTAATCCAGCAGGGTAACGATGTTGGGGTGCTGGAGCTGCGAGAGCATGCTCGCTTCGAGCAGGAAGCGACGCCGAAAGCTCTCTTGGTCTTCGGCGCCGCCGTCGGCCCGGAGCACTTTGATGGCTGCAGGGCGATTCAGCGGTTGCTGAGTCGCAAAGTAGACGCACGCCATCCCGCCCCGAGCGATGCGCTCGGTAACGTGAAAGCGCCCACCGACGGTTTTGCCGATGAGCGCGTCGGTGCCGGGCTCTTGCCCTTGAGCGTCTGCATCTGCTGTTGCCATCGCGCCCTCGATTCAAGCCCTCCCCAATCTTTCGACTGGGGCAGTCGGGGCCTGAGTAACCCCTACCCTGCTAACGAACGGCTACCGCTGAAGTCCATCACGGCACTCGTTTCGCTTCCGTTTCCGTTTCCCGACCGTCTGGGCAGCCGGGGGCCGTCAGAGGTCGTCCAGGGGACTGTACTTGCCTGTGATTTGTTTTGCGAGTTCCCGGGCAGCTCGCTTGCCCTCGGAAGCGCCGCCTTCCATGAAGCCCTGGAAATCTTGAGAGGTGTGCTCGCCGCAAAAGAGCACGCCGCCTTGTTGTGCGCCCTCGTACCCTGCGAAATCCAAGTACTGGCCGACCTTGAAATACGCGTAGGAGCACTTGAGCAGTGGACTCCTGTGCGGCACCGACTCCGTAGCGAAACCGTTGTATTCGGTCAGCGCGCCGGGGAACACCTTCTGCGCGCGTTGCAGCGTGAGCTTCACGTCTTTGATGACGTTGGCGTCTTTGTTTGTCGCGTAGCCCTGCGTGCTCGTCAGCGCGTCGGTGGTCGCGCCACCCGAGTAGAACACGAGGATGCCGCTATTTCCCTTTTGAGCGCGCGTGCCGTCCCAGCTCGATTGATAGCCGGTGTCGGAGTAGCTGGAGCCGTTGGAAATTCCGGGCCAGGCGCCCTTTTGATTCCAAAAGCGATGGCTGAACTGGACGTGCGTCTTGCCGTTGTGGCCGGCGCCCAGCTCACGAATCGCCTTTTTCTTCAAGGAATCGAAGCCGGCTTTGCTGGTGTCGATGTCACGCAACACGGAGAAAGGCAGGGCGAGCACGACGAAGTCCGCCGTCACTTCCACGCTGCTCCCCCCGTTGCGGTTGAAAGTCACTGAATACCGGCCGCCAGATGTCTTGGCGAGCTTGGCCAGGGAATGCCCGACCACTACGTCACTCAGCGAGTTGGCGATCGCGACTGGCAGTTGCCCGTTGCCGCCGCGGATGTGGAACGTCTCGTCCGATGCCCCGAACACGTCTAGCCGGTCGGTGGTCGGCTGGTAGCCCAGCAGGTAGACCAGATTGAGCGCGGATTGGTCACGGGTGTCGGCGCCGTATTCCGTCACGTACGCGACATCCAACAACTGACCGAGCGGCGACTTGTGACCGCCGGGTACGCGCGATTCGATCCATTGGTACACGCTCATCGCGTTGAGCTCGGCGCCTGCTTCGGTGAACGAATCGAAGCGCGTGGGATAGTCCGCCTCGTTCGCGTCATTCGCCACGCGCTCGGCCACGCAATGCAGGAAGTCCGCATCGGCACTGCTTTGCTTGTAGTAGGAGCCGAAGAACTGATACGTGTCGTGCGAATTGGCGGGCTCTGCGGCGTGCAGATCATCAAGCTTCAGATGAAAGCGCTTGGCCAGCGCTTGAATGGTCACGTGGCCGGTATCGATCAGCTCGCCGCACCACTCAGAGACCTGCCCATCGGCCCAGCTGGTGGTGTTGGAGAACATCCGGCCACCGATGCGGCCTGATGCCTCATAAACCGTCGACGCGAGGCCGCGATCGGCGAGCTTCAGCGCGCAAGTGACGCCCGCAATACCGCCACCGACAATCACGATCTTCGGCTGCGCTTTGGCGGACGCGATGCGCGGGAACGCCGCGGCGAGCGCGCCGGCACCGAGCGCGCCGACCACGCTACGACGTGCGATCAGCGGCTCGCGCTCACGCCGCTCTTGCTTCAGCTCCACTAGCCCAGGCAGCGAAACGCCCGAACGGCGCGTGGCGTGGGCGTCCCGAAACAACTGATTGAGGCCTCTGAGTAGAGGGGTCTTAGGCATCGTTCTTCTCCCCGACGAATGCTGGTGTACGCGCGCAACGTAACTGATCTTGCTGCTTAATTGCCAAACCTTTTCGCGACTTCCTGAAGACGAAACTCGATGCCAACCGGCTCGGCGATTGATTGTCGGTTTCGTTTTCGCTTCCGTTTCTTGCCTTCGATGCTTCCGTTGCTCTCGCTCGGCGGCGGCGAGTCAAATAATTTGAGCCGCGCACATTCGGAGTGGGCACCCGCCCCGTGCGGTATGAGCATTTTCACAAAAATATTTGAGACAGACGCCACACGCTCTGCCACGCATGCGTGATGCACCTAGCGTTATGCGCGCACCGTGCGATTCGATCGCAAGCTCAGGCAAGATTCTTCAAGCGCGAGCTTATCGAACTGCAGGACCCCCAGAATTATTCGCGAAATGCGGCCAGAACGCGGTCGAGCGACCAGAACGCGGCGATGCCGCCCATTGTGTACACGATCGCTCGCTGTTGCCACGCACGCAGCAGCCCCGCGCGCGCGAACAGCCCGCGTAGAGTCAGGACCAAGCCGATCACCGACAGCTGACCGAGCTCGACGCCGAGGTTGAAGCACGACAAGGCCGTCGGCAGGTGCTGCTCGGGCAAGCCGATTTCCAATAACGCGGACGCAAAGCCGAGCCCGTGCAGCAAGCCGAACGCGAACGCGACCAGCCAAGGCGCGCGCCGCGTCAGCGACTCGGCCGGGCGCAGGCATTCGCCGCACACGAGCACGATCGACAGCGCAATCGTGGCTTCGACGGGGGCGACGGGGACGCTCAGCACGCCGAGCGCCGTGCAAGCCAAAGTCAGGCTGTGCGCGAGCGTGAAGGCCGTGATCGTCGCCAGCAGTGCTCGCCGTCGATGAACCAACAGGGTGAGCGCGATTACGAACAATAGGTGATCGAAGCCAGTCAAGATGTGCTCGATGCCGAGCCGGGTGTAGTCGCTCACAATCGGCGCGAACGAGCGCAGCCCGGACGCGGGAACGCCGTACACCGTGAGGCGAGGTGTGCTCGCCGTGAGGATGCGCATCACGCGCGCGCCGTTCTGCCAGTCGATCTCTACGACCAAACGAGTCAGTGTGCCTTCGAGCCACGGGAGCTCGATGGTGCCCACGAGGCCCGCTGCGCCGCAGTCGAGGAATGCGCCGTCGATCCGGCAGGGAGCGGGGAACACCGCGGGCACGGCGGTGTCTTGCTGCAGCGCCGCCGAGGCCGCGCGGAAATGAACGAGAAAGCGACCTGGTCTGACTTCGGTGAGCATCAGGGACGCAGAGTCGAGCTCGTGTGCGCGAGCTGGGCGCACCGCGCACAGGGCGCACAAGAGCAGCGCCAAGAGTCGCACTCGCGACAGCCAGTGCGCGGTCATGGGCGTTGCTCGACCCGGTAGCGGTCGACGGTGCGCTGCAGCACGCGCTCGACCGCGCGCTGCTGATCATCGAAGGTCCAATCGACGATCAGCTGCGGGCGCAACAGTTCCGGGCTCGGCAGCCCACCTTCGCTGTGCAGCACGCGAACGAGCAAGAGCGCCGTTGCCGTTTCGAGGGGCTGCCATTTGCCCAGCTCGAGCGTGGGGATGCGCGCTGCGAGCTCGGGCTCGAGGCGCGTGTTCAGCTCTGCCTCGCTCAGGTTGCCGCCGGAGACCGAGCGTCCGAGTGACGCCGCGTTCGCTCCGCCCTCGATCGCGGCCGCGAAACGCTCACGTTGCGCTTGCGCCGCTGGCTCCGACCGCGGGAACGAGACGTACTCGAAGTCGTAGCGCCGCGGAGCTTCGTAGTTGCTGCGGTGTGCGGCAAGCCAAGCGTCCAGCTCGTGCTGTGTGGGCTCGCGCTTCGGGACCTCGAGCGCGGCCCGGGCGTGCATCTTGTCGACCAGCGCGGCACGCACAGCCGGGTCATCGCGATCCAAGTGTTCCCGCAGCGCTTCGCGGAACAGAGCTTCGTCGCGTTGCCACTGCGCGAGCGCCTTCGCAAACTCCGCCGGCGCTGGCGGACGCCCATTGAGATCTCGAAAGCGGCGAGTCAGCTCTGCACGTAGACCGGGGGTCACCGTGATCGTGCGCGGATCACCGATTACCCAATGCCGAGCGAGGAACAGCAGTGCTCCGATCACGAAGAAGTGCAGCAGCGGTTCGCTGAGCAACCGAAGCAGCGGTCTTCGGGCGGAGTTCGACACGCTCGCCATCAGGCCCTACTTACACCCGAGTATGAGGCAAACCGCGCCCGAAGATTGGCGCGCGGCGTCGCGTGGCGACGCAATATTTCGGCGCGCGGCTAATTTCAGCCTGCGAGGATAAAAAACAGTGAACCCGGGCATTGTATTGCGATGCACTCGAAGCACCTGCTCTGGCTTGGTCCGCTGCTCCTCGCTCTGGCGGCCTGTTCGTCCAATTCAGACGGCTCAGGGCCGGGGACTTCGGGCGGCAGTGCGGGTTCGGCCGGCGCCGCGGGTGGCCCGGGCGGCTCCGGCAACAACGGCGGAGCACCGCCAATGGCGGGCAATGGTGCCGGCGGAGCCGGCGCAGGTGCGCCGGGCGCGGGGGCGCCCAGTGCGGGAAGTCCCAACGGCGGCAGCGCCGGCGCGGCAGGCGTCGGCGCACCGAATGCCGGCGCACCGAATGCCGGCGCGTCGTTCGGGGGTGCAAGCGGCGGCAGCAGCATGCCACCGGCGGCTTCCGGCCTGCCCAACCCGCCTGGCACCGCGAATGTGCCAAAGCCCGCTGGTACACCGGGCAACATCACGGTCATCAATTGGGCCGGCTTCAAGGGCGCGGTCACCTACTCGTTCGACGACAGCAACACCTCACAGATCCAAAACTACGCGGCCCTGCAGGCCATCGGCGTGCCGTACACGTTCTACATGTGGACGGGTAAGAGCGAAGCTTCGAACTCCATCTGGGCCACGGCTCTGAAGGATGGGCACGAAATCGGCAATCACACGATGAGCCACGACTCGAGCGGCCACTGCACGACAGCGGACATCAACTCCGCGACCGACTTCATCAAGAGCAAGCTGAACACCAAGGCTTGGACCATGGCCGCGCCCAACGGCTCTGCGTGCTTCGTGCCTTTGTCCAAGGGGCTGTTTTTCATCAATCGCGGCGTGCAACCCGCTCAGCCGGTGATGCCCAACGGCAATAGCGATCCAGCGAACTTGAATTGCTACATCCCGGCCACGGGCCAACAAGCAAGCGCGTTCAAAGCGAACGTAGATGATGGCCGTAGCAAAGGTGGCTGGGTGATCTACGTCGTGCACGGCTTCACCGGCGACGGCAGCGCCTATCAGCCCGTGGACCTAGCGCAAATGACGGCTGCCATCAGTTACGCGAAGTCCCTCGGCGACATGTGGATCGGCACAATGGCCAACGTCGGCGCTTACTGGCTGGGCCAGAAAGCGTTCACTTCAGCCATGACCAGCACCTCCGGCAGCGACAAGACCTGGACCTGGACGCTGCCCGGCCAATTCCCCACCGGCAAGTACCTGCGCGTGAAGGTGGACGGCGGCACGCTCAAGCAGAAGGGCGTGGCGCTCACCTGGGACTCGCACGGCTACTACGAGATCGCCCTCGACGCCGGGTCAGTCACGCTCTCGCCGTGATGCGCGCCCTCAATCCGGGCAACTGAGTCCGCGGCACAGGCCGAACACGTGCAGCTGCTCGCCGCTGGCCTCCACCTGCGAGCCATCGGGGCAGTCGAGCGTCACGTGGTCACTGTTGGCCTCGTACTCGAGCATTTGGTCGCCCTTGCTCAGAATGAAACCGCTCGCCGTCACGCTGAGGTCGATGCAGGTTTTATCGCTGCCCGCGGCGTAGAAGCCCATGCCTGAGCCGTTGCCGATGATCTTCGAGCCGTCGCTCCAGCTCACGTTGCCGTTTTTGGAGGCGCAGCTGCCCGTTAGGTCGGGCGCATAGCAACCCGTGAGCAGCTCGTCGATGCAGGAGCCGAACAAAGGGTTCGCGTCGTCGTTGCAATTCAGAGGCGTGGGCGCGGGGTCGGGCTCGGTGCTGGTCGTGATGTAGAGGTAGCTGATGCACATCTCGTCGGAGGTGCTTTCACCCCACGTTACAGTGTCTGTCTTGCCCTCGGTGTCGTAGCCGCAGCGAATCGACATCGCGCTCGGTTTTTCGATCCGCAGCGGCTCTTCGTACCACCAGGCGTTCTGCCAGTGAAAGTCCCAGCGGTCGACGTTGACGAGGCAGCGTGAGGCGCCGTCCGCTTCGACGTCCACCTTCAACGTCCGCCCGAGCGTGTGCATGTGCGGCATGGCGCCGTACACGGTGAATGGGCCGGGAGCGAGCTTGACCGAGCTCGAGGACTCGACCAGCTTTTGGCCCGGCGGCAGCTTCAGGTCGGTGTCGACCATGGGCAGATATTGCGCGGTGATCACGGGCTTTTTCGCGAACTGGAGGGCGACGCGGGTTTGGTCGGGGGCGTGTCCGTTATCCAAGTTGTAGTGGATCTGAATGATCAGATCGCGCTTGGGCGCGAGCTTCACCCCGGTGCCGTCGGGCAGCGAAATCGCACCCGCGCCAGGCGCCCACATCGCGAGCGGCTCCGAGTCGACACCCGAGCCGCCGAAGCACGGGTAGCCGGCGCCCGGGGCTGCGTCGTCCAAGTCGTGCGCGGCCTGCGCGGCGCCGGCGTCGCTCGGTTGGTAAACGATCACGTGGTGCACTTCGCTGAGCTGACCGGGCAGCACCTCGTACGCGGTGACGTACTGAAGCTCGGTCACGGGCGCGGGCACCACGAAGCAGCGGTAGTCATCGTGACCGTCGTCGCTGCTCGGTGTGTACGAAACCCCGATGTCGAGCAGCGCGTCCGAGCTCGCCAGCTGCGGCGGGGCATCCGGCACGGCCGGTGCCTTCGCCGAATCACCGGCTGGCGTGCCCGCCTTCGCCCAACGGCCCAGCAAATCGATCTCGCCGTCGGTGAGCCAGCGCGCGTTCGAGTAGGTGTTACAGCTGCCGCTATTGTCGACCGGCATCGGCGGCATGATCCGGGCCGCCGTATCGGCGACGATCTCGGCCGCGTGCTCGCGCACGACCGCGTAGTCAGTGAGGGCAAAGGGCGCGATGCCGCCTTCGCGATGACAATTGACGCAGCTCCGATTGAGCAATGGAGCTACGTCTTCGTAAAACTTGGGCGTGTTCGCGTCCGCCGTCTGATCGGACGAGCAGCCTGCGGCAAGCAGTAGCGCGAACATCACGAACAGCCGCCCCTGCGCGGACCCCGACCCCGTATCTCGACCCCGTGAGCTTCCCATCCGCGAAGTGAAGCACCAATTGGTGGCTACGGACAACCCCCGCCGCGGTAGCCATGGAGCAACGGGACCGTGACAGGCACAGGTACGAGCGCGAGGTGCGTGGCGGGATCGCGGGCGCCCCCAAAAAAACGAGTGAAGGAGTGTCCGCGCTAGCCGCCCGCAATCGCCTGCTGCAACTGCAGACGCGCCGCGCCGAGCAACACTTGGCCGCTATCGACGACCGCATACACGAAGCGGCTCGGCTTGCCCTGAACGATGCGCACTAGGTGATAGTCGGGCGGCGCGACCAACACCACGTCTTCCACCGCGGCATGGCGGGACACGACGCTCATGCCCTGCAGCAGCGCCCAGGCAATGTGCGGGTTGAGCGCGGTGCCGCTTTGCCCGAAGCAGCAGCCGAGCTCGCGATCCAAGACCGCAACGCCGCGCATCCCTTCGCAAGCCATGGATTGCCCGAGTAGATTCGCCGTTTCGGCGTCGGTCTCCATGCCGACGAACGACTCGTTCCAGGTCGAAGCGGGCGCCGTGTACGCGGGCGGAAAGATGGACGGCGGTGATTCCGTAATTCCTTCTGCGACTTCGCTCAACTCGAACAGCATGTCTTCGGCATAGCGCCGCCGGTGCGGTAAAAACAGGGTTTGGGGCTGCTGGAGCCGCATGATCGAGGCAAGCTTTTTCGTGATCCAAACCTGCAGCGAGTTGCGCAGGCTCGCGCGATCGGTGAGCCCCCAGCGCACCAGCGTGTCGCTCAGTCGAGCCCCGGTTTGCCGGCACTCTTCGATGATGGCGCGAGCGCTCTCGGCGTCCAACCCCGACTCGGGTGACAATAGCTCGAACAAGGCGTTGCGATCGTCGGAGATGTGCGCCCAAGCCACGGCGCCTTCTTGAAAATGGACGTGCGCGGTCACATCGCCGTCTCGCACCACGAGCTCACCGCTGCCCTCGTTGCGCGCGGCACGCAGCGCGCGCAAGACGAGCGAGCTCGACGGCTGCCGCCCACGCTGATGAAGCTCGGCCGAGCGCAGGCGCGCGACCAAGACGTCGGGCGGGACCGGCTTCGTCAGCAGGTCATCGGCGCCAACGCCGAGCCCTTCCACCAGCTCGTCACGCTGGTTCTTGGCGGTCACGAGCAAGATGTAGGGTTGCTTGCGGAGTGGTGCGGCCCGCACGCGTCGACACACCTCGGTGCCGGTCATGGTCGGCATCATCCAATCGAGCAGCAGCACGTCGGGCGGATGGTCGGACAGCGCCAAGTCGAGCGCCAGGTGGCCGTCGGCGACCGGCGTCACTCGATAGGACGTACGAACCTGTAACGTGCGCACCAGCAGTGTTCGACTGAGCTCATCGTCGTCTGCCAGCACGATTTGCATCTTCGGGGTGCTCCTCCCAAGGCTTTACGGCGCTCCCCAATGCACCACTAAGAGGGTGATTCATCAAACGCGAGGCCCGCCGCGACCAAGTTGCAACGCTGGCGGCGATTGTTCAGTAGGTAGGTGGTCCGCCCCCGCGATAACCTCTCCCGGTGTTCAGCCACGAAGGGCCATCGCGCAGTGCCACGAACAACGGCGTTCTAGCCGGCTACCTGGCCTTGGTCGCGGGCTTCGTGAATTCGAGCGGCTTCGTGTTGCTCGGCACGTTCACCTCTCACGTCACTGGTAGCATCGGGCGGCTTTCCGATGATCTTGCCAAGAGTCAATGGGCTGCCGCGACGCTTGCTGCAGTGTTCGTGCTTGCATTCTTCGCGGGGGCTTTCGTCGCCAGCATCGTGATTCAAGCGCAGCGCAGCCGTGTCGCGCGTGCCTACGGCTTGGCCCTGTTGCTCGAGAGCCTGACGCTGGTCGCGTTCGTGCTGGTGGCGGGGACGATGCGCAAGGATCAGCCGCGCATCCTCGATGCTCAAGCGGCCATGCTCTGCTTCGCGATGGGCATGCAAAACAGCTTGGTGACCAACCTGTCGGGCGCGGTGATTCGCACCACGCACCTCACTGGCGTCGTCACCGATCTGGGCATCGAATCGGCGCGTTGGCACTATTGGCTGTTCACTCGCTACCGAGCCACGCGCGAGCCTCGGCCGTCGCCCGTCAAAGCGGTGCTCTTGCTCACGATCTTGTGCGCGTTCACCCTCGGCGCGGTCTCGGGCGCCCTGTTCACGACCAACCGCGGGCCTTCCGCCATGCTCGCGCCGAGCGCCGCGCTCCTGTTGGCCGCGGGCTACGCGCTGCTCGGTCGCGGGCGGGGCCGAAATGCCTCGGACGCGCGCTTCGATTGAAGTGAAAGCCTGCTAGTGTAAGTTCGCGATGCAGCGGCCCCGGCTCACGACCTTTCTGGTTTCGCATTTCTCCGAAAAGGCGCGCTGGGGGCTCGATTACGAGGGCGTGCTCTACGAGGAGCGGCCGCTTCTGCCAGGGCCGCATCTGCTCGTCACTCGCGGGCTCGCCAAGAAAACGAGCGTGCCGATCCTCGAGCACGCGGGGCGCGTGATTCAGGGCTCGACTCCAATTCTCGACTACTTGGCGACGGAGCTCGGGAAAGATTCGCTCGAGCCCGACTCGGCGAGCGCCTCGCGCGCGCGCGAGCTCGAAGCCCTCGCGGACCAGGCGTTCGGCTTGGGCGTGCAACGGATCTCCTATTTTTATTTGCTGGACGGTGCGCGCGAGGGCATCGTCGAGCTGTTCACGCAGAACGGCCCGTGGTGGGGGCGGCCCTTCTACGCACTCACGTTTCCAATCGTGGCCAAAGAGACACGCAAGCTGTACGACGTGACCGCCGAGCGGACCGCGGAATCGAAAGCACTATTCCGAAGCGCGATGACCGAGTTCGATACGGCCCTGCGCGGCCGCGCTTACCTCGGCGGGCAGCAGCCGAGTCGGCTGGACATCACGGTGGCCGCGTTGCTGGCGCCCTTCTGTCGTCCGCCGGAGCACGTGATGCATTGGCCCGAGCTGCCCGAGGGCCTGGCCGAATTTGCGTCCGAATTCGTAGGCCGGCCCACGTGGCAGCACGTGCTCGAAATGTATCGCTTGCACCGCGCCCGCACGACGACCTGAACGCCGAAGCCATCAGATCACGACGCGAGCTGGGGCCGGCCGTCGATGGGCAGACGAATGATGAAGGCAGTGCCACGACCGCACTCGGTTTCGAAGGACAGGGTGCCGCCATGGGCGTCGACCACGATGCTGCGCGAGATGGACAAGCCTTGCCCGGTGCCTCTGCCGACCGCTTTGGTCGCGAAAAAGTGATCGAAGACCTTGGCCTGAACGTGCTCTGGAATGCCGGTGCCATTGTCGGCAATGCGAATGGCGACTTCGTCGCCCTTCACACAGCGCGCTTCGCTGGCGTTCGTTTTCGACGCCCTCGGCGATCACCCGCTTTGCCCATCTTTGGCAAATCCGCACCATCGACGCCGAGTGTGACTATTACGAGGCTTCTGGCTCGGCCGGGCGGGCTCGCTGGAAGAGCAACGGCCGAGCGCCGAGCGCGCCGACCCGAACCGCCAAGTCGGTGACGGTTCGGTTCGGATCCCACGCCACTCGAATCAAGGCGGGGCGTCGAGTGCCTCGCGAACTTTGCGAGCCAGCGCTTCTGGCGTGATCGGTTTCTGAATGAAGGCCAGGTTGGAATAAAAGATTCCGTTGCGCACGACGGCATCATCCGGGTACCCGGACATGTAGAGCACCTTCATATCTGGGCGAACTGCCAGCAGTCGCTCGGCGAGCTGTCGCCCGCTCATGCGGGGCATGACAACGTCGGTCAGCAATAGGTGGATCTGACTCGCATATTGTTCGCACAACAAGAATGCGTCGCCACCGCTCTGCGCATCCAGGACGTTGTACCCATATCTGCCGAGGATGGTCCGTGCCAGGACGCGGAGTGCCAGGTCGTCTTCGACGAGCAGAACGGTCTCCGAACCTTGCAATTTCGTGCAATGAGGTGGCGCTTCGGGGGCGGTGATGATCGCGGCTTGGTCCACCATCGGCAAGTAGACGTTGATCGTCGTTCCGCGTCCGAGCACGCTCGATACCTCGATGCTCCCGCAGCTTTGCTTGACGATTCCAAAGACGGTCGCAAGCCCCAGGCCCGTGCCCTTGCCGGGGTCTTTGGTCGTGAAGAACGGCTCGAACATGCGAGCCTGGGTGGCGGCGTCCATACCGGTGCCCGTATCGCTGACGCTGAGCAGAACGTACGGGCCTGCCGCCACCCCGACGTGCTCGGCGGCATAAGCGGAATCCAACTCGACCTCCCGCGCCTCGATCGTGAGCGTGCCCGCTCCCGCCATGGCATCTCGTGCATTCACTGCCAGATTCATCAACACCTGTTCCATCTGCCCAGCGTCCACGAGTACCTTGCCGCACTCCGGGGCGAAGTTGGTACGCATCTCCACGTCCTCGCCGATCAAGCGTCGCAACATGCTCTCCATTCCGGATACGACCTTGGAGAGGTCAACGACCCGTGGTTTTAGCACCTGCTGCCGGCCGAAGGCGAGTAAGCGACGGGTCAAAGTGACGGCGAGTAGACCAGCAGCGCTGATTTCGCCCAGATCGGCGCGCATTGGGTCTTCCGGCGGCAGGTCTAGTGCGAGCAGCTCGCTGTAACTCAAAATGATGGACAGAATATTGTTGAAATCGTGAGCGACGCCCGCGGCAAGGTTGCCGATCGCTTCCATCTTTTGCGATTGGTGAAGTTGTTCTTCCCACTGCTTTCGCTCCGTCAAATCGCGAGTGATCTTGGCAAATCCAAGGAGCATGCCTCGCTGATCGTGGATCGACGACAAGACCACGCTAGCCCAGAAGGACGAGCCATCTTTGCGAACGCGCCAGCCCTCTTCTTCTGCGCGCCCGTTCTGCGCGGCGAATTGCAAGTTGCTCTGGGCGCGCTCGCCCTCCGAGGGCGGATAGAACGTGGACAGGTGTTTACCGAGGATCTCCTCTGCCGTGTAGCCTTCGAGCAACTCCGCTCCGGCGTTCCAGCTTGCGACGTTTCCCCGAGCGTCCAACATGTATAGCGCGTAACCTTTGGCCCCCCTCATCAGTCGAAGGAAGCGGTCTTCGCTTTCCGCCAGGTCGGCCTTTACTTCGGCGAGGAGAGCGGTTTGCTCACGTGCCAGCCGCGTCTGCTTCTCGGCCTCGTGCTCAGCGTGCTGCCGTCTTTCCGTGGTCGGTACCGTCGTGCTCATGCGTCACCCCCGCTAGGCCCCGCTGTACGCGGTCCAGAAATAGGATTGGTCCTCAAGCGTTCGACGCCCTGGCACGCGAACGAATCGCACTCTGCCACTCGTCGCATGAATGACAATGATTGAGCTTCGTTCGGTTATTCGAGCTCTGGCACGATATCGGCCGGCGCTTGAGAAACATGCATGTCTGGCGGCAAAGCGAGAGCTCATGCAAAAGTGAATCCCCCTCGATGCGGCTCTGGACGCTCTGCGGCGGCGCTGTCTCTCGCGCGACTCCAAGCAATGACTCGGTTCGACGAAAAAGCCTCGCATTGCTTCATCGGCCAAGAACGCACGGTCGATCAAAAGCTCAGCGGCGCTTCGGCGGCAGTGGCCAAGAACGTCGCGACGCGCACTGATACCGAGCGCCTGAGCCGATGACTTTCGGTGGGTTGCATATTCGATATTTCGCCTGGAGCATTTTTGTCACAGGTATTTGTAGGATATCATATGAATCTAATACTGGATATTGAGTTGTGGATCATCGCCATTGGGCGGACAGTCCACTGGGCATGCTTCGAGAATTCATCGTCGCTCACCGCGACCAGATCATCGAGCGCACGAAACAGCGCGCGAGCGAACGAATGCCTCCTGGTGCGGCCGGCACACAGTTGGAGCGCGGAGTGCCGACGCTGCTCACGCAAGTCGTTGCGGCGTTGGCTGCGGCTCAGGCGCCGCGCCTGGTCGGAGCTCCGATCGGCCAGCACATCGGCGACTCTGCTGCGGTGCATGGTCGTGAGCTGCTGAAGGACGGCTTGACGATCGCACAGGTCGTGAACGGGTACGGCGACTTGTGCCAGGTGGTGACTGACCTCGCGGGCGACGCCGCGATCGCGATCAGCGCGCATGAGTTTCACGTCTTCAACCGTTGCTTGGATGACGCCATCTCGGGTGCGGTGTCCGCGTACTCGGAGCAACGCGAGCGAAATCTTGCCTATGAAGGCAGGGAACGTCTCGGCGTTTTGGCGCACGAAATGCGCAATTTGCTCAACACCATGACGCTGTCGTTCGCCATCATCCGAGAAGGAAAGGTGGGCGTAGGCGGAAGCACCGGCGCGATGCTGGCTCGAAGCATGGCTGGGCTTTGTGCGCTGGTCGATCGCGCCGTTGCCGAGGTCCGGCTCGAGGAGTGCCCACCCGCGCTGGAGCCCATCTCGATGGTCGAATTCATGGAAGAGATGCAGGTGAGCGGTGCGGTGCTCGCCAATGGGTATGGCTTGCAGCTGACGGTGCACCCCGTCGATCGCGACCTGACCGTCGATGGCGATTGGCACCTGCTCGCGTCTGCGGTTTCCAACCTGCTTCAAAATGCATTCAAATTCAGTCGTAAGAACGGGCACGTTTCGCTCACGACGCGGGTTGCCGGCCCTCGGGTGTTCCTCGACGTGGCCGACGAATGTGGCGGATTGCCCGCCGGCACGGCGCAGTCTCTGTTTCAACCGTTCGTGCGCGGTGGCGCCAACCGCGCGGGGCTCGGCCTAGGCCTCTCGATTGCTCTTGCCGCGGTGCGCGCCAACCACGGGGACATCCAGGTGCGCGATATCCCTGGTTCGGGTTGCGTGTTCACGATCGACTTGCCCCTTCGCGCGAGCACGGCCGCCGCGACCGCTGTTTGAGGCTCCGCGCCGCTACAACACTTGGAGTGGCGGCGGCTAGATGAGCTGCCAGACGCGCAGCGCTTCTTCGAACGTGTTCAAGTGCAGCTGAATCACGCGCGGGATCGAGCCGTCGCGTTCGATCTGATATCCGCCCGCCAAATTCCAGGTGATCGGGATCGAGAGCTCGCGGGCGATCGTGAACATGGTTCGGTCGCGCTGGCGCATCTCGTCCGTGGTGAGCAAACCACCGAGCGGGTCGTCGACGTGCGTGTCGGCGCCGGCTTGATACATCACGATGTCGGGCTGAAACTCAGCCAGCGCGGTGCGTAGATGGGCGACGTGCGCGAGATAGGCTGCGGCCTGCTCCGGGCGCTTGTACGTCAACCCGAAGCTCACGTGGAACACCCGATCAGCGAGCTGCATCGAGTCGATGATCGCCTGTGTGCCGTCACCGTAGTGGTAGTCGCAATCGATGATCGCGATCCGCGCCACGCGGCGCTCGTGGAGCAGCTGAACCGCGGTGATCATCAAGCCGTTGAACGTGCAAAACCCGCGCGGCGCGCTGAGCCCAGCGTGGTGAAAGCCCGACGAGAGCGAAGCGCTGATGCCCTCCTTGAGGGCCATCACCGACGAGTCGTAAAACGCGCCGCACGTGAAGGGCAGTGAGCGAGCGACCGATGCCGAGATGGAGCCAAAGCCACTCGCGCGACGAAGCTCCAGCACGTCCGTGACGAAGCCTGGCTCGTGAACGCGGCAGATGTCGTCGAGCCGGCTGGGCTCGGGCGCGACGATCTCCACGGGCCACGAGGTTTTGCCGAGCGCCGACGATACTTCGAGCGGTTTCCGATCGCTCGGCGAAATGCCGCGCCCCGCGTTGGACACCATGTCCGACGAGTAGAAGGCCTTCAGCGTCGTCGAAGTGCGGGCCATGCTCAGAGCTGATTTTCCGCCACTCGTCGCAGTTGCTCGACGGTGGCTTCACGGGGCCCATACAGCCCCGCGTCGAGCTGGGCCTTGAAATGGGCCGTGAACGCGCGCTCCCGGTGCGTGGGGGAGACGGCGAGCGTGCTCAGGCGCAGGAACCGAAAGCCGGCACAGGCCGTGATGGGGATGATCGAGCCGCGTAGCGTGCGGTTGGCGCGGAGCGCGATGTCACCTTCGTACCTGACGCCGAACAAGCTGCCCGGCGGCAAACCAACCCCGTTCAGGACGACTGGCGCAACGCTGATGCACGAGTGATCGTCGCCCAGGTTGAGCTTTTCGATCAACACCGGCCGGCCGTCGTCGGCGACGAGCACGTTGGCCGCGCCGCGGCGACGCAGGAAGGACTCTGCGATCTCCAGGAAATACTTCTCCGCCAACGGACAAGTCCCGATCTTCAGATCGTCGGACCAGCGGCGGAGCTCGGTCACTCCCTGGCTCGCGCTGGCCGGAAATACGAGATCGACGATGATCGCCGCGAGCAGGCGGCTCTCTTCACGCTCGAGCAGTGCCGAAGCCGCGCGCAGGGCGTCGTTACTCAGTGTGGGGCTGAGCCGCTCCCGGAACATCCGTGGCTCGCTCGGATCGCGCTCGTGCGCCCGGTTGACGAACGCCGCTAGGTGCCGCGTGGCCTGCGTAAAGCCCGCGCCGCGCCGCTCGGTGCGGTGCGAATAGTGCTCGTTGAGCATGTCGCTCAGGGTGTCGTTGAGCGTGAAGCCAAGACCCGCGAACACGCGCAACAGCTCATGGTGCTGCTCGGGCGCGAGCTCCGCCTCCGCCTGGTCTGCGCTGGTTGCTCCCAAGTGACCCTCGAACCCCTACGGCAGCTCCGAAGCCGGCCTGAATGGCCTGCTAAAATATCAATGAAATTATTGGGTTGAAGTCGAGCAGCCCTCGATCCACCGAAGGTTGGCTGCACCCCAAAATCCTTCTCGCCAAGCCAGCGGCGCATCAACTTGCAGCAAGGCACCGCGAACAGTAACGACTACCCACGGCAGTACGCCGTGCTCGTCTCCGACACGGCCAACGATCTCGGCTGCGCAACCCCGTCGAGCCACTCCGCGGAGGACAGCGGGTCGAGCCCAGGGCGCGCGGAATGCTTGTTGCGATTCTGAATTACGCACACGAGCGCGTTGCGGACCTGACGCGGGTTGGCGAGCGCTCGCCCGTGCCAACGATCAGCCCAAAACTTACCGCGACGAAACAGCAGCCGATTTACGCTGCGCGCGGGGGCCCCAAGCGTCGGCTCCGCCGCCGCGGAGCCCAGCCGCCGCACGACACGGTTCTTCGCATTGGGCGATGTTTGACGGACAGGGCCGTCGCCGACGTTGCACGCCGCGGGCGGGCGGCGAGGCGTAGTGGCGGCGATTGACCGGCGCGGATTTTCGCCTTTGCCGTTCCTCGTTTGAATTGGGCGATGTTCGAGGCAGCGCGGCGAGGTGCGTTGGGGGTGCGTCGTGGTGTGTCGTGGCGCGTTTCGCGGAGGCGGACGCTTTCGTGTCTGACTCCGCGCTCAATTCCGCTGTGCGGCGGGCGCCGCACTCAGGTCGAGTGACTCCGTGGGCAGCGCGCGGAACGACTCTTCTGCGGCTTCTAGAAACGACGAGAGCGTCGTCATGCGGAGTAACCTGCGTTGCAGGTGCACGCCGTCCACGACTGAGCGGCACAAGTAGCCGAGTTGTTCTTTGAGCGGGCCGAGGGGCACGTTGGAGTCCTCGGAGACGCCGCGGCTGAGCGCTGCGGCGAGTCGGCCGAGGTGCGTTGCGACGTCTGCGCCCGTGGGGCGATAGGGCTCGCGGCCGGTCATGAGCTCGCTCAGTTGGCGGAAGATCCAGGGGTTGCGGAGGGCGGGGCGGCCGAGCATGACAGCGTCGCAGTTCGTTTCTTCGAACATGCGCAGGGCGGATTGGGCGTGCCAGATGTCGCCGTTGCCGACGACTGGAATGCGCAGCTCGCGACGGATCGCGGCGATGATGCGCCAGTCCGCGCTGCCGTTGTAGTGGTCGACGCGGCGCCGCGGGTGCACGGCTAGGAAATCGAGGCCGCTGTCTTCGACGAGGCGAGCGTTGCGGATCGCGTCGTCGGCCGTGTCGAAGCCGGCGCGCAGCTTGGCCGATAGCAAGCCGGGCACCCAGCGTCGCATGGTCGTCAAGAGCTGCTGCAAGAGGTCGGGGTCTTTGAGCAACGCCGCGCCCACGTTTTTGCGTGCGGCGTTGGCGGTGGGACAGCCGAGGTTCAAGTCAACGACGTCCGCGCCTGCGGCGGCGATCGCCAGCCCTGCTTCGGCCATGAGCTCGGGATCGTTGCCCATCACTTGCACGCTCAGCGGGACGTCGGGCAACCGTTCGACTTGGCGCTCCAAGTAGCTGCGTGAGACGCGGCCGTTGGAGATGCGCACGAACTCGGTGCACACGAGTCCGACCGGGCCGTAGCTGGCGAGCACTTCACGCACCGCAGCGTTGGTCACGCCTTCCATGGGCGCGAGCACCCAGGGCGGGGAAAAGGGAAAGCGCGACACACCCCGAGCCTAGCTCGGGCCATGCCACTCCCGGGACCGCACAACGACCGAATGGTGCTGGACCTGCCGTTTTCTCGCGATTTTCCCGCACCAGCGATTTTCCTGGCGGGTACGGCCCGCGTTGGGCAACTTGGCTCTGAAGTGCACGCGCGGCTGTCCCGACTTTGCTTCTCGTGCTGTGGGGTCTCGTGGCTCGCGGCTTGTGGCACCGACATCGTACAAACCGCGGTCGTTCAACCGCTCGGTCCGCTCGATTGCAGCGCTCCGGTCTCTCTCTCGCTGCCCAACGACGTCTACTTTGGGGACGGCAGCGAGCCGCCCTCGAGCTGGGTTGGGCGGGGCTACGCGGGTGGGCAAGGCCCTGGCTTGTTCGTGGCCGCGCGGGACGGATATCGTGTGTACGTGAACGGCGAGCTAGTTACCCAAAGCAGCGCCGCGCGCGCCGCTGTTTTCGTCCCGCTCACGTTGTTGCCCGGTGACAACGCGCTCACGGTCATCGTCAGCGCAAAGCAAGGAACGCCTGCGGCGGTGTTGCAGCTCGATGAGCTCGAGCAAAGCTACCCGAGCGATTCGAGCTGGAAAGTTTCCACGGCTCCCAGCGGCAGCTACCTGAAGCCCGAGTTCGATGATTCGGCTTGGCCGAACGCGAGCGAGCTGGGCGTGCTCGGCTCATTGCCGGGTTGCGATCCCAGTAACTTCCCGGACAGCTCGGACGCGCGCTGGATTGGGCCCGCTCCAGACTCCGGCTCGATTGTGGCCCTGCGCAAGGTGATCCACATCGCCCCCACGGGTTACGGGGCCGCGACTACGGGTGGCGACCGCGCAAAACCCACCGTCGTCGACAATTGGACAGACTTTCAGGCGTTGGCGAGCGACCCCGACGCCCCCGCCGTGATCGTGCTGCCTGAGGGCACGTATGATTTTCGCGTCGCGCCGCGGAATCAGCTGGCGTGCCCCACGGCGTGCACGAGTGACGCGAGCAAGACGCAGTACACGGTGCTGACCACGGGTGAGACGTGCAAGGCGGCGCTCGTGAATCGCACGCGCAACGAGCAACGCTTGCTGCTCGGCTCGAATAAAACCATCGTCGGCCTCGGGCGCGGCGCGCAGGTGCGGGGGGTGTCGTTCGAGTTTGGTACGGCGCACAACGTCATCGTGCGCAATCTCGCGGTGTTCGACGTGAACCCGGATTTGTTCGAGTCTGGGGATGCCTTCGGCCTGACGCAGCCGTCCCAGGTGTGGATCGACCACTCGACGACGAAGTGGATCAGCGACGGCTTCGACGACGTGCGCACTGGGGCGCAGAACATCACCCTGTCTTGGCTGCACTATGACGGCGTTTCCAGCAGCGCATGCAGCGGCGAGCACACGCGCGCCGCGGAAGTGACCGGCGCGACCGTCACCTTTCATCACTGCTTCTTCGATCACGTGCAGACACACTCGCCGACGGTTCACGACGCGACAGCGCAGGTTCACCTGTTCGCCAACTTGCTCAGCGACAACCAGGCCTATGCCGTGGGCTCTACGTGCGGCGCGCAGGTGTTGCTGGAGGGCAACACGTTTCAGCGCGTGGTCACGCCCACCGAGCGCTCGACTTGTCCGGACGATACGGCGATCGGTAAGATCAATGCGCCGGTGGGCTCGAACTATTACGGGCCTGACGTGGGCCCTCATCACGGCGGCGACGGTGAAGAGCCGCACGACGCCGTGTTCACGCCGCCCTACGAATACGATGTCGGGGTGCCTCGAGACGATTGGCACACCGTGTTCGATCGGGCGGGTGCGGGCGGGCCGTGGCCCTTGCCGCTCTCCCTCGATTGACTCAGCGCGAACGGAATCTCGTCGATTCTTGACGGGTGTGTGCCGGCTTTCGTTACTCGGTAACGCGGCTACTGTGCGTCCGTGATCCGCGGCTTCGAGGCTGAATGACAATGCCCTTTACGTTTTCCGTGCGTGCGCTTCGCTTCTTGGTGCTCGGGGCCCTACTCAGCGCGTCCGCCTGCGGTGGTGACGACTCGCCCCAAGACCCTGGCTCTGTAGCGGCCGGTGCGGGGCAGAGCTCAGGCTCCTCGGGTGCAGCGGGGGCCACCGCCACGAATGCGGGCAGCGCGAACGTGGCGGGCGCTGGCGTCGCAGGTGCGAGCAATCCTTCGGGAGGCACGGCCGGCTCGCTGCTCGGCGCGGGTGCAGGCGGCAGTGCCCCCATCGCCGGCAGTGCGGGCGCGACTGTCGGCAACGGAGGCAGGACGGGCTCAGCGGCTGGCTCGGGCGGCGCGGGCGGAGGCGCCGCAGGCAGCGCTCAGGCCGGAGCGGGCGGTGCCGTCGTTCTGCCGCCCTCGGTCACGTCCCTGTTTCCGGCGCCCAATAGCACGGGCGTGTGCAACGACGCACCGCTGAGCATCACCTTCAGCACCAAGCCCACGCTCGGCGCCACCGGCAAGATCGCGGTCTTCGCGCAATCGAATCCCAACACCGCGATCGACACCGTGGATCTCGCGACCGACAAGATCACCGACACCATCGGCGGGCAATTGCGTAACGAGGTGCGCCCGGTGTTCATCGACGGCAATCAAGCCGTGGTTTACTTCCATCAGCACAAGCTGAGCGCGAACACGCGCTACTTCGTCACGGTCAGCTCGGGCGCGTTCCTCGATTCGGCCAAAGCTGCGATCGGCACGGTCAGCGGCAGTAGCACCTGGTCGTTTACGACGGGAGCCGCCGCGACGGCCTCGGCGAGCATGACGGTGGATCGCACGGGGGCCGGCCCGCTGTGTACGGTGCAAGGCGCGTTCGACGCGATCCCCGCGAGCAACAGCGCGCTACGCACGATCACCATCAAAAAGGGCACCTATCACGAGATCCTGTACCTGAACGGGAAGCAGAACCTCACCCTGCATGGGGAGGACCGCGCCGCGACAGTCATCGCCTATCCGAACAACGACCTGCTCAACGCGGGCACTTCGGGCCGCGGACTATTTTTCGCCAACAACACGACTGGGCTCGTGATCGAGAACCTCACCATCTACAACACGACGCCGCAAGGCGGCAGTCAGGCCGAGGCGTTGCGAGTGCAGGCCGACCAAGTGATCTTGCGCAACGCGAACTTCAAGAGCCTACAAGACACGCTGCTGCTCACGGGCCGTGTGTACGTCGTCAATTCCTACATCGACGGCAACGTCGACTTCGTGTGGGGCAACGGTGTCACGTACTTCGACAAGTGCGAGATCAAGACCGTGGGCCGGGCGGGCGCGATCGTGCAGTCGCGCAACGCTGCTGGCTACGGCTACGTGTTCGTCGATTCGAAGCTGACGAGCGACGCGGGGATCACCGGCCAAGTGCTGGCACGCATCGACGCCACCGCGTATCCCCAGAGCCACGTCGCGTTCATCAATTGTCAGATGAGCTCGGCGATTGCTGCCAAGGGCTGGACCATCACCCCCGCGGGTACGACCCAGACCGGCAGCCTGCGCTTCTGGGAGTACCAAAGCACCGACGCCAACGGCGCGTTGCTCAACGTGAGCGGCCGGGATCCGGCCTCCAAGCAGATCACGGCCGCCCAGGCCGCCACCATGCGCGACAAGGTGACGGTGCTCGCGGGCTGGAATCCGCAGTGATTCTATGGGTTTGAGAGACAATGGGGGCCGCGCCTTCAGCGCTGCACCGTGTGTCCCTTATTTCCGTGACGGACTTCAGCGGGACCGCGCAACCTGAACTGCGTTGCCCCCGCGTCTTTCCACGGTCAGTGCCCCCCAGGGGCTCGCGCGCTTCCCGCAAGAGCGGCTGAGCGATGCTCAGCTCGTGCACGAGGTGGTGCGCGGCGACCGCTCGGCGTTCGGTGTGATCTGGGATCGCTATAGCAAGCTGGTGCGCGGAGTCGTGCTCGGTGCCATTGGGCCAGACAGCGTGAACGAAGATCTGGTGCAGGAGGTGTTCTTGGCCTTCTTCCGGAGCGCTCGCAACGTTCAAGATGGCGCGGCGCTGCGCGGCTACTTGGCGGGCGTGGCGGTGCGTACTGCCGCGCTCGAGCTCCGGCGGCGCAAAGTGCGGCGCTGGGTCGGCTTGTCGGCGACTGGTGAATTGCCGGATCTGCCGGTCCCCGCCGACGACAGCGCGGGGCGTGAATCACTGCGCGCGCTGTACCGGGTGCTCGATCAGTTGAGCAACCGGCGGCGCATGGTGTTCGTGCTGCGCCATGTCCAAAGCCTCGAGCTCTTGGAGATCGCCGCGGCGCTCGAGATTTCGGAGTCGACCGTGCGGCGTGAGCTCGGCAAAGCGCAACAACAGCTCACTGCGTTGGCGAAGCGGGAGCCGTCACTCGACGAATACTTGAAGCTGCGAGACGTATCGCGGGGTGCCCCATGAACGAGAGGGATGACGAGCTGCGGGTCGCGGGCGCTCTCGGTGCGCTTTCGCGAGAGGCCATCGCCCAAACCGAAGTGAACGAAGCGGCGTCCCGCGCTCGGCTGATGGCGCGCGTCGCGACGATTCCGCCGCGCTCGGGGTCGCTTCGAAGGTTGCGGTCGGCGTGGCCGGCCGTGCCCGCGCTGGCCGCGGCGGCGGCCCTGATCGTCTGGTGGCGCACGCCGAGCCGCTTGAGCTACGAGATCGTCGGCTCGGCGCAGGCTGATTCGTACGTCAGCGCGCCCAACGATCGGCCGGTGGTGGTGCACTTCTCGGACGAGACGCTGCTGCAAGTGGAAGCCGGGGCACGGCTCCGGATCGAAGACACCACGCGCCAAGGCGCGCGAGTCTTGCTCGAGCGCGGCACCACGGGTGTGCACGTCGTGCATCATCCGCAGTCGCATTGGACGTTTGCGGCGGGGCCGTTCGACGTGCTGGTGACCGGGACGCGTTTCGATTTGAACTGGAACCCGACCAGCGAGACGATCGAGCTGCGCTTGCGTGAGGGCTCGGTCGAGATCCGCACGCCGTTCGCTGCGGCACCGGTCGCGCTACGCGGCGGGCAAACCTTCCATGCGGACCTGTACAGCCGCAGCATGACCACGACCGATCTCGCGAGCGAGGCGGCAGCACCGGCGCTCTCGGCGAGCGCGTCCAACCGGGCAGCGCTCGCCGTGCGAGACTCCGCTACGAACGATCCGGCGCCAGCTGCTCCGGGCGGCGCCGGATCGGGCTCGGATTCGGCCAGCTCGCTGCTACCCGGCGCAGCGCCCGCTCCCAGCGCGCCTGCCAAGTCTTGGTCCAAGCTGATCGCGTCTGGTCAATTCGACACCTTGCTCGGTCAAGCGAACGAGCGCGGCATCCCGGCGTGCTTGCAGGCTTGTTCCAGCAGCGATCTCAGCGCGTTGGCCGACGCCGCGCGGTACACCGGGAAAACTGCACTCGCCGACCAGAGCCTGCACGCCCTGCGGGCTCGTTTTCAGCGGGCGCCGGAAGGCCGCACGGCCGCGTTTTTGCTGGGGCGCCTGCGCGAGGGCCAGGGCGCGGCCAACGACGCGCGCGTTTGGTATGACACCTACTTGAGCGAGTCCCCCGCTGGGCCCTATGCGGCGGAGGCGCTTGCAGGCAAAATGCGAGCGGTGTCGACGACTGACGGGCGCGCTGCCGCACAACCGCTGGCTCAAGCGTATTTGAAGCGTTACCCCAACGGGGTGCAAGCGGGGACGGCGCGCGGGATCTTGGCTGGTCAGTGACGGGCCTCGCGCGGCGCGCGCTGCTCGCCGTCGTCGTCACGTGCCTGTTATTGCTCTCGACAGCTCGCGCGAGCGCGCAAAAGGTGGTGCTCGTGGTGCCGCCCGCGCCGGACGAAGTGTTGTCCGAAGCGTTCAACCGGCTACGCGCCGAGCTCACGCTGCAGGGCTTCGAGACCACGACCGTCGAGCTGGATGCGGTCGAAAATACGCCGGACAAGCTGAGTGAGCTGGCGCGCAATGCCGACGCTTTCGCGGGGATCTCGCTCGTGCAGCGCGTGGGCACGCCCACCGCGGAGGTGTGTATTGCCGATCGCGTGACGGGTAAAACGACGCTGCGCACGCTCGCGCTGGACAAGAAGCGCGACGCACCGAGCGTGCTTGCTGTCCGCACCACCGACTTGCTGCGTGCCAGTTTGAGGGAGTTTGCCGGCAGCGAGCGCCCACCCCCAGAAGTCGTGAACGTGGATTCGCGACCGCCGGCGCCCGTCGTGGAACGCTTTGCGTCGACAGCGCCACGTCGATTTCGGCTCGATGCACGTGCGGCCGCGCTCGGCTTCACGCACAGGATCGGCCCTGGTTTTGGGCCGAGCTTGGGCTTGAGTTACCGCTTGGGCCAACGCTTTTCGGCAGGGCTGCTCGCCGTTGGGCCCGCGGTGGGGGCTTCGTTCGATACGAGTCTCGGCTCGGCGGCGGTGCGTCAAGAGCTTGGCTTGGTGCATGTGGCGTGGTCGTTTGTGCAGACCGAGCGCGTCGAGCTGCGCGCCACCGCGGGGGCGGGTGTGTATCGTTTGGATGCCAATGGCGTGGTGGGTCCGCCGCTTTCGCCAGTGAGCGGTCACGTGACTGGCTTTGCGGGGGGCGTCGGAGTCGAAGCAGATTTGCGCCTGAGCGCGGCATTGCTCGTGGGCGCGGAGCTGTCCGGGTTTGCGCTGGGCCCCCGCCCCGGTATCGCGGTGGCGAGCGAGCGGTACCTGTATCGCGCGCCGTTTCTCAGCTTGAGCCTAGGCATCGGCGTCGAGTTCTGAGCCGAGCGCTTTACCGAAAATACGCTGAGCCGTTTTGCGCTTCGGCCGGCATTTGAGCCGTGCCCCATGAGCTGTCCGAGCCGAGGTCGAGGCCGGCTCGCATGGCTCGTCGGTGTGGCGCGATGATTGTGCGACCGCCGTGCAAAACCAAAACGGCACACCGAGCCCGACTACGCGCTCACGGCCGTGCTCATCTGTTATCGCTGATTAGCTGGTGGCGAGCGGTTGCGCCCCGGTAGACATGAGCGACTCGCGTTCGCGGACTGCGGCTTCGTACAGTTGCTGTTCAGTCGCCTTGTGCGCCAGACTGAAGCGCACCGCGACCGCGCACGCCGACGCCCCGAGCACGATGATTCCCAACGTGGAGAAGCAGCCCTGCACGCTGCCCACCGCTTTCAGCAGAAAGCCTGCCAAAACCGCGCCCACGTTGCCGCCCGCGCCGACGATGCCGGCCACGCCGCCCAATGACTTGCGATCGATGAACGGCACGAGCGCGTAAGTGGCGCCGCAGGCCATGTGCGTGAACAGACCGAAGGTGATCATGGCCACGACCGCGGCGGCCGCGGTGCCGGTGGTCGAGAACCAAAGCAACCCCACGCCTTCGCCGATCATCAGCACGAACAAAAGCCGAGTGCGCGCGTCCAGCCCGCGCGTGCGCGCGAAGCGATCGGACAACAGGCCACCCACCGCACGCGCGAACAGCGCCAGCAAGCCGAAGGACCCCGCCGCCATGCCCGCGGCTTGCAGGCTGAGCTTGTAGCGGTCCACGTAGTAGCTCGCGGCCACGTTGTGCACGAACAGCTCGACCCCAAAGCAGCAGCCGTAAGTGACGAACAGCATCCACACGCGATAGTTCTTCATGGCGGATTTGAAGACCTGCCAGCCGCCCTTCTTGCCGCCGCTGATCTCGATGCCTTGGGCGCGCAGAGCGCCGTAATTGCCCTGCGGGCAATCTTGTGTGAATTTCCAATACAGGACTGCGACCAGCAACATCAACGCGCCGGGCAGCAGCATGCACAGCCGCCAACCGAGGCTTTGACCAACACCGAGCCCGATCACTCCCGCCAGCACCCAGGGCATTACGCTTTGAGTCACGCCACCGCCCGAGTTGCCCCAGCCGGCGCTCGCGGCGTTCGCGGTGCCGACCACGTTGGGCGCGAACATCACGGACGTGTGATACTGCGTGATCACGAAGCTTGCACCCACGCCGCCGATCAACAGCCGACAGATCAAGAACGACTCGTAGCTGTGAGCGAGCGAAATGCCGACCACCGGGATTGCACCCAAGATCAGCAGGGCCACGTACGTGCGGCGCGGGCCGTACTTGTCGGACAGCGGACCTACGATCAAGCGCACCAAGATCGTGATGCCAACGGCAGCGATGTTGATGTTCGCGATTTGCCCCTTGCTCAGGTGGAACTCGGACTTGATCACCGGCATCAGGGGGGCCAGCGAGAACCAAGCGAAAAAACAGACGAAAAATGCGAGCCAACTCAGATGAAAGGCGCGCATGGCCGGCGTCGAAAAAGAGAAAATCTGAATTCGAGTGGCCTTCGAGGCCGATGCATCAACTGAGCTCATGGCGCTTGCTCCTTCAGTCGCTCATCGTGATCAGGATTTGGCCGGTCGGGCTGAGCCGCGTGGGGTAGGTTTTGAGCGTGCAGTCGCTGTTCTGCGCGGTGCCGGTGCGCAGGTCGAACTTGAGCGCGTGTAGCGGGCAGATCAGCGTGCTGCCGCCGAGCAGGCCGTCAGCGAGCGGCCCGCCCTTGTGCGGACAGCTGGCTTGAGTCGCGAACACGCTGCCATCCCGACTGCGGAACACCGCGATGCGGTCATTGCCGATAGCGAACGTTCGGCCTTCTCCCTCGGGGATGGCGACGATGGGCCCCAATGTGACTTCCATGCGTGTCTCCTCACTGAAGCTATTGAACGACGGGTAACGTCTCGCTGAATTGATGCGGCGTGGCCGGTGCGTCTGCCTCTAGCCACGGATCGCGGAAGGCATCCACCGAGCGCTGCATGGCTTCATCCAACATGTCGGCGATGCCCTCGCTGTCATCGACGACGATGGCGCGGATTTTCTCGATCCCGAGGCGCGGCACGAAGGCGTACGTGCGCTCCAGGTATTTGGCGTTTTCTCGGTAAAACTGAATGAACCGGCTCGAGATTTTCAAGACCGCTTCATGCGAGTCGAGCGTGCACAACAGATCCCCTTTGCGGATGTGCGCGCCCGCCGCACCGCCGACGTAAACCTCCCACTTGCCGCCCTCCACCGCGACCGCTCCCACGTCCTTACACAGCGCCTCGGAACAATTGCGCGGGCAGCCCGCCGTCGCGAGCTTCAGCTTGCCCGGGGTGTCCAAGCCCTGAAAGCGCTGCTCGACTTTCTGCGCGAGGCCCATGCTGTCCCCCAAGCCGAAGCGACAGAACTCGACCCCGACGCAGCTCTTACACGTGCGGTAGCGCTTGCCGTACGCAAAGCCCGAAGGCATGCCCAGATCTCGCCACACGTTGGGCAAGTCCTCTTTCTTCACGCCGAGCAGATCGATGCGCTGCCCGCCGGTGAGCTTCACCAGCGGCACGTTGTACTTCTCGGCCACGTCGGCGATCTTGCGCAGTTGGGCGGGGCTAGTCACCCCTCCGGGCATTTGTGGGATCACGCTGAACGTGCCATCTTTCTGGATGTTGCCGTGCACGCGGTCGTTGATGAAGCGCGCGTCACGCTCGTCCACGTACTCGCCGGCCCACAGGGTGCTGAGCAGCGCCGCCAGGCCCGGTTTACTGCCCGGATCTTCCACGCCGCCGGCTAGCTCGCGGAACACCGCCGAGACCGACTTCAGCTCGCGCTCGCGGATCTCGGCGACCAGCTCCGGCTGTGAGTACGGCACCCCAGGCACGAAGTAGCTCGCCGAAGGATCTTCTTCGGCGGCGCCGCCACAGGCCCACTCGATCACTTGCCCGACGAGGGCCTTGCACGCGCCGCAGCCCATGCCCGCCCGCGTGGCCTCCATCACCGTCTTGAGGCTGCGCTTGCCTTGCTTCACGCAGACCGAGATCTTGTCTTTGGTCACGCCGTTGCAATTGCAGACTTGCATCTCGCCCGGCATGCTCTCCACGCTCGCGGCTTCCGAAGGTGCGCCGATGTCGAACAGCAGGCTCAGCCGCTCCTCAGGCACGGGCGTGTTCCGCTCGTAGGCTTGCGTGAGGTACGGCGCTTTGCTGATGTCGCCGAGCAAGATGCTGCCCACGAGCCGCCCGTCGCGGATGATGAGCTTCTTGTACGTCCCTTTTTTGGCCTCCGTGAATTGCACGACCTCGTCCCCCTCGTGCGCAGGGTCGATGATGCCCATGGAGGCGACCTCCACCCCCATCACTTTGAGCTTGGTTGCGATTTTCGAGCCGTGATAAGCCGCGTCGGGGTTGGCGCCGGTGAGCTGATCGGCCAGCACTTTGGCCTGCTCCCAGAGCGGGGCGACGAGCCCGTAGACTTGACCGCGGTGCTGCACGCACTCGCCCACGGCGAAGATGCGCGGGTCGTCCGTGCGCAGGTGGTTGTCGACCACGATGCCGCGCTCGACGGCCAAGCCCGCGCGCGCGGCGAGCGCGCTGTTCGCCTTGATGCCCGCCGCGATCACGATCAAGTCACAGTCGAGCTTGCTGCCGTCTGCGAACTGCAGGCCCTCCACCTTGTCATCGCCGATGATGTGGCTCGTGTTCTTGTCCACGTGCACGGCGATGCCGAGCTGCTCCAGCGTGGTGCGTAAGATGGCCGCGGCGGGTGAATCCAACTGCTGGCTCATCAGCGCGTTGCCGCGCTGAATCACGTGCACGGCGAGCGAGAAATTCTGCAACCCGCGAGCGGCTTCTAGCCCCAATAAGCCGCCGCCGATGACCGCGCCTGCGCGCTTGTCCATCGCGTATTCGGTGATGCGATTGCAATCATCCAAGCTGCGGAACACGAACACGCCGGGCTTGTACTGGCCATCTGCGCCATACAGGCCCTCGATCGGCGGGATGAAGGGCACGCTGCCCGTGGCGATGATCAGTTGGTCGTACGACTCGACCACGCCGCCCTGGCCCACCACCTGTCGCGCGCGGCGCTCGATCTTCTCGACGCGCACGCCTGCGTGAAGCTTTACGCCATTGTCGGCGTACCAGCCGAGCGGATTGAGAAAAATATCGGCTGCGTCATGCGAGCCGTTCAGCACTTCGGACAGCAAGATACGGTTGTAGTTGCCGTACGGCTCGTCCCCGAACATCACGATCTCGAACAGATCCGCGCCGCCGCGGGCGAGGATCTCCTCCACCGCGCGCGCGCCCGCCATGCCGTTGCCGATCACCACGAGCTTTTGCTTGCTCGCCATCTTGCTTCACAGCTCCACGAGGCCCAAGTCCACGATAACCGACCCGCTGCTGCCTTCGGTCGCGCCGAGGCACAGCTCGAGCTCGCTCTCCGGATCGATGTCCTCCACGATCGCGAGTGGCACGTGCACGGCTTCCTTGGCGCCCACCGGGAACAAGCGAATCACCTTCCCGGATTGCTTGAGCGCCAGATAAACGAGCTCACTGCTCGCGTTGCCCGCGCGCAGATAGACCAGCTGCGCGCGCTTGTCGAAAGGCACTTTGTGCGTCGCCGCTGGTTGCAACGGAACGGCCCGTTCGAGGCCCGCCCCACGGAACGAATAGACACCTTGAATGAACTTGGGTGTTTCAGCCATGCCTACCTCTGTTATCGAGGCTGTTCGGATCAGCGTTTCGGCGAAGTGTTCGTTTGCGTTCCTTCGTGCGTCGGCGCATCCGATTTCGGAGTTTCTGGATCGCGCTCCAGCGCCAAGCTCAAGCGTGCTGCGGCTATTTTGAACTCCGGGATCTTCGAGACGGGGTCGACGGCACCGTTGGTCAAGGTGTTGGCACGCCCCTCGCCCGCGAAGTGAAAGGGCATGAACAACGTGTCGAAGCGGATGCCACGACTCAGCCGGGCTTTGCACGTGGCTCTGCCGCGGCGCGTTTCAACGTGCACCAGCGCGCCGTCTTTGATGCGCAAGCTTGCAGCAGTGTCCGGGTGCACTTCGACGAACGCGAGCGGCTCGGCCTCGTTCAGCTCGGGCACGCGCCTGGTTTGCGCGCCGGACTGGTAGTGACCCATGATGCGCCCGGTCGTCAGGTACAGCGGGTACTCTTCGTTCGGCTCCTCCGCGGGCCCGCGATACTCGACCGGAAAGAAGCGCGCTCGCCCATCCGGCGTCCAAAAACGATCGCCGAACAGCCGCGGGCTACCGTGCGGCTGCGCCTCCGTGCACGGCCAACAGATGCCGTTTTCAGCCTGAATTTTGGCGTAAGTGAGGCCGCTGTAGTCCGCCTTGCCCCCCGCGCTGGCGCGTCCGAGCTCCGCGAATAGTTCACTCGGTTCAGTGCTCATGTGCTGGCCACGCCCGAACGCCGTTGCAACGAGCTGCATCACTTCCAGATCGCTGCGCACGAAAGCGGGCGGCGCGAGCGCTGCACGCCGATACAGCACGCGACCCTCCAAGTTCGTCGTCGTGCCCTCCTCTTCTGCCCACTGCGTCACCGGGAACACGACGTCCGCCAGGGCGGCGGTCTCCGACAGGAAGGGGTCCGAAACCACGAGCAAATCCAGCTTTCGAAAACGCGCTTCCAACGTACTCGCGTTGGGCGCCGAGACGACTGGGTTTGCACCCATCACCCACAGCGCGCGCACCCCTCCGCGCACGCCGAGCGCGTCGAACAACTCCATCGTGGGCAACCCCGGCGGCGGCAAGTCATCCGGCTCTACGCCCCACACGGCCGCGACGTGCGTGCGATCGGCAACGCTGGACAGCTTGCGATACCCGGGCAATTGGTCGGCTTTCAAGCCATGCTCGCGCCCACCCTGACCGTTGCCTTGTCCGGTAAAACAACCGTAACCGGAGTGCGGCTTGCCCGCGTGCCCCAGCGCCAAGAGCAGATTGGTGAACGCAATCACGTTGTCCACACCGCGCGTCTGCTGCTCGGCACCGCGTGCGCTGAACACCATGGCTGTCTTCGCTTTGCCGAGTAGGCGCGCCGCTTGCAGCAGCTGGGCCGCCGGTACGCCGGTGATCCGCTCCACGCGATCCGGCCAATAGGAGGCCACGCTCTTTTGCACCGCCGCAAAGCCGCTCGTGCGTTCGGCGATGAACGCCTCGTCGATCAGCTTCTCGCGAATGGCAATGTTCAGCAGCCCATTGGCTAGCGCGCCGTCACTGCCCGGCGTGAGCTGCAGAAACAGCTGCGCGCTCTCGGCGGTGGGCGTGCGCCGCGGGTCAGCGACAATCAGCTTGCCGCCTGCTGCGCGCTGCGCTTCGAAGTACTGCATCAGCGGCGGCATGGTCTCGGCCGGGTTGCCGCCCACGATCAGGATCACCTCTGCGCCAGGAATGTCGCTCAAGGGGAAGGGCAGGCCGCGGTCGACCCCGAACACGCGTTGATTGGCCACGGCCGCCGAAGCCATGCAAAAACGGCCGTTATAGTCGATATTTTTCGTGCGCAGCACCACCCGCGCGAACTTGCCGAGGGCGTACGCCTTCTCGTTCGTGAGCCCGCCGCCGCCGTAAATGCCGACTGCATCCGGGCCATAGCTCTGCCCGATCGCGCGCAGCGAAGTGACCACGAAGTCGATCGCCTCCGGCCAAGAAGCGGGGGACAACGCTTGCTCGGGGCCGCGGCGTAGCAGCGGCGTCGTCAGACGATCGGGCGCACGCAGCAACGCGGCAGACGTCCAACCCTTGCGGCACAGCCCGCCCTTGTTGGTCGGAAAATTACGCGCCGTGACCTCGACCGAGTCCCCGCGCGGGACCAGCGTCATGCCGCATTGCAGCGCGCAATAGGGGCAGTGCGTCTCCACCCCTGCCTGAGCCGCGCTATCGACCACGCTCGAGATCGACACCCGCTCAGCGTGCGCTTGCCACTGTATTCTGGATGTGTCGGTCAGAGGTCCGTTCGCGGTGGGCGCCCGCGGGGCTCACCCGGCACCTCGAAGCTGGCCGCTCGCCGAGCGCGCTCGTGCGGCGAGCGCGCGTCACGTCGCGTCGGCGCGCAACTTGCATCGTGTCCAGCACGCGCGTGCGTGGCGCTCATAGACGAGGCATTTTGGCACAAAAGTTCATTCAGTGCTGCGTCCAGCCGCGATGACTCCGTTCCGAATCATGACTTACAACGTGCACAGTTGCGTCGGGACGGACGGCAAGCTCGACGCGCAACGCATCGCTGACGTCATTGCGCGCGCCAAGCCGGATGTCGTTGCGTTGCAAGAGCTCGACGTGTGCCAATCGCGTTCCGGCGGCGTCAATCAGCCCGAGTGGCTCGCGCAGCAGCTGGGCATGCGCGCGCATTTCACTGCCGCGCGCGCCTGCGACGACGGCCACTACGGCAACGCGATTTTATCACGCCATCCGTTCGATGTGTTGTCCGAAGGCGGGCTCTCGCGCCGGCGCGGCGAACAGCGCGCCGTGCAGTGGCTGAAGCTGTCGATCGCGGGCCAGGCGGTGAGCGTGATGAACACGCACCTCAGCATTCACTTTCGCGAGCGCCTCATGCAAATCGAACAATTGCTGGGCGCCGAGTGGCTCGCCAATCGTGAGCAAAACGTGCCGCTGATCGTGTGCGGGGATCTGAATTCGAGCCAGTTTTCCCCGGTTTATCGGCGGCTGCGGCGAGACTTGGTGGACGTGCAGCGGGCGCAGGGCGCCCGGGCCCGCCCGACCTGGCCGTCGCGCTTGCCGCTGTTTCGAATCGACCACGTGTTTGCGAGCCCGAGCCTGCGCGTTGCGCGCTGTGAGGTTCGGAAGGACGCGCTGTCTAGCGTCGCTTCCGATCATTTGCCCTTGCTGGCGGAGTTTCATCGATGATCGTCAGCGTTCCGGAAAATGCATTCGTCACCGCGGCCGTCGAGCAGAGCGGTGTCTTGATCGACGCGCGGGATTACTACCGCACGCTGTATCGCGCGCTCGAGCGCGCCGAGCGCTACGTGGTAATCAGCGGCTGGCAATTCGAGAGCGGGATCCGGCTGCTCCGCGGCCACGATGCCGAGCAAGCCACGCGCCCGGTGAAGCTGCTCGAGTTCTTGAGCGCGTTGTGTGACGAGCGTCCTGCGCTCGAGGTGTACGTCTTGGCTTGGGACTACAGCCCGGTTTACGCACGGGATCGAGAGTCGGAGCAACGCGAAAAGTTCACCAGCATGAACCCGCGCATTCGCTTCGAGTGGGACGCCCACTCGAGCATCGCGGGCAGCCATCACCAAAAGTTCGTCGTCGTCGACGGCGCCGTCGGGTTCACGGGCGGCATCGATCTGTGCGACGCGCGTTGGGACGACTGCGATCATCGCAGCGAAAATCCCGATCGCGTGAACGTGACGGGCGAGCCGTGCAAGCCGTACCATGACGTTCAGGCGTGTTTCCGGGGCTCAATCGTGAGCTCACTAGTCGGCGTGTTCAGCGACCGCTGGCACCGCGCCACGAAGGAAATGCTGTCGCTGGCCGCACAATCGCCAGACACCAACCCGGCTCGCTTCGATTTGGAGCAATTGAGTGACGGCCGCGCCGAGACCGTGCCCGCAACGCGCGCCGCGTTCAGCCGAACTCAGGTGGATTCCCGCGCCGCGCCCGAGCGCGTGGGCGAAATCTTGCGCCTGTACTCGGACGCCATCTCGTCCGCCGAGCACCTGATTTACATCGAGACTCAGTACTTCACCTCACGCTCGATCGCCCAAGTGCTGATCGCTCGCATGCAGGAGGCGGCGCGCCCCAAGCTCGAGGTGGTGGTGGTGCTCCCGCACGGCGCGGACACCGCGATGGAAAAGTACGCGCTCGAAGACACGCAAGAGGGCGTGCTGCTCGAGATCTTGCAGGCCGCAGCGGATCACGGGCACCACGTGCAATTGCTCTACCCCGCGTCCCACGACTCGGGCGGGCACGAAATATCGACCTTCATTCACTCGAAAATCCTGCTCGTGGATGACCGCTTGCTCGTCGTCGGCTCCGCCAACTTCACCGAGCGCAGCATGGCGCTCGATACCGAGCTCAGCATCACCTGGGAGTGTGACAGCGCGAGCGACGCGCTCGGCCCGGCGATAGCTGCTCTGCGTTGCAAGTTGCTCGCCGAGCACAGCGGCGTGGCGGAGGAGCCGTTTCGCGAACCGCATGGCCTGTGCGCGCGCATCGGCGCGCTGCTCGAGCGCGGTGACACGCGCCTCCGCCGCCGTGAAGTGGTCAATCCCGGCCCGCTCGGCTCGCTCTTGGCGGGCGTGTTCGACCCGGGTGACGCGGAGCTGACGCGCGCCGCTTCGAGCGGCTGAGCGCGCCCTGCTCCGGTGGTTGCGGCCGCGTACGCCAGTTCCAAACTTGGCAGCACTTCGGTCTCGAGAATTCAGTTGCACGCGCCGCATGATTGCCGGGGAGACCCATCTCGGGCTGAAAAAAACCGTTCGGGCCCGAACAGTATTTTTTGGCGCGCAGTGGATCTCCGCCGAGGCAGGAACCAAGTGGTGATCCATTCACCGAACCGGAATCGGATGAGCGGATGTGACCAATCTTGGCGTTTCTGGCTGGCATTGGGCTCGGAGAGGGGCTAGTCGGTCGCGGATGTCTGAAAAACTGCCCATCGCGGACGGCGTTGTCGTCGTCTTGAATTACACGCTGCGCTCCGACGAGGGGGAGGTCATCGACGCTTCGACGGCTGACGATCCGATGGCGTACCTGCACGGTGCCGACAACATCGTGCCCGGGCTCGAGCAAGCGCTCACGGGCAAGAGCGTCGGCTTCAAGGGCAAAGTCACGGTCGCGCCAGAAGATGGCTACGGCGAGCGTGAGGACATGCCGGCCGAGGCCGTACCGCGCACCGCGTTCCCGCCGGACGTCAAGCTCGTCGCTGGCATGCAGTTCATGGCCGAGGGGCCCGACGACACGCACGCTCCGATTTGGATCGAGCGCATCGAAGGCGACCAGGTGTTCGTCGATTCCCAGCACCCGCTCGCCGGCAAGACGTTGCACTTCGACGTCGAAGTGCTGGACGTGCGCAAAGCGAACGAGAACGAGCTGAGCCACGGTCACCCGCACGGTCCGGACGGCCACGGCCACCACCACTGAGCTCGCGACACCGTTTTTTTATTGATGGTCACACGCCCCGGCGCGCCGCGGCCCAGCCTTCGGCGGCGCGCTGCGTCGCGCGCTCAGAGCGCGTGGCCGTAGAGAGCGAACGCAACTCCCAGCAGCGCGCCAGCCGTAATCAGCCAAATCGAGTTGATATTTCGGCGCAACGCGGCGAGCGCGGCCAGCGCGAGCACGGCCGTCAACGCATCGACGATCGCGGCGCGTGCGAGCTGCGCGGTGGCCATGCACATCACGGCCAGCGCCGCCGCGTTCACCCCGTCCAGAAATACGCCCGCCACTGCCGAGCGCCGCACCCGCACGAGCAGCGGCCGGCCAAGCGCGACGAACACGAACCCAGGCAGGAAAATGGCGACCGTGGCGAGCAGCGCGCCGAGCGGCCCCGCGAGCAGATAGCCGATGAACGTGGCGGTGGTGAACACTGGACCCGGCGTGACCTGACCCACAGCGACGGCGTCGAGCAGCTGTCGTTCCGTCAGCCAATGTAAACGCGTCACCAAGTCTTCGCGCAGAAACGCGACCAGCACGTAGCCGCTGCCGAACACGAGCGCGCCCAGCTTGAGGAACACGAAGAAGATGCCGAGCAGCGTGATCGGAGTCGACGCGCCGAGCGCGCTAGACCCGAGCCACGCCGCGAATGAAGACACTTGGCCGTCGCGCGAGCGGAGCCTCGAGCTCGCCACGGCGAGCAGGCCCGCGCCCCCGAATACGGCAAGCGCGCTGACGCCGCACGCGCTCGCGACGAATGCCACGAGCCCGATGGCGATGAGTGGAGGACTCTTGAGGGCTTTGGGGAGCAGTCCCCAAATGGCTTGCGCCACGATGGCGATGATCACTGGCTTCACGCCGTACAAGAGTCCCGTCACTTGCGGCAGCGCGCCGAAGCGCACGTAGGCCGCGGCCAGGCCCGCCGCCAGCAGCGCCGCGGGCAGAATGAAGCACACGCCCGCGACCAACAGGCCGAATCCCCCCGCCCGCTCGTAGCCGATGAAGATCGCAAGCTCGCTCGAGCTCGGGCCGGGCAACAAGTTGGCCGCGCCAAACAAGTCGAGGAAGCGCTCGCTCGTGAGCCACTGCCGCCGCCGCACGACCTCGGCCTCCATCATGGCGACATGCGCCGCCGGTCCGCCGAACGCCGTCAAGCCGAGGCGCAGGAACACTGCGGCAAGCTCGAGCAGGGGCGGCATGCGGCTCGCATACTTCAGCGACGGCCCAGGCACCACGCGACACCGCCCGCCCGGTCACAAAAGGTCGAAGACGCAGCTCCAGGTCAAGCCGGCGTCGCCGTTGCTCGTGGCGCACAGACAGTGAGCGCCGTTGGCTTCACACAGCGCGTTTTCGAGGGTGCAGCTTTGGCCGATGAGTGAGCCGCAATTCGTCGTGTGCGCGCTGTCCGCCACGCACAGCGCGACGTCGCGCTCGAGCCCCGCTGGGCACTCCCCAATGAGGCCGCTGGCGGTGCAGGGCGGGGACGAGCGCTTGCCGAAGCGATGGTCGCAACACGTGTGTCCTTGGCGGATGCAAGAATCAGCAGGGCACGTGTTCGGATCGACCCAGGTCGCGGGGCAGCGCCACTCGCCGCGGACGCACTCGCCCGGGACCGCGTTCAGCGTATCGCTGCCGCACGACTTTGCGCAGGGAACGTTGTCGCCGACACCGACACAAGGCGGATCTGCATCGGGCGGGTCGAAAAGCTCGCTGCCGGCGCTGGACCCGCCGCTGCTCGCGCCCGCGCCCGGCGCTCCTGCGGGTCCCGCGCTGAATGCGCCTGCGGCGCCGTGCGAGCCATCGATCAGCTTTCCGCCGCACGCGACGAATAAAAGGCCCAAGCAGCCCAAGACCCCACCCACTAACTTGCGCATCGTGCTCTCAGTAATAGCTGAGATCCGTTTCATGTCACCTGCCGTCGAATCCCGACCTCGCGGACAAGGCCGAGGAGCTGACCGCGCTGGTGAAGATCGTGCGCGACTTCGAGCTGTGACGAGCCCGACCGAACGCTGCGTTCGGCCGGGCTCCAGTGTCACTCACTGGCAGGAGAATTGAATCGTGTACTGCGCCGGATTGCTGGCGCCTTCGCCGCCCGACCAGTACAGCTTTCCGTCGCTCAGGGCGAGCCAGGGGCCGCCCTTCGAGTTGCTGATGCTGTTGTACAGCTCCCAATCCTTGGCCGCGTGAGCCACGGTTGGATCGAAATTAGTGCTGAACTCGAGGTGAGTGCCGGTGCCAGCCAGGGTGGCGAGCACCGTCCCGTCCGTCCCGACGCGCCAGACATAGCCTGCTTGACCGGAGATGATCAACGCCTCGCCGTCGTTGACCACTTGCGTGGTGATCGCTTGATGCCCGGTCGGGACATCGTCGAAGTGATCGCGCACGCGGTAGATCTCTTTTACATTCGCCTTCGGGGTCGCTACCTTGTACTTGGCCGGATCGATCTCGAGCAGCAGGTCGTTCGTGCCATCCACGCCCACGGCGTATAGCTTGCCGTTCAAGAACGTGAGCCCGTTGATGGTGTCGTCCGCCAAGCCTTGGCCGATCGTCGATACCGTGCGATCGGCGTCCGTCGCGATCTGTTTGAATTTGCCGGTCCCGTTGTCGAACGTGTAGATGTTGCCGTCCGGATCGACGGCGACTTTTTGAATGCCCGCGCCTTTGCCGCCACCGAACAGCGCACTGGCGCCCGGCCCGTCCACGTCACCATAGGTGACTGGAAAGTTCGCGCCCGGATCCGGGCTCTTCACGTGCGTTCCGGCCACCCAAGCGCTCTTGCAGGTCGCGGTGCCAGGATTCGTGATTTCGATCACCGAGTTGGCAACGTAGTCCACGACCACCAACTTGCCATCGGCCGTCGCGGCCATGTCCCGGATGCTCAAGAACGTGGTGTCGGCGCAAGCCACGCCCGCATTGACGAACCCACCGCTGTCGAGCTCGACGCCAGCGACGCGCGTCAGCTTGCGCTTGGCGGCCGCAACGCTCAAGTCGACGCGCCAAATCTCTTGATCCGTCTCGACGTAGAAGTCATTACCAATGACGGCGATGGCTTGGTTGCGGACCGGCGGATCGGCGAATACTCCCTGCCCGTCGGTCGCCGGCATCGCGTCGTCGTCGTAGAGCGGGTCGCCCTCGATCACGACACCTTCACCGCAGCTCGTGATCGTGCCGTCAGCCGATCCCTTGTCGCCACCCGCGCTCGTATCACCGGCAACGGCAGAATTGTCGCCCGCTTCGCCGGCGTTGGACGAGGCGCCGCCGCTCGACGTCTTACCGCCGCTCGACGTCTTGCCGCCGTTCTCTCCCGTATCGCCGGCTTCGGCGTCTCCGCCGCCGGTCGAGGTGCGGCCAGCGACCGACGTGCTGCCGGCGGTGCCGTTGTTGCCGTCCGATTTGTCGCTGCAACCGAAGGCAACGCAGAGCGCGGAGAGGGCAGTGAGCGAAGCAAGCAATGAGATCGACTTCATGAATGATGGACTCCTTCTGCGTGCGAACGCACGCCTCTGCGCGAGCCCCTTGTCGCTCGCGCAACCCGCCCTTCTAGTGGATCCCAATTGCTCGCGAAACGCGCGCGGCCGCGCAGCGCTGCGGTTCCAGTGTCAGTCTCGCGCTGACGCAGAGTGTGCGATATCAGCGCCATTTCGAACGCATTTGTATCTAGTCATAAGTGCCTAGTTCGAGTGTTGCTTTGGCATGAGCGCAGGTTTGCCTCAGTGGCCGAAGTCAATTGTTTCTTTTTGTGTGCGAGCCGTTTCCGAGCCGCTCAGCGATCAAGCGTCCGAAGAATCGCCCGGGGGAGTTGCCTCCGGGTGATCGCTTCCTTTCATTGCGGGAATACGGCTTTGGACAAATATGCAGCCAAAGCGACGGAGTCTTAACGAAGCTGCGATCAATGCGCGCTCGCTCTTGATTGGGCTCGCGCTCTCGAGCACGGCCATCGCGGGTTGCACCACGGGCGATGTGAACGGAGCCTCTCCCGCCGTTGCTGGCAGCGCTCCGGCTAGCGGCGGCGCGCTGGGCTCAGGAGGCGGCGGAGGCCTGCCGGGAACCGGCGGAGCCGGTGCCAGCGGCGGCTCCACGACGGCGCTCGGCATCGATCTACCCGGGGACCCGAAGTACTACCGGTTCGTTCGCCTCAGCAACGCGCAATGGGCGCACGCCGTGCAAGACATCCTCAAGTTGGATGCTCCCTCGGGGCTCGAGAGCGGCTTCGAAAATGCGGTCTCGGGCACGACTGATTTCTCGAACAACGAGCTGCTCCTGGACGTGAACCCGCGCTCGTGGGGGGACTTCCAGACCGCAGCCGAGACGTTGGCTGCTCAAGTTACGGCCTCCGACGCGACGCTGGCCAAGACCTACGCCGGGACGGATAGCGCGGGCTTCATCCAAACCTTGGGTCGCCGTGTCTATCGCAGACCGCTGACCGCGAGCGAAACTGCGGCCTACACCTCGCTGTTCGCGACCGGTAGCGCCATGTCGGGCACCAAGAGCGCGTTCGCCAAGGGCGCGGCGCTCGTGATTCGCGCGCTCTTGCAGTCGCCGAACTTCTTGTTTCGGAGCGAGCTCAGCCCCAGCGGTTCGCCGCTGAGCGGCTACGAAGTGGCGGCCAAGCTCTCGCTATTTCTGCGCGAGACCACGCCCAGCGAGGCGCTGCTCGACATGGCTCCGACGCTCACCACGCCGGACGCCGCGGCGACCTTGGCCACGACCATGATGGCCGAGCCCGCCGCCACGCGCGTGATGCGCGAGTTCCACGGCGAGCTGCTCCACTTTGCACGCTTCGGTACGATCAGCAAAATCGGCGTGCCGACATACATGGACTCGCTGAACGCCGAGTACCAAGAGAGCTCGTATCTGTTTTTCGATCAGCTGTTCAGCCAAGGGCAGGGCGTGAAAGAGATGCTCACCTCGACGAATGCGTTCATGGGCCCGGGCATGGCGGCGCTCTACGGAGTGACGGCTGCGGGAAGCGGTTACGTACAGAAAGATCTGGGCGCCCAGCGCACTGGGTTCTTTTCGCAATTGCCTTACCTGACCTTGAACGGCCTGAACGCGGACCCGGATCCGATTCATCGCGGTGTGAGCATCAATTTGGACGTGCTGTGCGCCCCGCTCGGGCCACCCGCGGCGGAGCTACCGCCGATCCCGCCGCTGCAACCCGGGCAGACCAACCGTCAGCGCATCACGACGCTCACGGCTTGCGGTGGCGTGTGCCACGCGCAGATGATCAATCCGGTCGGCTTTGCGTTCGAGCACTTCGACGGCATGGGTCAGTACCGGGATACGGAGAACGGCGGCTTGCCCATCGATAGCAGTGGCTCGTATGCGTTCAGCGACGGCACGAAGTCTTTCCAAGACGCGGCCGGCCTGATGCAAGCCATGGCCGACGGTCAACAAGCACACCTCTGTTACGCCAAGAAGCTCGCGAGCTTCGCCTTGCAGCGCGACGTCGTGGTCAGCGATCTGCCATGGCTCCAAACGTTGGCCACGGCCAGCCGAGCCTCCGGCGGTTCCATCAAAGGGATCTTGACCGCGCTCGTTCAGAACGACGCTTTCCGCACGCACTCCGGAGTTGCCCAGTGATCATCAAGACTCATCGCACGCTCGGGAGCGACTTGTCGCCGCTGCCTTTCACGCGCCGCGGCGTGATCAACCGCCGCGCGTTCTTGCGCGCGGGCGCGGTGGCCGTCGGGCTGCCGTTCTTGGAGGGGTTGCCCGAGCGCTCGGCGTGGGCCGCGGACAGCACGCCGGTGTTCAGCTTGTTCATCGTGGCCGCGTGCGGCGTGGTGGGCAGTAAGTTTTTCCCCAACGCCACCGGCGCGCTCACGACGGCCTCGCTCGCGGGCATGACGGACAAGGCGACCGGCGTGCTCTCGCCGCATGCCGCGAACTTGCTGTTCGTCAAAGGCATCGACTTCCCGATGAACGGCCCGACCGCGTGTGGTCACGCGCAGGGCCTGTGCATGTCGCTCACCGCGGCGCCCTCGGGCGGCGGCGGGCAGACGGCGTACTCGACCGGGATTTCGGCGGACATGGTGATCGCCCAAGCCGTGAACCCGGCGGGCGGAGACCCGCTCACCTTGTACGCGGGCAATCGCAAGAACGGCTACATCGCCGAGCGCATCTCGTTCAAGGGTTCGGGCTCCGGCCAAGTCCGCGCCGCAGACGACAACCCGTACACCCTGTACGCGAAGCTGATCGGGCTCACGACGGGAACCAGCGGCGGCGGTACCACGACTGACCCCGCCGCGGCCGAGCTGCTCGCGAGCCGCAAGAGCGTGAACGATTTGGTGCGCGCCGAGCTGAACGGACTCTTGGCGTTGCCCGCGCTCAGCGCCGCAGACAAGCAACGCCTGCAACAACACTTCGATTCGATCCGCGATGCCGAGATCAAGATGGGGCAGATGGGCATGGCCTGCTCGCAGGACGGCCTCGCCACTTCTCAGATCGAGGCTTTCAAGTCTGGCTTCGCCTTCAAGATGGACGGCATGATCGAGGACGTCGCCAAGCTGCACTTGGAGCTCGTGGCGATGGCGTTTGCCTGCAATTACAATCGCGTCGCTACGTTGCAACACGGGGATGGCACCGATCAGACGAAGTACAGCGTGCCCTCGAACGCGAGCCTCGGTTGGCCGTTTCACCACATCAGCCACCGCGTGCAGTCGGACTCCGTCTCCGGCAACAACCCGACGGCCGAAAACGCCCACGCCGAGATTGACGTGCTGCGCATGAAGACGCTCTTGCACGGCCTCGATCAATTCGAGGCCCGCGGTTTGTTCGACAAGTCCTTCATCATGTGGACCAACCACATCGCCGATGGCCCGACGCACAGCTTCAAGAACGTGCCGGTGATCATCGCGGGTAACGGCGGTGGCTATTTGAAGCAAGGCGCGTTCGTGGATGCCGCTTCCTCCACCAACAATCGCCTGTTCAACACGCTGATCAACGCCGCCGTGCGCGACAAGGCCGAGTGGACGAAGAATTTCGGCGCGGGCAGCGGATCGGGCACGCTCAGCGCGCTCATCGCTTGAACGAACGGCCAAAGAAAACGCATGTCACGCTCGAACAAGACGGCGCGCGCGCTGCTATTTCGGCTGCGTCACGTATCGATGCTGCAAGCAGCCGACGATTTGGTGCTCACACAATGACAATGGCTACAACTCCACCGACGGCCACATGCACGGCTGGCCGTGCTTCGCGAGCAACGCCATCGCCGACTTTTTCATGAGCTTGCCGTAGCGAAGCGAACGCCTCGCCCGGTAGCGGTAGCGAGGCCGAAGCCTCGCTACCGCCGGGCACGGCTCATTTCTCTTTTTCGGCTTTGTCCGCGTCGTTGGCGGCGTCGTTGGCCTTGTCGGTGGCTTGATCGGCCTTGTCTTCGGCCTTTTGTGCGGCAGCGTTGGCCTTGTCGGCACTGTCGGCCGAGTGCTCGCTGGCGTCTTGCGCGTGCTCATTGCTACCGCCGCACGCGGCGAGGCCGAGCGCGACACACAAAGTGGAGAGGAGAGTGAGATTTCGCATGGCGCGCACCTAGCAGGCACCATGCCAACGGCGCAGGACCCCTGATCTCGGGCAATCTCGGGCGGGCTCAGCGAGTAACTGTGGCAGATGATCCGCGGAGCAACATTCAGGATTGCCTCGAATGGTGCTCGCGGGTCCGCGCCTGGAGGGACTGGGCCAGCGTTTCCGAGCCGCGCGCCCGTCGGCACGCGGTCTGCATTCGACACGACAATGCGAACGCTTTGGACGCGATGGGTGATTCTTGGTGCGGCGCTGGGTTTGGTTGCGGTCGCGTGCGGCAACGGCAAGCCCGCTAGCGACGCGAGCGAGATCGATATGGGATCTGGCAAGAGCCCACAGACCGAAGACGCGGGTACGGGCAGCCCTGGGCCGGCGGACAACAACGGCATGCCCAATGAGCCGGACATGCAGGGTCCGCCCGGTGGCGTGCCCGACAGTACTTCGAAGCCCGGCGGGGGTAGCGCGCCGGCCGCGGGCTCCACTGGGCCGGGCTGACGGGTAATGCTGTCAGCCGTGCCGCGAGCTTTGCGCCGTGCCAAGCGCGCAGCGCCCGCTAGCCCAACAAACTAGCAATTCCCGTTGAATATTCGGCGGTTATCCATGCTCGCTCGCACGAGCCCGGAGCGCGTGATAGGAAGCGCATCGTCGCTGTGACTGACGCTTGAAGGTGGAATAAACCACCGGGGAGCAGCGACGTTTCGAGCCGCGCGTCTGGGCCTCGCGATTACTCTTGGAGGTGCCATGACTGCAAAGTTGCTCGAAGGTCTGCCGGTCGCGGAACGAGTGATGAGGGACGTTGCCGGTCGCGTGACGAGCTTGCGCGAAGCGCGCATCGTCGCGGGCCTGGCCACGATCTTGGTCGGTGACGATCCGGCGAGCGTCGGCTACGTCCGAAAGAAGCACGAGGCATGCGCGGCGGTTGGGGTGCGCTCGGAGAACATTCGGCTCAGCGCGAGCGCGACGCAGGCCGAGCTGCACGAGGCGATTCATCGCCTCAACCAAGACCCGTCGATTCATGGCTTCCTCTTGCAGCATCCATTGCCCGCGCCGCTCGATTTCGATCGCGCGTTGCTGGAGATGGATCCGCGCAAGGACGCGGACGGCTTGCACCCGTACAACGTGGGGCGGCTCGCGGTCGGCTTGCCGGGACCGGTGCCGGCAACGCCCGGCGCCGTGCGCGCGATGCTCTTGCACTACGGGGTCGCGACCGCGGGTCGGCACGTCGTGATCATCGGGCGTGGCCCGACGCTCGGTCGGCCGCTTTCCTTGTTGCTCGGCGGGCGCGGCATTGGTGCGGATGCGGCCGTCACCGTCGTCCACTCGGCCGTGCCGGACATCAAGCTGCACACGTTGCGCGCCGACATCGTGGTCTCGGGTGTGGGTCAGCCGGGGATCGTGACGCCGGAGATGGTGCGTGAAGGCGCCGTGGTCGTCAGCGCGGGCATCACTTGGCAGGGCAAACGCCTGGTTCCCGATGTGCTCGAATCGGTCGCGGAAAAGGCGTCTTGGGTCACGCCGCGCTTGGGTGGCGTGGGCGTGATGACGGTCGCGATGTTGCTCTTGAACACCGTGCAAGCCGCGGAAAGGGATATTCCGAAGCACTGATCGGGCTACTCCCTGCTCGTGCGCACTTCACGCAAGAAGCCGGACGCGCGCACGAGCGATGCGTCGACATCGCCCGAGTGCGTGCCGGGGCCGTCGGTCATGCCGCCGATCAGGTAGCGATCGGCGCCGAAGGCGAGCAAGGTGCGCGCTTCGTTGTGACGCGGACCGCTCGCGATGGCGATCGGCGTGCTGCTGCCGTCTTCGGCGAGTCCCCGCAAAAACGCTTGGCTCGCTTCGGAGACGCTCGCGCCGCCTGGATTTTGCGTCCAATCCGCCGCGCCCGCGACCAGCCAAGCGCCGTTGGCGAGCGGTAACGCGTCGAAGGCGATGTCGCTGCGCTTCACGTCCAGCTCGCGCACCGTGAAGCTGCCCGACTTGCCGTCCAGCTCCGCGACCAGCGCGTCGAAGCCTGTGCCCTGCGCGTTCCAGTACTCTTTGCGTCCGATCACCCACGCCGAGTCCGCGCCGCCGCGCAGCGCGAAGAGCTGATCGTCTTCCGGCGTGCCCACCACGGTGGTGCCGAGCCGTGTGCCGCTGGAGGCGAGCCGCGTGATGTACATGTCGAGCGCGTCGGCATCGCCGACTAGGGTTTCGCCGAACACCTTTTGGTGCGCTTTGAGCATCTGCGTGTCGCCGGTGCTCGAGTGTTGGACACCGACGTAGATCGTGCCCGCGCCGTCCAGCGCCAAGTGCACCATGGCCGGGCCTTGCACCGCGCTGAAGGTGTCATAGCTGCCGCCGTCTTTCAGGCCCACCGGGCTCATCCCGAACGGAGGCACGACCAACGTGCGCCATTCTGGGTGGTAAGCCGGGCCGCCGCCGTCGTCGAAGAAGCCGAAGCGGTAGGCGAGCACGGAGTGACGGCCGGTGCGCGCGGCCACCACGAGTTGCTCGCCGAAGGCGGCGATGCGCCCGGCGTCGCGCGTGATCGCTTCGACCCGCGAGCTAGGCGGCTCGCCGTTCCAGGCCGGCGGATCCTGATCGATTTGTGTGTCGTCGATCACGCTCTCGCCCACCGACTTGCCCTGGGCATTGAATCGCCCGAGCGAATACTCCGTGGGTGAAACGTAGAGCGCGCTCACGTCGCCGGAGTCGTGCACGGCGAAGTCCAAGAGAAAACGCGTCTTACTGGACGCTGTTAGCGTGCTGATGAGCTCGCCATCGTCGGTCAAGAGCTCGAGCTCGCGCTGCGGGTGAACGTAATCGACCCGCATATCGAGCGCTTTTTCTAGGAGCACGAGCAGCGAGCCGTCGGCGCGCGCCGCCACCTTGCGTACGAAGCGCCCTTCGAAGGTCAGATCCAGGCCCCCGCCCGGGTTGCCCTCGCCCGCTGCGCCGCCTTCGCTCGCCGCGCCGTGACCGGCATCGCCTGCGCCTTCACCGGCGTTGCCGGCGCCGCCCTGACCGGGCATGCCGCCGCTGTGCCCAGCTGTGCCACTCGAGCCAGCCGCGGAGCCCGGGTCCTGAGGTTTGGGGGCCCCACTGCAACCCGCGAGCGCTGCGGCGACGAGCAGTAAGGCAGATGCGATGAGTGAACGGAAAGCCATGCGCATGCTCTGGGCACTTTCACGCGCCGTGCCAACACTCCGCAGACTCAAAAAAACGGCGGGCCGCCGCCTCATACGGCTTTTGTAGGGCGGATTGACAAATAGGGGTAGGGGGTATACCTATACGGATATGCCGCCCAAGGCCGCGACCGAACCCGCCAAAACTTCGAAGAAGGAGCCGCGTCATGCGCTCGCGGTGGACGCGCCGATCAAGGCCGCGAACCTGCTGCGCTTGCGGCGGATCGAAGGCCAAGTCCGCGGCCTCCAGAAAATGGTGGAGGATGATCGGTACTGCCCGGACATCCTGAGCCAGGTCGCGTCCGTGCAAGAGGCGTTGAAGGGCGTGGCCAAGGAGCTGGTGCGTAATCACCTCAATCACTGCGCCCGTCGCGCCATGAAGGGCAGCGACGCCGAAGCGCAGGTCGCCATCGATGAGCTCGTCACCGTCTGGTCGAAGCACACATGAAACCCGCACTCGGTCTGACAGTCACTGGAGCGCGCAGTCCGCGGAGAAGCGCCGCGCTTTGGGTCGCGCTTGTTTGCGCGTTGCCGGGCTGCGCATCGATGCAGAAAGAGCGCGGGCACGAGGACGTGGCGCGCATCGTCGAGCGCCGTTCGGGCCACCGCACGGGCTGGGAAAAGGGCGCTCCCGCACCGCGTCAGATCGCCGAGCGCGTCAGCCAGTTGCTGGTGGGCGGGCTCACCCGCGAGCGGGCGGTCTCCATCGCCCTCATCAATAGCCCGCACTTGCAGCAAGCGTACGCAGACCTAGACATTTCGCAGGCGGATCTGGTGGACGCGGGCTTGCTCTCCAATCCCACGCTCGCCGGCAGCGTCGGCTTTCACATCGGGGGGCCGGGCCATACCGAGTACGAGGTGTCACTCGTGCAGAGCTTTTTGGACGTGTTCATGCTGCCGCTAAAGAAGCGCGTCGCTGAGCAGCAATTCGTGGCCGCCACGTTGCGCGTCGCGCACAGCGCGCTCGACCTCGCGGCTGACGTGAGTAAGGAGCTGGCCGAGCTGGAAGCCGCGCAAGAGACGCTGCAGCTGATGCAGAGCGTCAGTGACGGCGCCGAGTTGGCCGCAGATCTGGCCCAGCGCCAATTCGAGGCCGGGAACGTCAGCGAGCGCAAGGTGGCCAGTGAGCTGGCGTCCTTTCAGCAAGCGCACCTGGACCTGGGCCAGGAAGAGATTCGCGTCGTCGAGCACCGCGAGAGGCTCAACCGGCTCTTGGGGCTGTGGGGGAAAGATAGCGGCTGGGCGCTTGCCGAGCGGTTGCCCGTGATTCCCGAGCAAGACGTGGCGCCCGAGCGTTTGGAGAGCATTGCGATTCGGCAGCGGCTCGACATCGGCGCGGCCAAGCGTGAGTGGGCGCTGTTCGATAACGCCGTCAGCCTGGCGCGCTCCTCGCGTTACACGGGGCTGATCAACGTCGGTGCGCACATGCACCAAGACGCAGATGGGCCGCGCCTGCTCGGGCCCACGCTGGCCCTCGAGCTGCCGATCTTCAATCAACGACAGGGCATGATCGCGCGCCTCGAGGCCGAGCGGCAGCAGGCCGCGCGCCGGGTCGAAGAGCTGGCGGTGGATGCTCGTTCGGAAGTGCGCGTCGCCGCCGCGAAGCTCGCGGTGAGCAAGCGGGCGGCGCTGGAGTACCAGACCGCGCTCTTACCGGCTCGCACGCGGGTGCTCGAGCAGACTCAGCTCGAGTACAACGGCATGCAGCTCGGCTTGTACGAGCTGCTCGCCGCCAAAAAAGAGCACACCGAAGCGAGCCGCAATTACCTCGACACCGTGCGCGACTATTGGATCGCGCGGGCCGAGCTGGAGCGTGCGCTCGGCGGCAATATCCCGAAGGCCGCCTTTGCCGACCCGTCCCCCCAGGCGCCTCGATAGGAGTGGTGTGATGTCCGACCAAGATCCGAGCTCGACCGATCCTCAGCTCTCCCGCCGCCGCGTGCTGACCAGCGGCGCGGCCAGCTTGGCCGCCGGCGCGCTGGTCGTCAGCCTCAGCCGTGAAGCGCAGGCCGAAGCCGCGCCTGCGCCGCTCAGCGCGCCGACAGAGCCGAAGGCAGCGTTCAACGGCGTGGGCCACAACTATCAGCCCGTAGTCGTGCCCAACGGCGCCAAGTTGCCCTGGAAATGGGTCGACGGCGTGAAGGTCTTCCACATGGTGGCGGAAGAGGTGGAGCACGAGTTTGCTCCGGGCCTCAAAGCCACTTGTTGGGGCTACAACGGCCACGTGCACGGCCCGGCGATCGAGGTCGTCGAAGGCGACCGAGTCCGCTTCTACGTGACGAACCGGCTGCCCGCGGCGACCACCGTGCACTGGCACGGCATCTTGCTTCCCAACGGGATGGACGGTGTGGGCGGCTTGAATCAAAAAGCGATTCAGCCCGGGGAGACGTTCAAATACGAGTTCACGATCCGTCAGAGCGGTATGGGCATGTACCACGCGCACCACGACGAGATGACGCAGATGGGGCTCGGCATGACCGGGCTGTTCATCATGCATCCGCGGCGCCCGCAGGGCCCGCGAGTCGATCGTGACTTCGCGCTGATGCTGCATGAGTGGCGCGTGCTGCCCGGTGCCAAGCGCCCCGACCCGAACGAGATGATGGAGTTCAATTTGCTGACCATCAACGGCAAGGTGTACCCCGCGACGGATCCGCTCGTGGTCGAGAAGGGCCAGCGGGTGCGTATTCGCATCGGCAATTTGAGCGCCATGGACCACCACCCGATTCACTTGCACGGCTACCGCTTCCACATCACCGAGACCGACGGCGGTGTGATTCCGGAGTCGGCTCGCATGCTCGAGACTACCGTGCTGGTGCCCGTGGGCAGCACGAAAACCGTGGAATTCATCGCGGATGAGCCGGGGGATTGGGCCATGCACTGCCACATGACTCATCACGTGATGAATCAGATGGGGCACAACATCCCGAACATGATCGGTGTCAAGCCGAGCAAGCTCGGTGCAAAATCCGATCGCCTCTTGCCCGGCTACATGAGCATGGGCGAGACGGGCATGGGCGATATGGCCGACATGGGCATGGCTGTGCCCAAGAACAGCATTCCGATGCTAGGGGGCCGCGGCAAGCACGACGTGATCACCATGGGCGGCATGTTCACGATCCTCAAAGTGCGTGAGTCCCTGAAGGGCTACGCCGATCCGGGTTGGTACGAAGCGCCCAAGGGCACGTTGGCCGAGGCTGCGCCGGCGAGTGACCTCACGCGCGACGGCATCGACGTGAACACGGCGCCGCGCGGCTTGGCGGACGCCAAAGTTCGTTTTGGTTGACTGAGATCAGGAGGCGAGCGCGATGGACACGCAACACGTGCACGAGGAGCCGGCGCAGCCCGCACCGAGCAAGGTTCGAGATCCGGTGTGCGGGATGATGGTCGATCCGGAGAAGGCGCGCGGCGGCACGGCGACGCACGAGGGGGCGCTGTATGCGTTTTGTGGGGTGAAGTGTCGGGAGCGGTTCGTTGCTGAGCCGGGCAGATTTTTGGGGGAGGAGAGCAGTGCGGGGACGGGGAGTGCGTCGAGTGGTGGCTTCGGGCACGTTCACGTTCACGGGCATGAGGGAGAGGTGCGAAGTGGCGGGGTCACGGGGGGACCGGCGATTTACGTGTGCCCCATGGACCCAGACGTCCGCGCGACCCAGCCCGGGCCGTGCCCCAAGTGTGGCATGGCGCTCGAGCCGCTCGCTCCGTCGCTCCACGAGGAGAACCCGGAGCTGCGGGACATGTCGCGGCGGTTTTGGGTGTCGGTGGCGCTCAGCGTTCCGCTGTTTGCGTTGGCCATGGGTGACATGCTCGCCGGGCACGCGCTGACGCAGCTCTTGCCCGGCTCGAGCAAGGGCTGGCTCGAATTCGGGTTGGCCACGCCGGTTTGCCTGTGGGCGGGCTTTCCGTTTCTTGAGCGGGCGCTGCGCTCCGTCGTGCAACGCAGCTTGAACATGTTTACGCTGATCGGCCTGGGTGTGAGTGTCGCCTACGGGTACAGCGTGGTCGCGATGCTCGTTCCGAGCTTATTTCCGGCCTCATTTCGCGACATGCACGGCGAAGTGGGGCTGTACTTCGAAGCGGCGGCCGTGATCGTGACGCTGATCTTGCTTGGGCAAGTTCTGGAGCTGCGGGCCCGCGGCGAAACCGGCGCGGCCATCCGGCAATTGCTCGGGCTCGCGCCGAAAACGGCGCGCCGCGTCGAATCGGACGGGCGCGAGCTCGATGTGCCGCTGGATACGGTGCACGTGGGCGACCGGCTGCGAGTTCGCCCGGGTGAGAAGATCCCGGTGGACGGCCGTGTGCTCGAAGGCACGAGCAACGTCGACGAATCGCTGGTGACCGGTGAGCCATTGCCCGTGCCCAAACGCGCAGGTGATTCGCTGATCGGTGCGACCCTCAACGGTTCGGGTGGATTGCTGATGCGCGCCGAAAAAGTCGGGTCCGAGACGCTCTTGGCCCGCATCGTGGGGCTCGTCGCAGACGCCCAGCGCAGTCGGGCTCCGATTCAACGGCTCGCCGACCGCGTCGCGGGCTACTTCGTGCCAACGGTGATCGCCATCGCCTTGATTACGGGCGCAGTTTGGACCATTTTCGGCCCTGAGCCGCGCATTCCACACGCGCTCGTCAACGCCGTGTCGGTGCTGATCATCGCTTGTCCGTGTGCGCTCGGCCTCGCGACTCCGATGTCGATCATGGTCGCCATGGGGCGGGGAGCGTCCGTGGGCGTGCTCTTCAGGAACGCCGAGGCCATCGAGCGGCTGCGCCAAGTCGATACCCTGGTGGTCGACAAGACCGGCACTTTGACGGAAGGCAAACCGAAGCTCACGCGAATCGTGACCAGCAACGGCGTAACGGAATCGGACTTGCTGCGCTGGGTGGCGAGCATCGAACGCCACAGCGAACACCCGCTCGGTGCGGCGATCATTGCGGCTGCGTCAGCGCGTGCGCTGGGGCTCGTTGCTGTGCAGGGCTTCGAGTCGCTCACGGGCAAGGGGGTTTCGGCAGAGCTCGAAGGGCGTCGGGTGGCGCTCGGCAATCGAGCGCTGCTCGACGGGCTCGGCGTCGATCCGAGCGCGCTCGGCGCTCAGGCAGACGCGCTCCGGAACGCTGGTCAAACCGTAATTTTTGCGGCGGTGGACGGCAAATTGGCGGGCTTGATTGCGGTCGCTGACCCGATCAAGGACAACGCCGCGGACGTGATCGCTCGTCTTCACGAGAGCGGGCTCCGCGTCGTGATGCTCACGGGCGACACGCGCGGCACCGCAGAAGCCGTGGCACGCCAGCTCGGCATTCAGCAAGTCATTGCCGACGTGCTGCCCGAGCAAAAAGCGTCTGCGATTGAGCAGCTGCAGCGCGAGGGGGGCGTCGTGGCCATGGCTGGCGATGGCATCAACGATGCGCCCGCGCTGGCCCGCGCGGAAGTGGGCATCGCGATGGGCACCGGGACGGACATCGCCATGGAGAGCGCGGGCATCACGCTCGTCAAGGGCGACCTGCGGGGCATCCTGCGCGCGCGCACCATTAGCCGGCTGGCTGTTGCCAACATCAAACAGAACCTGTTCTTCGCGTTCGTGTACAACTCGCTCGGCGTGCCGCTCGCCGCGGGCGTACTCTATCCGGTCTTCGGCTGGCTGCTGAGCCCCATGGTCGCCGCGGCCGCCATGAGCCTGAGCTCGGTGTCGGTAATTGGTAACGCGCTGCGACTGCGAAAAGTCGCGATTTGAGCGCTCCCGAAGCGCCGGCCCGCGCCGCCGAAGGCTGGGCCGCCATGCGGCGCACCCCGTGATCATCAACCCAAAGGTCGAGCTTCAACGGGGTGCGCGAGGCGAATTACGCTGCGTGGTGGACGCCAAGCCAGTCGTTACCCCGGGAAAGCTCGGTGATGCGTGCCTTCAGCTTCTTCTTGGCGCGCGCTTCGAGCTGGCGCGCGCGCTCACGCGACACGCCGAGCTCTCGACCGATGTCGGCCAGCGAGAGCTCGTCCTCCGAATCGGCCATCAGGCGCTTCTCCACGATGTAGCGCTCGCGCGGGTCGAGGCCGGTCAGCGCTTCGCTCACCGCGTCGCGGGCGTAGCCGTCGACCTCGGAGTCGGCCAGGCCGTCTTCCTGGTTCGGCTCGCGCGCGATCAGGGTGTCACCGAGCGTGGTGGCCGAGTCGCTGAACACGGGCGTGTCGAGCGAGACGTCGCGCGCTTCGAGTGAGCGGACCATGGCGACGACCTTGGCTTGCGGCATGTCCAAGGCCTTTGCCAGCATGGCGTCTGCCTGCTCGCCGTCGCTCACCAAGTTGGCGATGCGCACGCGCTCGCGGCGCAGCTTGAAGAACATCTTCGAGCGCAGCGCGCCGGAGCCGCCCACCATGCTCCACGAGCGAATGACGTGGTTCAGAATGTAGGCGCGGATCCAATACGAAGCGTAGGTGACGAAACGCGTGCCGCGGTCCGTATCGAACTTCGAGAGCGCGTGCACCAAGCCGAAGTTGCCTTCGGCGACGAGCTCGGCGAGCGGCAGGCCGTAGCGGTGGTACTTGAAGGCGATCGAAACCACGTACCGAAGGTGCGCGCGAACCAGCTCTTCACGAGCGGCTTCGTCGCGATCGGTCAGCCAGCGCACCGTGAGAGCGTGCTCTTGTTCCCGCGACAGCTCCGGATAGGTGTGAGCCGCGGTGATGTAATGCGTGAGCGAGGGGTCGGGTTGACGGGCCATGTTCTCTAACTTCGAAGGCGATTGTGCTCTGCCTACGCAGGGTTTTTCGTAATGGTTGCGAGAAGTTTTGTTAAGACGAGAGGTGTGTACGCTCGGCCAACTCGGCTGGACGCACGCGCTCTTGCTGCGTCCCGTTTCGAGTCGATCAGCTCGTTGTTCCTGTCACGGCGGATCTCGTCGTTCACTTCTCGGCTCCATCCATACGTCGATCCAGATCGTTCAAGATCGACACAGGCGGCATCGTTTTTTTGCTCGAACAGTGTGTTCGGCTGTGGCGCATTCGGCCGGCGGGTTTCGCGAATGCAACGGCGGGCCGGTTTTGGGCGTCGCGGGCCAGACGGCGGCGACGCCGAGCAAGCTGTCGCATCCTGACGCGGATTGGCGAATCGCCGCGATTCCGCAGCTCGCGCCGTTCCACCCTGCGAGTGATTCGCGGCCTGAATGGCTGTCAAGCGCGCCCGTGGCACGCGCGTTGCTCTACGTGTGCTCGAAGAACGAACCGTGGAGGCAAGACCCATGTCGATCGACGGCAACATCCTTTATGTGATCATCGCGCTCGCGATCGTGGCGATCGTGATTGTAGCGGCTTTGATTGCTCAGCGCCGCGCCGGGGCGCGAAGCGCGGAATTGCGGCGCCAGTTCGGCCCTGAATACGATCGCGCCGTGGAGCAGGTGGGCAATCGCGCCAAGGCCGAACGGTTGTTGCTGGCCCGCGCGCGGCGCGTGAATCACTTCCGCTTTCGAGAGCTCAGCGCCGGTGACCGGCGACGCTTCGAAGCCACTTGGACGCGGATTCAGACGCAGTTCGTGGATGACCCCGCGGTGGCCGTAGCGAGCGCGAATCAGCTGATCAGTGAGGTGATGCGCGCGCGCGGCTATCCGACGGATGACTTCGAACAGCGCGTCGAGGACTTGTCGGTCAACTATCCGACGGTCGTGCAGCACTACCGCGCTGCGCATGCCTTGTCGACCCACGCACGTGAAGGTCAAGTCAACACCGAGGACCTGCGACAAGCGGTGGTCCACTACCGCGTGCTGTTCGGGGAGCTGCTGCAAGACACGAGCAAAGAGGGCGGTGTGCTGCGGGGCGCTCACGCCTGATGCTCGCGCTCGCGAGAGCGTCAGGGAGGCGGCTCTTGGGCGAGCCATCGTTCGAGCCGGGTGAGTGGCGTGCCCTGCTCGCGCGCCTCGGTGGCGAGACGAATGAGGGCGCTGACTTTTCGTTCCCGCAGCGCGTTGCGCCCGCCAGCGGCTTCCCACAACGCTTCCACCTCGAAACGTTCCAGCACGCGCCAGCAGCCGAGCGCCAGAGCCGCGTCACTGAGTGAGCCGATGCGATAGCGGTGCAAGTGCACGAGCTGGAGCTTCAAGGCTCGACACATGTGCCGGATCTGACGCTTCTTGCCTTGTGTCAGCTCGAGCTCGAGCTCCGTGGCGTATTCCGTCCGGGCTCGGATACGCGCATCTTTGGCGCTCAAGAGTTGGCCTTCGTGGCTCACGCCGAACTTGAGATGAGCCAATCGCGGATCGTCGTCGCTGAGCGACTCGTCGATCCATAGCCAATAGCTCTTGGTCGTCGAATGGTCCGGGCGCAGCACGGCGGTCGCGAGGTCCCCGTCGTTGGTGAACAACAATAACCCGGTGGTCTCCCGATCCAGACGCCCCACGGGGAAACAGCCCGCGGGCATCGCCCGCAAGTACGGCGACAAATCGCTCTTGCCGCGAGGATCGTTGGCGGTACTGGTCACGTACTTGGGCTTGTTGAGCAGAGCGTGCACGGGCGCTGCCGCCGGGCCGACCTCGATGCCGTCGACGAGCACCTGGTCTTCCTCGAAGATCAGTGTCTCCGCTGACAGCCGGCGTGGCCCGTCATCCCCCGGAGTGACGACCCGCACCCGATCCGCGTTCAAGCGGGCGTCGACTTCGGCCAACGACAGGCTCAAACCCTCGGCAATTCGCTTCCGTAGTCGGCGCGGCACGGGGCGAGGGGTGTGGCTGGTCGGCACGCGGGTCACGTATCAGGGGCGCGCGCCTCCGGCAAATCACGACGCTCGTGGCGAAAAGAGCGCGTTCAGTGGCCAATGGCCGCCACTGGAAGTCCGCCGGTGGACATTCACTCGGCTCGATTTCTGGCGAATAGCGCGCAAAATGGCTCGAATTTAACGCCTTTCCGGATCGGGCACGGAAGCTGCGTTGCGAGGCACAAACGTCCTACAGGAGCCTCGTATGTTCTACGGTTTGACCTCTCTCGGCGTCGTTCACACTGCCATTAGCCTGGTTGCTTTGGGGGCGGGGATCACTTCGTTGGTTCGGCACAAGGAGCTCGCACCGTCGACCGGAGTCGGGCGCCTCTACATCGGGACCACGATCTTGGTCTGCTTGACCGGGTTCCCGATCATGCAACATGGCGGCCCTGGGCCTGCGCACGTGCTCGGCGTGCTGACTTTGCTGGCGCTGGCGTTTGCTTGGGCGGTGCCGCGCTACGGGCTGCTCGGCGCGCGTGGGCCCGCACTCGTCCGCCTCGTGTACTCGACGACGTTTTTGTTTCACTTGGTCCCCACCCTCGCCGAGAGCACGACGCGCTTGCCTTACGGTCATCCGCTGTTCGCGAGCCAAGACGACCCGGGCCTCAAGCCGTTCACCGGCGCTTTGTTCGTGAGCTTCGCGATTTTGGCGGCCGTGCAATACTTCTGGTTCCGGAGCCAGAGCCGCAAGAACCTGCCGGACACCGAAGAAGCAACGCCGCACACGGTTTGATCGCGACGCGCCGTGAATGATCGTGCCTAGGCTTCGCGCCGCGAGCTTTGGGCGCGGCATTCGCCTATCTTTTGCGGGGAAACGGTTGCTCTTGCCAGCCGATCGCGGTACCCGGAGGGCCTCATGGCGGACGACGCTGCCCACGGGGACAAGGATCCCGCGCCCAGCGAAGACGTCGTCCCGGGGAGCTTGCCGTCGGCTGAGTCCGACGCGCCGTCGGCTGAGCCCGACGGCTCGCCGATCGAGCCGGACATCCAAGCCGAGATCGACTCGCCGCCCGAGGTTCGTGAGTCGCCGTATGCGCGCAGCGAGCCATTCGTGCGCGAGCGCGGCTTGTATATCCCGCCGCGATCGGCTCGAGCATGGTCGCCGCTGCGCCGCAGGGCGCTGCTCGGCGTCGGCTTCCTCGTGCCGTGCGCGGTCATCGCGCTCAGCGTCCACTTCATCCTCAAAGGGGGCGCGCCGCACGAAGCGCTCGTGGCCGCCGCCGGCGCTCCAGCGTTGGCGCCGGACGGGGGTGACCTGCCACACATGGCCGAAGGCCCGGACGAGGAAGGCACGGCTGCGGCTCTGGAACCCACGGCGAGCGGCGCTCCCAGCCTCGAAACTCCTCCGATGGTGGCCGTGCCCGGCTTCGAGGACGAGGGCAACGACGAAGAGCCCACGCCCGCCAAGCCCGCGGCCCCCAAGCACTTCGCGACGGTACAAGAAGCGGCGCTCGGCAGCTGCACGACGGAGACCGTGGACGGGCTCAGTCGGCAAATCATCGAGCAAGCGCGCTGCATCAAGCCCAATGACTTCGTGGCACTGCCCAAGCGCCCGAATCTGACCCTGAAGCCGCAAGTGTTCCCGTACTTGGAGATGGCAGCGCGCGATCACCTACTCAAAGCGCTGGATGGGCATCCCAAGCAGACGATGACCATCAACAGCGCGCTTCGAACCGTGGCGCAGCAGTATTTGGTCTCACACTGGGCGGCGACCAAGATCTGCGGCGTGCAACTCGCAACTCGTCCGGGTGAGAGCAATCACGAAATCGGCAGCGCGCTCGACATCGCGGAAGCCGGCACGTGGCGCCCCGCGCTCGAGGCACAGCAGTTTCGCTGGCTCGGCGCGTCGGACCGCGTGCACTTCGATTACAAGGGCGATGGCGGCCCGCCGCGCACCGCGACCGACGTGCTCGCGTTTCAAAAACTTTGGAATCGGAACCACGCCGAGGATCCAATCCAGGAAAACGGCCAATACGGTCCGCCCACCGAGCAGCGCCTGAAGAAGTCGCCTCCGAACGGCTTCCCGCTGGGCTCGAGCTGCCGCCCGAGCGCGAGGAAGCGCTGACTGGGCGCCCCAAAGCTCAGCAACGCACCTCGCTGAGCGTCGCGTCACCCGCGCCACACGCCGCGCGCGACTGGGTCTCCACGCAGAAATCGTAGTTCGCATTCACGCTACGATTTTCGTTTCGAACACCGTTCTCCGACGAGCGCGGATCCTACGATTGCCACGCGGAGGCAGGAAAGAGCCCAGGCTCAGATTTCGATCTGCGAGCCGATTTCCATCACGCGGCTCGGCGGGATGCCGAAGAAGGCCGTGGCCGGCTCGGCATTGCGCGTCAAGAACGCGAACAGCCGCTCGCGCCACAGGGTCATCTCCGAGTGCTGGTTGGCGAGCACGGTTTCTCGGCCCAAGAAGAACGTGACGTACTCGAGCGAGTAGCTCTTGAACTCGGGGCGCTTCAGGAGCTCGGGCACGTTCGGCGTCTCCATGAAGCCGTAGCGCGCGATGCCTCGCCAAAAGCCGTGCGATAGCCCCACGACACGCACTCGATCCGCATCCGGAACGCGCGCCACTTTTTCGGTGATGATGGTGAGCAGCAGCACGCGCTCGTGGATCGCGCGCATGTGCAAAAACCCCTGCAGCAGCGCGGGTGGCGTGCCAACGTCACTGCCCGTCATGTACACGGCCGTGCCCGGCACGCGCGCCGGGCGCTCGACGCGCATCAGCTCGTAGAGATCCTCGAGCGGGACCATGCTCTCGCGGATCTTCTTGAACAAGAGCTGCCGCCCACGCCGCCAGGTCGTGAAGATGGTGTACATCAACGCGCCGACCGTGAGCGGAAACCAACCGCCATGCGCGATCTTGGTCAGGTTCGAGCTCAGGAACGTCAGCTCGAGGCACAACAGCGGGATAGTGACGGCCAGCGCTGGCAGTTTGCCCCAGCGCCATTGCACCCGCGCGACCACGTACGCGAGGAGCGTCGTGATCGTCATGTCCAGCGTGACCGCCACGCCGTACGCAGCCGCCAAGCCGCTCGAGCTACCGAAGCCCCAAACCGCCATGATCGCCGCCACCATCAACAGCCAGTTGACGATGGGCACGTAGATTTGCCCAATCTGATGGGCGGAGGTGTGTTGAATGCGCACGCGCGGCAAGAAGCCGAGCATCAACGCTTGGCGCGTGACCGAAAACGCGCCGCTGATCAGCGCTTGCGAAGCGATGATGGTGGCCAAGGTGGAGAGCCCGACGATCGGCAGCAGGCTCCACGCCGGCACCATGTTGTAAAAGGGGCTGGAGATCGCTTCCGGGTGGCTGAGGAGCAGCGCGCCTTGCCCGAAGTAGTTGAGCAGCAGCGCAGGCAAGGCCACGAAAAACCAGGCGGCACGGATGGGCCGCGCGCCGAAATGACCCATGTCCGCGTACAGCGCTTCACCGCCCGTGACGACCAGGAACACCGAGCCGAGCACGAGAAAGCCGAGGTGCCCGTTGCGCACGAAGAAGAGCACGGCGTGCGCCGGATTGATCGCTTGCGCGATGTGCGGCTGCTTCAAGATGTTACTCACGCCCAGCGCGCCGAGCGTGCAGAACCAAAGCAACATCACGGGCCCGAACACCGCGCCCACGCTGCCGGTGCCGTGTCGCTGCATCGAGAACAAGAGGAGCAGGATGACGCTGGCGAGCGGCAAGATCAGCGGCTCGAACGCGGGGGTGACCAGCTTCAACCCCTCGACCGCGCTGAGCACCGAGATGGCCGGCGTGATGATGCCGTCACCGAAGAGCAGCGCCGCGCCGAACAAGCCCACCGCCAGTGCGAGTTGACGCGCGCGCGGACGGATTCGATCGGCCTTCGATGTCGCGAGCGCGGTCAACGCCAGCATGCCGCCTTCGCCGCCGTTGTCCGCGCGCAGCACGTACGCCACGTACTTGAGGGAGATCACGACCATCAACGCCCAGAAGATCAGCGACACGATGCCGAACACGTTCTCGGGTGCGGTCGACACGCCGTGCGCGCGACTCAAGCATTCGCGCACCGCATACAGTGGGCTCGTGCCGATGTCGCCGAAGACCACGCCGAGCGAAGCGAGCGCCAGCACGAACAGCTGACGGCGGCCGCCCTGAGAGCCGTGCCCATGGTCGCCGTCGACGACTGGAACCGATGCCTCGACTGCCGGCATGTCGCTCATTTCTTTTAATGCTCTATACCAGCGATTACTGGCTGGAAAGCGCGGAAAATTATACTGGTTACCAATGCCTGGCTTAATGGTTCCCTTAATGCCGGCTTTATGTCGCGCGCGACGCAATTGCGTCTCGTTCGCTAGGACTGAGAACGTCCGCGCGAGAACGCGCAACTGGTCGAACTGCTGACCGAAGGAGAGGGTGTTGGGCTACACCTCTTCGGAACCATGACCATCGCCGTCGTCGCCGAGAAGCCGTCCGTAGGGCGGGATCTGGCGAGCGCGCTCGGCGCGACTCGGCGTGGCGAGGGCACGCTGTCCGGCAATGGCTATGTCGTGACCTGGGCGATCGGGCATTTGGTCGGCCTCGCCGAGCCCGAAGGCATTCGTCCGGAATGGAAGCGCTGGCGGCGTGAAGACTTGCCGATGCTACCCGAGCAATGGCCGCTCACGGTCTTCGAGTCCACTCGCCCCCAGTTCGAGGTCGTGCGCCGTGTGATCAACGCGCCCGATGTCGAATCGGTGATTTGCGCGACCGACGCCGGGCGCGAGGGTGAGTTGATTTTTCGCTTGATCTACGAGGCCGCCAAGTGTCGGCGTCCGGTATCGCGGCTTTGGATCTCGTCGCTGACCGAGGGCGCAATTCGCGACGGTTTTCGCAAGCTGCGCCCAGCGCGCGAGTACGACTCCCTGGCGAACGCCGCCCTTGGCCGCAGTCGGGCGGATTGGCTCGTGGGGATGAACTTGTCGCGCGCTTACGGGCTCGCGTTGGATGCGCCGCTGTCCGTCGGCCGCGTGCAAACGCCGACGCTTGCCATGCTCGTCGAGCGTGAGCAGGCGATTCGTGATTTCGTGCCCGAAGACTATCTGGAGGTCGTGGCTACGTTCTCGCCCGAGAAAAACGCGGCGCCACGCTTCAAAGGAACTTGGTTTCGCACAGGGAGTGACGCCGGCAAGCACCCGCAACGGTTGCCGCCGGACGGCGAAGCCGCGAAGGCCATCGTCGAGCGCGCGCTCGTGGGTGAAGCGCGCATCGCGAGCGTCAAATCGCAAACCAAACGCCTGCCGCCGCCGCTCCTGTATGACCTGACCGAGCTGCAGCGTCACACGAACCGCTTGTTCGGGTTCTCAGCGCAACGCACGCTCGAGGTTCTGCAAGCGCTGTACGAGAAACACAAGCTGCTCAGCTACCCGCGCACGGATAGTCGGCATTTGTCGGCAGAGGCCGCCAGCACGTTGCCGTCGGTCGTTGGCGCGATCGCCGCGCCGTATCGCGCGCTCTTGGCCGAGGGCACGGGCGAGCGCGCCCTGTCACGCCGCTTCGTGGATGATGCGCGAGTCACCGATCATCACGCCATCATCCCGACCGCAACGGATGCCACGCGCTGCGCGCTCAACGCTGAAGAGCTCCGGGTTTATGATCTGGTGTGCCGTCGCTTGCTTCAAGCCTATCACGAGGACTTCGTGTGGGCCGCGACCGAAGTGATCACGGAAGTGCGTCCCCGCGCGCAGGCCGAACCTGTCGATGCTTATCGGAGCTTGGGCACGGCCATCGAGCAGCAGGGCTGGAAGGTGCTGGACTTGGGAGACCCAAGGCCACCGCGTGAAAAGCGCGTACCGGGCTCGGCGAGTGAGCCGGATGCTCCCGACGTGTTGCCCGCGGGCTTGAGAAACGGGCAATTGCAGCACGTTGTGGAGGCCAAAGCGGTACCCAAAACGACGCGCCCGCCACCGCCGCTGAACGACGCCACGCTGCTCACCGCCATGGAGACTGCGGGCAAAACCGTGGACGAGAAAGATCTGTCCGACGCCATGAAGGACAGCGGGCTCGGCACGCCGGCGACTCGCGCCAGCATCATCGAGACGCTGATCACCCGCGGCTACGTGGTGCGTGACGGCAAAGCCTTGCACGCCACCGAGCGAGGCATGGGCTTGATCGGCGTGGTCGACGCGGAGGTAAAGAGCGCAGCCATGACCGGCGCCTGGGAAGCGCGGCTGCAAGCGATTGCACGCGGGCAGAACGCATTGCCGCAATTCATGGCTCACATCGAGGCTTACGTGTCGGCAGTGGTCGGCCGCGTGCCGCGTTCATTGCCGCCGCTGGCCGGGCAATCGCCCGCGCCCGCACGCAGTGCATCGCCGCCCGCACGCGGTGCATCGCCGCCCGCACGCGGTGCATCGTCAACCGCGCCACGAACCTCCGCGGAACCCGCGCGCAATGGGACGCCGGCCGAGCCTCCGCCCGCGCTGGCTCGGCCGGCGTCTCCGCGTCCGCCGCCTCGGCCCCCGACGCCTGCCGCACCGAGCGAGCTTGCCAAGCTGCTCCGTGAGCGGTTCGGTTTCGAGCGCTTTCGCCCGCACCAACAAGCCGTTTGCGAGGCTGCCGCCGCCGGGGAAGACGTGCTGCTCGTGATGCCGACCGGTGCCGGAAAGTCACTCTGCTATCAGCTCCCCGGGCTGGCTCGCGGAGGCACCACGCTCGTCATCAGCCCGCTGATCGCGCTGATGGAAGATCAGGTGGCGCGTTTGCAATCGCTCGGCTTGCGCGCCGAGCGCATTCACTCGGGCCGGCCGCGTTTGGAATCACGCCAGGTGTGCGCGGACTACATCGAGGGCGCGCTGGACTATTTGTTCATCGCGCCCGAGCGCTTGGGCGTCGCTGGGTTCCCCGAGCTCTTGGCGCGGCGGCCGCTCGGCTTGGTCGCGATCGACGAAGCGCACTGCATCTCGCAATGGGGTCATGATTTTCGTCCCGACTACCGCCTGCTCGGCGAGCGCTTGCCGATGCTGCGGCCCGCGCCGGTGGTCGCGCTCACCGCCACGGCCACGCCCGTCGTGCAACGTGACATCGTGGCCCAGCTTGGCCTGGGAGGTGCGGCGCGCCAATTCATTCACGGCTTTCGCCGGCACAACCTTTCGCTCGAAGCGCTGGAAGTGCCGCCCAAAGAGCGCCCGGGCCGCGCGCTGCAATGGCTCTCCACGCCCGATCGTTTGCCTGCCATCGTGTACGCGCCGACACGCAAATTAGCGGAAAATACTGCCGCCGCGCTCGCGCAGCGCTTTCGCTGCGCGGCGTACCACGCGGGCATGCAGAGTGAGCAACGCGAGCAAGTGCAGTCCGACTTTCTCGTCGGTAAGTTGGATGTCGTCGTAGCCACGGTCGCCTTCGGCATGGGGGTCGACAAAGCCGACATTCGCACCGTGCTCCACCTGGCGCTGCCCGGCAGCGTCGAAGGCTACTACCAAGAGATCGGCCGAGCCGGCCGCGACGGTAATCCGTCCCGCACCGTGCTCATGCATCACTTCTCCGATCGCAAAACGCACGAGTTCTTCCTCGAGCGCGACTACCCCGAAGTGGGCGTGCTCGAAAAGCTGTTCAAGGCGCTCAAACCAAGCGCGGTCAGCGCGGACACGCTGCGCAAAAAGACGCGCATCGCCAAAGCTAGCTTCGAAAAAGCACTGGAGAAGCTCTGGATCCACGGGGGCGTGAAGGGCGTCAGCGAAAACGAGCTGTCGCGCGGCCACGAAGCTTGGCGCGCGCCGTACGCCGCACAACGCGCGCTACGGACCGAGCAACTGGAGCTCGTGGCGCGCTTCGCCGAAGGCCGTCAGTGCCGCATGATCGCCCTCGTCCGCCATTTCGGAGACGATGAGGACACAGGCGCGGCCTGCGGCACGTGCGACGTCTGCGCGCCGGAAGCGCGCCTCGCCGCCAACACCCTCGGTCCCGTACCCAAGACGCCCACCGTCGCCGTCGGGCGCGGCCGCGGCCGCGGCCACAAGACGAGCAAGCGGCGCGCTCGCAAATCCCGCACCCCCGCGGTCGAGCTCCCGTCATCGGGAGCGCACGCCGGCTTGGTCGCGACCTTGCGCGCCTGGCGCCTCACCGAAGCCAAAAAGAAGCGCGTCCCCGCGTTCCGCATCCTCACCAACCGCGCCCTCGTCGCGATCGCCGAAGCACGCCCGCGCAACGCCCAAGCCCTCGGCGGAGTTCCCGGCGTAGGCCCCAAGGTGCTCAAGACCTACAGCTCGCAAATCGTCTCTTTGTGCACTCGCGAGTGAGGGCACACGCAAGTGAGCGGTGCAGCACACGCGCGCGCCGGTCGGCGTATCTCGAGTCGCGTACTCGCTTTGAGCACCTGTCGGCGCGGTGAGAGCTGCGAGGCGCGCCCTCCGAGCGCCCCCAAGGAACGGTCGCGGTCTGCACGACCACAGCCACTTTCCCAATGAAAAATCTAGTCGCGCACGCCTGAAGATTGGTCACCTCCGCTCATTCCAATCCGGTTTGGTGCACGGGTCACCGCATGGTTCCTGTCTCGCGGAGACCCACTGCCGGCCCAAAAATAGTGTTCGGGCCCGAATGCTATTTTTCAGCCCAAGATGGTTCCTCTCGGCATTCGCGTCCCGACCGCCGCGGGATACGCGATGTGACCAATCATGAGGCGCACGCAACTGGTCGGCGGCGGGTTGGTTGGGGCGCTCTCTGGGCTCGCCACGCAGCGCGAAGTTTGCTGTTTGGTGCTCGCTCGTCGCTTCGGCTTGCGTAAGTCGGAGGTGCGGACGGCGTCAACCTGGGCGGCTACGGCAAATGCGCCCCCAACTGCGTGCTCACCGAATACTGCGGCGACGGCAAGATCGAGGGTCCCGAAGACTGCGACGATGGAGCCACGTCGACACCGACGCCTGCAACAACGCCTGCCGTGACCTCAGCGTGCAGTAATCTCGCGTATCGGTTAGCCTGTGCAGGCTTTGGGTAAGAGCCGCGTGGGATTCCGGACCAGGGGCCAGGCCAAGTGACCTGGTCCATTTTGGTCGTCGATGATTCGGCGAACGCGCGCCTCTTGTTGCGGCTCGCGTTCGAGGCGAAGGGCGCGCGCGTGCTCGAGGCCGAGAATGGTCGCGAGGGGCTGAGCCGTGCCAAGGCCGAGCGCGTCGATCTCGTCTTTTCCGACATCCGCATGCCGGTGATGGACGGCCTGCAGATGATCCAAGAGCTGCGAAAGCGCCCCGAGCACGCCAAGACGCCCATCTTCGTGCTGACTTCGGACCTCGACCTCACGCGCGCCGAGCAAGGCAAACGCGCCGGCGCGAACGCCTGGATCATCAAATCTAGCCCGCCGGACTCACTCTGGAAAGTGGTCGAGAAGGCGCTGCACGCGCGGCCAACGACGACCTGAGTGGGGGAGTGACGGTTCGGAGATGAGCGGGCATGTGCGGTGAGTGTCCGCGCGGCCCGGAAATTTTCTAAGATTCGCCGCTCGCGAGCGCTTCGGGCGCGCGGCGATAGCGCCAAAAGGCGGGTAACAGCGGCACGCACGCGGCCACACACACGGCGCACACGAGGCCGCCCCAGCGGATCGAACGCGACAGGCCGAAGCGCTCCGCCATGAAGCCTGCGCGCGCGTTGCCCAAAAGCGGCCCGCTCATGTACGAAAGTTGCTCGATGCCCGCCATCCTTCCGCGCAGCTCCGAGGGGATGGTCTCGTTCCAGATCGTCATGCGAAAGAGGCCGCTCACCATGTCTGCCGCGCCGGCACACGCCAAGCAGATCAGCGCGGCGGGCAATGAGCTCGCGTAGCCGAGCCCGACGATTGAAACACCCCACAGCGCGGCGGCGATCACGACGGCTGCGCCGCGGCGCTCCACGTTCCGCGTCCACCCGCTGAACAGCGTGACGATCAAGCTGCCGACGCTCATCGCCGAATACAGATAGCCCGCTGCGCTCGCGCCCCCGAACTGCGCGGCCAAGGCGGGAAACAGCGCGACCGGCATCGCGAACGTCATGGCCACGATGTCGACGACGTACGTGCCGATCAGCTCCGGGCGACTCGCCGCATACCGGAGGCCTTGGGCAATGCTCGAGAGATCCGCGCGTGGTGCGTTCTCGGCCGGGGGCATGGCGCGGATCAGCCAAAGCGCGAGCAGCGAGACGGCAAAGCTGAGCGCATCGGCGCCGAACGTGAAGGGCAGGCCGAGCACGGCGATGCACACGCCGGCCAGCGCGGGGCCGGCGATGGCAGCACCCGTGTTACGCAGCGAGCTGAGCGCGGACACCGCCGCCAGATCCGCGACCGGCACGAGCTTTTGCGTCAAAGACTCGAGCGCGGGCCGATGAAAACCGTTCACGCCCGACATGAACGCGGCCACCACGAACAGCAGTACCACGCTGGGCTGCGCGAGCATCGAGTTCGCGGCCAGCGTGAGCGATGCGCCCATCAACAGCGCTTCGGACCAGAGCAGCAATTTGCGGCGATCGAGCGCGTCCGCCACTGCGCCGCCCCACAGCGACGTCACCGCCAACGGCACGAGCTGTACGGTGCCCACCATGCCCACCGCCCAGGACGACTTCGTGAGCTCGTAAATCTGTACCGGGAGCGCGACGTAGGTCAGGAAGCCCCCGAACGCGCTGACCAGCTGCCCCACGAACACGAGCCGAAAATCACGGTGCCGACGCAGCGGCGAGAGATCGAGAAACATGACGCAACCGCCGGCACCGTACGCCACTCGGCCGACCGTGGGCAGCCCATGCGCGCCGGAGGACACCACTTAACGGCGTGCGCGGGGTTCGACGCAGTCGGCTGGACTACGCGAGGCACGGCGGGAGCACGGTGCATTCAGCTTGCCGTAAAACCCACGCGCGATCCGTGAGGGTAAAAGTCTTGGTCGTCCATTCGACGACAAGAACGACATGTCGAGCGGGCACTAGACGGCAATGAGGTGTGACTGCACGGCGACACCTGCGTCGCCAAACCCACAATCTTGTCCTTCGAAGCCCCGCCACACGAGCCCCCCAGCTGCCTCGGTTGTAATGTTAATCTAATAGATTCAGGTGCTTGTAACAGGTTGAACCAGTTGGCACGATGCCTGCTCTGAGCCCCGGTGCGGCGAGTGACGCCGCTCAACAACGGAAGGCTGACCATGCGAGCTTTTGCTGTGCTGTCGCTCACGACGGCGCTGACGGGATTGGTTTGTGCGACGACGGGCAATGCGAACGCTGCGGGCCTGTTGCGCCCCGTAAACACCGCGGACACCTCGCCACAAATCGTGGAGCACGCGGTGAAAGTGGTAGTCGACAACGGCTTTGCACGCACCGAAGTGAGGCAAGTATTTCACAACGCGAATCCGAGCGCGATCGACGCGGTATACGAGTTCCCCGTGCCACCCGACGCGGCGCTCTCGGAGATGACGATCGAGTCCGGCGATCAGGTGTTGCACGGCGAAGTCGTGGCGCGAGACCAGGCTCAGCAGGTGTACGACGCGGAGAACGCGCAAGGCGCGCAGGCAGGCCTCGCGACGCAAAACGGTTATCAGAACTTTCAGTTCTCGGTCGCCAACATCCCCGCAGCGAGCGACGCCACGCTCTCCTTCGTGTACTACGAGCCCGTAGCCATCGACACGAACGTCGGACGCTTCCTGTATCCGCTCGAGAACGGCGGCACGGACGCGTCCGGCTTCTGGGATAGCGCCAACGAAGCTCCGGCAGTGGGCAAATTCAGCTTCGATTGGGAGCTGAAAAGCGCCTCGCCGGTGACGGAAGTGCGCGTGCCGCAGGTGCCGGGCGCCGTGATCAGCGATCTGGGCGGGGGCCATTTCACCGTGCATTTCGACGTGGCGCCCAGCGCCCTCACCAGCGACGTGGTGGTCTATTACAAGCTCGAGCCGGATCTGCCCGGGAAGGTGGAGCTGATTCCGTATCGAGCCCAGGGCGAGGGCCCCGGCACGTTCATGATGCTGGTCACGCCCGGCCTCGATTTGCCGGCCATCGAGCACGGAACTGACTACGTGTACGTGCTCGACTTCTCCGGCAGCATGGAGAGCAAGCTCGAAACCTTGAAGGGCGCGGTCGCTCAGGCGCTCTCACAATTGGGGCCCGAGGATCGCTTTCGATTGGTGGGCTTCTCGGATTCGGCGTTCGACATCACGCCCGGGCTTCTGGCGGCGACGCCGGAGAACGTGGCGGCAGCGAGCACGTCGCTGCGGTCTTACAACGTGCTCGGCGGCACCAACTTGTATGCGGGCCTGACCTCGGGCACGGACGGTCATGACCGTGAGCGCGTCACCTCGGTATTCCTCGTCACCGACGGCGTAGCGAACGAGGGCATCGTCGAACCGCGGGCGTTCGCCGCCCTGGAGCGTGATTGCGACGTGCGCGTGCACGGCTTCCTGATGGGCAATAGCGCCAATTGGCCGCTGATGCAGGTGATCACCGAGAGCAGCGGCGGGTTCTACGCCCCGATCTCGAATCGCGACGATTTGATCGGGCAAGTGCTGTTGGCGAAGAGCAAGCTGACGCACGAAAGCCTACACGACGCGAGGCTCTCGCTGAGCGGCGTGACGGTCACGGATACGACGGACTTCGACTTGGGCAAGGTGTACCGCGGCCAGCAGTTGGTCGTGTTTGGCCGCTACGCCGCGGGAGGCGAAGCCGACGTGCAGCTCGACACGCGCATCAGCAACCTGGACAAGCGCTACTCCGCACACGTCACCTTCCCGGACGTCGCCGAAGGCAGCCCGGAGCTCGAGCGGCTGTGGGCTCTGGACTCGATTCACGCGCTTCAGAAGCAAGCGTTGCTCGGCCTGATCACGCCGGCCGAGGCCAGCGCTCGAGTGCAGAAGCTGGGTGTCGACTACCAGCTCGTGACCCCCGAAACCTCGATGCTCGTGCTCGACGATCAGGGTTTCGCGGACCAGGGCATCGCTCGTAACAACCAAGCGCGTACTGCGACGGAGCAAGCCGCGCAGGGCAGCGGCTCGAGCTCTTCGGGCAATTCCTCGGCGCCGATCACGACGGGCAGCCCCTCGACACCGAGCACGCCGAGCACGGGCGCCTCAGGCTCGAGCTACCCGGGGTCGAGCTCGGGCTCGAGCTCGAGCTCGAGCTATGGCGGTGCGCTCGATCCTTCGTCGGTCGTGCTGCTCTTGGCCTCGCTGCTCGGCTTGGGCGCGCGTCGCCGTCGCAGCGCGGAGGCGGCGTGATGCCCGGGCAGCGCGCTCGACTCGGGCGCGCCTTGCAACGTGCGCCTTGGGTCTCGCTGCTCGCCACGGGCTGCGGGCTCTTGGCGAGCGCGCTGCCCGCTTCGCCTTCGCTGCTCGCCTATACTTCGCAAGGTGTCGAGCGCGGCCAGCTGTGGCGGCTGTGGAGCGCTCACTTCGTGCATTACAACGGCGCGCACCTGTGGGGGGATTTGCTGGCGTTCGCGGTTTGGGCCGCGCTCGTGGAGAGCGAGTCGCGCCGCGCCTTGCTTTCGACGCTGCTGCTCGGTGCGCCGCTATTGATGAGCGTGCTCGCCCTCGGCTGTCCGAGCCTGGCCGAGTACCGCGGCCTGTCCGGGCTCGATACGGCCCTCGTCATCGAATTGATCTTGCTGCGTGGCTTTGCCGCGCCCGCGCGCGGTGGCGAACGCGGCTTTGGTCCCTGGCTCACGCGACGCGTGGGCCGCGCGCCGTTGCGCTACATCGGGGTGTTTAGTCTTGGGCTCTCAGCGGTAAAGATCGTGTACGAATCTTGCGCCGGGCACGCGCTGATCGCGCGCGACTTGGGCAACGGCGTGACGCTTTTGCCGGCCGCGCATGCCGTGGGCGCGGGGGTCGGCCTGTTGGTCTGTTGGGCATTGCCGCCCGTAAAAGTAGCTAGATTGACTCGATCGCTGACTCCGCAGTATTGATCGACGCCCATTTTGGGGAATTCATATTGGAGGATGCGGATGCGAAATATCGTAAAGCTGTTGGGTGCTGGCTTGCTTCTCGTCGCGTACAACGCCGCCGCTGAGGATGCGAAGTCCACGCCGGCCGATCCGGCGCCGGAGGCCAAGGAGGCGACGCAAGACGCCGCCAAAGAATCCGGCATGAAGGGCGCCGAGTCCGGTGGCGCTGCCAAGTACGGCCCGGCCGGTTGCGGTCTGGGCTCGCTCGTGTTCAAGCCGGATTCTGGTTTCACCCAGATCTTCGCGGCCACCACGAACGGTTCGACGTACACGCAGACGTTCGGCATCTCGTCCGGCACCAGCAACTGCGACACTGGCCCGGGCAGCTCGCAGAGCGCCAAGGCGTTCGTGCAAACGAACCGCGCTGCGCTGGCCAAGGACATTGCTCGCGGTCGCGGTGAGACCATCTCTAGCTTGTCGGCGCTCGCCGGTTGCTCGGATGCGCACGCGGTGGGCGTGAAGCTGCAGCACAGCTTCCGCACCATCTTCAGCAGCGCGCAGTCCACGGACGTGCAGGTGAGCGACTCGGTCGTGAACGTGCTCTCCAGCGACGCTTCGCTGAGCTGCACCAACCTGGGCTGATTTCCGGGGCGGCGGGGGTTGACGAGGGCCGCGCGGCGTTTGCTGCGCGGCCCTTTTTTTCAGAAGTACATATAAGACGTGAATTCCAGCGATTCGGTGCGCGGCCAGACGTGACCCTCGGCGCCGAACGCGAAGTTCTTGAAGTAATGCACGCGCAGCTGTCCCGTCAGATCCCAGGTCTGATATGGGTGTTGGCCCGGCAAATAAGCCCACTGCCCGGTCACGAGCAGCGTCGAGACATCACCGAAGCGCAGCCGTGCACCGCCGTACGGCCCGACCGCGACGCGGAAAACGTCGAAGTACCCCGACTTCAAGGGCGCGTTGAGCTCGGCCTTGCCGAGCGCGAAGAAGGTGAGTGCGCTGAAGGGCTGCACCGCGTAACCGCCGCCCACTTTGAAGAGCGCCGTGTAGCAGTTATCGCAGCCGCTATCGTGGTTGCGCTTGGACCCTGCATCGACCAACCACGACATGTTGTGATTGAAGCGGCCGAGGGGCGTGATCGATTTGACGCGGATCACCGAGAACTCTTCCAAGCTCAGCTTGGGCGATTCGATGTAGTACCGCAGGCGCGCGGGCAGGAACTCGATCTCCGAGCCGTCGGGGAAGCCCGAGCCCTTGTCGGCCAAATCGTGGAGCGCGAGGCGAAAGCTCAGTGAGTGAAAGTAGCCGCGCTGGTGGTCGTAGCCCGAGCCCAAGCCCAGCCGTTGCGAGCCGTGCGCGCGTTGCGGCATTTGGTCCTCGGGGGCGGGGTAGTGCGGCTCTTCGGTTTGCACGTCGTAGCCCGCGCGCCGCTCGAGCAATGCCTGCTGCCGCAGCGCGCCCTGCTGGTCCATATCGGCACGAGATTTGACGGTATCTCTCGCCAATTCGACGTCGATGAGATCCATCGCCGTGTCCAGCACCTTCACCTGTTGCGCGACGCCGAAGGACGCGGGCATCGGCGCCGCTGGGTCGTGCATCAGGGCGGCGACCGCGTCTTCTTCGGCCGCGCTGAGCGCCGACATGCGCTGTTTGAACTGGGTGCGATTCGACGGCCGGTACTTGATGCGCCGCACCAGGCCCGGGTTCTTGAACAGCGCCTTCACCGTGTCGCCCGGGATCACGGGCTTACGCAAGCCGTCCAGCAAGTGGAGCTTGGGGTTCGCCACTTCGAGCGCAGCGAGCATGTGGTACGAGCAGTTCTCGGTCAGGTAGTAGTACGCGAAGTACGTCGAGCCGAGCTCCCAGATGTGCGCAACGACGCGGTCCGTCTCGGCTTGCGTCAGGTTGAGGTCGTACTCCCACAGATCGCGCGACTCGTAGTCGCTGTACTCACGCACCTTGTGGAAGAAGGGCATGCGGTGGAACAAGCCCGGAAACATGCCGAGGATGCCCTTGAACGCGTACAAAAGCGGGTTCCCGGTGTCCACGTTGGCCGAGTAATCGACGCCGTAGTCGAGCAGCTCGCGGGATTCGTCCTCCGCCTTGAGCGATTGATCGACGCGTAAGAAGGTGTGCCCGAACGCGGAGGCCGGATTGTTCAGGTAGTACGACGAGAAGACGAGCGTCAGCCCCTTCGGTTTGAGCAGGCCGAGAAACTCGCGGTACCCCTTGCAGTCGAGCTTGGGCAATTGGCTCCAATCGAAGCGCAGCTGCTCGTCGAGATAGGAAAACCGCGCCGGAAAACGGCACAAGGGATGATCGAGCTTCAGCCCGGTAGGCCCGAGTTGCGCCTTCTTTTCGTCGGGCACGTCGGGCGCGAAGAACGCGCGCACCGTTGCGGCGAGCTCGGCTTCCGGATCGGTCTTCCCGTTGGGCGCGTTGAAGAACGTGTCGGCGTCGGCTTCGCTCTCCCAATTCCCGAACAGGGTTTTGCGATAGTGAAGGAGCCGGATCCATTCTTCCTCGCTCGCTAGGTGTTTGTCGTGAGCGAGCTGCACCAGGCGATCGACATACACCTGCGGGGCTCGGTGCTCGGCGTGCGCCGTACGCGTCGCGCCGCACGTGACCAGTAGCGCGGCGAGCAGCAGGCAGCGCTGAAGGGCCCGCGCCCGCGCTCGTAAGAGATGACCGAACACCCTAAGCAATCCTCCGCGCGCCTCATACGGGTGGACGGCTGGCCAGTCAATGGCCATGTCCGGCCAGAACTCGGACGCTCAGCGCGGCGAACCGAGTAGCTGAAGCAGAGCCCTCGGGCGCTCGTCCTTTTCGTGGATCTCGGCGCGACATTCGGGCGATTCGCGTTCGAGCTCACGGCACACGCTCGGCCGAGTTTCGTAAACCGAGCACACCAGGCGCCCCGTCGCGACCTCGAGCAAGAGCGCGCTACAATGGCCGTGCACCATTTTCATGTAGCAGCGATTGCCGATGAAGTGCGTCAGCTCATCGGCGCGTTCGCCGAGCCGCGCGTGGTCCGAGCCCAAGACGCGCACGTAGGCCTCGAGCTTCGAGAAGCAGCAGGCGCCGCACGTGAGACACGGCGCTGGAGGTTCGTCCCATTTCGACAGCCCAACCTTGTCCGCCCGAATCCAGGCGAACGCAACGAGCGCCTCGAGCGCGCCGCTCGAACCGAGCCATGGGCCGCTGCTAGGCCTTGCCCCGCCCCTTCTTCAAATCGGCAATCACCGAGAATAACTCGGCTTGATCGAATGGCTTACGGAGGTGCATCTGAAAGCCGGCTTCCAGCGCGCGCCGGCGATCCTCGGCGTGCGCGAACGCTGTCAGCGCCGCGGCGGGGATCTCCGCGAACGCCGGGTTCTTGCGCACCGCGCGCATGAAGGCGTAGCCGTCTTGACCGGGCAGCCCGACGTCCGACAAGATCACGTCGATTGCAGCGTGGGCCAGTATCTCTAACGCTTGCTCTGCGTTTTCGGCGCTCGTCACCTGCACGCCGGTATCTTCCAGAATGGCCGATACGACTTCGCGCGAGTCGACGTCGTCCTCGACCAAGAGCAAGCGCAGACCCTGCAACTCGGGGCGTTCCTCCGGCGAATGGCTACTTTCCTCCGGCGCTCCGACGGCGACGAGTGATTCGGGTGTCTCGGCTCGCGGCAGGGTGACGGTGAACTCTGCACCTTGCCCCTCGCCGCCGCTGTGCGCGCTGATTTCACCGCCATGCAGCTCGACCAAATGCTTGGTGATGGCCAAGCCCAAGCCCAGGCCTCCGTGACTACGACGAATGGATCCGTCTTCTTGCGAGAAGCGCTGGAACAAGTGACTCACGAAGTCCCGCTTGATGCCGATGCCATCATCCGCAACGGTGATGGCGACTTGCCCGTCGACGCGCGCCACACCCACTTTCACGTGGCCGTGCTTGGGCGTGAACTTCACGGCGTTGCCCACGAGGTTCCAGATGATCTGCTGCACGCGCCCGGCGTCGGCGAACACCGGGCCGGCCTCGCGGTCGATGTTCACGCTCAGCTCGAGGCCCTTGGCCAAGGCCGCGGGGCGTACGGCATCGAGCGCTGCTTCGACCGCGCTCGCCGGATTGGTCAAGCTCGGCTCGATCAACATTTTGCCCGAGATGATGCGCGACACGTCGAGCAGGTCATCGACCAAGCGCGTTTGCGCTAAAGCGTTGCGTTGCACGGATTCCAGGGCCTTGTCTCGGGTTTCCGAGGACAGCGTGCCCTCCTTCAACATGCGCGACCAGCCGAGGATGGCATTCAGGGGCGTGCGCAGCTCGTGCGATACCGTGGCCAAAAATTCGTCCTTCATGCGCGCGGTGCGCAACGTCTCTTCGTGCAGCATGCGCTGATCGTGAATGTCGGTGCACGTGCCCATCCAGGCCAACACGTTGCCGGCGTCGTCGAACAGCGCGCTGGCTCGCACCAGGAACCAGCGGGACTCCCCGTCGGCGCGCCGAAAGCGGCCTTCCACCTCGTAAGGTTTCTTCGCTGAGAGGGCTTCGGTCCAAAGCCGCTTCACTTCCTCTTCCGTTTCCGGATCGAGGCACGCTTGCCAACCTTCGTCGGCTGGATCCTCGAGGCGAAGCCCGGTGTACTCCTGCCAGCGCTTGTTGCGGAACGTGGTCTTGCCATCTGGATCGGCGATCCAGGACAACTGCGGCATCGTCTCGACCAGCGAAGCCAGCTGGTCCTCACTGGTGCGGGCGCGCTGCTGGGCGGCGCGCTCGCTTGCTGCCAAGAGTACGTGGGCTTGCTCGAGATCAGCGAGCGCCACCTCCAGCTGTCGCCCGCGCTCGTTGGAGAGCCGGGCGTCCTCCGCAAACGCCGCCGCGCGGGGCACGAGCGGCACGATCAACACGGCGGTAGCCACGGACGCCGTCGCCGTCACGACGCGCACGCCAGCGTCGGCCCAATAGATGGGATGCCAGACCGTGATGATGTCGAAGAAATGCGTGAGACCGCAGGACAGAATGAACGTTCCGAACGCCAGGTACACCCATGCAAACGGGATATTTTTTATGCGGCGCACCAGCACGGCCAACGTCGACGCGATGGCGGCGTAGGCAATACCGATCAGCAAGTTCGAGGACACCTGCGTCCAGACCATGCCCGGGGACCACAGGTAGCAGTGCCCGTGGGGCATGAACCCTTGGCCAAACATTCTCTCGAGCCATTCCCACATTTGCGCCAGGTTACGCGCCGTTCGAACGGCGTGGAAGGGGCGAGCAGGTCTCGGCTTGCGAGAACCGCCCCGGCGCTTTAAGTGATCTCGTCGAGTGAAGGGTGCAGTCCGCCCGCACGGGAGCAAGCCATGTCGCAAAACGTATCGAATACGGTTCTGAAGCTGAATAGTGGCGCGCAGATCCCCCAAGTCGGGTTGGGCGTTTGGCAGTCGGGCGGCGCCACGGTGCGCGCGGTCGCGGCCGCGCTGCAGCACGGCTACCGCCATGTGGACACCGCGCGGGTCTACGGCAACGAGCACCAAGTGGGTCAGGCGATTCGTGATTCCGGGATCCCTCGAGCCGAAGTGTTCGTGACCACCAAGCTGTGGAATCAAGATCAGGGTTACGACTCCGCGCTGCGTGCCTTCGACAGCAGCCTCAAGCGCCTCGGGCTCGACTACGTCGATCTGTACCTCATCCATTGGCCCGTCGCCGACTTGCGGCTCGAGTCATGGCGAGCGCTCGAACAGCTGTTCCAGGATCAGCGCGCGCGCTCCATCGGCGTGAGCAACTTCCTGGCCCCGCACTTGAAGGAGCTCGCGGCGGCTGCAAAGGTGTTGCCGGCGGTGAATCAAATCGAGCTCACGCCGTTCCTGCAGCGTCGCGAGACGACTGCGCTGTGTCGGGAGCTCGGCATCGCGCTCGAAGCGTACAGTCCGCTCACACGCGGCGAGCGCTTGAACCACCCCGCCGTGCTCGAGATCGCCGCTCGCACGCAACGCAGCCCCGCTCAGGTCTTGCTGCGTTGGAACGTGCAGCATGGATCCATCGTGCTGCCGAAGTCAGTCACCCCGGCCCGCATCGTCGAGAACGCCGGCTTGTTCGATTTCGAGCTCGACGCGAGCGCAATGGCCCGCTTGGACGGCCTGGAAGAAGGCCTGGTCACCGGCTGGAACCCGGCCAACCAGCCGTAGCTCGGCAACGAGCCGGGCGAGCTACAAGCCGGCCGAAGCGATGTCGCATCTCAATTCGCGCGCGCAGCGTCGAGAACGTGGCTCACTCGGCGTGACAGCCGTACAATTCGGCATGGCTCGGCGCTCGCTGCGGGCAACCTCGGGAGTGATACTCGCTGCGGCTGGCATGGGCACCTTGTGTCTCGGATTCAAACTGCCGGCGCTGGGTCTATTCGCGATTGGTGTTTCGCAGATCGAGCAAGATTGGCGAGCGCGCCACGCGGCGTTTCGCGGAGGTATCGGCGCGCGCTGGGGCCGCGCGCTCGAGTTCTATGCTGCGAGCCACCAAAACCCGACGAACCGGCACCTTGCACGTCATCGGCATCCCGTTGATCTGGGTGGTGCGGGCGGGCTGTTCGCGGCAGCCCCTGTTTTCGGCCCAGTTTGGCTGGGTTCGCTGGCAGCTTTCGGCGTCGGCTGGCTGCTCAATTTGGTCGGTCATTCTGCATTCGAGAAGCGTGCCCCCGCTTTCAGCGAGGATGCGCTGTCGTTCCTGGCAGGGCCGGTGTGGGATCTGCGGCAGCTCTTCGAGCGCACCTCGCGTCGAGCCAGCGAGTAACCCACTCGAGCCGGCGAGCCAGGCCCAGCCACGTTTCCATACACAGCGCGCCGCGTCGCCGCGCCCTCGCGTGACCAAGAGCCGGCTCTAGGCAACCAACACCTTTTGACGCGAGAGCGGCGAGATGCGCTCGTCGGGCGTGAGGATGCCGCGGAAGTTGAGCGGATCAGCGGCCGACGCATGCACGGGGTCTCGCCCATCGCCGCCGCGGCGCCGCGCCGCGCGCAACAGCGGAATGGCTTCCGGCAATGCGTACTGCTCGCCATCGAAGCCCGCGACGAAGCGACCGCCGCGGATCTCGCCGCGTGCTTCCAAGGTCCGCAACACGCGCACCAGCTCGCGCCAAGGCAGCGGCTGTTTTTCACGCGCCACCGTCTTTCGAAACACGACGCCCGTGCGCTGCAGCAGCTGGCGGGCCACGAACTCCGCGGGCGGAGCCAGGAGCCCATCATGGCGCAATAGGCTCCAGCGCCCGGCCAGCTTCGCCGCCGAGCGGCGCTTGGACACGCTGAGCAAGAGCTGGCGCAAGCCGCTGAATGAATCGCAAGTGACGAGGCCGCGAGCGATCAGCTCGCCGAGGCCCTCGTCGAGCTCGTCGGGGTGCAAGCCGGAGAGCCGCTGTAAGCCTTGAGCGAACATCGCGCCGCGCGCCGTGAGCAACGCATGCAGCTCGCTCGCGGCGTGACCCAGCGTTGGTGGCTCTGCCGTGATGGATAGGCCGAGCCAGGCGTCGAGATCGTCTCGTGGGACGAGGCACAGCGGCGTGCTGCGAATCGGTGCCGCGGCGCTACCCCAGAAGCGCCCCCACACGACTTCCCCCGAGAGGGTAAGCTCGTCCAGCCATTCCCGCTTGTAGCCGCGCACACGCGCCGGCAAAACGCTGGCCTCCCAAGCCGCGGCTGGCACGTCGAAGCCCGACAATTTGCGGATCACCTCCAGCACTCCACGCGGACCTTCGAGCTTTCGCTCTTCGTCCAAATGCTGCCAAGACGCGAGAAAACGCAGGAAATCCAGAGGGGCAACGGGCTCGATTTCTTTGCGCAGCCCTTCCAACGTGTAGCGGTGAATGCGCGCCAAGAGCCGCCGGCTGCACCAGCCCGGCCGGCCCTCGAATCGGCCGCGCAGCGCGAAGCCTTCGCTTTCGAGCTCGTACAGGATCGGATCGTCACTCACGATCGGTCCGAGCGCTTCGAGCCGCCCGCGTAGAATCTCTTTCGGGACGCGTGATGCTTCGGTTGCGAAGTAGCGATCGCCCTCGAGCACCACGCGGCCAGTCAGCGCCAGCTCGTCGAGCCAGTGCGTCCACGGGCTGGCTTCGTCGAGCGTGACGAAGCCCATCCAGAGCAACGCCTCGTGCACTTCTTCCGCCGACGTCGGCGTTGGCCAGGCCTCTTCGCGGACCCGCTTGATCGCCGCGGGATCGAGCGCGCCGAGCTCGTCGGCAGACTTCACGTCCAGCGTGCGCCGGGTGAGCACGGCTTGTGTGCGCCGCTCCTCGAGCGGCGCATCGTCGAGGAACGAGTACGGTTGAGCCGCCAAGATGCCGTGCGCAAAGCGCGACGGCTCCGGCGAGTCGACGGCAACGCGCTCGATGCTGCCGTCGCGTAGCCCGCGCAAAACGGCCAAAAATCCAACGACATCCATGGCCTCGGTCAGGCAATCCTCGACCGTTTGGCGGACCAGCGGATGGTCCATCGGCACCTCGATATCGCCGGGAGGCAAGGTCTCGCCGCAGGCGACCGCGGCCGGGAAGCTCGCCGCCAACAAGTCATCGGCGCGCATGCGCACCAGCGGCGGCGGGGTGCGCTTGCCGCCGCGCATGCGCTCGACGAGCAGCGCACGCGACACGTTCCAGCGCCAGCGCGTCTTGAACATGGGGGCCGGCAAGAGCGCCTGCACCAAGAGCTCTCGTGCGCTGTCTGGATGCAGGTAGTCGAACACCTCTTCCAGCGGGAAGCTGTGCTGTGGACCGAGCGAGAGCACGATCGCCTCTTCGTTGGCAGCGGCTTGCAGCTCGAAACCGAAGCCGCGACAGAACCGCTTGCGAAGCGCGAGCCCCCATGCGCGATTGATGCGGCCGCCGAACGGCGCGTGCAGCACGAGCTGCATCCCTCCGCTCTCGTCGAAGAAGCGCTCCAAAATCACGCGCCGCTGGGTCGGTACGGCGCCCAGCGCGGCCGCGCCGGCTCTCGAATATTCCGAGATCTGGAGCGCGGCTTCAGCCCCGATTTCCTGGCCCAAGGCGCCGGTATTCGTCAGCGCCTGCTCACGCACGCTCGAGATCTCTTCGGACAACTCTCGCGTGCGCGCCGGCGCCTCGCCCAGCCAAAACGGGATCGTGGGCGGCGAGCCATGCGCATCGGCCACGCGCACCACACCGCCACTGACGCGCAGGATGCGCCACGACGCGGTCCCGAGCTGGAAGATGTCGCCGCCGTTGGATTCGATGGCAAAATCCTCGTTCAGGGTACCAACCAGCGTGCCTTCGGGATCGAGGATCACTTGATAGTCGGCATTGTCGGCGATGGCCCCACCGGAGGTGATGGCGGTCAGCCGTGCGCGGCGCGTGGCCCGCAAGCGCTTGCCCACCCCGTCTCGGTGCAAGAGCGCCCAGCGCCCCTGCAGATGGACGTTCACCACGTCATCGAACTCACGCCGCTCGAGGTCACGATACGGCCAAGCTTGGCGCATGGTTCGAAACAGCGCCTCTTCGTCCCAGGTCTCGGCGACGCACGCGGCAACGACTTGCTGCGCCAAGATATCGAGCGGCCGCCCCGGTTGCGGCGTGCGATCCAGCTGACCCGAGCGCACACTGCGCACGAGCGCCGCCGCCTCGACGAGCTCATCCAAAGTAAGTGGAAAAACGCGGCCCTTTGGCGTGCGCCGCACGCCATGCCCGGCGCGGCCCACGCGCTGCAAGAGCGTCGCGATCGAACGCGAAGCGCCGAGCTGGACCACCAGATCCACGTCGCCAATGTCGATGCCGAGCTCGAGCGACGCCGTCGCGACGAGCACCTTGAGCTGCCCCGCTTTGAGCCGTTGTTCGGCCTCGTGTCGCCGCGGCGCGGCGAGGCTTCCGTGATGGCACGCGACCTCGCTCGCGTCGAGCAGGTTCCCCAAGCGCGCTGCGACGCGCTCCGCCATCTTGCGTGTGTTCACGAACACGAGTGTGGTGCGGTGCTCGCGCACCAACGTGGCGATGCGTTGATAAATCTCCTCCCACACCTCGTGCGAGCACACCGCGGTCAGCGGCGAGGGCGGCACTTCGATCGCGAGATCGATGTGCCGCAAGTGACCGGCGTCGACCAGCGTGCATTCACGGCCCACCCCGACCAGGAAGCGCGCCACGTCCTCGAGCGGTTTTTGCGTCGCAGATAGGCCGATGCGCTGCACGGGTTGGCCGGTGAGGGCGTCCAAGCGCTCCAACGACAATGCCAAATGTGAGCCGCGTTTGTCGCGCGCCAAGGCGTGGATCTCGTCCACGATCACGGTGCGCACGGTGCTGAGCAGCTCGCGCCCGCCCTCGCTGGTCAGCAAAATGTAGGCGGACTCCGGCGTGGTCACCAAGATGTGCGGCGCGCGTTTGGTCATCGCCGCGCGGCTCTTGGCCGAGGTGTCCCCCGTGCGCACGGCGACGCGCAGCTCCGGTAGGCTCGGGTCGAGCGCGCGTAGCTCTTCGAGCGGCCCCTGCAGATTTTTCTGGATGTCGCTCGCTAGCGCCTTGAGCGGCGAGATGTACAGCACCTGGGTGCGGTCCTCGAGCTCGGCGCCCTTCGTCAGCAGGCGATCGATCGCGGACAAGAACGCAGCCAGAGTCTTGCCGGAGCCGGTGGGGGCGGCGATCAACGTATGCTGGCCAGCGCGGATCGCGGGCCAGCCCTCACGCTGCGGCGGGGTCGGCTCGCCCAACCGCTCAGTGAACCAGCGTTGAACCGTGGCGTGGAACGAGGTGAGCGGCATGGTCCTCCGTTGCCCCAGCACGAGCGATCGGCCGACTGTGGGGCCCGAAGTCTGGCTCGGGCTCGAGGGGCCGGCAACGATCGCCGTGTTGGGCCAAGCCGCGCTCGGTTGACGCCGAAATCACCCGCAAATTCGGGGCTCGTAACACGGCCGAAAAGAACGGACAGGTACGTTCCGGCACGATGCTCCTCGGCCCTTCGCGATGGCTTTCGGCGTGCGCCCTCCTCGGACTACCCCTGCTGGCTTGTGAGTCAGCGGGCGACCCGACGCCCACGCGCGCGCTGCACGTTCACCCCGATATCCCGGCGCGCCCCTCGCCCGAGATGATCGCCCAGTCCAACGTTGGCATGATGGCCGATCGAGAGCGCGATGCGGCGACAGCAGCTCCGCCGCCTCCAAAAAATTGGAAGCCGAGCTGTCTCGTGCATCGCGGCTGCCCGACGAAAGAGCAAGCGCTCCCGACCTGCGAGAAGGGAAAGCTCGCGCCCCGTTGGTCCGAGCTTCAGTTCCAAGCCGAAGCCCTGGTCGGCAAGACCGTGGACGTGACGGGCGTGCTCGGGGTCGCGCCAACCCCAAGCACTGGAAACCTGAGTCAGAAGTGTGCTCCGGACAGCTGCTGCCATTCGTTCCGCATGGCCATGACGCTCGACGGCGAGCCCACGTCATTACCGCTCGTCGGCATGTCTTGCGCGGGCGATGATTCCAAGCTGTGCTGCAGCGTACCGGCCAACGCCCAAACTACGATCGCCCACGGTCGGCTGGTGAAGGCGAAAGGAACGGGCGCCGCGAAGTGGCAGTTGGAGGGCGCCACGCTGTGCGAGGTCGAGGTCCCGCAGGGCCCGGATCATTGAGCGCGCGCCCGGGCGGCTCACCAGGGTAGCGCGTCGTTCTCGTGAAAGAAGCCACCGCTCGGCCCATCTGCACCGAGAGTCGCCAAGCGCACGCTGGTTTTCGGACTGTCAGCGAGCTCCATCGGCGCGCCCGGACCACCGAGCGGCGTCTTCACCCAACCCGGGTCTCAGGGCTGCTTGTTGGTTCAGGGCGCGTTGGCGTGTAGCGAAGAGAGCAAGCCCATCCGTCAAGCGTTGATCGATTGCCGGCGGGCCGGCGAGCAGGCGCTCACCGAGCGCTTCAAACGGGCCAAAGCCGAAGGCGATCTCGGAGCTGACGAGAGCCCCGCCGAGCTCTCACGCTACGTGTGGACGGTCTGTCACGGGCTGGCCGTGGAGGGCGCGTCGGGTGCCACGCGCGCCGAGCAACGGCGCGTGGTGGCGCGTGCGCTGCGCGCGTTCCCCGGCGCGAGCTAAAACGTGCCGCGCATGCCGATGCAGCTCGGGCCGCAATTGGGGTCCGGAACGAACGAAAACCGGCCCTGTCCGCTGGGATAAGCATAGTGGAGCAACACCGGCACCCCGTACCCGAACCCGAAGCCGACGCCAGTGCCGAGGATCACGTCGGTCGCGTAGTGACGGTCGGCCACCACGCGTGTCGTTGCGGTGGTCAGCGCGTTGAGCGACGCGATCACGCAGGCCGAGATGTCCGCGACGCGGTTGCCCCAGAGCGGGATGCGCGTGTGATTGGCGCAGGTAAGCCCAGCGCCGGTCGCCGAGATCGCGGCATGCCCGCTGAAAAATGACTGCGTGGTGGTGCCATCAGGGCGCTGGCGGGCCGAGGTTTCGGTGGCGATGAACGAGAGCACCCCCGAGTAGCTGTAGGCCTCGAGCGTGATGCCCGTCAGGTTGCCGGCCAACTTGGAGTCAGAGTGACCAACTGTCGACACCACCAGCGCATCGAACAACGGCAGCAGCGGCGATAGATGGTACGTGTAGTCGCCGATCGTGCGAAAAGTTTGGTGCGTGTGCGGGTTCCGCGCGCGCAGCGCGTCGCGCACGGCATCATCGAACAGGATACCGCCCTTCCAGCGCGGCTCTTCGATCGGCCCGTACAGCACGATTGCGCCCGTGGCCAAACCCGCCGCGAGCGAGGCAATGAGCTCGCTCGTGCGATATTGCGGCCATTCCGTGCGCCAAAGGGATGATTTGCCGGTCAGGAGCGGGGGCGGCGGTGCGGGCATGGCCGTCGCCGCCGGCTGTGCTTGCGCTGCGGACTGAGCCTGCGCGGGCCGAGCGAGCACCAAAAATAAGGAAACGACGAGCAGCCCGAGCGTGGCAACGGAAGAGCGCACGATCGTTTCTAAAGCACGACACGTGCCAGGGCGAAACCACTCATTGGGGCTGGTCTCAATCAGTGGTCGCGTTCAGGAACTCGTTGACGCATGCCGCGAACACCGGCGCGGCGCTCAACATGGCGACGTGTTGTGCGTTCGGGATCTCGGTGATTCGTGAATTGGGCAGCCGCGCGGCGATTGTTTCGGCTGCGCTACGCATGCGCGCTGGGCTCGCGCCACCAAGTAACATCAAGGTCGGGATCTGGACCCGCGCGAGCTCAGCAGCGTCCGCGGCATACGAACGCTGGATGCGAGCGTCGTACGGCACCGTGTGCGCGAGGTGCTTGACCATGCCGCGCCAGGCTGGGCCGGCCTTCATACCGCTCAGCTCGGCTTCCGACGCGCGCGGGCCTTCGCGCAAGAAGGTTTCTACGGCTGCTTCGGGATTTCCGGAGGCAAGTAGGGTGTCGAGCCGCTCCGGCAGATCGGGTGCGATCCGGTCAGGCTCGGCGAAAAATACGGGCGGCTCGTACACGACCAAGCGCGCCAAGTTGGCGGGAGCGCGCGCGGCGAGCTGTAACGCAAGGATTGCACCCGACGAGTGACCGAGGAGATCGACGGCCGTGGGTAGCGAAGCCAGCACCGCGAGCAGATCTTCGATCTCACGGCCGGGCGCGTACGGGGCTTGGTTGCCGCTCTTGCCGCGCCCGCGCCGATCCAACACCTCCACCCGGCGACCCGGTAGCAGCAGCGGCACGACCCGTTGCCACAGCTCACTCGCGAACAACGCGCCCGAGACGATGACGAGCGGCCGGCCATCCCCCGTGCTCTCCAAGCTGATCGGCGTTCCGTCCGCCGAATGGACGATTCGCTGCGTCATCGCTTACTCCTGCTCCTCGAGACACGCTTGGCGCGCCGCCTTCTTCAATTTGCCGGACTTGATCTCGTCGAGGGCAGCACTGCGTTCTTCCTGGCTCTTGCCGCCTTCCAAGCACTCGATGGCCAGATCCAGCGATCTCAGATCGTCTTCCGAGAAGAGCGCGGTCTTGTCGCGGTTTCGCACGTAGACGGACAGCATTTTGAGCTTCTTCACGTCGCGCTGTTCGATCGCGTCGATCGCGGTTTCGAGCGACACGGTGCGACGCGTGTAGCGCTCGAGCCCGTCCATCGGGCGCGCGCCGGCCGTGCCGTCCGCGCGGTTCGGGCGATCCGTCTGGCACGCGCTCGCCATGAGCCCACCGAGTGCGCCTAGCCCCACGATTTGCGCGGCCCGCGCGGGCCACGTGGCTCGCTGCAACCAGCGACGCGCGTCGAAACTCATCGGAATCATTGAGCACGGGTTAGGGCGGAAAGTCACGCGCGAGTTGTGGCTCGAGCCGCGGATTGGAGGTAAATTGCTCGCCGCGGCGAAGGGTGCCGCGAGCTGGAGGCCGTCATGAACCAATGGGTTTTCGTGGTGTCGGTGGCTGCTGCCTTGCTGCTCTTCGGGAGCGGCTGTCAGGACGACGCGAAGTGCGAGCGCGAGCGGTTGGACGTGAACAAGGCGTGGTCGGAGCTGCGCACTGCAGCCACGCATCGCAAGTTGGTGGGCAACAACGTGTCCATCTGGAGCGAGATCGAGAACCGGGCCGAGCTGCTCGAGAGCTCGTTCGAGACGCGTCAGGTGACCTGGAACAGCGCCGAGAAGGCGAGCAAGGAGATCGAGTCCAAGCTGCCCGCGCTCGAGTCCAGCGGTGACGTGAGCCTGGCTAGCTTTCGAGCCTCGGCCGAGAGCGCGATCAAGCAGCAGGATAGCTTCGAGAAATCCTGCCGCTGAGCGCAGTCAGTCCTCCATGTAGCGCGAGAAGGCCGCTTCATGGTCGGGGTGCCAGCGTGACAGCGCTGGGCGATTGAGGATGATGTCGTCCATCGCCCAGCGCATGCGTTTCTCGTCCATGCTGCGGTCCACGGCGTTGTCCGGACAGAGCACGTAAAAGTCGCCCACGGCGAGGCGCTCGAGCATGAAATCCACGACTTGCTCACCGCTCCACGCCGCCGCGGGCTTTTCGTTGGCTCCGGTCATGCCGGTGTAGGTGAAGCCCGGGATCAGCAGGTGCGCCGTGATGCGCAGGCCGACTTGGTTGCGCAGCGCGTGCGCCAGAGACTCGGTGTAGTTCTTGAGGGCTGCCTTGGACATGTTGTACGCGGAGTTGCCCGGTGGGCTCGTGATGCCCTGCTTGGAGCCGGTGTTGATGACGATGCTCGGTTGCTGGGCCGCGATCATGCCGGGCAAGAACGCTTCCACGCCGTGCACCACGCCCCACAGGTTCACGTCCACGAGCGCCTTCCACGCCGCGCTGTTCTCCCAGGGTAAGCCCGGGTTATTGCCCACGCCCGCGTTGTTCATCAACACGGAGACCGGCCCGAACGTGCGCGCGACCTCCGCGCTCAAGCGTTGCACCTGATCGCGTTCGGCGACGTTCGTGGCGGCCGCGATCACGTCACTGGCGGCGACTTCTGCGACTTGCTCAGCGGCGCGCTCCAGCGCAGGCCCGCCGAGATCGGCCATCACGATTTTCATGCCCAGCGCGGCGAAGCGGTGGGCGGCTGCGAGCCCAATGCCGCTGGCCGCGCCCGTGATGACCGCGACGTTGCCCGCGGCGAATGCGGAGGGAAGGGAGGACGGGGCGTTCATGCGCCCCATCTTAACCGAGAGCGAGACGAGGGCTTACGGGGTTTGTTGGGCTTGGCCGAAGGAGATGGCGGCCGTGGTCACGTTGGGTTTTAGCTGAGCGGCGCCCGACTTCACGATGCCCGTGTCGAGCGCTTGCACTGTGATCGACGTGAGCGCTGTTTGGGCCAGATTCACGGTCTGGAAGATTGGCTGCGGGCTCACCGTGGCATCGAAGGTGATGGCGCCGGCCGCGTCCACGCGCAGGGTCCACATGTCGCTCATCCCTTGCACGACTTGACCCCAGTTGAAGGTCGCGCCGCCCAGCACGAAGCCGCCCGCGGGCACGGTGCTGACCGCGTTAGCGCGCTCGCCGAGTGGCCCGCCGTAAGCGAGCTGCGTCTTGATGCCGCCGTTGGTGTCGATGATGACGAGCCACGCTTCGTTGGCTTGCTTGGCGTCCGTGTAAACGCCGGACAAGCCGTAGCCACTGGCCGTCTTGGCAACCGACAACAAATGCGGGGCCACGCCGGCGGCGCCCAGCGAGTAGGCAAAGCGCGGGGCGGTCGCCGCGCGGCTCAGCTCGGCGTAGAACGCGTTCCCGACGCCATCCACATTGACACGTGAGCCGACCACCAAATACGTGTCGGTGGTGGCACCGCGTGCGAACTGCACACCGACGAGGTTGGTGCGCTCCGCGTAAAACGACGAGCCCAAGACGTCGCCCGCATCGGAGATGAAGGTGAGACCGACGCTCGTGACCGTGCCGACTACCACTTGCGACAGCACCGCGTAGTTCTTGGTTTCCGGATCTTGGAGCAGGTCGACCGGATAGGTTTCGTAGCAGTTGAGCTTCTGCGAATCCCTGGCGCAGAACTGGGCGTCCCACAGCACCTTGCCGCTCGCATCCAGCTTCGTCAGGTGCCCCGCGGGCGGCGGTGAGCCGGCGTTCGCGTTCGGCGGCGGATCTTGGACTCCTGCGCAGAACGCGTAGCCGCCGTCCAAGGTGTTGATCACCTCTCCGCCGCGCGCGAACATCGCGCCACCCGCGGAGTACTTGTACTCGGCGTCCCACTTGTTGGCTTCGTTGTACAGGTAGGGTTGCTTCACGCCCGCGTGAAAGGCGAGCGCGACCGGGGCTTTCTGGGCCGAGTCGGTGGTCAAGCCGAGCGGAATGAAGTTCGCGCTTTTGTCGCCGTCGATGAAGGTCAGGTTCTTGCTGATTTTGCCGGTGTTGGCGTCCATCGTGACGAGCGACAGATTTTGGATTTTCGAGCCCTCGGGCGTGTTCGCGCCCAGGCCGATCACGGTGCCGTCCGCGAGCGTAGTCACGTTACTCATCGCCTCGTCGCCCTTGGTGCCGGAAGCTTGCGCCCACAGATTGTAGAAATTCGCCGTGCAGCTCTTGGGCGCGGTGATCGCCGCCAGCGTCGCGGTCGTGCTGGTGCCGCTGCAGTCCCCGCTCCAACCCGTGAAGATGGCGTTGACCGCGGGCTTGACCACGAACGTCACCGAGCCGCCCGAGTCCACCACGCATTTACCGGTGGCGCCGCTGCTGCAAGTGGCATTGGGAGTGCCGGTCGCGGTGATCGTCCCCGAGCTAGCCGGTGACGAGACGGCGGTCGCGCTGGGACGGAAAGTGGCGACGCACGCGGTGTTGGTCGTGATGGTGACGGCGTTGGGGCTCGCCGTGCCGCCGCCGCAATTGGCCGACCAACCCGCGAACGACCAGCCCGCGTTGGCCGCGGCCGTCACGTTGACCGCTTGCCCGTAGGGTACGGCGCCGCAGTTATTGCCCGGACAAGTGATGCCCACGGCGCCGCCGGCCGTCGGCGTTGCGCTCACGGACGCCGCGAAGGTGTTGATCGCGAAGGCCGCGTTGCACGTCGCGTTCAGGCTCTTGAGCGTGAGCGGGTTGTTGCCGGTCGGCGCGCAATTGGTGCCGGTCCAGCCATTGAAGTGGTAATTCGTGCTGGGGAGCCCGGCGAGGCTCACGTTGACGCCGAAATTCACGGTGCACGTGCTGCCGGCGCAAACCGCGCCCGTGTCTGCGCGCGTGGCGCTCACGCTGCCGTTGGTGCCCGCAACCGCGGCGATCGTGAAGGTGTCGAGCGCGAAGCTCGCCACGCACGTGGTGTTCACGTTCGTGAGCGTGAGCGTCGGGTTGGCGGCAGGGGTGCAGTTGGGGCCCAGCCAGCCGCTGAAGTGATAGCCGGCCGCCGTGTTGGGCTGGGCCGCCAAGGCCACGGGCGTTTCGACGTCCACCGTGCAGCTGTTGCCGGCACAAGCGGTGGCGCCATTCTTCGCGGTCACGCTGCCGCCCGTGTTGGCCGTGGCCGCGATCGTGAATTGCTGCTTGTAGTTGGCGACGCACGCGGTGCTCGTGGCGACGTTGGAGACCGTGACCTGCAACGCCGTGCCGGCGCAGCCAGCGTCACCCGTCCAATTCACGAAGCGATAGGCCGGCAGCAGGTTCGGCGCGCTGAGCGTCACGCTGCCGCCCGCGTCGATGCCGCACGCGCCCGGAGTGCAGGTAGCGCCGGGGCTCGTCGAAGTTGCCGTCACGGTGCCGGTCGCGCCGACCACGGTGCCGGAAACCGAGACGCCCGCGGCGTATGCCGCGGTGCAGGTGATGTTCGCCGTCGTGGGCGTCACGGTGATGCCGTAGCCGCTCTGATTGGCGGCCAAGCAGCCAGTGCCGCTCCAGCCCGTGAGGCGAGAACCGGCGATCGTCGGCGCCTTCAGCGTGGCCGTCGTTCCTGCGTCGAGCGAGCAGGTATTGCCTTGGCACACCGCGTCCACGTTCGCGGACGACGCTTGCACGCTGCCCGTGAAGCCCGTGGCAACCACGCCCGTCGCCGTGAAGCGTGCCTTGTAATTCGCCACGCAGGTGATGTTGCTGGCGATGTGCGACCACGAGCGGGTTGTCGGTCCCCGTGCACGCCGCGTCCCCGCTCCAACCCGTGAAGCGGAAGCCGGACGGCGCCACGGCAGCATGAAATGAGGCGCTGGAATCGGCGTTGGCCGAGCATGTCAGCGCGTCACAACCGTCGTTCTTCACGCCGACTTGCACGCTCGCGCCGGCTGCCGAGACCGCGAGCTGGAACTGCTTGGCAAACGTCGCGTTGCACGACAAATCCTGAGTGACCTCGACGCTGATGACGGCTTGAGTCAGCCCGTCGCACGCGCGGCTTCCCGTCCATTTGACGAACCCGAAGCCGCTCGCGGGCGTTGCGGTCAGCTTCACGGTGCTGTGATTGTCGACCTCACCGTTGCAGCCCGTCGCGCCGCAGCTCAAATCCGGATCGGACACCACGCTGCCGCCGCCATCGCCCGCCACGGCCGCCGCGACCGCGCGTTGCACCACGAACGTGGCCGTGCACGCAGTCACGCCGTTGACCGCAACGGAGGTATTGGGCTTGCTGCCCGCGCAATCTCCCGACCAACCGACGAAGCGTGAATCGGCGCCCGGCTTGGCTTGCAACGAGAAACTCGTGCCCGCGATCGCGGCATAAGTACACGCGCTGGAAAGACACGCTGCGGCACCCGAAACCGCGACCGTGCCATTCCCGACGATCACGACCTGCAGCTCGGATTCGGCTCCGGTCGCGCCCGCCTCGGGCTCCGGCGGAGCGCCACCCGCGCCAGCTTCGAGCGAAGCGTCGGGCTCCATGTCCACGCCCGCGTCGCGCCCGCCAGCGCTGGGCGCGCCTGCATCGCCCACCATGCCCGGCGTACCCGCGGCTTCGTCGGGGCCGCACTCGGAGGCATCGCACTCGAGCGCTTTCTTGTGCGAGCTTCCGCCGCACGCCACGAGCCACGCACACACGCCCGCCGTCACCAACCAAGAAAAGCGCATCGTGGGATGATAGGCGGCGAGCGGGCGGAATCAATCCGCCAGCCATGGGGTGATTTTCGGTGCGCGCCGAGCGTCCCAAATACTGAGCAATTGACCGAGCTTCAGGGCACGGCTACCTCCGTTTTTCCGCAGTGAAGTCCAAGACCCGCAAGCCCGAGCGCCCATTGCTCGAACGCCTCGGTGGCCGCTTCCTCCAAGCCGGCAATTTCATCCCCGATCAAGCCGACGACCCGATCCACGTGCTCAATCCAACCGAGCGCGCCGGATTGTTGCGAGTGACGCGCGGCGCCGTGCTGCGCGCCGCGCTAGCGGGCGCACTGAACGCGCTCGTCACCGGACTCGGCGCGGTGTTTGCCGCGCGCCTGCTCGGACACAAACCCGAGCACGCCACACTGATGCAGACGATCTCGTATTGGGGCGTGTTCGGGGCGTTGGCGCTGATCGCCGCCGTGCTCGAGATTGCCTACCTCTATTGGGACAGCCTGCGCGCGGTGCGCGCGCTGTCACTCGTTGCCGGCTTACAAATCGATTCCGCGGAAAATCTGGACACACGCTTCGCGTTGGCACGCGCCGCGCTCGAGCTGCCCAACGCACCCGACGCCACCTTCGGGGTGAATCCGCACCGCGAAGCCAGCCGTTTTCAGCTCGCCACCGCGTCGCTCGTGTACAAACTGAAGGTCTCGGTCACGAACTTCCTGTTCAAAGCGCTGGTCGAACGCGCCGTCGGCCGCCTCGCCACGCGCACTGTACTGGCATTCACCGCGATCCCGATCAACGCTGCCTGGAACGCGCTCGTGTGTTGGTTCGTGCTGCGCGAAGCGCGCATCCGCGTGATGGGCCCCTCCGCCGCCGCTCAGATGCTGAACATCGTCTTCGAAGCCGAGCCCACGCCGTCGCCCGCGCTGCTCGCCACGCTCCACCGCGCGCTCGCGGCAGCCGTCGTACGCACGAGCGAGCTCCACCCTAACCACCTTTCACTCATGCGCGAGCTCCGCCAGCGCATCGGCGAACCGCCCGCCGACATCGAGGTCGACGACACGCACGCCTTCCTGCACGCGCTGCCCGCCCTCAGCGAGCCCGAACGCCGCACCGCCCTGCGCGTCCTCGCCATCGCCGCCATCCTCGACGGCCGCCTCGTCAAACGCGAACGTCGCCTGCTCCTCGAAGCCTACGAGGCCACCGCCATCCCGCCCGCCCTCGATCACGTCGAACGCCTGCGCAAAGCCTTCGTCACCGGCGACCCCATCCCAGACGCCGAGCTGCTCGCCTCCGCGCCGTGAAGTGCCTGTGCGCGCCGGCGCTTCGATGTCCGGTGCGCTCGGATGCCCCAAAGTTCGCGGGTGTTGGGCGCGTTTGGATGTGGTGCATCTGCGCTCGCGAGGGGCGTTCAACGAGCTACGCGACGGGATGGGCGACCCGCGCCCGCTAGCCAAAAAAATCCAACACAGCCTCCCGCGCACCAGCCGCGGCGGATGCCCGTCGTGTGCCGAAAAATAGCGTTCGGGCCCGAACGATATTTTCGAGACCGAAGTGGGTTAGCCAGTGGTGGCACATTCGAACCTGCGAGATTCCGGGTCGGCTTTCGCTTTGGAGCGACAATCGCTTTCCGGGCTCGCTGAGCCATTCGCATGCCGAAAAATAGTGTTGCAAGCGCAACACTATTTTCGAGACCGAAAACCTGTGCGGTCGCGAGAAGCGGCGATGCTCGGGATGTGTTGGCCTCTCCCGACGGGAGGCTATTCGTCTGACGGCGTGTGTTTCGTCGTGAGCCGCGCGCCGTCCACTTGGGTTTCGAGCTGTTTTTTCTGGAGAGCGTCGCGGGCGCGTTCGGCTTTGGTGCGGCCGTGCAGGCGGCGGTTGGTGTCGGCTTGTTTGACGCGCGCCGCTTTGGCTTTTTGTTTGCGGAACTTGTTCAGGTTGACGACGTTGCTCATCACGCCGCGGCGAGGATGGGGGTGCGCGACGGCGCGTGGCGGGACGCGCGGCGGAACGTGCCGGGGGCCACGCCGTGTTTGCGTTTGAAGGCGCGGCTGAAGGCGAACTCGGAGGTGTAGCCGACGCGCTGGGCGAGCTCGGCGAGTGAGTCGTCCGTGGTTTCGAGCAGGCTGGCTGCGAGGGCGAGCCGCAATTCCGCGAGGTAGCGAAGGGGGGAGCGCCCGCTGACCGCGGCGAAGCGGCGGGCGAATGCCGCGCGCGACAGGCCAACCGCGCGCGCCAAGCGTTCGACGGTCCAGCGCTTGGCGGGGTCGGTTTGGAGCAGGCCGAGCGCGCGTGCGATCTTGCGATCGAGCAGGCGGCGATCCGCCGTTTGTGGGACGAGCACGGTGCCGGCTTCGACGCGCTCCGTCTTCGAGCCCCGCACGACGCACGCGCCGCGCACGACGAGCACCAGGGTATCCGTGTCGGAGAGCGCGAGCGTGCTGCCGGCGGCGAGGCGCTGAACTTTGAGCGACGGGCTGAGCGAGGCGCGGCGTTTCATGCCCTAAACAGTGAGCCGAGTGCGCGTGCACGTCCAGTGCCGTGAGCGGAACGGCTAGAACTTCGAGCGCTTCGGCAATGGCGATTGGCCGCGTACGGGCGCAATCCTTGCCGGATGAGTGAAGAGAAGGGCTCGAAGGAGAGCACTGAGCTGAACACCCGCGGCCGCGTGGCTAGTCGCTTGTACGACGCGCGCACGGTTCTGATCTTTGGCGAGATCAACATGCCGCTCGCCGAGCGCGTGTCGGCTCAGCTGCTCGCGCTCGCGAGTGAGAATGGCGAGCCGATTCGCGTGGTCGTCAATTCACCGGGCGGGCACGTCGAATCCGGCGATACGATTTACGACGTGCTGCGCTTCATCGAGCCCGAGGTGACGATTTTGGGCACGGGCTGGGTGGCGAGTGCGGGAGCTTCGATTTTCTGCGCGGCGCCGCGCGAGCGCCCCTTGGCGTTGCCGAACACTCGCTTTTTGCTGCATCAGCCGTCAGGCGGCGCGGGTGGGCCCGCATCGGACATCGAGATCGAAGCGGAGCAGATTTTGTCCGTGCGCGCGCGTTTGAACGGCATCCTCGCGGAGGCGACCGGGCAATCGATTGAGCGCATCGCGCGCGATACCGATCGCAATCATTGGCTCAACGCGCGAGAGGCCGTCGCGTACGGGCTCGTGGGGCGGATCGTGACGAGTGTGAAGGAGATTTGAGGAGAGAGAGCGGGAGAAAAGATCGGGCACGGGAACGGAACGGGAGAGAGTTAGACGGACGCGACGGGGTCGGCGGCTAGGTAGCGCATCACGAGATCGGTGATTTCGTCGACTAGCGTTTCTGAATCGAGACCCGGGGGGCGTTCGAGTAAGCACGCGAGCATGCTGGCGCGCACTGCCTGGTAAACGACGAACGCGGCGGCATCCAAGTTTTTGCGGCGGATGCGCACGTTGGCCAAATTGAGGAAGCTGCGCACGAGGGAGATGATGCGGTTGTCGAAGGCTTGCACGCGCTCCGTCGGCGTGACGCGCAGGCCCTCCACCACCAGCAAGCGATGCAGCGTGGGGGCCGCGCCGTGCAGCTCGAGCAAGCCTTCGATCACGGCGCGTGCGACTTCACGATCGGTGGCGTACGCGCCGTGTGCCAAGATGCGGCCCATCATCTCGCTTGCCCGATCGAACTCGCGATCTTGCAGCGCATCCAAAATTGCATCGCGGTTGGCGAAGTATTGATACAAGGTGCCGACGCTCACCCCGGCGACTTCCGCGATGCGCGAGGTGGTCGCCGCGTCCGATCCTTCTTGTTCCAAAACCCGAACGGTGCCGTCCAAAATGGCACTCACGGTGACCTTGGATCGTTGCTGTTTCGGCCCTTTTCTCGCGGCATTGCTTTCGTGTCGTTTGCTCATGACGAAACCCGAAAGTGATGCGAATGGCCAAGGCCATTCGGTGACCTCATGATGAGTGTGGGAGAGCCAAGCATTCGCAGGCACGCGAAGCTAACACGCGCCAAGCCGACACGGGAGAAACATCATGCAGCTAAGATTCATCGCCGATCGACGCGCGCTACTATGGGCTTTCGTTTTGTTTCCTGCGCTGCCGCTCCTTTCGTATGCGCGGCCCGCGCTGGCGCCCTGGCTGTTACCGGCGGGGCTGTACCTCGCGTATTGCTCGGGAGTGCTCGCGCACAATCAAAATCACACGCCCGTGTTCCGCGGCAAGCGCATGAATTCGCTGTATTCGGCGTGGCTTTCGTTCTTTTACGGCTGCCCGCTGTTCGTCTGGGTGCCGACGCACAATCAGAATCATCACCGTTACCTGGATGGGCCGGGTGATGCGACGCGCACCGCCCTGCATGCGCCGCGCGATACGTGGTGGGCCGCGCTCAGCTACCCGACGCGCTCTGCGATCGCGCAAGCGCCCGCGATCTGGCGCTATGCGCTGGCGGCTCGTGCGCGAAGCTCCGCGCGCTTTCGGCAGATCGTGCTCGAGACGCTGAGCGTGGTGCTGGGCCACGCTGCGGCCCTCGCGCTCGCGGTGTATCTGCGCGGCTTTGGGCCGGGTGTTTGGCTGTATGCTTGCGCGTTCGGCATTCCTGCGTCGTTCGCGGCATGGGCGATGATGTTCACCAACTACGTGCAACACGTCGCGTGTGACCCTGCTTCGCCGGACAATCACTCGCGCAACTTCGTGAGCCGTGCCATGAACTGGCTGGTCTTCGAGGCCGGCTTTCACACGGTGCACCACGAACACCCGGGGATCCATTGGAGCACGTATCCGGCGCTGCACGCCTGGCGTGCCGCGCGCATTGCGCCACACCTCAATCAGCGCACCATTTTGCGGTTCTGCTTCGAGCGCTACGTGCTGGGTCGATCAACCGAGCGCTGCGGTGGTGCGCCTGCGCCCAGTGAGACCGATTGCGACACGCTCAGGTTCGACGTGGAACGCGAAAATTACGGCTGATCGGCGATTGTATAGGTTGGCAGCCATCTTGCAGTGAGCTGCCTCCGTTACGGCGCAGCGCACGGACGCGGCGCCCCTCAACGGAGCAACACCTATGTTTACCATCCTGCTGATCGTTCTTCTCATCGCCCTCGTCGGCGGCGGCCTTGGTCATTCCCGTTTCGGCTACGCCGGTTGGTCCCCCGCGGGCCTGCTCGTGGTGATCTTGCTCGTGATGCTGTTTACCGGTCATCGGATGTGAGAAAGCTCTGCAGAACGCGACGAAGCGCCGGGCAGGGCTCGGCGCCTCGACGCGTGCTCACGCGGGAACCCGCTCGGCCGTCTCTTCTTCGTCGGGGTGCCACTCTCCGCCGTGATCCTGCAGCTGCTCCACGTCTTGTGTGAATTGCGCTTCCAGCTGTGCGCGACCTTGTTTGGCGAGCGACAAGCGCCGCGCCTCGTCGCCAAACACGGGTAGCAGGTCTTCCAACGCTTGCACGTTGTGCAGCCGGAAGCGGTCCGCCCGTTCGCGGGCCTCGTACGGTGCGGTCCCCAAGTGTTCGAGAGCGCGCCGCCCAATGCGCAGCGCGGATTCGAACGTCTCGCGCTCGATGTGCCGAATCTTCAGCTGCCGCAACTTGATGTAATGGCTCACGTTGCGGGCGCGGGCCACGATGCGTAGGTGCGGGAAGCGCTCTTGCGCGATCTCTGCCAACTTGATGCTCGCTTCGACGTCGTCCAGCGCAATCACGAGCAGCTTGGCGTGCGCCGCGCCTGCGGCTTGCAAGAGATCGATGCGCGTCGCGTCGCCGTAGAACACGCGGAAGCCGAACTTCCTCAACGTTTCGATCTGCTCCGGATCGTGGTCGAGCACGGTCGCGCGCGTGCCGCTCGCGAACAGCAAGCGCCCCACGATTTGACCGAAGCGTCCGAAGCCGGCGATAATGACCGGCGCATTGTGATGATCGATTTCATCCGCGGGGCGGTCCTCCTTGTCGGCCATCGCGCTGATCCGTTGGCTCAGGATCATGAGCAGCGGCGTTAGGGCCATCGACAATGCCACGACCAGCGTGAGCAGCTCATCCCAATTGCCGGGCAACAGCCGCGCTTTGCTCGCGACACCGAAGACCACGAAGCCGAACTCGCTGCCTTGCGCGAGCAGGGCCGCAAACAAGAAGCGCTGCGCCGCCGGCACGCCCAGGCGTGGCCCAATTGCCGCCAGCCCCGCGCCCTTCAACACCGTGAGCCCCAAGACCAAGCCCACGATCAGGAGCGGATGCTGCGAGACCAAGCCGAAATTGATCGACATGCCGACGGCGATGAAGAACAGGCCCATCAGCAGCCCCTTGAACGGCTCGATGTCGGACTCCAGCGCGTGGCGGTACTCCGAGCCGGCGAGCACCACGCCGGCCAAGAACGCACCGAGCGCCATCGAAACGCCGACCGCCGCCATCAGCTGTGATATCGCAATCACGAGTAAGAGCGAGAACGCGGTGAACACCTCACGCAGGTTGGTGCCGGCCATGACGCGCAGCACGGGCCGCGTCAAGTAGCGCCCACCGACGATCACGACGGTGATCGCCGCCAGCACCTTGAGCACGGCCAGCACGCTGCTGCCTTCGCTCTTGCCGCCCGCGAGCATCGGCACGAGTGCGACCAGCGGAATTGCGGCGATGTCCTGGAAGAGCAGGACCGCAAAGCCCGTGCGCCCGATCGGCGCTTCGAGCAAGTTGCGCTCACGCATGGTCTGCACGGCAATGGCCGTAGACGACAGCGAGAGCGCGAGACCTGCGACGACCGCTGCTTGCCAAGGCAGCCCCACCGCCCACGCCCCCAAACCGAGCAGCGCACCGCACACGCCCAGTTGCAGCGCGCCGCCGCCGAACACGCGCGCGCGGATGCTCCACAGGCGCTTCGGATCGAGCTCGAGCCCGATCATGAACAGCATGAGGACCACGCCGAACTCGGCAAAATGCAAAATCGACTCGACGTCTTCCACCAGCTTCAAACAGAACGGGCCGATCACGCAACCGGCGATCAAATAGCCGAGGACCGAGCCGAGCTTGAAGCGCGCGGCGAGCGGTACGAACAGCACGGCCGCCGCGAGATAGACCATGGTATCGACGAGCACGCCGTGGTGACTCATGCGCCGCCTCCGAGCGCGCTGAGCGCCGCGGGCGGGTTCGAAGCCGCCAAATATCCGCTGACGCGCGCGCGATATTCGAGGCCGCGGTCACGAAGCTGCTCGTCCGTCGCGTGATGCGAGCCGTGCAGGATGAGCGGCGCTTGCCAAAGCATGCCGCAGAAGCGCGCGGTTTGTTCGACCGGCGGGATGAACTTATCGAAGGTGTGCCCGTGCATGCCGCCTTCACGGTAGGCCGCGTCGTCGCCGCCCGTAGTCGGAACCCACAGGCAAGACTTGCCGCGCACGGCGTCGCCGCCCTTGCCGTAAGCCCAGCCGCGCGCGAGCACCTTCTCGAACCACAGGCTCATCAATGGCGGCGGGCCATACCAATAAACCGGGTGCTGCCAGACGACGAGCTCGGCTTCGAGCAGCGCGTCCTGCTCGGCTGCGACATCGATTGAAAAGTCCGGATAGCGCTCGTAAAGCGAGCGGACTTTAACGCCTTCCAGACTGCCCACTGACGCGAGCAGGCTGCGCCCGGCGCGCGAGCGGTTGGGATACGGGTGAGCATACACGAGGTAGACGCGAGCCATGGCCCGGGCACGATACACGCGCCCGTCTCCGCTGGGACGCCCGTCTGACACTGCATCTCCCGATGAGACGGTTTTTCTCGCTGTTTCCGAGTCGAAACACGGCGGGTGCGGCGGCCCGCATGGTCCGCACGAGCGCGCCCGAACGCCAGCCCTCGCGTTTCATCTCGATGACGAGCTGCGCACGCTGCACGCGCGCAGCGCTGCGCACCCGCGTCCACTCCCTCACGCGCTCACGGGCCGGCCATGCGCTAACGTCGCGCTGAACGTCTAGCTGGCGTCCAAGCTTTCACGCATATTCGATATTCTTTCCGCGCGCAGCTCGGTGAGCGCCGCATGAACATGCGAGTGTAAATGCGGGTAATACGGAGTTTCATCTGGCTGGGTCGTGATACGTTCGATTATTTTTACTTGCTCGGGGAGATTCCGATGGAGAGGCGAGGCATGGCTGGGATCCTATCTATGGATGTAGAGACGGATCGTGCGGGCGAGCGAATCTCGGTTCACCGCGTCGATCGCTTACCTGGCGTCGAGTTTTGGACCGTGCGTGATTCGATGCGCCACTGGCAGATGCATCACGACACCTTCACGGCCAGCCTCGTCGCCGGGCGCTCCTCGATGAACGCGACATGGAGCTATCGCGGTCGCAAACAAGCCGTGTCCGCCGGCCAAATGCAGCTGATGGAACCCGGTGAAGCGCACAAGACCACGAGCGTCTCGGAGCCGGCCTCCTTCTTCGTGATTTGGTGGCATCCGGAGGTGCTTTTACAGGCCTCGGAATCCATGGGCGTCGCTGGCGCCGTGCATCTCAAGGTCTCTCAATCCGATCATCCTGGTTTGAGGGCGTCGTTCGCCGGTCTGCTCACCGGCGTGCAACACGCCCGAGATCCTTCGTTCATCGAAGAGCAGTTTCTGGACAGCACGCAGCAGCTGCTCGAGCTGTGCGGTGAGCGCCGGCCGCCGTCGCGCCCCCCCGGTAGCCACCCCGCGATCAGCAAGGTGCGCGCGCGCCTGCACGAGCAGTTCGCGGAAAATATCTCGCTCGAGCAGCTCGCGAAAGACGTGGGCCTGTCCAAGTTCCACGTCGCGCGCTGCTTCAAAGAAGCGACCGGCGTCGCGCCGCACCAATATCAAAAGCTGCTCCGCCTGCAGAGCGCGCGCCGTCACATCGAACGCGGCGTGTGCGTGCGCGAAGCGGCCGCTGCATCCGGCTTCTCCGACGAAGCGCACCTCAGCCGCTCGTTTCGCGACTGGCTGGGCGTCTCCCCCGGCACGTGGCGCCGCTCCGCCGCTCGCCGCAAAACGACCTCTGTGCCGGCGCTCGCCCTCGCGGTCAGCGAGCCCTCGGCCTGAGCAGGGTCGGCGCCGTTTTAGAGAGCGCTGTAGCGGGCTTTGCGCCGCGTTTGGCGTGACGAGCCCGCTACCCCAAACCAAAAATCTCGAAGAGGTGGGGCGCCCTCAGGTCGAGCACTGCACCTCGTTGCGAGGGAACAGCCCCGCGGCGCACGCGACGAGCACGGCGCCGAGCGCGAAGGGCAGGGCGCTATGCACTTTGGCGTACAGGAAACCGCCGGCGAGCGGACCCGCCATTTGCGTGAGCGATTGCAGGCCTTGGCTGCCGCCTTGCACGCGGCCTTGCGCTTCGGGGCCCGCCGCGAACGAGAGCAACGCGCTGAGGCACGCGGTGAAGATGCCTTCGCCGATCGCGAACGCGGCGACCGAGGCGAACATGAGCCACGTCGAAGGCAACGCGCTGACTGCGGCCATGCCGGCCAAGCCAGCGGCGGCGAGCGCGAGGCCGAGCAGCGCGGCGCGCCGCTCGCCAAGGCGCTTCAGCACGCGCCCGAGTAGCGCGCCCTGCACCACGACGTCACACAAGCCGACGGCGATGAACACGGTGCTCGCCTGCGCGGCCGACCAAGACAAGCGATCCTTGCTCAGCAAGGCGAGCAAGGTGGTCATCATCGCGAATGGCACGGTGAACAGCACGCTGGCCGTCAGCAAGGGACGCAACGCTTGCACTTGCAGTAGCAAGCGCAGCTGAGTGAGCGGATTCAAGCGCACGAGTGACAGCGGCTCGGACGGCAGATCGCTCGAGCGCGTTTCGGGCATGAAGAAGAAGCCGAACAGCGCGTTGGCCGCACTGAGCGCGGCGGCGAAGTAGAGCGGCGTCGAGGGACCGAAGTGTGCCAATAGCCCGCCAATGGCGGGCCCGGCGATGAAGCCCGCGCCCGCGCTGGCCCCCAGATAGCCGAAGTTACGCCCGCGCGCATCGGCGGGTGTGGTGTCTGCCATGGCCGCGAACGCAGCGCTGAAATTGCCCGCGGTCAGGCCGTCGATCACTCGACCCACGATCAGCACCCAAGTGGCTCGTGCCGCACCGAACAGCGCGTAGCCCACCGCCGATCCCAGCACGCTGAGCAAGAGCACGGGCCTGCGCCCAAAGCGATCGCTCAGCTCGCCGAGCGCGGGCGCCGCCAGGAACGCCGCGCCCGAGTAGGACACCGCGAGCACGCCGAGCACGAGCGCGAGATCTCGCTCGGCAGCAAAGCGCTCGGCCAGATAAGGCACGATCGGATTGACCAAACCGATCCCCATCGAACCGAGAAAAGTGGTGCATACCAAGAACCAGAGCAGCGTGCGGGGCACGCTTCCGGCGGAGACAGAGCGCATGCCCTCGTTCTAAGAGGCGACGGCGCGCTCGGCTTGAACGAATGCGACATGCCCCTGGCGGCGCAAAAATTCCTTCACCTCGGCCAAGAAGCTACCCGGCGATTGAGCGGCAAAGCTGCGGAACTCCCGCGTAAAATGGGCCTGGTCGGCGTAACCCAAATCATGGGCCAGGCGCGTGAAGCTCAGCTCACGGGCCTCGAAAATCCGATGTTGGGCGGCCTCGAAGCGGGTCAGCCGCGAGAGCGTTTTGGGCGACATGCCGACCTGCGCGCGAAATTGGCGCTCCAATTGGCGCACCGAGAGCCCGACGCGCTCTGCCAAGTCAGCGACGGTGCCGTGACCGCGCGTCTCGACCAAGCGCGTGGCTGCGATCACGGCCGGCGAGGGCTCGAGATCGATCTGCGCGGCGCGCGCCAAGAGCCACTCTTCAAGCGCGTTCAGCGCTTCGTCTTGTTGGCCGGCCCTGAGCAGGCGCTGCATGCGCGCGGCGAACGCCGGGCTCACTTGCGCCGGAATGGAGCATGGGTTGAGGGCGTTCGAAGTGGGGGGACCGAGCAGGCGGATCGCCCCCCAAGGAAAGAACTCCACCGCTACCATGCGGTCAGCCCGCAGGAGCGCAGCCGCACCGGAAAATCCCTGAATTCTTGGACATACACCGGTGGCAGGCGCTTCAAATCATTGCCCACGCCCAAGTACGACTCGCCGTGCAAGAAGGAGAGCAGCACGTTGCACTCGGGATACAAGCGGTGCTCGGCCGTGAGCTCGGTGTGCACGTCTTCCAACACGCCGTAGGCGCGCACCAAGTGCGCAAGCGACGGATGCGGCGGGAACATGCGGAACACGAGCGTATCTTTCGCGGCGAGCAACGGTTCGTCAAGGCGCAAACCAAGCCTTGAGTTTGTTCAGTCGCGTTCAGCGGGCCCTGCGCCTATAAGTCGTCGCGGATGAGGGCTTCAGGAGCTTGAGGGCGCGCTTCGCTTTCGGATGCGTGTTGGGTGCGCTGCATGTCGCGTCGACCCTGCGCGCGCAATCCGTCTCGATCGACGAAGAGCACCCGAAGCCGCAAGAGCCCGCACCCGCACCGAAAGCGCCCTCTCCAGCGCCGAAGCCGGAGCCGGTGGTGGCGCCGCACGCGATCTCGACTCCCATCGCTTATCCCGCGCGCGCAGCGGGCGAACAGGAAGTCGTGCTCGAGCTGACGATCACGAAAGACGGTCACGTGACGAACGCGCTCGCGATCAGCGGCGCTCCGCCGTTCATTGACGCGGCGATCGCAGCCACGAAGGCGTGGCTATTCGTGCCGGCCACGCGCGGCGCATCGCCGATCTCGGCCAAGATCCGGTTTGCCGTTCACTTCGTGCCCCCCACCGAAGTGCCACCCGTGGAGCCCGCGGCTACGGCGCCGAAAGCCGGAGCGGCGCCGCCCGCCAAACCAACCTCGCCTCAGCCGCCGATGCAGGAGATCGTGGTCGTCGGGCAGCGTGAGCCGCTGCGTACGACGCTGGGCCACGCCGATGTGCACGACATGCCGGGCGCATTCGGCGACGCGTATCGGGCGATCGAAGCCCTGCCGGGCGTAGTGCCGATCGTCAGTGGGCTACCGTATTTTTACGTGCGCGGCGCGCCGCCGGGCAACGTCGGCTACTTCTTCGACGGCATTCCGGTGCCCTATTTGTACCACTTCGCGGCTGGGCCCAGCGTGCTGCAGCCCGCGTTCGTCGATCACGTCGACCTGTTTCCGGGCGCCTACCCGGCGCGTTACGGTCGCTTCGCGGGCGCGATCGTCGCGGGCGAGATGGCGCCGCCAACCTATCGCCTTCATGGCGAGGCATCGGTTCGCTTGATCGACAGCGGTGCGACGATCGAAGCGCCGTTCGCATCGGGCCGTGGCTCGGCCATGGTCGGCGGGCGTTTCTCGTACACGGGCGTCGTGCTCTCGCTCATCGAACCGGACGTTTCGGTCAACTACTGGGACTACCAAGCGCGGGCTCGCTACGAGCTCGATCCGAAAAATAGCGTCGAGCTGCTGAGCTTCGGCGCGGGCGATTTTCTGTCTGACTACGAAACCGACTACGTGACGAATCCGCCTGGACCCAACGGCGAATATTCGGCCTCCGCAGTGCGGCGTGAAAAGTCGCTGGTCGACGTCAACTTTCATCGCTTGGATTTGCGTTGGGACCACCGCATCGAAGGCGGCAACTGGCGCAATGCGCTGATGGTGGGGCGCGATCGCACCGGCGTGGACAACGGCAACGTGAACGTCTTCAATCACATGGCCGGGCTGCGTTCGGAGTACAAGCGGGCGCTGAGCGAACGAACATTGCTGCGCGCGGGCGGGGACGTGTTGTTCGAGTCCTTGTCCCAAAAGGTGCAGAACCAAAGCTCGGACAATTCGCTCGACGGCGACACGAATAGCAACGACCGTGATTTTGGCTTCGATCAAGCGCGCCGCGATCTCACGGTGGGCGCCTGGGTGGATGCGGTCCACTCCGTGACACCGAAGCTCGAGATCACGCCAGGGTTGCGCGCCGACTTGTTCGTCTCGGGCGGCCGCGTCGCGCTCGCCTTCGACCCCCGCATCAGCGCGCGCTACGTGCTCAGCAAGAGGCTCGCCGTGACCCATGGTTTGGCGTTGGTACATCAGGCGCCGAGCTTCGTGGTGCCGGTGCCCGGCTTGAAACCGTCCTTGAAAGGCGGGCTGCAGACGGCGTTGCAGTACAGCGCGGGCGTCTCGTACTCGTTGCCGGGCGGCTTCGAGTCGTCCGTGAACCTGTTTCAGAATGCATTCTTCAATCTGACGGACCTGATCAGCCTGGTGCAGCTACAGAATACGACCTCGCAAGACGAGAAGGACTTTCGCGCGACGGGCCATGCTTACGGCTTCGAGCTCTTGTTGCGGCGCAGCCTATCGCGGCGCGTGGGCGGCTTCGTCTCGTACACGCTGTCACGCTCGACGCGCAGCGACGGAAACCTACAGGGGCCCGCGACCAGTGATCGCACGCACGTCGTGAACCTGGCTTTGTCTGGAGACTTGGGACGCGGTTGGCGCCTCGGCGGACGTTGGCTGTTTTATAGCGGTATCCCCACGCACGTGGCGTACATCCAAGCGGCCCAAGCGCCGCCGCGCACGCCCCCGTTTTGGCGGCTCGACTTCAAGCTGCAAAAGCGTTGGTACATCAAGCGCCCGGATGCCTGGTGGGGGCTCGCTCTCGAAGTGCTCAACACGACGTTGAACAAGGAGACCGTCAACGGCAATTGCAACGCGTACAGCTGCAACTACGACGCCATCGGTCCGGTAACCATCCCCAGCATCGGCGCCGAGGGCGCTTTCTGAGCTCGGCTCAGCGCCAGTTGTAGCTCGCGTTTTCGGCGAACGGCGCGGCGCACAGCTCGTAGTACTGCTCCTCGGCCGGGCAAGGAGGGTTGCCGTCGTAGATCCAAGTCTCGCACGCCAGCTCGTGAGCAGACTTCGCGTGTAGGCAAGCGAGCAGCGTATCCAGCGTGTACCTGCACTCGGTTGCGTCTCCACCGCGCTCGCTGCAAGTGAGCACGCAGCCTGCAGGATCATAGTCTCCGCAAAAGGTGAGCTGTGAGGCGTCACACCACCTATCGCATTGAGAAGCGGGGATCGGGTACCCGTCCTGACAGCCGACGCAGGCGGACGAAACGGCGAAACCGAGCGCCAGGGCAGCGCCCAACCGAATGCCAAGCCGACCCTGCGCGCGAACCACTGCCGCGCAGTATTGCCCTCAAAACGTCGGGTGTCGATTGGCTTCGGACACGCCGAAGGCAATCTCCAGCGCGTCGTGCGTGCGCGTGGGCCTGTTGTCGTCGCGGCACCCAAAAAATCCAGGTGGCCGGCGTTAGGGGGCGGAGCTCGCGACATTGACGCTGAGCGTGTGCATCGCGTTGCCCGACACCCAGCCCACGCTGCCCGCGCTCGGACCGCCTGCAAAGCGAAACAGCGGGGAGCTGGTCACGAACTCGACGTTGGGCGCTGCTTTTGCGGCGCCGACGGGCTTCAAATCCAGCCCCAGGAGCAGCGAGTACCAGTCGATCTTTTTGTTGGTGCGGCTGGTCGAATCCCACAAGCCGTAGCTCACGAACAGCTTGTCACCGAGCACCTCGACCTTGGGTGTGGTCGCTTGAATGTTGCCGGTGTTGGTGGTGAGCCAGGCTTCTGACGTCGTGGCACCCGTCGTGCCGTCGGCGAGCACGATGCGCACGTCACGCGCGGTGCGCGTCTGAGACGTGGTGTGAATGATCACGAAACGCCCGTCACTCAGCTTGATGAACTGGCCGGTCTCGGTATCGGTCTGGTTGTCGCCTTCGTTGCCGGCGATCGTGAAGTAAGACTGATTGAAGGTCGTGCCGTTCTTCTTCGTGTAGCTGTCGAGCGACCACGCGGCGAAGCCCAGCTGGCGATCGTAAGCGTCGCCGTGCGCGAGCACGTAGGAGATGCCCCCGTCGACCAGCAAGCGTTGATCGAAGTTGTGCGAGTAGAACCAGCCCGCGCCCGTGTTCTGGGTCGAGTTGCCGCCGGGCGAGGTCTGTTTGCCGGTGGCCGGGTCGAACAGGCCGAAATAGCCGGCCTGATGGCGAGTAAAACCCTGCGCCGTGTCGTCGGCCCAAGCCATTTGATGGGCGACATAGCCGACCAGCATTTGATTGGTCGTGTCGAAGGCGAGCACGCCCGAGCCCGCTGCGCCGGCGTTGCCCTTCGATTTGTCTTTGGTGTTGTCTTGATCGCCGAACACCAAGCTATCCCAAGCCTTGTTCGTGAAATCCGGCGTGGCCGACTTGGCGATGCGCAGCTCGTTGCCTTGCACGTTGTTGGCGTCGTCTTTGGTGTCGTTCTTGAACGGGTGATCGGCGGTGTACGCAACGTAAAACGCGCCGCTCGGGTCCATCGTGAAGCCCAGCAAGCGGTACGACTGAATACCCGTGGCTACGGTGGTGCCCGTGCTCAGCGTCGGCTCGATGTGCGTGATGTAAATCATGCCCAACGCCGGCAACGCCATGGGCTTGCCCTTGCCGTTCGTGTAGTCGAGAAAGGCCACGTCCAAGCTGCCGTCGGCGTGCGCGACCGGCACGATCGGCGTTTGAAAGCCAAAGTTGGCGAGCGGGCTGGGCGGGATGAAACCGTCGTCGAACAAGTCTTCCGCGACGTTGAAGGCTTTGCCCGCCGTGAGCGCGATCGGGTGAGTCGTGATGGCGACGTCACTCGTGACCACGGCGCCTGCCGCGCCGGCTTGCCCCGCGCCGCCGGGTGCGGTGCCCGCCACGCCCGAGCTGCCCAGCGCGCCGCCGCTGCTCGCGCCACCACCGGGCAACGCGCCGCCGCCCGCGCCCGCGGTGGTACCGACGCTGCCCGCGCTCCCTGGGCTACCGGCGCCGCCTTTCGTGCCCGGGTCCGAGGTGCTGCCGCACGCGCTGAGCGCGACACTGCACCCCAAAAAAACGGAGAGCTTCAGGGCACGGCTGCGGCGCGCCCGAATTTTTGTGGTCAGGTCATTCATGGTGCGGGTCAGGCTCCGGACAAAGCACGGGCTTGCATTTCCGTTTTGAGCGAAGGTACCCGCTGCGGCTCAGCGAAAGGCCTGCGCGAGCGACTATGGTCGCAGGCTGTGCCGAAAGGTGCGTGCGGGCTCAGCCGGTGAAATCGCTCACGCGTCGCCCAACGCTACGCGCGCGGCCTGCGTTCGCCTGCGTAATACGAGCGCGGCGCGCAATATAAGAGCGTTGTCCTTGGCTCTCCGCGTACAGCGCGCGCAGCTCGCCCAGCGTGGATACGCCAGAGTTCTTTGCGATGCCGGCGTGCCCGCGACACAGCAGGACACTCCGCTCACCGAACGGTACCTCGAGCAGCTCGCGCGCTGCACCGAGATCGCCTTGTGGACGAAACGACTCACAGACTTCGCAACGATGCTCCATGCTGCGTAGCGTTCCCGAATACCGGGGCGCGGGCCAAATTTCGCGGGCGTTGCGCGCTGCGCTAAGCACCGCCCGGGGCGTTTCCCGCTCGCCCGTGGTGCGCTTCGTACACTAAGGGGGCGCCATGTGCACCGGAAGCCGGGTTACCCGGTCGTTTGGTGCACGACCACGGGCCAAGGGCACACCGACCAAGTGGAGACGGGGCTGTCGACCTTCGGTTTCTGGAAGTTCTGGTCGTCGCTGCCGCCGAAGCCGTGAAGCGTGGCTCAGCGCCGAGCGCGGCGCTTTCGGCGGAGCAGCGCGCCGAAGCCGAGCAAAAGCCCCGCTGGGGCGAAGGGCGGGCACCTGCTCGCAAAGCCGACGCTGCAGCCGGGCGGCGGAGCGCCGCTGCTCGGCGCATCGCTCGCGCCGCCGCCGGGCACCACGGGAGGCGCGCCCGCGCCATTGCCGGTGCTGGCACCGGAGCTGACGTTGCCGCTGCCGCCATCGCTCACGCTCATGCCGCCGCTACCTGCAGTGCCGCTGCTCATGCCGCCTGAGCCGCTCCCGACGCAATAGCCTTCTTTGCAGGTGAGCCCCGGCTTGCCGCACAGCTGCAAGTCCGTGCCGTTGTCGGCCACGCCGTCGCAGTCGTCATCGAAGTCATTGCACTCTTCGGCGCGCGGCAGGCCGGGTGTGCAGGAAGAAGTGCAGCCTTCGGCGTACTTGGCGCACCAACCCACGCCGCAGATCACGCGCGCGTTCTCGTCCACGCGATCGTTGCAGTTGTCGTCCTTGTTGTTGCAGAGCTCGGTGGCCCCCGGATAAATCGTGGGATCGTTGTCGTTACAGTCGTTGTCGCACAGGCCAAAGCCCTTGCTCACGCCGCAGCCCATCACCGTGGCCTTGCCAGCGACGCCGTGGCCGTCGAAGTCAGCATCGGTACAGTACGTGGTGATGGGCAGGCCCTCGTCCACTTGCCCGTCGCAGTTGTTGTCCTTGCCGTCGCAGACTTCGGCCGCACCGGCGTAAATCTTCGGATCGTTGTCGTTGCAGTCGCCGAGCTTGCTCGAATAGTACATCGGCGGGCTGCACGAGATCGTGTAGCCAGAGGTCACTGCGCCCACGCCGTCACCGTCGTAGTCGTGGTAATACTTGGTGCCCACGCAGCCGAAGGCCGTGCTGTAAAAGCCGGTGCCTTCGGCATCACCGCGGGTCGAGCCATCGCCGTTTGCGGAGTTGCCCCAGGCGAAAAAGTCCACACCTCCGGGAGCGGACGGCGCGGTCCAACCGACCTTGAACGTGATCGGCGCGCCCGCGCTGCTGTTTCGCTTCGTGGCGGTGTGTGTCACGCCGTTACCGCTGATCTTCGTCCCGGACTCGACGATGCTGAACTGCCCGACGCTCGACTCGAGATAGAACCCGGCCGCGTTGCCGTTGGTCGCAGAGATGCTGACCGTCAAGTTCAAGGTCCCGCCCGGACTGAAGGTCATCAGATCCGGCGTAATCAACACGGTCGGTGCCATGCCGCCGCCGTGACAACCGCAGCCTTCGGTCGCCGAACCGTTGGAGTGAGCCAGCGCGCGCGCGGGGACGCACAGCGCGACGAGGGCCGAAAGCAATCCGGCGCAACGCCGTAAGCGAGCGAGTAAGGCGGAGGCGGCCAGGGTGGCCGGCCAGATCGTGAGCAGATTCATCGGAGGGGGTGCGCGGCAGAGATCAAAGGGAGGTCAGTGCGCGCAGCTTGCGAGCTGTCCACCAGCAGGGGCGAGTATCCGCGCCGCTCGGTCGTGTGGCGGATAGGAAGCACGGGGATCACTCCCCTGTATGTGTACGGAATGGCCGACAAAGCTCATTTTCGCCCAACTTTTGCGAAAGCAGGGGGTTTCGCAGGTCGGGCTCTCTGACCGGCAGCTCGCACTTGTACCGACAACTGAAAATGAGCGCAGCACCCGATCCTCGTCGAACCCCTCGCCAAGCCGTCCGCGATGACCGCCGGGCTGAATGGGCAAGACGGGCAGAGCGGCATTGCTCTCCTGCTCGTTGGTGGTGCCCGAGGAGCAGGCTACCCTGAGAGGATGGGCGCTTTGGTCCTCGTAGTCGACGACAGCCCCAGCATCCGGAGCCAAATCAAAGGAGTGCTGGAGCGGGTCGATGGCTTCGACGAATTCGTCGAGGCGGGGGACGGGCTCCAGGCCTTCAAGCTGATGCTCGAGCGCCCGCCCGACCTCGTCGTGTGCGACCTGATCATGCCGGTGTTCGACGGGCTGAAGTTTTTGGCCCTGCGTGCCACTCGCCCCGAGCTGGCCAACATTCCGGTGATCATGCTGACCGCCGATGGCGACGCGAACCGCAAGCTCGAGGTGTTCGAGCAAGGCGCCGCCGACTACGTGAGCAAGCCCTTCAATGAACGCGAGCTCTTGGCGCGGGTCAAAGTTCATTACCGACTCAAGCTCCTGCAAGATCAGCTGCTGCTCGCCAACAAGCGGCTCGAGGCGCTCGCCGACAGCGACGGCCTGACCGGGCTCTTCAATCGTCGCTATTTCGATGCGCTCTTGGTGCGCGAGCTGCAGCGCACCGCGCGCTACAAAACGCCGATGGGCCTCGTGCTGTTCGACATCGACCACTTCAAGGCCGTCAACGACAACTTCGGCCACTCGATGGGCGATGAAGTGCTGCGTAACGTCGGTACCATCGTCAACTCGAGCGTGCGCGTGACCGACTCTGCCGCACGTTATGGCGGCGAAGAGTTCGGCATCGTGTTCACGCAGACCGTCGCTCAAGGTGTCTCCGAAGTGACCGAGCGTTTGCGCGTGCGCTTGGCGGACTTCGCTCACGTTTATCAAGGAAATACCGTGCACTGCACGGCAAGCTTCGGAGTCGGCGTGTGTGACGGCAAGGGAGCGATGCCGAGCGCGCGGGAGCTCGTCGATCGCGCCGACCGCGCCCTCTATCACGCCAAGCACAACGGGAGAAATTGCATCGTGCATTGGACGCCCGAGCTCGAGCTCAGCGATCGAGAGCGCAGCGCCAAAGAGAGCGCTTCCTGATCGGCGGAGCGCGGCCTAGCGTCGTTCCGAGCCCAACCAACTGCGGGTCAACAGCTCGTCCAACGAGACCTTACCGGGACCGATTACGGCCAACATGACGAGCACGCAAAGATACGTGAACTCATCGGCGCCCACGAGGTCGAACACGCCATGAATGTCGGCCAGCTTCGCGGTCATGATGGCGACCACCATGCTCACGATCAACGGGATCGTGGCCAGGCGCGTGAACAAGCCGACCACCAGCAGTGCGCCGCAAACGAGCTCGCTGTAAGCTACGACCACTGCGTTCAGGGCGGGCATCGGGATCTTGAGCTCGATGAAGAATTTGGTCACCTTGTCCAAGCTGTGCGCTTTCCCCCAGCCCGTCGACAAGAACAGGAGCCCCACGGACAGGCGCCCGAGCAGTGGCGCGAGCCAAGCCAGGCGCTCGAGCAAGCCCAAGGCACGCAAACGGTTCTTGGCGATCAGGTCTTTCAGCATGGCGCGTCGAGTGTCGCACCCGGGGGCAGCCGCGGTCTACTCGGACGCCGATCGAGCGCGTTGGCGTCGTGCGTGCTCGCGCTGGGCTGCACGAAGGGCGCCGCGCTGGGGCCGGCTTGGTCCGCAGCGCCGCGTGCTTCCGCAACGAGCGAAGCCCCGCTCGCGAACAGCGCGCCCTGGCAGTTCGACGCGCGGCTCGAGGGCGGGGGTGAGCTTGCCGTGCAAGCCCGTATCGACGCGCGGAACGACGGCTCGTTCTCGCTCGACGGCGACGCCGCGCTGTTCGTCAAACAGGTGGAATACGCGAAGGGCGCGGGCTGGGTCGCGGTGCAACGCGCCGGCGAGGCATGGCCAGTTCCGTGCAGCACCGGCTGCCGAGTCCGCTATCGCCTCGCGCTGCGCGAAGCGTGCGAGAAGTTGAGCGAAGCTGATACCGCTATCGCCTCGGGTCAGGTCTTGATCGCGCCGCCTTCGACCTGGCTGCTACATCCCACCGGTACGGCGAAAGGCGCTGAATTCGAGCTGCACGTCGATGCGGGCCCAGGGGCGCGCTTCGTGACCGCGTTTCGTCCTGTTTCAGGCCGCGAAAACACGTATCACGCGCCGATCGAAGTGCTCGACGACGCGGCCTATGCCGCCCTCGGGCCCGTGCAGGTGAGCGAAGTGCCGGCGGGCGACACCACCGTGCAGCTCGCTGTGGCCGCCGAAGGTTTACCGCTCACCGCCGCGCAAGCTCGCGCTTGGATCGCAGATTCTGCCGGCGCGCTCGCGAGCTACTACCAGGGGCACTTGCCCGCGCGTCACGCCCTCGTCGTATTGATGAAGGGTGGCGGCGACAACACGCGTGGTCTCACGCTCGGCGGCGGTGGCCCCGCGGTGCTGGTGCGCGCCTCGGACTTGGTCAACGCCCAAACGACCCGCGATGATTGGGTGGTCACTCACGAGCTCATTCACGTCAATTTCCCTGACCTGGGCCGCGATCATTCGTGGCTGAGCGAGGGGCTCGCTACCTACATCGAGCCGATCGCGCGGGCGCGGGTCGGCCTGGTGCCGGAGACGAAAGTGTGGCGGGACATGGTCGAGGGCATGCCGAAAGGCCTGCCCGAGCCCGGTGATCAGGGCCTGGAAAACACGCGGACATGGGGCCGAACCTATTGGGGCGGGGCCCTCTTTTGTTTGGTGGCCGACGTCACTTTGCGGGAGCGCACCGGTAACCGACACTCCCTCGACGACGTACTGCTCGCGATTGGCAAAACCGGAGCATCCGACGAAGACTACTGGCCGCTTTCGCAGGTGCTCGACATCGCGGAACGCGCAACGGGCACGCCCGTGCTGCGCGAGCTGTACGAGCGCCTCGCCCAGAAGCCCGGAAACGTCGATCTCAATCAGCTTTTCACGCGCCTGGGGGTGCGTGCGAACGGTGCGTCCGTGGTGTTCGACGACGCCGCGCCGCTTGCTGCAATCCGCCACGCCATCACGGCCCGTCGTCCGGGTTAGTTCGACAGCTCCGCGCGGGCCTGCGCGCCCAATCAGAATTTCTGGTCCGACTCGGCTCGCCATTCGTAACGGAGGAGCGAGAAGTTGACCAGAAGCGTGAGCGGCGCGACTCTTCGTGCCGCTCGAAGACCTAGGCCGTGAAACGCCACGGCCTGCGAGACCATCGTGCGTCGCAAGCGCACGCTGTTAGCTAACTTCACGAGGGTAAGTAATACCAATGAATCTATCCAACACACTGATGGCTGCTGCGGTTTCTGGGCTGATGGCTGCTGCCTGTGGCGGTTCGACGCCCCCGGCGGAAGCTCCCTCGGCTGAAGTGCCGGCGACCCCGCCTGCCGACGCTCCCGCTGCCGCTGCTGACGCCCCCGCTGCCGCTGCTGACGCCGCGACCGCTGGCGCCAAGCACGACTGCAAGGGCAAGAATGACTGTAAGGGTCAGGGCGGCTGCAAGACCGACAAACACGAGTGCAAGGGCCACAATGACTGTAAGGGTCAGGGCGGCTGCAAGGGCTGAATGTCAGCATGAATCGCGCGCTACGTCGGCCTTGCCGGCGTAGCGTGTGGTTCGTTTCGACTCGCCCCGACCATGGCCAACAAGTTCTCACTCCCCGATCTCGGTATTGGCCTCGGGCTACGGACCACGCACTACTCCTCCATTTTGGAGCACAAGCCGGCCGTCGCCTGGTTCGAAATCCTGAGTGAGAATTACATGCGGACCGCTGGGCGTCCGCTCGATTTTTTGGACCAGATTGCCGCGCTGTACCCCGTGGTCATGCACGGCGTGTCGCTATCCATCGGTTCTACCGACCCGCTCGATCGGGAGTATTTGAGTGATCTGAAGGCGCTGCGGGAGCGCTGCAAAGCGCGCTGGGTGTCCGACCACCTGTGTTGGACCGGCGTGGCGGGGAAGAACACGCACGATCTTTTGCCGATGCCGTACACGGAAGAGGCCTTGGCCCACGTGGTGGCGCGCACGCGCGCCGTGCAGGATTTTCTCGGCGCGCCCTTGGCGCTCGAAAATCCCTCGAGCTACGCCGAATTTGCCGATGATTCCATGCCCGAATGGGAGTTCCTCGGGCGCCTCGCGGAGGAGGCAGACTGTGCGCTCTTGCTGGACGTCAACAACGTGTACGTCTCGAGCAGGAACCACGGCTTCGATCCGCTGACGTATTTGAACGCACTGCCCTTCGAGCGCGTGGTGCAGTGTCACGTGGCCGGGCACACCGATCACGGCACGCACATCATCGATTCGCACATCGGTCCGGTGATCGATCCGGTATGGCGGCTGCTCGGTGAGGCCCACCGCCGCGCAGGCGGCGTGTCCGTGTTGCTCGAGTGGGACGCCGAGATCCCGAGCTTCGAGGAGACGCACGCCGAAGCCCTGCGTGCTCGCGAGTTCATCGGAGCTGCCGCGTGAATCGCGAAGCCACGGCGGACGCTCTCGGCCTGCACGAGCGCGCCAGCGCGACGCCCACCAGCGAGCACGAGCATCACTCGCATCACGGCTTGCTCGGGGCGGCACCAGGTTGGACCGAGGGCAAGCTCAGCTTGCGCAGCCAGCAGGAGTGGTTCGCCGCCATCGTCAGCACGCCGCAGACGGAGCCCGCGCCGGTCGACGAGCGCTCTGCCCAGCGCCTGATCAAGCCGAGCGCGACGCTCAGCTCCGCGGAGCGCATCGATATTTACCGCCGCGGCTACCACGCGCGCCTGATCGAGTGCTTGATCGACGATTACCCGGTCTTGCAGCACGCGCTTGGCGAGGAAGCGTTCGAAGCCCTATGCCGTGCATACATCGCGGCCCATCCCTCGAACGGCCCGAGCTTGAACTACTTCGGTCGCCACATGTCGGATTTCTGCCGGACGCAGCCGTTGCCCGTGCCCGGCTTCGCCGCGGATTTGGCGACGCTCGAATGGGCGATCGTCTTGTGCATCCACGCCCCGACGGCGAGCGCCGTCGATTTTGCCGATCTGGGCAAAGTGCCGCCCGAGAGCTGGCCGGGCGCGCGCTTCACGCTCAATCCCTCATTGCGCATCCTGCACCTCGAGTACCCGGCGAACTCCTACCTGCAGGGTTATCGTCAGCGCCAGTCGCCCTCCGTGCCAGGACCGCGGCCCACGGTCGTTGCGGTGTACCGCACCGGGCGCAGCGTGTGGCGGTTGGAGCTCGAACCTACATTGGTGACATTGGTCGAAGCATTGCGCGGCGGTGCAACGCTCGAGGCCGCGCTGGGCGAAGTGCAAACCTCGCTTGCCGACAAGACCGAGCAAGAAGCCGCGAAATTGGTCAGCTATTGCTTTCAGCATAGCGTCTCGAGCGGCCTCTTTTCCGGCTTCACCGTCTAGCCGCCGTTGATCAGAGCCCCCGTGGGGGAACATACTGCGGGGTGGCGTCGTATGACGCCGGGTCGGGTAAGTCCACTTTCGGGAGCTGGGAGCAGGGGTACATGCGGACGAGCATTCGTACGGTCTTGGAAGGGGTGCTGGTTTTGGGGTTGGCCAGCGCGTGCGGCAACTCCAAGGGTGGCAATGACAATCCAACGCAGGTCGCGGGCGGCGCTGGGGACGGCAACGCGGGCAGCGAGAACGCGGGCAACGCGGGCCTCGCGAACGCCGGCACGGGCGGCTCGGGCATCGCGGGTACGAGCGGCATTGGCGGTGACGCGGGCGCCTCGGACGCCAGCACTGGCGGCGACGCGGGCGATGATGGCTTGGGAGGCCGCGCCGGCAACGCAGGGGCGAGCGGCGCTCTGGGGCTCGGCGGCGGCGCGGGCGCGGCGGGCTCGATCGACATCGGCACGCAGCAGACCTCAGACAAGCTGGATGTGTTGTTCGTGGTCGATAACTCGGTGTCGATGGCCGACAAGCAGAATATCCTGAAGTCGTCGCTGCCCAGCTTCGTGAATCGGCTCGTGAACCCGCTGTGCGTGGACGCGCAGGGCAAGCCCGCGGCGGTTCAGCCCGCTTCTGGCGCCCTCCCGTGCGTGACCGGCGCGCGTGAGCTGAAGCCCGTGAGCAGCCTGCATTTGGGCGTGATCACGACCAGCCTCGGCGCGCACGGTAACGTCACTGGCGTGTGCGCGACGGGCGCCGCGGGCGACACGCTGGACGACAAGGCGGAGCTCATCCCTACGCATCGCGACAACCTCGCGAGCTACATGGGCAGTGGCTACCTTTCGTTCGACACCACGGGGCTCGCCGGAGTCACGAACGTCAGCGCGCTGATCACGGATCTCCAAGCCATGATCAGCGCGGCCGGCGAGCACGGCTGCGGCTACGAAGCGCCGCTCGAGGCGATGTATCGCTTCTTGGTGGATCCGGAGCCGCCGCTGAGCATCGATCTGGTCAATGGATTCAGTGTCCGCACTGGCATCAACACGACGTTGCTCACGCAGCGAAACGCGTTTCTGCGCCCCGATTCCTCGGTCGCGATCGTCATGCTGAGCGACGAGAGTGACTGCTCGATCTTGGACGAAGGCGTGGGTTGGTTCGTTGGCTCGGTTCAGCGGATGCCCCTTTCGACCAGCGCGTGCGACGCCGACCCGAACGATGAATGCTGTCGTTCCTGCGCTCAAAACGAAGCCAGCCCACCCGATGGGTGCTCGGCGCTCTCGGCCGACGAGCACTGCAAGACGGTCCCGAGCGGTCAGTCCTACGCCACATGGGACGCGCTGCACGATTCGCTCAACCTGCGCTGTTTCGATCAAAAGCGACGCTTCGGCTTCGATCTCCTGTACCCCATCGAACGCTACAGCGACGCGCTCACCAACCCGATGGTCAAAAATCGCGCGCAAGAGCTGGTCCCGAATCCGCTCTTGGCCGCTCGCGATGGCAAGGGCCCACGCTCGGCAACGTTGATCAGCGTGTCGCTGATCGTCGGTGCGCCCTGGCAGGATCTGGCAACGACCGCCAGCCTGAACGCAGGTCACGAGCTTCAATACTTGGGCGGTGCAGGCCTTGCCGACAACCAACGCTGGCCGCTATTGGTCGGCGACCGCGCGGCGGGCACGCCGCCGACCGATCCATTCATGCGCGAGTCGGTGGCCGAGCGCAGCGGGCAAAATCCGCTGACCAATGCGGCGATCGTTTCCGCCTCGTCGACGAGCCCGATTGCGAATCCGATCAACGGCCACGAACAGAACATCCCCGATCTGGCCGATCTCCAATACGCCTGCACCTTCCCGCTTGCTGCGCCGAAGATCTGCGCCAACGGGGATGCGGCGTGCGACTGCTCGCCGGACAAAAATGGTGTCACCGACGCGGTCACGGTTGCGAACAGCCCGCTGTGTCAACCACCGGGCGGCGGTGCGGCGAGCAGCACGCAATACTACGGCAAGGGTTACCCCGGCGCGCGCGAGCTGAGCTTTGCGCAGCTCCTCGGTGCCCGCGCCGTTCCGGCCTCGATTTGTCCGAGGACGCTGACCGATCTCAACAGCGCCGACTACGCCTACCGCCCCGCGTTCAGCGCGCTCATCAACCGCCTCGCGGTCACCCTGAAGTGAGTCGAACCATGAGTCATTCCCTGAGAAGTCTTGCTGAGTTCACGCTGCTGCTCGCCCTCGCCCCGGCCTGCGGCGGCTCGAGCACGAACAACCCGAGCTCCGGAGGCAGCGGTGGTGGCAGCAACGCCGGTACTGCGGGTACGGCGCAGGGCGGGCAGAGCGCGGGCGGCAGCAATGCGGCCGGCACCCCAGGAACGGGTGGCGCGTCGGGTTTCGCTGGAGGCCCGATCGACATCGGCGCCCAGCAAACGTCGAACCAGCTCGACGTGTTGTTCGTGATCGACAACTCGTCTTCCATGGCGGGCAAGCAGAAGGTCTTGTCTTCCTCGTTGCCCGGCTTCCTCACCCAGCTGAGCGCGCTCTCCGAAGACATTCATTTCGGCGTCATCACCACGAGCCTCGGTGCGCATGGCGGCAACAACGTGTGCCAACCCGCCATCGACCCGCACAACGACGATCAAGCTCAGCTCGTCCCATCCAAGCGCGACGGCGTCCCAAGCTACATGGGCAGCGGCTTTCTCGCTTTCGACGCGAAAGGCGCTACTGGAGTCAGCGATCTCACGCAGCTGGGTGCCGATCTCGCGGCGACCATCATGGCGGCCGGCGAAGACGGCTGTGGCTATGAAGCCCCGCTCGAAGCCATGTATCGCTTCCTGGTCGACCCGGAGCCGCCCGTTTCCGTGGAAATGGTGCAGCAAGTGAGCACCCCTACGGGCATCAACGACGCGCTGCTGAAGCAGCGCAACGCGTTCTTGCGTCCTGATTCATCGGTCGCGATCGTGATCCTCAGCGACGAGAACGATTGCTCGATCATGGACACGGGCATCGGCTGGTTCATGACCGCCAGCGCCAGGATGCCGCTGTCGACGAGCAGCTGCGCAACGAACCCGAACGACCCCTGTTGCCGTTCCTGTGCACAGGTCGAGTCGAGCCCCCCTACCGGTTGTACGGCGGTGAAGGACGATAGCGTGTGCAAGAACGTGCAGCCGGGTCAGTCGTTCGCCACGACCGACGCCCTGCACGATAGCCTCAACCTGCGCTGTTTCGACCAGCAGCGGCGCTTCGGCTTCGAGCTACTGTACCCGGTCGGGCGCTACAGCAACGCGCTCAGCAACCCCAAAATCCTCAACCGCGCGGGCACGCTCGTTGACAACCCGCTGTTCGCTGCCCGGGATGGCAAAGGGCCGCGCTCGGCATCGCAAATCACGGTCTCTTTGATCGTCGGCGCGCCTTGGCAAGATCTGGCCACCCCAGCCAGCCTGAGCTCATCCAAGCTCGAGTACTTGGACGGCCCTGGCCTCGAGAGCGCCGGTCGCTGGCCGATTCTGATCGGCGATCACACCAAGAATCAGCCCCCGAGCGACCCGTTCATGGTCGAGTCGAGCGAGCCGCGCAGCGGGATGAATCCGCTCACCCAAATTGCCATCTCCCCGGCAAACTCGACGAACCCGACCGCAAATCCGATCAACGGTCACGAGCAGAACGTTCCGAATCTCGACGATCTCCAGTACGCGTGCACCTTCCCGCTGGGCACGCCCATCACTTGTTTGGCGGGGGAGGTCTGTGAGTGCGCCCCCGACAAATCGGGGCAGCTCAGCGAGGTCATTCTGGCGAACAGCCCACTTTGCCAGCCGCCCACCGGGGGTGAAGCAGCCGCGACCCAGTACTACGGTAAAGGCTACCCGAGCACACGCGAGCTCGAGCTCGCGCGGGTCATGGGCACGCGCGCCGTGGCAGGATCGATCTGCACCAAAGCGGCAGCCACGGACCCTTCCGAGATGGGGTACGCGGCAGCGCTCACCGCGCTCAGCGCGCGGCTCGCGGTCACGTCGAAGTAGTCGGCACGAGGCGTTCGAGCGCGGCTTCGTCGCCCCGCTCGAGCGCGACCTCGGCTTGCAGGTTCGCTAGATCACGTCCGATCGTAACGAAAGCCAGCGTGCGCTTGCCTTTGCGGAACGCGACGCTGCAATCGAAGCTTTCGACGCTGCCGTCGATATCGATGCGATCCCAGCTCTCGGCGTGGCCTAGGTAGTTGATGGTGCGGTCGTAATGAGCGCTCCAGAAAAAGGGCACGGCGTCGAACGGCTGCCTTTTGCCGAGCACATTCAGCGCCGCAACTTCGCCCTGGCGCGTCGCTACGACCCAATGCTCGACACGGATCTTGTCGCCGCTGCGCGGATCGGGAAAGCGCGCGACGTCGCCCACGGCGTACACGTCCGGGGCGCTCGTGCGCAGGTACTGATCGACCAACACGCCATGATTCACGTCGAGGCCCGCAGCTTCGGCGAGCTCGAGCTCAGGGCGTACTCCGACACCCATCACGACGAGGTCCGCCGGGATCTCACTGCCGTCGTCCACGGTCACGGCGTGCGCACTGATCGCCGTTGGCCGCGCGCCCAAACGGAACCGGACCCCGTGCGACTCATGCAGCTGCTTCACGGCGCTTCCGAGCGCCTCACCCAAGACGCGTCCGAGCGGCAGCGCATCTGGCGCGACGACCGTCACTTCCAGGCCGCGCGTGCGCAGCGAGGCGGCGACTTCCAGCCCGATGAAGCCCGCTCCGATCAGCACCGCGTGCTTGGCGCCCGCGCTGGCCGCGATGATGGCTCGACTATCGGCGAGCGTGCGCAGCGTGTGAACGTGCGGCAGCTCCGCGCCCGGGATGGGAAGCACGGCGGGCTGTGCGCCGGTTGCCAGAATCAGTGCGCCGTACGCGATCGGTGACCCGTCCGCCAAAGTGACGGTTTTGTCGTGTACGTTCACACTCGTGACCCGCTGCTGCACCAGGCCGATGCGCTGCTCCCGATAGAAATCCTCAGAGCGCAAGGGGATCCATTCTTCGGGCGCGTTGCCGGCCAAGTAGTCTTTGGACAGGTTCGGGCGATCCACGGGGAGTGAGCCCTCGGCGCCGACCAAGGTGATGGTTCCGGCGTAGCCCTCGCGGCGCAGCTTCTCCGCGGCCGAGTTGCCCGCGGCGCCTGCGCCGACGATCACCACCGAGCTCGGACTGCTCACACTCGTCGGCGTAATCGGTTCGCGCTTGCCGAGCACGATTAGCTTGCCTGCGCGTTGCTCCACGTCGAAGCACGCGATGCCGTCGCGTGCCGGTGCGCGCAGCACGGCTCCGGTCTCTAGCAAAAAGCAGGCGTGATGATACGGGCAACGCACGGTGTCGCCGTCGAGCAAGCCATCGGCGAGCGGCGCGCCGTAGTGGGTGCAGTGCGCGCCCACGGCGAACACGCGGCCGCCCGAGCGCGCAACCAGCACGGCCTCACCAGCCACGTGCCCAGTCAGCATTTGACCTTCCCCGAGCGCCGCGTCGTCGATGCCGTGCGCGAAATCAGGTCCCGTTAACTCTTGATTGCTCGCCATCCTTGCCTCCGAGTAGTCACGGCTACTCCGAGTCGCGCGTCAGCGCTAGCGAGCGATCGGCAAGCAGCTTACTTGTCTTGCGCGGCGCCCTTCTCGCTCGGACGGAGGCGCAGCACGCCGTGCTCTTGCAGGATGCGCAGCTTGGTCCGAGTGGCGACGGAGAGTCGCTCGAAATCCAGCTCGTCCACTTCGTTCGGCCCGCGCCGAATCTCGATGGCTGCCGAGGCTTGGAATTGTTCCGTCGATTCGATCAGCATGGCGACACTGCGCGGCTCTGCGCTCCCCCAATACCTACGGACCTCGGCGAGCCGAAGTTGAGCGACGGCACGCAAAAACCGCACGACGCCGCCCGCGGCGGCTCTTGCATTGCTGTTGCTGTCGTGTTGCTCACACTCAGCTAGTGTTCGTGAACCGAGAAAAGCGTTTAGAAAAAGCAGAGCAAATTATTTCGACCCATAAATTGGAGCCTCGTCGAGGGCTTCGAGGTCGGTCCTGACGAGACCGTCAAAAAATTTCTCCGTGCCTGCCGCAACCCCAGAAAAGGGCCAGAAACGAACGGACCTTGCCCTCGATCCAGCTAAACTTCAATAAGCTGACCGAGCTGTGTAGCCGGCTCGCGACGCTTCGCTGGCTCGTCCGGGGAGTGAACGTGCTATTCGGGTCGGCCCCCGCGTCTCCCGAGCAATCTCTTGGCAAGCAGTCTCGAATCCCTCCTCGCCGAAGGCGTCATCAGCGAGATCTATGGTCGTCTGAAGAGTGGCAAGGAGGCAGAAGTTTTTGCCGTTGCCTACGGTGACGAAGTCGTTGCCGCCAAGGTCTACAAGGACCGCGCGCAGCGCAGCTTCAAGAGCAACGCGACTTACAAGGAAGGCCGTGCGGTGCGCAACACGCGCTCGCAGCGCGCCATGGATCGCGGCTCCAAGTTCGGGCAAGAGGCCGCCGAAGATGCTTGGAAAGCTGAAGAAGCCAACGCGCTGTACAAACTGCATGCGGCTGGGGTGCGTGTGCCCAAGCCGGTCATGTTTCTGGAAGGCGTCTTGCTCATGGAGCTCGTGCGCGGCGCGGATGGTGAGGTCGCGCCCCGTCTGATCGATTTCGAGCTCGATGCCGCTCAGGCGCACGCGGCGTACTTGGACATGCTTTCTCAGCTGGTGCGCATCCTGTCTTGCGACCTAATCCACGGGGATCTGTCGCCCTACAACGTGCTTTGGGCTGCGTCGGGCGCGACCATCATCGATTTTCCGCAGATTGTTTCGGCCGCCCAGAACAGCAACTCGGAGGCGTTCTTCATCCGGGATGCGCGCAATATTTTGGGCCACTTCGCGGCGATCGACCCGACCCTCCGGGGTCGATTGAACAGCGACCCACGCGAGATTTGGCGCGCTTACGTGCGGCGCGAGCTGACGCCGGATTTCCTGCCCAGCGGGCGGCCGCCACCGCCCGAGGCGCGTCCTCGCTTCGAGCACGCGCCCCGTGATCGCGAGGATCGCGGGCCACGCGACGACCGTGGTCCGCAGCACCAGAATCGCGGTCCGCGCGGCGACGCCGGCCCACAGCCGAACCGTGGCCCGCAGCCGAACCGTGGCCCGCAGCCGAACCGCCCGCCCGCGCTGCAGATGGCCTCTGCACGAGCGAACATCGCCTCGCGCAATGGGGAAGCGCCGGCACCGCCGCAAAACGTGCCGCGTTTCGAGGGCGGTCAGCGTCCGGCTCAAAACGGGTCGCGTCGTCCGCCAGATGCGCAGCGCTCACCTCAGAACGGACAGCGCCCCCCCCAAAACGCGCCGCGCCGGTCGCAGGACGCTCAGCATCCGGCGCAGAACGGCCAGCGTCCGGCGCAGAACGGCCAGCGTCCGGCCCAGAACGGCCAGCGTCGACAACCGCGTGGGCCAGAAGTGATCGTGCTCACCCGTCGCGCGCCCGAAGGCTCGAGCAGTGTCGAGCGCCGCGAGCCGTCCGCGGTGACCGCGACGGCCGCAGTGCAGCACGGCGATCCGCCGCGGGATGCCGCGCGCCGTCGCCGACGGCGCTGAGCGCCGTCAGTCCTCGAACGTGACGTTGAAGCGACGGCCCTTGATGCGCCCGGCGCTCAAGCTCTGCTGCGCGTCGCGGCTCACGCTCTTGCTCACGGCGACGTACGAAAAGTGATCGTGGATCTCGATCTTCCCGACGTCGCTCGCGTCCAAGCCGCCTGATTCACCGGTGAGCGCGCCCAAGATGTCGCCGGGGCGCACCTTCTCTTTGCGGCCGCCGGAGATGCGCAGGGTGGCCATCTTCGCCTCGCGCTCCAAGCTCTTGGCGAGGGCCGCTTTCTCCCCGCGCGGCACGCTCTCGCGCTCGGTCACGGTCAGCTTCTGCCCGGTAAACTGCTCGATTGCCGCGACCTTGCCGTCCTCGCGCGAGGTGCGCAGTGACACCGCGAGCCCGACTTTTCCGGCTCGCCCGGTGCGCCCCACGCGGTGCACGTACACATCCGGCTGCGAGGGCAAGTCGAAATTCACGACCAGGTCGAGATCCGCGATATCGATCCCGCGCGCAGCGACATCGGTCGCGACGAGCACGCGCGTGCTCGCGTTGCGGAACTTCGCCATCACCCGGTCGCGATCGTACTGCTCGAGATCGCCGTGCAAGCTGTCGGCGCTCACGCCCGCTTCACCGAGCACTTTGGCGATTTCGCCCACCGTCAGCTTGAGGTTCGCGAATACCAAGGCTGACTCGTGCGGATAGGTCGCGAGCACCCAGCGCAGGGCGCCGATCTTTTGCTCGGCCTCCACGGGTACTACGAGCTGGCGGATCTCCGCGGCTTGCTCGGGCTCGGCCTCGACCTTCACGAACGCGGGATCCTTCTGATACTTGGCACACAAGTCGGCGATCGAGCTCGGGTAGGTGGCAGAAAAGAACACGGTCTGTCGATCCGGAGGCAAAGCCTTCAAGATCTTTTCCATGTCTTCCTGAAACCCCATGTCCAGCATGCGATCGGCTTCGTCCAGCACCACGGTGGCAACGCGATGCACCTTCAGGCTGCGGCGCCGCAAGTGATCGAGCACGCGCCCCGGCGTGCCAACGGCGATGTGCGCGCCCTTCTCCAGTGCCCCACGCTGGCGCCCCACGGGCTCACCGCCCGCCAGGACCAAGACCGAGAGGCCCGCGTGGCGCCGACCGAGACGCCGGATCTCGCGGGCCACCTGCGCGCTCAGCTCGCGCGTTGGGCACAAAATGAGCGCGGCGATCTCGCGCGTCTCGAGCTTCACGTGCTCCAAAATCGGCAGCGCAAAGGCCGCGGTTTTCCCGCTACCCGTGCGCGATTGACCGACCAAATCCTTGCCCTCCAAAAGCACGGGGACGACTTGGGCTTGGATCGGCGTCATTTTCTGAAAGCCGAGCTCCTCCACGACCGCCAGAAGGGCAGGGGACAGTGAGAGCTCGGCAAAGTCGGTGGCCATTTCGGCCGCACCATAGCAGGCGCGCTCGATCGCGCTCGATTTACGCGCGATTTCCGGGTCAAGGACCGCTGAAACGGATTTGACGCGCGGCGAAGGCCTCGTCCGAGAGCTGCGGCGCGCGCTCGAAGAACGACGCGAAGCGTTCGGCCAAGGCGGAGATCGTCAAGCTCGGGTTCACGGCAAGGTTGCCCGGCACGACGCTACCGTCGCACACGTACAGCCCCGGGTAGCCGAACACCTGATGCCGTTCGTCGATCACGCCCGATTGTGCGTCGTGCCCGATGCAACAGCCGCCCAGGATGTGCGCGGTTGCCGGTGTGCGCAGCAACACCTCCGAGACCACGTTCTGCGCCTCTCCCTGCAGCTCTTCGGCTAGGATTTCCGCGGCTTGCTGGGCAATGGGCAAGTAGCTCGGCAGGGTTTGTCCCCGGGATGTGTCTTTCAACCCGCGGCCGAGCAAGGAACGCCCGAGCCGCAAGCGCAGATGGGTATCGACCGATTGCATGACCAGCAAGATGACCGTGCTGCGCGCCCAATCCCGCACGCGCCATAGCTTGAAGATGCGCGGCAAACGCGCAAACATGCGGCCAATCATCTTCAGCGGTCGAGTGAACGTGCTGCCATCCGGTGTGAGCGGCACGCCGAGCAAGCGCATGGCGCCTGAGCCGCTCGGGTAGCGGACTTGTTCGATCTTGGTCAATGAGTTCGGGTGGAAGGCGGCGCCAATGGCGATGCCGCGCGACAGCTCGCGATGCGCGTCGAAGCTGGTCGCGCCAAGTAGGCTCTCGCCGTTCGTGCGCACGAAGTCACCGAGGCGCGCCGAGACGTTGGGCAGAGTACCGTACTGATCGCGATTCTTGAGCAATAGCTCGACCGTGCCGAGCACACCTGCGGCGAGCACCACGCGCTTGGCGCGCAACCGCGGACCTTTGGCGCCGAGCAGCGAGGTCGAGCGCTTGCTCTCGATCTCGTACCCACCGTCCACCGGAACCACGCGCGTGACCTTGAGCTCGGGGAACACCTGCGCGCCCCATTGCTCCGCGAAATACAGGTAATTCTTGTCGAGCGTGTTCTTGGCGCCAAAACGGCAGCCAACCATGCACCCGCCGCAGAAGTTGCAGCCCGTGCGCTCCGGACCCGCGCCGCCGAAATACGGATCGGGCACGGTAATGTCCGGCTTGCCGAAGAACACGCCCACTTCCGTGGCGTGAAAGCTGTCGGCGCTGCCCATGCGCTCGGCCACGCGTTGCAAGGTGCGCTCGCCCTCCATGAGCGCACGGTTCTCGGTCACGCCCAGCATGCGGCGCGCGGTCTCGAAGTGCGGGCTGAGCTCCTGCTCCCACTCGACCGCCCCGCTCCAGGCAGGGTCTTGGAACACGCTCGGCAACGGGCGCATCAGGGTGTTTGCGTACACCAGGCTGCCACCGCCCACGCCCGAGCCGTGCAGCACCATCACGCCTTTGAGCAGCGTGATGTTCTGGATGCCGAAGCAGCCGAGCTTGGGCGCCCACAGGTACTTGAAGGCGTTCCAGTTGGTCTTCGGGAAATCGTCGGCGTGCCAGCGCTTGCCCGCTTCCACCACGGCCACGCGGTAGCCTTTTTGAGCCAAGCGCATGGCGCTCACGCTGCCCCCGAAGCCGCTACCCACGACGACGAAGTCGAACTCTACTTCGGGCTGCTGAGGCGTCGACACCAGCGCTAGTTTGTTGCGCTACCCGCTTCATTGCAACCGGGCCGAGGCCCGGGCGGTGCTTACTCGTCGTCGTCTTCGTCTTCGTCCGAGCTGCGGGCGCCCTTGGGGCGCATGTCGCGAGCGGCAATCAGCCAGTCCTTCTTGGCTTGCTGATAGGTGGCGCTGGTGGCCTGCGTCAGCTCCTCGATGCTGAGCTGCGGCATGCGGCGGCGTGCCAGCTCGCTCCCCAGGTGGCCTTGGACGCGAGCGCGCGCTTCGGCGAGCGTACCGGGCCAGCCACCGACGACCAAGCGCCCGTCGCTCTGCATGCTCTTGCACCAACCCTGCGCCCAAGACGTTCCGAGCAAGATCGGTTGTTCGTTGAGCAACGTCTGGCGCCGATCCGAACGGCTGGAGCGCTTGCGCTCCTCACCCTGCTCGGTTGCCTCGCTGAGTAGCGAGCCCTCTGCCTCGGTCATGACCGCACGCTGCGTTGGCGGCGTGCGCGCGCCGTAAAAGCCTTCATTGAGCTTCCGTCATACCACCCCCAGCTCCCACCGCTTCGCTTTCTTTTTGGCCCTGGAGCGTTGCTATTCGGGCAGTAGCGGAGGAATTCCGGCACGTTGTGTCGTTTTGGCGACCTTCACCAGATTCGCCAAAACATTTGGATGGATAATTCGTAGGGACCGCGCGGGTGGCGGCGTCGGACAGATTGAAGGAGTTAAACGATGAAAAAAATCAGTACTCGCCTCGGTCTCGGTCTGTCGGTGTTCGCCCTTGCGGCCTGCGTGGCCTCCGTGGCCATGGCTGACGCCCCGAAAGACGGCGCCAAAGGGCAATGCTCGGGTGAGCATGGCGGCAAGCAATCGGCCGCGGACCGTGCGCAGCACGCGGCGGAGCGCTTCAAGAAAGCCGACAAGAACGCGGACGGCTTTCTGACCCAAGCCGAGGTGGGCGACAAGAAGTGGACCCGCATCCAAGTCGCCGACGCCAACAATGACGGCAAGGTCTCGCAAGCCGAGCTCGCCCAAGCTCACGCCGACGGCAAGCTGGGTCACCACGGCAAGCGCCCCGCGTGAATTGCGACGCACCGACTGAGCGCAGCGCCTGATTCGATCGAGCTTCGGTCGAGTCAGGCGCTGACGCGTGCGCGAGGCGCGTGCGGAGGCTAGAGGCGCGAGAATGTCAGCGCGTACACCAAGTAGGTGTGCGCGAGCGGCCCCGTCCACAGCCAAGGCATGAGGAGCTCGGGCTCGCTCGCTTGGCCGGACAGCTCCGGATGATAGCGCAGCGCATCGCTGACGAGCTTGGGGTTGGCCGCGAGGTAGCTCGCGCCAGCGTCGGTGACACTGCGCAGTAACGGCGTTTAGGTCCCGCGTCAGGCGCGAGGGTTTCCGGACCAAGTGGATTTCGGGGTAGGCCTGGGCAAGCCGCTCCAGATCGACGTCATTGCACTTGCCGGCACCCAGAATGCAGATCCGACCGCCGCCGTTCGGTGCGCGCGCGACCAGCGCGTCGCTCAGATGTTGCCGATGCCCCGCGAACAGGGTCCAGTCGTCGCTGGGCTGGGACACGCCCTGAATATAGTGCTAAACGCCCGGGCAACGACATGATCAGTGACGCTTTCCGCACCCGTCTCTCCGGCCTAGTGACGAACAGCCCCGTGGTGTTGTTCATGAAGGGCACGCGCCGCACGCCGCAATGCGGTTTCTCGGCTCAAGTCGTGCAAATCTTGGATGAGCTGCTGCCCGAGTACGAAACGGTAGACGTGCTCAGCTCTGCGGAAATCCGCGACGGGATCAAGGAATTCACGCAGTGGCCGACGATCCCGCAGTTGTTCATCAACGGTGAGTTCGTCGGTGGCTGTGACATCGTGCGCGCGCTGAAGGAGTCGGGGGAGCTCAATCAGTTGCTTTCGAAGCCCGCCGCGCCGCCGCCGCTGCCGACGATCACGATCACGCCCGGGGCACTGGCTGCGTTTCAGGGCGCGCTCGGTGATGCCGAGGGTGAGGCTCTGCACCTCAAGATAGACGCTCAGTTCCAGAATGATCTTTACTTCGCGCCGCGTGAGCCGAACACGGTCGAGCTCAGTGTCGACGGCTTGAATTTGTACCTCGATCCAGCGAGCGCGCGGCGAGCCAACGGCATGAGCATCGACTTCGTGGATGGCGCGAACGCGGGTTTCAAGATCGAGAACCCGAATCAGCCGCCGAGCGTGAAGCAGCTCAGCCCCGCCGAAGCCAAGGCCCTGATCGACAAAGCGCTATTGGAGCTGTTCGACGTACGCCCGCCGCAGGAGCGTGCCCTCGCCAGCATCCCGGCGGCGCGCGCCTTGGACGAGGCGGGCCAAGAATACTTATTTTCTCTCGATAAAAACGTGCCGATCGCGTTCTTGTGCCATCACGGCATGCGCAGCCAAGCGGCGGCCGAGCAGCTGCTCGGTGAAGGCTTCCGCAACGTGCACAACGTCAAGGGCGGCATTCACGCCTGGTCGCAGACCGTCGATCCGTCGGTCCCGCAGTATTAGTCGGCGCGCGGGCAAAGCAACGGTTTGAGGCGCTCCAGCGCGCTGCTGAGGAAGGTGATGGTCGCGCGCAGGCGCGGCGTATGGCGCGCGTCACGGTGTGCGCCGAGGTAGAGCGCGCGCTCGGGCGGCTCGGGCGCACGCAACAAGCGCAGGCCGGGCGTGGCGTCGCCCAAGAAGCGCGGGAGGCAGGCCATGCCGAGACCGCTTTGCGCCATCGCCACCATCGGGGCACGCCCGTTCGTGCGCACGGCAACGCGCGCCTTCGACGCGCAGCGCGCGAGCCAACCGAGATCCGGAATTCGAGTCAGAGACTCGGACATTGCGATCAGCCTGTGGCCTGCGCAGTGTAGGGAAAATTCTGGCATTCCGTGCTGGGCGAGGTAGCCGTCCGAGGCATACAGACCGAAGCCGAGTGTCGCCACTAGGCGCTGCAACACGTCCGCTTGCGTGAACTTCGACGGCCGGAGCGCGATGTCCGCTTCGCGCCGCGCGAGGCTCAAGTGACGCACGTCGGCCAGCAGCTCCAGCTCGAGCTCGGTGTTCAGCGCGCAGAACGGTGACAGCGCGGGACCCAGCACGGAGCCGATCAGCCACTCCGAGGCGGTGACGGTGACGCGGCCGCGCAGCCCTGCGTCGCGGCCCGCGGCGGCGCGCTCCACGGCCAGCGCTTCTTCCTCCATGCGCTCCGCGTGCGCGATGAGGCGCGAGCCGGTGCTGGATAGGCGTTGTCCGGTCGGCAAGTGCTCGAAAAGCGTAGCCCCGAGCTCGGCTTCCAGCGCCGCAATCCGCCGCCCCACCGTCGGCTGTGCCACGCCCAGTTGCTGCGCCGCCGCCGACTTACTGCCGGCCCGCGCCACCGCCAACACGAACCGCAAGTCGTCCCAATCGAGCATGAATCCAAGGGTAACCCGCCCCATGCAAAAATGCATGGCCGGCTGACGCTTTTGGCCAATCGACGAAGCGGCGCCCGCCCTTCACGCTCCGGCGCATGGCTCGACGTGAATTCTTGCGCTTGGTCACGAGCAGCGCGGCGCTCAGCGTGCTGGGCTCGTGCGCTGCCGCCTCACTCAAGGTCCAACCAATGCCCATTCCAGCTCCGAAAATCCGCGCCATCTGCTTCGACTTGTTCACGCTGTTCGATCCGCGCTCGGTCGTCGCCGTCGCAAAGACGCTCGCGCCGGATCACGCGGTCGAGCTGTGCGACGCCTGGCGCGTGCGGCAGTTCGAATACTCCTGGCTACGCGTGGTGAGTGGCCAGTACGCCGACTTTCGGCGCGTGACCGAGGACGCGCTGGTGTACGCCGGCAAAACGCGCGGCCTCGTTTTTTCGCAAAGCCAGCGCGACACGCTGGTCGCGGCTTACTCGCAGCTCGAGCTATGGCCCGACGCGCGCGCCTCGCTCACGGCGTGGAAGAACGCCGGGCTGCGTCTCGCGCCGCTTACCAATTACACACCGCAGATGCTCGCGGACCTCTTGCGCAACGCAGGCATCAGCGATCTGTTCGACGCGCAGCTCTCGACCGATCCGGTCCGGACCTTCAAGCCCGATCCCCGTGCGTATGAGCTCGGGCCGAGCGCCTTCAAGCTGCACCGGGAAGAGATCGCGTTCTCCGCCTTCGGGGGTTGGGACGCCGCGGGTGCCAAGTGGTTCGGGTTTCCGACATTTTGGGTCAATCGGCTGGGGGTGCCGCCGGAGGAGCTCGGGCCGGGTCCCGACGCCACGGGTCCTACGCTCAGTGAGCTGGCGCAGTTCGTCAGCGCGCGTTGACGTCGAGCGGGCACCCTTGTCGCGCAGCGAGGTGCGTGGCGAGTCTTATGGGTGCCCAATCTTCACGCACGGCGCGCCAGGCCATTGAATGCGCTTGCCGGCGAGGCGCATCTGGGACATTTCCTCGGCCATATGTCATCGCATCCCACGAATTTTCAGGGTTCGGTCGTCGACGCTTTGCGGGAGGCCATCGAGCAGGCGATCCCGGGGTCGCAGGCTACGGTCGGTGGTGGCGGTGGTCACTTCACGATCGAGGTCGTGTCGACCGCGTTTGCGGGCAAGGGCATGCTCGAGAGTCAGCGTCTCGTGTACAGCGCGATCGCGCACTTGATGAAGGGCGACGCGCCGCCGGTGCACGCCGTCGATAGTTTGAAGACGCGCACTCCGCCTGCTTCGTGAGCTGCTGCGCCCGCGAGAGTGCGTGTGATGCGCTCAGCGTGCGCTCAGTAGGGATCGGGCCCAGGGCATGTGATCCCTGGTGGCCGTAGCCGGCTCGAACTAGCGAGCAAAAGTGCTCAGAACGGTGTCGCTTTTCGATCAGTCGAGGCCCGCCAAGCGGCGCGCGAGCGCTTCCACGCGCAGCATGGCGTTCAGGTTGCTGGTCCGGTGCGCGTGATCCATCGCCGCGAACAGGTGCGTCTGCTCGAGCACGAGCCGCTCCGGGTGTTTCTCTAGCAGACTCACGTAGTGCTCGAACACGCGTGCGGCGACGGGTGTGGTGCGCGGCACGATCGCGTGGCGCACGACGGCGTGCAGCGTGTAGCGGCCCGCGACGGGCTCTTGCACCAAGTGCCAGCTGAGGAGCGGCGCCAGCGCTTCCGGCAAACCGGTGCGGATCTTGGCGAGGCGCGCGATCGATTCGACGTCGACGTGATCGCCCTCGATGTGCGCGAGCACGCCGAGGATGCGCTTGCTCGGCGCCTCGAGCCGCCGCCACGCCCAATCGACGAGCAGCGCAATCTCGGGCAGGTCGTCTTCGTGCTTGATCGCGCGCACGCGCTGCACGCCGTGCTCGTTCAAGAACGCCTGCAGCTCGTTCACGGTGGCCGCCCCCGAGCCCACGATGTTGTCGGCGATGTCCAGCGCGAGCGGGTTCCAGCGCAGCATGCGCGTCAGCTTGGCGACGCGCGGAAAGGCGCTGCGCCCGCCGGTGACCAAAGGCGCAGTAACCGGAAAGATCAAGACGCCCGCGAGCAACAAGCGGCGCGCGGTGATGACGAAAGTGACCGGGGATTTTTCGAACGTATCCAGCAAGCGCGCGATCGCGCGATCGTCCTCGTGGTTGTCGAGCACGATCAAGCGCGGCCCAGTGCGTTTGAAAAACGCTTTCAGTTGCGTCACCCGGTCGTCCTCGTCGCGAACGCCGAAGCGCAGCGCAAGCATCTCGGTCAGCGTGTAGAAGTCCCACGAGCCGACGCGGAACCAATGCACGCGGCCCTCGAAGAACGGCGCCACGCGATGAGCGAGCGCGGCGGTGAGCATCGATTTGCCGCTCCCGCCCGCGCCCACCAACGCCAAGCGCGTGGGCGCGGTTTCCTCGATGGTTTTGGCGAGCGTGGCAAGCTCGGTGACACGGCCTTTGAGGCCACGTGGCGGAGGCGGCAGATCGAGCGGGGGCATGCGCTGCGTCAGCCTAGCCCGAATGATCGGCGATCGCCGCGCTTTGCGGGGCGTAGTGAACGCTTTCCCGAGACGGTCGCGCAATGCCTCGCCCGGCAGAGCGCGATAGCTCTCAAACTATGGAGCGAGCTTCGCCGAAGCCACGCGGCTCACGATGGAGCGAATGGCACCGGCCAGCGGCTGCAAAGTATCGGCAAACGGCGCCGTCTTGCGCCACGCGAGCGCCAACGTGCGCGCCGGACCGCGCGCACCGAACGGGCGCGTCACGAGCGAGCGCGCGCGGTTCTCGGTTCTAATCGCGATCTGCGGCAAAAAGGTAATGCCCATGCCGCCCGCAACCATCTGCGTCAAAGTCGACAAACTCGTCGCGCGCACGCTCGCTTCTTCCGCGCCACCGCGCCGGCACACATCCAGCGCCTGATCGCGGAAGCAATGTCCGTCTTCGAGGAGCAGCACGGTCTCGTCTGCCAATTGATCGACCTTCACCGCCTGCGTACTGCGCGCCAAGCGGTGGTCGCCCGGAACCGCCAAGTAAAAAGCATCGCGCCCCAGCGGCGCATACTCGAGATCGCCGATCTCCGACTCGACCGCCAAAATGCCGGCATCGAGCTCGCCCGCGGCGATCCGCTCCACGAGCACACGCGTCTTTTCCTCCGCCCAAAGCAGCCGCAAGCGCGGAAACTTCTGGCGTAGATCGGTGCTGATCTCGGGCAACAAATACGGCGCAACGGTCGGAATTACGCCGATGTGCAACGTGCCCGACAACGGATCGCGCGAACGCTCGGCCGTGGCCAACAAATCATCCGCATCGAGCAACGTGCGCCGCGCGCGCTCCAGCAATGCCTCCCCCGCCTTCGTCACCGCGACGCCACGCGCCGCGCGCTCGAAGATTGGCAACCCCAAGGCGCCTTCGAGCTGTGCCACCTGCGCCGACAGCGAAGGCTGCGCCACCGCACACGCCTCCGCCGCCCGCCGAAAGCTCCTGAACTCCGCCACGGCTAGCACGTACTGCAATTGCCGAAGCGTCACGGGGTGTGGGGACCAGCGAGACATAGACGTAGGCTATCGCGACTCCCTAGACCGCGTGACGAGCACCCGAAACATGGCCGAAAATCGCGGTAAGAAACCAATAAGGAAACCCGCGAGGGTTGTCAGCGGGCTACGCACAAACGGTATGACGCGGAGCGTGGCAGAGCGTGAACGGCGAGCTTCGCCATGCTTCGCCACGCCGCGGTTCCAATTTCGTGGCCCAATTGAAAGCTTTCTGCAAACGGGTCACAGAGTTTCGATCTCGACGTGAGATTCGATCTCGACGTGAGAACAGAAACGGCGACGCGTACCCTTTCGCTTACGCAGTGACCTACATTGTTGGACAAGAAAATTAGATGGTCCGATTTTCGGAGCTGCAGGCACGTTAATGTGATCGGTTTTGTGGTACTCGATCGACGAAGCCCGGTGCGGCACAGGGATTTTACGTGTGGTGCGGACTCTGCCGCCAAGACTGCAATCTTCGAGCTGTCGTGGATGATCTCAAAGATCCATCCGCGATCGCTAGTAATGGAGCCCTATGATGACTTCCAAGCGATCTCTTATTGGTGTGGCTGCGTTGTTCGCGCTGGCGGCGACGGGTGCGTGCGGTAGCGACGACAGCGGCGGCGGCACTCCGACGCCGGGCGCCGGTGCTCCGGCCGCGGGCGGTCCGGGTGCGGGTGCAGGTGCGAGTGGCTCGCCCGCAAGTGGCGGCGGTGGTGCTTCATCGGCTGGCGCGCCTTCAGCGGGTGCTCCGGCGGGGGGCGCTCCATCAGCGGGCGCTGGTGGCTCGGTGGCGGCTGGCGCCGGCGGAACCGGTGGCTCTTCGGGCGGTGCGGGTGGCGCTTCGGGTGGCGCGAGCGCAGGGACCGGTGGTGGCTCGGCCGGTGGTGGTAACACCTTCGCCGCAGTCAAGACGCTGATTGGCATGAATTGCGGTGTCGGTTCCTGCCATAACAAGGCCAGCACTCATCTGGACTTCCAAGGTACGACCGATCTCCACGGCCTGCTGACAACGGCCATCGCAGACGCCATTCCACACTGCAAGGGCAGCATCCTGGCAGTTGCGAATGACACCAATAGTTTGCTCCTTCGCATCACCGACAACGCCAATACGTCGACGATGTGCTCTGAGGGCGGACAAATGAAGGCGATTGCTCGCATGCCGGATGACTGCAAGACCAACTCCGCAAATCCTCGCATGTGTCTAACCGCTGCCCAGCGCACGGTCATCAGCGATTGGATCAAGGCCGGCGTGCCGAACTGATCTTCGCTGAGTGGGCCTGAAACGGGCGCGGCGGCTTCGGTCTCCGCGCCTTTTTCATTTCAAATCATCGACACGCGCTTCATCAGCGTGCCGCACAGCTTCGACTGCGGGTCACGAACGCGCTCGATGGCAAGCCCCGCCCTGAACACGTCACTCGCGCTCGCTTCGTCGCCGAGCACGACGTGACAGATGCCGAGCAGCTCGTGATCCGAAGGCTCGGAGTGCGTGGCCACGAGGCCGCTCAGCACGCTGCGTGCGGCGCCGTGGGCGGCGAGCATGGCGGGGGTGGCGGGCTTGGGGGCGCCCTTCATCAGCACCATGAGCTGCAGCGCTTGGCGCTGATCCTCGACGCGGTAGC
>JBEQTH010000007.1:0-63196 GCA_040348785.1 Myxococcales bacterium | reverse complement strand
GTCGGAGGTGACGCGGGACGTCCGGGCTCGCTGCACGGCCAATATTCAACGGCCGCCGCGGCCTCTCTATCTCGGGACGGAAGTGACCAAGTAGTACCAAGAGCGGGTCCTAAAACCTCGGACCGAGCCTGGCGAAGAGCTGCAAGCGGGCCAAGGCGCGCGGGCATGCGAAGCAGAATCTGAAGCCAGGCGACGGGAGAGGATTTGGGACCCGCTCTAAACAATCGCGGCACATGTCGCTCGACCTGGCGATGTTGCGTCCTTCGAGGTCAACGGGCGCGATGCGAATCCGAGACCTGTCGTACTTCGCCGCTGATGATGATGCTTTTGCGAATGAAGTGCGGACGCCGCTTGGTTTCTTCGAGAACTTTTGCCATGTATTCTCCTACGGTGGCAATCGCAACGATGTTCAGCGACCCGAAAAACAGAATGCAAAGGGCGACCGCGGTTGCGCCATTGCGAACCATGCCCGGATGAAGGAGGCGCGAAGCGACTTCTCCAATGCAGAGAGCAATCGTGAGAAGGAACAGACCCGTGCCAACCAAACTAAGCCCGAGCAGAGGGGCAAAGCTAAAGGCGAGAATGCCCTTCTTGGCCCAGCCCACGTTCTTGAAGAAGCTATTCGTCGTGCGGCCAAACCTTCGTGCCGGACGAACATAGTCAACGCCGGTTTGTTTGAACCCCACCGAGGCCCTGATGCCTCGCAAGAAAAAATCCCGTTCTGAGTGCTGGAGGATTGCTTCGACCGCTCGCCGATCAATCAACGAGAAGTCGCCCGCGTCGTGAGGAATGGGTAGATACGAAAGCGCGTCGAACAGCCGATAGAAGAGCTTACAAGCGACGCGCATGAACAGGGAGGCTTCACGCTCGACTCGAATCCCATAGACGACGTCGAAGCCTTGTTTCCATTTTTCGACGAAGGCCTCGATCAGCTCCGCGGGATCTTGGAGATCGCCATCCAGCAGCACGCATGCGTTCTTGGTCGCAATCTCCATCCCGCTACGAAACGCGGCCTGGGAACCGAAGTTGCGCGAATGGGCGATACCGATCACGTGTCGATCTCGACTACTGATCGAACGAATGATTGCCTCACTGTCGTCCGGACTACCGTCGTTCACGAAAATTATCTCGTGTTCGATTCGAAGTTTGGCGAACGTTGTCTTCAACCGTTCGTACATGATCGGTATGGCTTGGGCGTCCTTGTAGCAGGCCACTATGGCCGAGACGCTGCGCGCTCGGTCTGCGCCAAATTGCTTGGACGAGCGTTGGTATCGCCCCTTATCTAGCAAGCCGCGGTACCATTCGGCGGTGCGACGTAAACCCTCTCGAAAATCCGTGCCACAGCTCCAGCCTAGCGTTTGGCTGGTCTTGCTCTGATCGGAAGACCAGTCGACTAAGTCCCATGCTCGACTGGGCATGAGGCCATAGGCTGGCTCTTCGGTAATCGAAAACAGCTCAGCGGCGGCTTTTGCCACGTCGGCGATGGTCGTCTTCGTGCCGCTGCCAACGTTGAAGGATTCACCGAAGAAGGGCTCGCGCAGATTGAGCGCAGTGTCGATGAAGGCTCGAGACACGTCGTCGATGTACACGAAGTCCCTGGAGATGTTGGCATCGACGAAAGCCGGGAAGGTCCCCTGCAGGCCGCGCTCGATCAGCGTTGGGATTAGGCGCGAAGCGTCCTCGAGCGGTCCATACGCGGAAAAGAGACGCAGGTTCGCGCACGGCAAGCGCTTGCTCTTCCCGTACAGTCGCACCAGGTGCGCCGATGCGACCTTGGAGACAGCATAGTCGCTGTTGGGTTCGAGAAAATCATCTTCTTTGGCGGCGGCCGCCGTTGCGCCATATTCGGACGAGCTACCGGCATGCACGTAGCACGCGATGTCGAGCGATTCCAAACGCTCGAGCACCTTGGCCGTGAGGTTGAAGTTCGTCTCGTAGATGAGCGCGCTGTCGCATTCGAAGGAATAACCGCCGTACCCGACGCAGTTGAAGATCGTGCGCGGTTTGAGACGCTCGAACAGCTCGTTTAGCGACGCTTCCGCCAACAAGTCGACGACGACCACATGGCGCGCGGGAACGCCGTCGAGTCGCCAGGCAGGCGCGTGAAAGACGGTGCCGTAAACGTCGCTGCGGTGCGGGAGCAGCGTGCGCAGCAGGTTCCCGCCAATGAAACCGCTGGCCCCGAGCACCAGCACCGGCCCCTGCAAGCGCCGAATCTGCTCCGCTAGGCCCGGGTTCATGAGTTCGACAAAAATCGCAGGATCGACGCCGGGTCCAAGCCACATTCTCGTCGGTGGTAGAGCTGGGAGCCATAGTGCGCGCTGGGATAGCCGAGCGCGAAACGATGGCTGAAGCGACGCGGCACCGTGTGCGCTTCGATCAGGGCTAGAGCAAGGCTTGCTCCGGCGCTGCCGTGCGCTACGTGCTCTTCGATCACTAGCAGGTGCCCACTTCGCTCGAAATCAGCGACGAAAGCCGCCGGGATTTCCCGAGCCTTGATCGGCAACTCCGAGAGCACCCACAAGCTGGGTCGTTGCGGCGCTGGCAGAGCGTTGACGGCGGCCAAGATGCTGCCCGCAAGAGAGCCGACGACGAGCAGGGTGGTTCCCTCGCCCGAAAGCAGTCGTCGCCACGGCGCGTAGGGAGGCAGAGCGAAGCCTTCCGGTGTCTCGTCGCGACCGAGGCGCAGGTACGCGGGCCTGCCTGCCTTCATGATTCGCGCCACTGCCTCAAAAACGTCTGCGCCGAAGGCGGGGACATGGGCCGTCAGGTGCGGGAGCCCGAGCAGGCATCCGTAGTCTTCGAGCGCATGGTGGGTGGGGCCCATGACTCCGTACCCGTAGCCACCTCCGTTGCCCACTAGGCAAACAGCCAGCTCGTTCATGCAGACGTCATTCCTGATCTGCTCGAAGGCACGGGCGTACAGAAAGGGCGCGATGCTATAGATCCACGGTTTTAGTCCGGCGTGGGCCAAGCCTGCCGCGACCGACACCATGTTCTGCTCCGCGATGCCAGCATTGATGAAGCGCTCCTGCGCGGCGGCGCGCAGGGGCTCGAGCGCCATGAAGCCGACGTCGCCCGTCAGAAACACGAAGTCTGGCTCGCGAGCATGAGCGAGTAAAGCCGCTGTGAAGCTCCCCCTCACCTGCAGTTCGTCTCCTCGACGGCGATTTGGTATTGCTCGGCGGTCATCGCGCGGTAGTGCCATTCAAGCTGGTTCTCCATGAACGAGACCCCGTGCCCTTTGATGGTTCGGGCAAGAACGGCGACGGGGCGCTCGACGGCGGCAACTTGTAGGGCACGCGTGAGGGCCTCCGGATCGTGCCCGTCGACCTCACGAACCTCCAGGCCGAACTCGACGAGCTTGCGCGAAAGCGAGCCCAGATCGAACACCTCGGTCGTGGTGCCAAAGCCTTGCAAGCCGTTCAAGTCGACGATCGGAACGAGCTGGAGCAGGCGGTGATGCACGAGGAAACCCAAAGACTCCCAGGTGGAACCCTCATTCCACTCACCATCCGAGAGCAGACAATAGACTCGCCCCGGTTGGCCAGTCAGCTTGTTGGCCAAAGCGACGCCCGCGGCCAGCCCAAGCCCGTGCCCTAAGCTGCCGATGGAGAGTGCGTCGGCGACGCCGCCCGGCACGGGATGCCCACCCAACTTGGTGTGGTCGCTATGGAACGTAGTCAGTTGTCCTTCGGTCAAGCGACCGAGGGACCACTGCGTGACGTACAACGCGCCGGCCGCGTGACCTTTCGAGAGGATAAATCGATCGTCACGACGCATGACACGGTGGTGCAAGGTCAGCAGGACATCGAGCGCAGACAGGTTCCCCCCGATGTGTCCGACTCCGCTCTCGAAATGCATCTTGAGCAAACGTAGCCGCGATTTTTTCAGTACATCCTGCATTGGCGCTCCTGCCTACCAGCCGGGCTCGCCGAGCAGATTGCAATTCTTGCACAGCTCGGGCGGCTCACGCGCTGGGTCGAGGAGCTGCTCGCGCATGGTAACCAACGTCCGGTGATTGAATACGTCGTCGGGCGCACTGCCGAACAGGTTGGCATGAGGCCCCTCGAGGTAGCGATCCGTGCCGCAGCAGATCCCCATTGCCCCGGAGACGTCGCAGCTGATGCGTTGCCAGAGCTGTGGGCAGCGCTTTGCCGAGCCGGGTCCAGGGATGGCTGGCCATAGGCAAAAGCCGGGAAGGGCTTGCTCGACGTGCTCCCGAAACGCGACGTAGGCGTCGAGCGAGTCGTCGATGATCTCGTTCGGATTTGGCTTCGTGCCCATGGGTCGATAGACGTAAAAGCGGAGGCTCTGGCAGCCGGCTTTTTGAACGGAGCGAGCCATCTCCAAAATAGAGCTTGGGTCGCGCTCGAGCGCGCTCCTGAGCAGCACGATGCTCGTGTGAACCCGAAAAGTGCGATTGATCGCCGGCAAGTCGCGCTCGAGCGCCGAGCAGGTTTCGTCGTACAACGAAACGTTGATTCTGGTTATGCCCGCGCGTTTCAAACCCGCGATGCGCGAAAGCAAGGAGACGCCGTTGGTCGCCATGTTCACGACGTGCCCGCGCCCCACGAGATAGGCGACGATGGCCTCGAGGTCCTTGACCAAGAGTGGCTCTCCACCTAGCAAGTCAACGAGCAAGCAATTGGCGAACAACGGATTGTCGAACACTCGCTGAATGCTAGCCAGCGTTGCCTCGCTCGCGCGCCAAGCCGAGCCTGGCTGATTGATGAGATTGCCGGCTGAGCAATAGGCGCAAGAGAGGTTACAGCGCTTGGTCAGCATGATCGACGCGATCTGCGGTGTGTAGCGAAGCGTCGATGTCGTGGCCCGCTTCTTCAAGGCGCGGTACTTGACGTAGTTCCACAGCTTGGGAGCCGCGCCGAGCGGATGAATGCGACGACCCATCTCGTAGTAGTAGGACAGCTTGGACAGCATGGTTTTGGTGTTTCGCTGTAGGGCCGCTCAGGCGGGCGTGGAGTGGCCCGGCGAAAGGGCCGCTTTCGCTCGCCACCGGCGCGCGAACGGAACCAGGGACCAACCCAGCAGGACGAGCGCGGAGGCTGCGGAAATCCACAAACCGATCACGACCGACAGAGGCTTGAATCGGAATCTGACACGATGCTCACCGGCTGGTACGGCGACGGCGCGCTGCGTGACGTTTGCCCGGTAGATGGGCGTCGCGTGCCCGTCCACGTCCGCCTCCCAACCTGGATAATAAGAGTCGGAGAACACGAGCATTGCGTCCCGCTGAGCTCGAACGTAGAGTTCAGCGGTATCGGCCGTGTAGTGCGTGAGGTCCACGCTGCCAGGAACCTCAGCGCGTCCCGCAACGAGGCCCGGGGGCGCCGATTCGAGGAGCACGGATCGCCGTGGCTCGAACGCATCAGACATCAACAGGCCGAGCGCACTTGCGTCATCGGTAGCAGGCAGCACCTCACCAACCAAGTAGGCACGCGGCAAGAAATCGTCGTTTCGATACAGGAACGCGCCGCCGTAGACGCCGAGCAGCGTCAAATTCGAGGCCGGACCAAAAGGCCAAAACGACGTCAGGTATTTCACGTTGTACATGCGCATCAGCTTCCAGAAGTTTTGTGTGGGCCGGAAAACTTCCCCTCGGGTGGACGCCGTTTGGGTGATGATGCCCGCTCGATTTTGGTCGCCCCACACGTCCACGAGGTAGTTCGGGATCAAGTTGGCGTAGCCGTTGGGCGACGCAAATCCGTACAGGAGATTGCTGCTCGGTTGGAGGAATTCGCGTTGCTCGACGAACGGCTGCAGATCACCCTCCCACCCGTTCGCCTGTGCGAACGCCCGGCGATGCGAATGGACGCCGCCGACACAATAGATCCGGAACAGTGACGAATCTTGCGCCAGGATGGCCGCGGTAGTGGGAGGTTTTTGCCAACTGACGACCTCGACTATCGGGTTCTGTCGAAGTTGGACGTACAGCAGGTCAGCGACAGTGATCAGTACGAGCGCGGCTTGGACCAGCGAAGCCCATCTGAAGCCCAAGGGGCGGACGAGGCGCGTGCCAAGACGCGCCAATCCCAACGCTGCAAGCGCGACGATGGAAAGATCGGTAATCAGCAGCAGCCGGGTTGGGAAACGAAAATAGCTCATACCCGGCACGGCATTGAACGCAAACCGGTACACAGGAGTCATGGGACCCAGCACGAGCAGGTACGAGGCGACCCCCGCTCCGGCGAAGAACCGGACGTGCCAGGTTTGCCAGGAACGAACGGCACCGTACAACGCGAGGAGTAGCGTCAGGAAACCGACGTAGCCGTACTCCTCCCAAAAGATGCCGTTACCCGTGTACGTCCGATCGCCAATGTCGCCATTGAGATACGGTAAGACGAACGTCCAGAAGCTCGCCAGATCGTAGGCGTAGCCCGAAGCATATTCGAAGCTCACTCCGCCTGATCGCTGACCGTGCGACACGAGCTCGTAGGTGGGGATGAGCTGAACCGCGGCGAGCAGCGAACCAAGAGCCAGCGCTGCGGCGAACAGCCAAGTGAGCTTGCTCCGCAAAACATCCAGCACGAGCTGCGAACTGCTGCGCGCGCTCACGGCAGACAGCGCGCTCCGGAAGTGATCGAACAGCCGGAGTGGGAAATACAGAACGTAGAGCACGCCGCAGTAATAGGCAGTCTGTGCATTACCCGAGAGGTGCTGGAGGCCAAAAACCACCGCAAACCAGAGCAGCGGTCGATTGCTCTCTCTCGCGACGGCGCGCTCGAGCAACGCGAGCCCAACTGGCAACCAGCAAGCCGCGTTGGCCATGCTGAGGTGCTTTAGGTGCGAAGATAGAAATCCGCTGAAGCAAAACGCGACTCCTGCCAGCACGGCGGCGAGGGGGCGGGCCTCGAGCTCTCGCGCGTAGCAATACATCCCGATGCCAGCCGTAAGCAGCGTCAGTAGGATCGTGACATTCAGCGCAACGAACGGCGGCAACAGGCCGAAAAGAACGATGTTGAACGGATAGCAAACGCCTGCCTCGGAGCGCGCCAAAAGCGGAAACCCTCCGTACAGCTCACGCACCCACAACGGCCATTCTCCCGCGCGCAGCGCTTTGCCCAGCGCAACGCGATAGGGAAAGTTCTCGTTCATGAGGTCGCTTGCAAAGACATCGTCCGTGATGACCACCCCCCTCATCAGGGCGAGTCTCCAGAACGCCCTGAGGACTAGCGCGATCAGGAAGCCCACCGCGATCTCAGGCTCGAAGCGACTCCAAGCCTTCATCTTGCCTAGTTGTTGTACGCGCCTTCGGAAATCCAGTCATGAATGAGCTGCTTTTCAGCAGCGGAGAGCTCCGGGCCCGTGAACTTCAACTCCGACGTTCCGTTGGTCGAATACCCCGCGCTATCCGCCGGCATTTGGCTTCCGCACGGCGGAGATGGTGAGAGTTTCTGATACATGACGCTGACTTCGGGCTGCCACGGGGCGACTCGCATGCCGCTTTGCGAACAGGCAGGCCCCATGCTCGGCAGACCGACGAGGCTCCAATAAGCTCGCGTCGGCGAGCTCATGTCGAGAGCGCTGTAGCGGATGCTCGCGCTATTGAAGTGACAGAAGTCATTGCTGCATTTCGCTTGGATGACTTGTGTGTAGACCCTCGTGAACGAGTTGGCAGACGACGGAGTGTCGGTCCCGCCGCTGCAGCCTACGCTCAGGAGGCCGAAAACGGCAGAGCAACAAAGCGTGAAGACCGCCCGCAAGTGAGCGTGTCTCATCGATTCCTGCACGAGCACTTTGTATGGCGTCGGCGGATAATAGGTCGGATTGCTCCGCGCGGAGGTCGACATTCGGTGGTTCCTTAGAGTTGCTGTGCGAGCCCGGCAGACTCACGGTAGGGCGTATTGGATTGGTACGAAGCGACCTGGATGCGCAGTCGCTCGGCCAGCTGCGTATTCCGTCGGACGATAGCCAGGTTCAACGCACGCTCGGCGGTCGTGACCGCTTCATGGAACCGGCCAACCTCCGCAAGAGCCGCAGCCAAGCTCGCGATGACTTCGGGACTTCCGCCCCTGGAGAGCCGTTCCGCTCGAGCGGCAAGCATGAACGCCTGCGCGCCGTCGCGGATGGGCTCATCTGAGCTCGTTGCAAGAACCCAGGCCAGGCTGGCCAACGCGGGCGCGAGTTGCGGTCGAATTTCCAGCGCACTCCGGTAGTGAGCGACGGCTCCTCTGGTATCGCCCATCGCTCGCAGCACCTCGCCGAGGTTGAAGTGGGCGATGGCGTAGTCGGGGTGCAGGGCCAGCGCCTTTTCGTACTCGACCGCAGCAGGCCGAAGCTTGCCTATTTGCCACAGAAGGTTGGCCAGGTTGTTGTGCGCCTCGGCTTGACCTGGATTGACTTGCAGAGACTTCTCCAAGTGCGCTATTGCGCCGTAAAACTGGTGGTCCTGCGCCAGCGCATGCGCCAGGACGTTGTGTGCCTCGGTGTAGTTGGGGTCGAGATCTACAGCTCGCTGCAGGTGGATGATCGCGTCGCGCACTTTGCCCCTCTCTCGAAGAGCGGCGCCGAGGTTGTACTGACCCTTCGCGAAGCTCGGTCGAAGTTCCACAGCCTGCTGGAAGTGCGGAAGCGCTTCGTCCGAGTGCCCCTGTTCGACGAGAAAGCCAGCGAGGTTATTGTGTGCCACCCAGGAGCCCGCGTCCGCCGCGAGCACCGCCCCCCAGTAACTGCCGGAATCTCGGTAAACTTCGCTCTGCCGCCAGGTCAACGACGCGAGCCCCACCAGCCCTGCACTCATTGCCGCGGCAAGCAAGCGGCGCGCAAACGGCTCGAGCCCGTGATAGCGCTTGGCGAAAGCCGCTGCGAAAAACGCGATCGGCCCGATGATGGCCAAGTATTGCCAATGATCCGCCACCAGCGAGAACTTCATGAAACCGATGTCCAGAAAGCCAAGCACGGGGGAAAGCATCACGACGAAGTATGACCAAGCCAAAAGCGGACCCTTTCCCCAAGCGTGCTGGGCGTACCAGCACACGAGCGCAACGCCCACTACCAATGCCACGGGAAGGTAAGACCACCACTGTCGACCATCGATCTGCCAACGCGGGTAGATCGAGCGCAAACCGAACGGGAGAATTGCTTTCGACGCATAAAACCAGAGCGCCCAGCCAGCCCCCGCCAATCTTGTGCAGAAGGTGTCCGTTCGAACGCTCTCGGCTCCGATGGCTCGCTGAGTCTGAAACCAAAACGAGATTGAACCGACCACTACCGCAATGGCGAAGAACGGCGCCACCTCGAGCACGTCCGCAAGCTTCAGCTTGCCGCGCTCCCACCAAATGATGCCTAGCAACACGAAGGGCATCGGCGCGACGACGGTCTTGCTCAAGAGCGCGAGCAAAAAGCCCAGCAGCGCCAGGCCGTACCATTGTCGTGAAGAAAACCCGGCAGACGTGGCTGCTGCTTTGGCCAATAGGGTGGGACGACTGCGCACGAAGCACGAAAGGCTCGCGAGGTAGAAAAGCATCGCCAGCACATTTTTCGTTTCGACCACCCAAGCCACGGATTCCACGTTGACCGGGTGCACCGCAAAGATCGCCGCGGCCAACCAGGAACCAGGAACCTGCAGCAGCGCGAGCAGGCGAAAGACGAGGACTGCGCAAAGCGCATGTAGCAGCACGTTGGCGACGTGATAGCCAATTGGGTTTTCACCCCACAGCCGCCACTCGAGCCACCACAGCGTCGATGTCAACGGGTAGTAATCCACCGGCTTCGTACTGAACCAGAAGCGCCACAAACCGCCCGCGCTTCGAACGAGCGGATTGTCCACCACCAGACTGCGATCATCCCAGATGAGCCCGGCGCGCCACACCGGCAGATACGCCAGGAAAGTGCCGATCACCAGCAGCGCCGCGAGCCAAGCGTGTCGCTTTCGAACCTCTGGTAAGCGACCGGCGTCGGTGAGCATCACACGCTCGAGCAGGTACACCGGATATCGACGAACGGATCGAAATTACCGGATGTTCCGTCGTTGCAGTTCCAAAGGCAAATCGCGTCTTCACACTTCGAGTCGGGGCCCGGTGACCACTTGTTCAAGGCGCGGTCTGGCTTGGCGCACACGAATTTGTCGGCCGTACCGAACTCTGCCGTGTCCGTCGCCACGCACACCATCATTTCGGTGTACTCGCGCCCCAAAGTCGCATTCACCTTGGACGTGTTGTCGAACGTGGTAAGGCAACTCTTCACGCACACGTCGGTCGTGGTCGAGCAACCGGTCAAACCCGCGGCCAACGCGCAATTCTTCGCGCACGCCTCGGCCAAGGTGAGGGTCGCGCCGCCGGCACCATCACCCGCGCCGCCGCCGGTCGTCGTCGCACCGCCGCTGCCGCCACCGCCACCGGTCGCAGTCGCGCCACCGCCGCCGGTCGCGCCACCGCCACCGGTCGCAGTCGCGCCACCGCCGCCGGTTGCGCCACCGCCGCCGGTCGCACTTGCACCCCCGCCACCGGTTGCAGCTCCTGCTGCAGCACTGTGCGCGCCCGCTGCGGCCACAGTGCCTGGATCGCTGCTGCTGCAAGCGTAGACCCCAGACACAACGCTCAACCCAATCACGATCGATCCCAATGAGTATTTCAACATGTCATCCGCCACGTACAATCAAGGTTCGCCGTAAACGGCGTTCTTGTAGAAGGTTGGGTTTAGTGAAGCTCAAGAACAAAGTCGGTGAGGCCGTCCGATGACTACGGCTCGGGCCTATTGCAAAACGCGCACGAGTGCTGCGCTGGCGGCAGGGACGAACACCGAGATGGTGTTTCCAGATACCGTTTGCACGAACGGTGCGTTGCGGGGCCAGTCGCCCGCCGCGGACACAGTAGCACCCGCGAGCTTTACGTTGCCGGCAGTGGCCGTCAGACTGCCTGCGGGCGTGGGTTCCAAATAGATTGCGCTCGCCCCACTGACCGCGGACCCAAGGTTTACCGTCGCGCTGATCGCTGTCGTGGCGTTGCGGTTGTTGAGCACCACGCTCGTAAAGCCATTCGCCTTGATCGCCCAGGCGGTGAAGTACTGAGCACTGGTGGTGAGCTTGGTGGACACCAGCGACCCGGCGCCGGCCTCAGTAAACAAGAGCAGGCCGTAGTATTCCGGCTGGACCTGCACCACCACGCCTTTATCCTCTTTGAGCGGCTGATAGTAGAATGGAACGGTTCCATCCATGCCGTTCTCGCTGGTGTGGAAATTGATCCCGTTGCCGCCCCGCTTGGCGACCTCGAACATGTAGTCAATCGCCCACAGGCTCGAGATGAACGTGTCGCTCACGCCTTGCTGTCCGTGACCTGAGCAGGTGTTGTTTTCATCCATGCGCCAGGCAGGTACGTTGTTCTTCACCGCCGCCGCGTGGATCGTATCGAAGATATCGGTGAGCGCGGTGGTAGTGACCTGCAGGTTTGGCACCGAGCAGCCCGACGAATTGGCCGCGGCGACGTAGGAGTGCTGCGCCAGCACCGCCAGTTTTCCCGGGTACTTCGCCGCGATGCTATCGGCGAAAGGGGCGCTGAATTGGGTGGCCGCCTTGCTCGTGCAGGCGGGGCCAACCAACATCGTTCCCGGTGTTGCGAGGATCGCGTCGGCGAACTTCTGATAGTCCGCCTCCTGCGACGCCCAGGTCCCAAACTTGTCCGGCTCGTTTCCGATCTCGATTCCCAGGATACTGGCCGCACATTGACTCTGAACGTAGGCCACCTCCGCAGCCGAAGCGGTCACGTTACCGAGCTGAAAGTTGACCCCGTAGATCGCTTTGCTTCCCGCCGCTGCCAGAAAGCCGCAGAACTGGTCGACACCGCCGCTCGTGAGCTTCGTGCTGAACGGCTGGCCATTGGGCTGTGAAGGCGCGGGTCCCATGCCAGTCCAGCTGCAGCGTTCGACGTCGTTGGCCCCAATCCGCGTCAGGGGCGAGCCCAGCAACTTGAAGAGTGCGATCAGACCCGCATTGCTGCTCGTTAGCGAGCCGTTCATCATGTGGGTCTTTTCGAAGCTGAGCCCCACGAAGTCGGTGCCGATCGTGCCGATGCTGGTGGCGGAGTCGACCACCACCGTGGCTGCGGTGCCCGTGCCGGTCGGACCGCCACTGACGGGTGTTCCCCAGCCGAGCTTCACGGGTGCTCCTGCCGCTCCGCTGGCTCCGCTCGATCCAGCCGCTCCGTCCGCGGCGCCACCGGTTCCGGACGGGCTGTTCGCGCCCGCCATGCCGCTTGCCGACCCACCACTGCCCGCTGCGATAGCACCGCCGGAGGCGGCGGCACCGCTGGTTCCGGGTGCCCCGGCGTCAGTCGTCAAACGCCCAGGGCCTGGCCCAATGGGCTCTGCGCTCGTGCCGTAGCACCCGGACGTGACCGCTGCCGCGAGCAGCGCTGCGCGTGCCGGGCGAGACGCAAAGACAGTCGGTGATCCGCGAGTCTTCACCAAAGTCACCGAGCGAGCAGGCCGTTCACGACCGGCACCGCGACGGACGTGACGGTCTGGGTAGCTGAGGTCAACCCGGGACTAGATGCGGTGAGCGTAATGGCTCCTGCGGTCGTCTGTGAGCGAATGAAGACGCGATTGATCCCACCCTCTGTATATAGATACAGATTGTTCGTGGAGTTGAGCATGCTTTCGTTGACCCCGCCGCGCCAAGTCCCGGGACCCGTCACCGCGAACGTGATCTTGGGCTCGCCCGTGGGTTGGTTGTTCGTCGCTTTGGTAGTCGGCCCGTAGGTGGGGACACGAACACCTGCCGCGTCCACCACCTCGACGTCGAACATCGCCACGTCCGCGCCGTCGGCCTGCAAGCCGCCGGGAGCAGTCATCGGCGTGAGCTTGATGGCAGTGGGCGCCCCGGCGGTCTTCAGCTCGTGCTGAGCGACTTGGGTACCACTCGCGTCGTAGCCCACGGCTTTCACGCTGCCGGAAGCCCACGTGACGTTCGGGAAACTGAAGGTATAACCATCAGTCGGCTTCGTCACCTTACCGACCGAAACGCCATTGACGAAGAGCTCGACCGAAGGCGTGTTCGAGACGACGTACATCGTCTTCTTGGTGCCCGCGGGATACGTCCAATGTCCGACGATGTGCAGATCGGGCTGCGTATTGCCAGCGACGCGGAACGAGTAATAGGCCTCTTTGGGTAAGCGCACCGCGTCGACCTTGCCGCCAGCGCGGCAGACTGCCGTGCTGTTCAAACGCCCGTCGGCATTCTCGTCCGAAAAGTAGATGGAGGCGTAGCCCGAGTAACGAGAGTTTGCGGGAACGGTGTTGCGGATGGTCTCGAGCTTCAACCAGGCATCGAGCCGCGAAACCTGGCCGGGGTTCGCGTTGTCGCCCACGGTGAAGACTTCCGACGTCTCGTTGTAGGTATCCATGGCGCCCGGGATGAAGCCGCCAACGTGCGGGGGAGAATACTGGTCCCAGATGCCGCGCAGCGACTCGTCACGAAAATCCTCCTCTTCGAGGATCGGACCCTTGTCCCGATACGCATCGGAGTAACCGCGGAAGTAGCCGCTGCCGAGGTTCCCCTCGTCGTAAGCGATCATGGTGCCAAACCAATCGGCCGAAGCCATGCCACTGGCGTCGTCCATATCGCGATCGCCGATGCCGCGGCCGTTGCCCTTGTCCCAGGTGTTGCGGAGCGTCGCCAACGACTGCATCTGCGTACCGGACACTGGACTATTGCCGGCCTCGTAGAAGAAGACGCTAGGATTGTTCCTCAAGTAGATCATCGCGGATTGCATGACGGCCATTCTCGAGCTCCACTGCGCAGCCGTTGGGTTCGACACTTCCTTGTCGGCGGCGGGCACGGTGCTGATGACACCGAGCTTGTCGCCGGATCGAATGTCCGACACTTGCGGGGCGACGTGCATCCAGCGCACGTAGTTCGAGTTGGCGGCGCGAATCAGATTCGCGTGGAAGTCGTGCATCCAATCGGGCACTGCCTGACCAAGACCTGCCCAGGAATTGGTCGAGCGTTGTGCAAAGCCGAGCATGTAGACGAAGCGGCCGTTGATGTACACGCCACCAGTGCCCGCGCCTCCCTTCAAGACCAGTTGCCGGAAGCCCGTCAGCGTGGCGCGGCCGTCAACGACGGTCCCGCCCACCGTGAGCGTGGTGACCACGTTGTACAAATTCGGATGCAAGTCACTCCATAGCTTGGCGCCCATCAAGGGCCCGCTTGCCTTCAGCACCGTGGCGCCGGTCGTCGGCAGGGAGGTCGCCGTTCCGGTGAAGGAGGACAGCGTTGCGCCCGTGGCTGAATCAACCACTGAGACGCCGAGCGTTGCGCTCGCGGGGCTCCCCGACTCATTCATCACTTCCGACTCGACGTTCAGCGTCAAGTTACCGGTATCCCCCTGGGGACCGTTGTTCGTGATGTTCGCGTAGTTGCTGCCGTAGACGTAGACGCCCGACGTCTTTAGATTTTGATAGAGCGGATAGGTTTGGTAAATCTTACCCGGCACGTGCAGGCGGACATGCCCGGTGAGGCCGCCGAAATCCGGATTGGTGGCATTGGAGTCCCAGTAGTTACCGGGCGCGGGGCTGTTATCGACCCGCACCGCAAGCACATTGTCGGTCGTGCCATCGGCGATTGCTTTGCCTGTGACGTCGACGCCGCACGGTGAAACACCGTCGGAGAAGGCGCCGACCTGTGTCCCGTTGATGTAGAACGTCGCGGTCTCTCGGATCCGCTCGAACTCGACGATCAGCTTGTTGGCGGCAAACTTCGCGGGAACCTTGAAGTGCTTGCGGTACCACGTTGGCCCCGAGAACATGCCGTGATCACCGCCGCTATGGTTGATGAGCACGCGATAGGAATCGACGTCATTGAACGTATGCGGCGTGCTGACCTGACTCCACCCTGCGCCGGTATCTGCAAAGGCCGTGGCTTGGGCGCCGCTCACGTCCGCCTTGTTGAACTGCCAACCCACGTCCAAGCTGAATTCGGCTTCGCTGTCTGGACCGGCGGGCGGGAGCATGGCGCCGCCCCCCGTACCCGCCGTGGTGCCGGCACCGCTGCTGCCGACTTGGCCGCCTGCGTCACCGCCCTGGCCGTTGACGGCTTGACCGCCGGCCCCGCTTTGCCCGGTAACGGGCTGCCCGCCGCTGGAGCTGCCAGCCTGACCGGCACCGGTCTGACCTCCGCTCGAGTTGCCCGTGCCGGCGTCACCGGTACTCGGTTGTCCGGGAGCGGGAGACGAACTGTTGGAACAAGCAGACACGACGAGCGTTAGAGTCGCCGCATAGAGTGCGTTCAAGAGTGTGTGCGAGCTACCCATTGTGGCTGGACTCCTTCGATCAACTAAAGGGGCTCATGATCGGAATTCTTGCTCGATCAGGAGCGATATCGGGCAATCGGACTTTGCTGCAGCGGGTCAATTGCATGTGCGCGCCGCTGCGTCTGGGTTGAGGCCCGCCCAACCTGGCCCGGAATATTTGACGAGCTCGAGCCAGTTGAACGGTGGAAAGTCATTGGCACAGCAAGTGAGGGATTTTGGACACTCCACGCCCGGCCAAAATGGCCCGCCGCACGTGCATTGTTCGAACGTCACGCCGGTGCACAGTGCATAGGAAATTCCCGTGCACCCAGGGCAGCTGTCGATCGCGACGAAGTAACCCGTGGCGCACGGTGGCTCGGGGTCCCAACCGTCAGGTGGACGCCAGGCCTTTGCGCCATACGTAATCGGCTGAAAATCTTGTGCTGGCTCGTAGCAGGACGGGATGGCGATGACGGCGATCAGCGAAGTGATCGCGATGACGCTCAAGGATCGTGGGTTCATTCGTGTCCCACTCCTATAAGAAATAAAGCACAGTCATCTCGACGCGATGGTTGTGGACGACCGTGTCGTCGACCAGTTTCTGTTGCACCCATTGATAGGAAAAACCCGTGCGAACCGAGGGCAGAATGTCGAAGAAGACGTTCCCGTCGACGTAGCGCGAGGCGTGAAATACGCCCAACGGATTGATCCACGGCTGCCGAGGCGTAATCGGGTGGAAGAGACTGGCGATGTTGTTGGAGTTTCCCTGACTGTAGTTGCCGCTGATGAAAATTCGCCCCTTTGGAGGTAGGTAGTACTGAAGGCCGACCACGAACGTCTGCCAATTGATGGTGTGCAAGCGCTCGTACTGATCGAACGCCACGAGCCCCGGATCGATATTGGGCGTGTAGGGCAGGCCGACCTGCGCGGCAGCTCCAGCCAGATCCTGCGGCGCCGCAGTCCCGTTGAATGTAACGGGCGTCCCCGGGGGCAACGGGTACACATTGGGCATGGTGGCGCCCGCGGTCATGCCTGTGTACTGATCGGCATCGCCGGTCCCGGTCACGAACTCGCCCGTAAGGGTCAGCGCGTTTCCGCGATCGGTACCGTCCCTGACGGGGATGATGGGGAGCAGGATGTTGGCCGCGAACGACCAGCCGATGAGCGGTATGCGCGGGGCAGGCAGTGGCGCATGTGGATCGACTTTGAACGAACGCACCATTCCTGAGACGGCGATCGCCGCAGCCTGGGCATCTGTCCCACCGCTACCAGGCGTCGTGATCCCTTTCCAATGATTGACGGTGAAGCGTGCGCCGCCCTGCGCGTCGGGCGTACCGGAATCACGCTGAGCTGGCCTGAACATGCCGGCCGCGACATCCAAGCTCACGGGATCTGACTCGAAATTGTGGCTGAGGCGAAGTTGCACCGTTCGATTGAACAGCTGATTCGGCATTCCGAGGAACCCGCAGGTGGCTCCGAAAAAGTAGTTCTGCCAGCCCAGGAGGTAGTAGGTCTGCCCGGCCAGGACATTGACGATATCGTCCTCGATCTTCACGTAAGCGTGACGGACGCGCAGGGCTGCGTTGTTGAAATAAGAACCCTCGGTCGTGGCTCCGGCACCGGATGCAACACCGGGCGATCCGCCGCCGCTATCAATCCTTGGCTGGTTGCCGAACAAATCGAATTCGAGCACGCCCGATCCGCGAATGCCTTGCAATTTCGGCGTTTGCGCTTTGAACCCCAGCCGGCTGTTTCGAATCGTTGTTTGAAAACGCGAGTTGCGACCGGCCTGGGTCAGCGGGTGCGCAATCACGCCGTTGTTCAAGCCATCGTTAAAACTCTCGGTGGAGTCCCACATCCCATCGGCCTCGGCGAAACCAAAAATCGTCAGCGTCCAATCCGAACCCTCGCCAGCACGGACGACCAGCGGAGGCCGAACGAACCAAGGATTGACCGGAGACGGCGCGCTCATCGCTTTCACCGCGCTCGAAGCAGGTTCCTTCGCAGGCTCCGGCGCCGACTCGACGACTGAGCTCGTGGTTTTCCGCGATTGGGGACCTGGATCAATCGACCTTTCCAATGGCTGCTCTGCGGATTGCGCATGAGCGACCGATGCGGCCAGCCAGCCCGATCCGAGGACTAGCAGAGCAGAGGCTTTATTCGTTACGCTTTTGAAACGCGAGTGTCGGCGGATCAAGATGGCTACGTGGCTTCTTGCTTAGGGATATTATCGTTTGGCGCTGGCTTGATTAGGACAGTGCGACTGGCTCTCATCACGTGGCTGGATTACGCGCACACGACCACCTGCAGACACATATTGATGGACCCGCGGAACTGGAACTAGTCACTTCATCGAATCGACGTCGGCTTGCCTGCCCAGCGGCACAGCCACCGAGCATGATGCGGAGCCATCGGAGGGTAAGACACCGACCTCCGCGCTTGCGGGCCAGAAATCGACCGCAACCATTGGTTTTTTTTTTTGACCGAAAAAGCTTCGCGGGAGCACGATTCTTGTCCCCGCGATGGGGGCAGGCGTGTCTATCGCTTAGGTGTCGAAAACGAGTTGGCTCGCCTCAATCGCGTTCGCAAACGTAGGGCAATACCAGCGAGCAGGCCCGGTCGTTCCAGTCCGCGCCCTCGGCAGTGAGGGCTAAGCACGCTTCAGGCCCACCATCGACTGAGCTGGTATCGTTGGGTTCCCCCGGCTGCCAGGACACAAAGGCACCCGGCTCTGCTTCGCCAGTGTGCCCTCCGCGCCAAAAAACGGTCCCGTCCGGCCAGCTCCAAACGAAATCATCTGAACGCTTCCCACCGAGCCAAACGTTGCCGCTAGTTTCGATCCCGAATACCGCATCAGCAACGGCGGCGTTTTTTTGCTCAGAATCGAGCGCCGCCAGGTGCGCCCCACGCAGCTCGCAGTCTTGCTCTGCGCTGTCGTGGTCCAAAGGAGCTTCACAGAGGGCGTATTCGGAGCCCAGGAGCTCAAGCGCTAGGCACTGGCTTTGCCCCCGGCGCACCGGTTCTAGCGTGCTATGGCAACCGGCAAGCAGCAGCGCTGGCGTGAGCGCACGCAGCGCCAGCAACGAGTGGCAGCGCTGCGTCCGCGCGCGTTCCATGGGCGTCAGCGTCGCACGCTCTGGTTTCCAAGCAAGCCAAAACAGCCTGATGCGCGCTGCCCAGCCTTCACCAGCGGCCTTCAATCTGCTACGTCCCAACATCGTGGCTCATGCACCTCACCGCGCAGAGAGCTCTCCGCCGCTCACTCCTAGCCTAGCCGCGAAGCCCGCACCCAAGCCGGCCAGCGACGAAGCGGCGTTCCCCGAGAATCTTTATGAGGCTCTGGCGCCCCTGGTCAACAAGTTGTTGTGGACCCTGCTTGGTCCCGACTCCGAGCGTGACGACCTGGCGCATGAGATCTTCGTGCGCATCCTTCAGAATGCTCACAAAGTGCGTGATCCCGCGCGTCTGCAAGCTTGGGCGGCGCGCCTCGTCGTCAACGCCGTCAAAAACGAGTTTCGGCGTCGTAAGCTGCGGCGTTGGTTCAGCCTCGACACAGATGACGAGCGGGCGCCTAGCTATCATTCTGACTACGACGGGCGGGAGGTCTTGTTGCGGACCTACAGCGTGCTCGAGAAGTTGCCACCGCGTGAGCGCCTGCCGTTGACACTACGGCTCATCGGGCAACAAAGCGTTGCCGAGATAGCGAGCGCTTCGGGCGCTTCGACCCGGACGGTAAAGCGCCGTTTGCAGGCGGGGCGCGAGCGCTTCTTGCGCCTGGCGTCCGCCGAGCCGCTGCTCGCCGAGCGTCTACAGCACGCCCAGCTCGGCGAGGAGGAAGACGATGCGTGAGCTACGGCAGATCGGCCGCGAGGCGCGGGAGCAGCTCGGCACGCCCTCACCGGAATGGCTAGCAAGGCAACGCCGCGACCTTGGCCGGGCTCTTGCCTTGCAGCAGCGACCCCACGCAGCAGCCGGTCGTTGGCGGCGGGCAGGCGCGCTCGCCTTCGGCGTTGCCCTCGCGATTTGGATGTTGCTGCAAGTGGTGAAGTCGTCGCGACCTTCAACACCCGAAGTCGCGCTGGCAACCGCGGGCAGCGAGCGGCGCGTGCCGCTCCAAGACGGCAGCTCGCTGCTGCTGGCCGTCCAGTCGCGCGCCCGCGTGAGGGCAGAGGCGGGAGGGACGCGTTGCGTAGTCGAGCTCGGGACCGTGCATTTCGATGTCGCCCCGCAAAAGGGGCGAGAATTCGCGGTGCTGGCTGGCGACCTAGAAGTGCGAGTCATCGGCACTCATTTCAGCGTCTCGCGAGAGGTGTCAGGCACGGTTGAGGTCGCGGTGGCGCAAGGCGTCGTGCACGTGCGGTCTCCTGAGCGCAGTACGCCTATCGAGCTTCGTGCGGGCGACCGACTGCGACGCCAGGGGCGCGAATTGGCTTTGGAGCACCAGTCCGGGCCAACGGATTCTTCCGCTCAGCCGGCCCTGGGCAACCAGGCGCCGCCGGCCGTCAATTCAGCGCTGGACCACCGCGAACCGCCTATCGCACCTGCGCCCAACGACAGGGCGGCCGGGCGAGATTCATGGTCGAAGCTCTATCACGAGCGACAATACAGCGCCGCGGTAGCCGCTGCACGGCAAGTCGGGATCGACCAGTTGCTCGGAGGCCTGTCTGCGCAACCACTCGCCGAGCTCGCGGACGCTGCCAGGTTGGGGGGCGACAGCACGCTGGCGCTTCGAGCTTTCGATACTATCGAGAGGCGCTTTCCAACGAGCCGACAAGCCCGGGACGCACTATTTCTGAGTGGGCGTCTGCTAGCAAGTCGTGGTGAGGCGGGTCAAGCGCGTGCCCGGTTGGAAAGCTATCTTGCTCAAAATCCGCGTGACACTTACTCGGTCGAAGCCATGGGGCGCTTGGTCGAGCTCTACGCGGCTAACGGAGACGCGCGTGCCAAGACAACCGCTAGGGCGTATTTGGAGCGTGCTCCCGATGGTCCGTATCAGCGGCTTTGTTACTCGGTTCTTGCGGCGCCTTAGCTGGCCGTGGCTCCTCTGCAGCACCACGCTCGCGGCCACCGCCTTTTCGCAACCGCGGCGGGCCGTGACGGTGAGCGCCTCCGACGCCGATCTCGAGCCGGCAGCAGGGCGACTGTCTGCCGAGCTCGCCAGCGCAGGTTACGCCGTGAGCTTGCAGTCGGCGGAGCCAGTAAAAGGCTGCGAACGCGGGCAGCAACCAGCAAGCTCTGGCGCTTGGGTGAGACTCGAAACCGATCCGGTGAAGAACGACGAAGTCATCGCCAGTGTTTGTTTGAACGGGACGGCGATCCGCATCGAGGGATTCAAGTCCGACCCAGCGAGACTCGCCGTCAGTACGGCCGAAGCTCTCAACGGTTTGGAAGCGACGAGCGTCGAGCTGCCGGTGACGCGCCCACGACCCGCTGTTCGGCACGAACCCGCCGCGGGATTGCCTCCCGCTCGAGCACGAAGCGCAGTGATCTTGGCTGAGACGCTGCTCATCGACCCGACTGGATTCCCGCGCTCCTGGGGCACGTCCCTGGATGCGGAGCTGGGCCTCGGTCCTCACACCGCCTTGGTGCTTGGCGGGTTCTTTCCCATTGTCCGCGCCGAGCTATCTACAGGCAACGCGGAGTTGCGCGCAGGTTTTTCATTCGTACGTGTCGGCCCGGCGCTGCGCTACTCCGTTGGAGACTTCGCGCTGAGCAGCTCGATCGTGGTTGGGCCTGCATTCACTTGGGTGACCGCCGACGCGGCCTCTCCCTACGTAGGCGGCAAAGACTCGACGTTCGGGATCTGGAGTGCAGTGGGCATTCAGATGATCTACCTGGAGCGCAATCCGGTTTTCGCAGTCGCAACCGCTCGCGGGGCGCTGCTGTTGCCGAGTCCGCGCTTCTCGGTTCCTGACGAACCCCATCACGATTTCGGGCCGTTCCTGGTCGAAACCTCGCTCGGGATTGGGTTGCGGCTCTAACCCTTACAACGCTGCCTATGCGTGCTTTCTATGGCGCGCTGAAAGAACCATGTTGGACCCCGAATTTTTTCTGCTCGAAACGGACACCGCGCGGGACCTGTACGTGAACTTCGCCGCACCGCAACCGATCATCGACTACCACTGCCACCTGCGCCCCGAGCACGTCGCGACGAACCACGAGTTTCGATCGATCACCGAGCTCTGGCTCGACGGCGATCACTACAAGTGGCGAGCAATGCGCAGCAATGGCGTCGCGGAGCGGTTGTGTACCGGCGCAGCGAGTGACTTCGAGAAATTTCAAGCATGGGCCGCCACTGTTCCCAAGACGCTCAGAAATCCGCTCTTTCACTGGACTCAGCTCGAGCTCAAGAATCCCTTCGGGATCATCGAGCTGCTCAACCTCGAATCGGCAAGAAGCGTATTCGACAGCTGCAACGCCGCGCTCAAAAAAACGGAATTTCACGCCCGCGGCTTGCTCGAACAATTCCGGGTCGCGGTCGTGTGTTCGACGGATGACCCGGCTGATTCACTGGAGCACCATCGCGCTTACGCGGCAAGTGAGGGTGCGGCGGCTGTCCGGATGTATCCCACGTTTCGACCCGATCGCGCGCTCTGCGTCGAAAGTCCAAGCGAATACAACGCCTGGCTCGACTCGCTCGAGGCGGCCTCCGGCCAAACCATTCGCAGCTACGATGAGCTCATGTCGGCGCTCGCGGCGCGTCATCAGGTGTTTCACGAGCTCGGCTGTCGAGCGTCAGATCACGGCCTCCATACACTGTACGCCGAGGATTACTCGAGGTCCGAGGTGAGCTCGGCCTTTGCGCGCGCGCGCGCCGGCACCGCCATCACCGGCGCGGAAGCGCTGCGCTTCAAGTCCGCGCTGCTGCATGACTTGGCGCTGCTCGATCACGAACGCGGCTGGGTGCAGCAGTTTCACTTGGGCGCCATGCGCAACAACAGCAGCCGGCTCTTTCGGGCGCTCGGCGCGGACACCGGATTCGACTCGATTGGTGACTACAATTTGGGCGCGTCCGTGGCGCGGTTTCTGGATCGCCTGGACGACGGCAATCGCCTCGCCAAGACTATCTTGTATAACTCGAACCCGCGCGACAATGAGCTGCTCGCGACCTTGATCGGCGCTTTTCAGGATGGCTCGGTGCCAGGGAAAATGCAGTTCGGCAGTGGTTGGTGGTTTCTCGATCAATTGAGCGGCATGGAGCGCCAGCTCGACGCCCTGTCTAACATGGGGCTGTTGTCCCGCTTCGTGGGCATGGTCACGGATTCGCGCAGCTTCCTCTCCTACTCGCGCCACGAGTACTTTCGACGGCTTTTGTGCAATCTGCTCGGGAACGACGTGCGGCGCGGATTGATTCCGAACGACCGCGCGCTGCTCGGCGATCTCGTCAAGGACCTGTGCTTCCGAAACGCGAACAGTTACATCGGGCTCGGTCTGCCGGAGCGCTTTCGTGAATTCGCTTGAGCTGCGCGGGCTCACCGCTGCAAGGGCGCACCAACATGAATCAGCCTAAAGGTAGCTACCGCTGGACGATCTGCGCGCTGTTGTTCTTCGCGACGACTATCAACTACATGGATCGTCAGATCCTGTCTCTGTTGAAGCCCATCTTGGACGGCGAGCTGCACTGGACGAACGAGCAATTTGGTCAGGTGAACGCCGCGTTTCAGGCGGCATACGCGGTCGGGCTCCTGGGCTTCGGCGCGTTCATCGATCGCTTTGGCACACGCGCCGGCTACGCCTTATCGATCGCTGCTTGGAGCTTAGCGGCGATCGGGCATGCCGCGGTCGGTAGCGTATCGGGGTTTCTTGGCGCACGCGTTGCGCTCGGCCTGGGTGAGGGAGGGAATTTCCCATCCGCGATCAAGGCAGTCGCTCAGTGGTTTCCCCGAAAAGAGCGCGCCCTCGCGACGGCGATTTTCAATTCCGGTGCCAACGTGGGCGCGATCATCGCGCCGGCCATCATCCCTTGGCTAGCTGATACTTGGGGCTGGCGTTCGGCCTTCGTGGTAGCCGGCGTTGCAGGGCTGCTCTGGTTGGCCTTCTGGCTGCCGCTCTATGAAATCCCGGAGCGCGCCAAGCGGCTTGGCAAAGAAGAGCTGGCGTACATTCACAGCGACGGCGTGGAGGCCAGCGTGCAGCGCATTAGCCCTCTCCGCTTGCTTCGGCATCGGCAGGCCTGGGCCTTCGTGGTTGGGAAGTTCCTGACCGACCCGGTGTGGTGGTTCTTTCTGATCTGGCTACCCGACTACTTCAAGAAGACGCGTGGGCTCGACATCAAGCACAGCTGGGTACTGCTGGTGTCTATTTACTCGGTGGTAACGGTACTCAGCATCGTAGGTGGTTGGCTCACCGGCTACCTCACGCGGCGAGGCTACAGCGTGAGCCGCGCGCGCAAGACCGCGATGTTCGTTGCCGCCTGTTTGGTGCTACCGATCTTTGGCGTCACACGCGTGGGTAACTGGAGCGCAGTGCTGCTGATCGGCCTGGCTGGCGCAGCGCACCAAGCCTGGTCCGCGAACCTATTCACGAGCGCTTCGGACGTCTTTCCAAAGCGTGCCGTGGCCTCGGTGGTCGGCCTGGGAGGGATGGCCGGTTCCCTCGGCGGCATCCTGTTTCCGCTGTACAGCGGTGAGATGCTCGACCGTTTCCAAGCTGCGGGCAACGTGACAGCAGGCTACGCAGTGCTGTTCGGGATCTGCGGCTCTGCGTACCTCGTGGCGTTCGCGCTCAATCACCTTCTTGCGCCCCGCTTCGAACGCATCGAATTCGACGAGATCTGAGCCGCGTTGGCGGACGCGCGAATGCAGTAGCGATGCGAGAGGTGGTAAGGTAAGTAGCTTCGAAGAGGCCACCGACGCGTTGTCGTGTCGGCCGCTCCGATTGGGATCGCATCGTGTCCAACCTCTTCAATCTCTCGCATGAAACCGTCGTTGTCGTTGGTGCGACCGGCGTTCTTGGTGGCGCTCTGGCCGACGGCTTGGCCGCCGCTGGCGCAAGGGTCGCCGTGGTCGGTCGAAACACCGAGCGCGGGCTCGCACGCGCGCAGGCGATTCAGAAAGCCGGCGGCTCGGCGCAGTTCTTCGCGGCAGACGCGCTCGACCGCGGTTCCCTCGCGAGCGTTCACGAGGCCATAACTCGCGACTTCGGAGCTCCTACGGTGCTGGTCAATGCAGCTGGCGGCAATGACGCCAACGTGACGGTCACTCCCGAGCTGCCCTTCGAGAACATTGCGCTCGATGACTGGCGTTCGAACTTCGACATGAATCTGGTAGGCGGTGTGTTGCTCCCGTGCCAAGAATTCGGGCCCGCGATGGTCGCGCGCGGGAAGGGTAGCATAATCAATATTGCGAGCGTCTCTGCGCATCTTCCGCTCTCCCGCGTCGTTGCCTATTCGGCAAGCAAAGCGGCGGTGCTGAATCTGTCGCAGTTCCTGGCTCGCGAGTGGGCGAACAAAGGCGTGCGCGTGAACACGATCACGCCCGGCTTTTTCCCCGCGGAGCAAAACCGCAAGCTGCTCTTCAACGACGATGGCACGCCCACCGCACGGACCAAGGCCATTTGGGGCCACACTCCTATGAACCGCTTTGGAGAGTCGGCGGAGCTGGTCGGCGCGGCCGTCTTTCTCGCTGCGGCGGCGGCGAGCAGCTTCATCACTGGCACGGACATTCGGGTGGATGGCGGATACTTGAGTCAGACCATCTAGTTTTCTCAATGAGCCGGAGCTCCGTTCCGGGTCGTCGCGCATCAAGCTGCTGTTTTTGTTGCTATAAGGTAAGCAAATGTCCACGGTTTTTCAGGTTGCCCCCGAAGGCAGCTATCTGACTGCCGACCAGGCGCGCGCGTTGATCGCGCAGGCTTGCCCAGCCCAAGACTACCAGGGCAAAAAGGTGCTCTTGATCGTGCCCGACGCGACTCGCACCTGCCCGCTCGGCTTGCTGTTTGCCGGGCTGTTCGAGCAGATCGGCGGCGCGACCGCGCAATTCGACGTGATGATCGCGCTCGGCACGCATCAACCCATGACCGAAGAAGCCATTGGGCAGCGGCTGGAGATTTCGGCAGAAGAGCGGCACGCCAAATACGCCAGCGTGCGCTTCTTCAATCATGAATGGGACAACGAGGCGGCGCTGCGCAAGATTGGCGACCTCACGATCGACGATACGCGCGCACTGACCGACGGTTTATTCGAGCTGGCCGTACCCGTGACGATCAGCGCGCGCATTTACGACTACGACCAGTTGATCATCTGCGGCCCGGTCTTCCCGCACGAAGTGGTCGGTTTCAGTGGCGGCAACAAGTATCTTTTTCCGGGCATCAGCGGTCCGGAGGTACTCAATTTTTTCCATTGGCTCGGCGCCGTGGTGACGAACCCGATGATCATCGGCAACAAGTGGACGCCGGTCCGCAAAGTCGTCGATCGCGTGGCACAGATGGTCAGCGTGCCGAAGCTCTGCTTATGCATGGTAGTCGATCATGCACGGCTCGCCGGCTTGTTCATTGGCAGCCCAGAGGCCGCGTGGGATCGAGCCTCCGATCTGTCGAAGAAGCTGCATATCGAGTACAAGGACCACGCTTTCGAGACCGTATTGAGCTGCGCGCCGCAGATGTATGATGAGCTTTGGGTTGGCGGCAAATGCATGTACAAGCTCGAGCCCGTCGTGGCAGACGGCGGTGAGCTCATCATCTATGCGCCGCACATCCATGAAATCAGCCTCACGCACGGCGACCTGATCCGGCAGATCGGCTACCATTGTCGGGATTATTTCCTGAAGCAGTGGGACCGCTTCAAGCACTTCCCGTGGGGCACGCTCGCACACAGCACCCACGTGCGCGGCATCGGCACGTACGACAATGGCGTGGAGAAGTGCCGCATCCGGGTCACGCTTGCCACGGGCATCCCCGAGCCCATCTGCCGCCAGATCAACCTGGGTTACCGCGACCCGGCTTCGATCGATCCTGCGGACTACGCTAACCGCGAAAACGAAGGCGTCCTGTACGTCCCCAAGGCAGGCGAGAAGCTATACCAGCTGAAGCAACGTCCGGCTTGGGCTCGGGAAATGTAAAACCGGCGCGCGGGTTCCCCGCCGCGGGCCGCTTCCGAAGGAAGGCGTACTGTCTGGAACCGATTTCGCGTGCTCTCCAATGCGGGCGACTTCAATGCGCCGCCCAGGCCAGCGCAGCCCGTGTCGATGCCTGAACCTTGAACGGGGGCGCGAGCGGAGGCGTCGCCAGGCCCGCACCGTCACGGATTCCCTGCAGCAGCTCGAACAGGTTCTCGAGTGAGGTGCGCGTCGGTGCCCACCCCAGGAGCTCTCGCGCCCTCGAGGCGTCGACCAAAGGAGAATCCAGCCCCAGGTCTATCCAGCCTGGGTCGGAGTGTTGTAGGCGCAGCCGCCAACTGACTCCCGCCGCGGTGCGCAGGAAGCCCTGCGACATGGGCACCTGTTTCGCGCCGAAAGCGGCCGCTAGCACGGCCGAGGAGAGCACCTGTTCGGAGGCCAAGTTGAATGCCCCGCGCACGTCTCGCTTGAGCGCGAGCCGGAACGCCTCACCGACGTCGAAAGAATGAACGGTCTGAAACCGCAGGCGCGGGTGGTACGGAATGACCTTGATTAGGCTCGGATTGAACAACCCGCGTGGAAACCAGGGCGCCGCGAACAAACGTCGAATTTCCGTTCCGGCGTCTCGTTTGAAGATTAATGCCGGGCGCATGCGAACGCAGCGTACCTCCGGATGCCTGAGCTCGAACATATCTAGCATCCGTTCCACAGTGGCTTTCTGGCGCGAGTAGAGGGAGGTCGGGATCCCGTCGGTCGGCCAGCTTTCGTCGACGGGCTGGTCCTTCGAGCCCTTGCTGTACGCGCCGATGCTCGAGCTGTACGCCAGGACGGGCACTCCAGCTTGGGCCACGGCCTCGAAGACGCGCAGGCTGCCCTGCACGTTTGCTCGTTCCAGCGCTTCGGGGTCGTGTGCAGATTGAATGCGCCAACCCAGGTGAACGACTGCATCCGCGCCTCGCAGCAGCGGGATCAGCGGGTCGGAGGCAACGTCGAGCGCGTGGAACTCGGTCTTGTCGAAGTTTCCAGACGGTAGGCGCCGGGCAATCCCTTTGATCAGCCGAACGTCGGGATCTCGCGCTAGCGCGCGCAGAACGCTGGTCCCCACGTTACCCGTAGCTCCGATCACGACGACGCGCATGCGGCACTGTGTGCGAATGCCGTGCCAGATTCCGTTCGAAACCGGCGCCAAGCGCGACCTGATTTCTTCGCGCGCCGATTAACTGAGCGCTGCGCCGGCGCGACTAAATGCGTCGCTTCGGCCAACCGCCACAGCACGCTGCGTGCGTCCTTCACGGCGTGTGAGCGTTCCCGACCAGGCTAGAGCCGGCCGAACAGAGCTGTGTGATGGCCTGCTAATTGCTGTCGGCTGAGCATGAACAGCAATATGCGCAGGGCACTCCACGGAGCGTTGGGCGGAGGGATCGGCGCTGCGTGCATGACTGTGGCGCGCATGCTCGCGCATCGCGCAAGGTTGATCGATCAAATGGTGCCTCAGGCCGTGGAGGTCTGGGCGAAACACCAGCTTCCGCTTTCGTTCACCGCGGCGTCGTCAAAGCGCGCACTGCATCACATTGCCGACCAGTTGCTACACGTCGGCTACGGGTCGGGGGCGGGAGTGGTTTACGGGTTAGCGCTCGGTAGAGGACGCGCTTCGGGGGCGAAAATCGTCGGTTATGGCGTGGGAGTTTGGGTCTTTGGCTCGTTCATCCTGCTCCCTGCCCTCAAGATCATGCGCCCAGAATGGCGCGCCAAACCGAGCGAGATCGCGGTCAACTTGGGCGCACACTTGGTGTACGCAGCGGCCTTGGCTTTGCTGACCGAGGAGCTAGAAACTCAGTCGCTGACTCAGCCGATACAGTACCCCCTCGCGCTGATCGTGAAGACCGGTTGAGAAGAGCACAGCGGCGTGGCCTTTGCATCTGCTGGGGCGATGAGTGTACCCGAGCGAGATGGTCGAGATGGTGGTGCATCTGCGAGCGCGGAAATGGGCGCACACAGGTCACCTTGGCGGTTGGCCCGAACGTTGGAGCCTGCGCGTTCTCTAGATGAGGACATTAGCACCGACGTGTGCGTCATCGGGGCCGGCATGTCGGGGATGCTGTGCGCGCTCGAACTGGCGGAGCGCGGTCGTTCGGTCGTCGTTCTGGACCGGTCGCCATTGGGCGCGGGCGACACCAGTGCGACCACCGCGCACCTCACCGCGGTGCTCGACACCCGCTACTTCGAGCTGGAAAAGATGCACGGCGCGGACGCCGCGAAGCGGATCGCGTCCAGCCACTTGCGAGGCATTGCGCACTTGGAGAGGGTGGCCAACAAGTACGCAATCGAGTGTCAGCTGCGGCGAGTCAGCGGTTTTTTGTGCTCGGCCAACGAAGAGCAAGAAAAGCTACTGGTGAAAGAGCATGCTGCCGCAAACCGCGCCGGGTTGAGCTGTCAGTTGGTTCGTCAATCGCCGCTCGCTTTGACGGCTGGCCCCGCCTTACACGTCCCAGGGCAAGGCCAATTCGAGCCGCTCGCTTTCCTATCTGGCGTAGCGGACGCTCTGACCAAACGAAACGTACCTATCTACGCGCCGGTGAGCGTCATCGAGGTCGATTCGCGCAGCTCGACCGAAGCCGCCGCCCTAAAGACAGCCGAGGGGCATACCGTCCGGGCGCGATACGTCGTCGTCGCCACCCACACCCCGGTCAACGACATTGCTACGCTGCATACGAAGCAAGCGCCGTATCGTAGCTACGTGGTCGCTGTGCAGAGCACCGCCGTAGAGCCTTACTTGGCGTGGGACATGGATGACCCCTATCACTACGCAAGATACGGTTGGGACGGCGACACCGGGCAACCCGTGCTCATCGTCGGCGGCAATGATCACCGAGTCGGGCAGGATTCGGATAGCCAGGACAACTTTCGCAAGCTCGAATCCTGGGCGCGCGAACGCTTCCCAAGCACCGGTAGGCTTATCTCCGAGTGGTCAGGCCAAGTATTCGAGCCGAGCGACGGCTTGGCCTTCATTGGAAAAAATCCCGGAGACGAGCGCGTCTTCGTGCTGACCGGATTTTCCGGAAACGGAATGACTTACAGCGGGTTGGGCGCCGAGTTGGTCGCCGATTTGATCGAAGGCAAGAGCAACCCTCACAGCGAGCTTTATGCGCCAAGTCGCCAGCCGCATTCAGCCTCCGCGCTTGCTGACTTCGTCAGAGAGAACTTCAACACCGCCGCACAGTACGTCGATTGGGTAGCCCCAGCGGACGTGAGTAACGCCGAGGAAATTCCACGGGGCCAAGGCGCCGTGCTTCGCCGCGGCTTACGTCGAGTCGCGGTGTACGTCGATGACGCCGGCGAGCGTCATGAGCTGTCCGCGACATGCCCACACTTGGGTGGTGTCGTGTCTTGGAACTCTGCAGAAAAATCTTGGGATTGCCCGTGTCACGGGTCGCGCTTCGATTGCCACGGCAAGTTGATCACCGGCCCCGCAGTCAGTGATTTGGAACGTTCGCCACCCAAATAGCCGCTCGATTGAGACGAGCGCTATTGGTGAAAAATCTCGGACAGCTCCTGCGCCGGGACGACCTCCAGCTGCGCATAGGTGCACTCGGACGGGGCCTTGTCAGTGCGAAAACGACGGAACTGCGCGGTGTGTCGGAAGCGCCCGTTTTGCATGTGATCGTAAGCGACCTCAAGCACGAGCTCGGGGCGCAGCGGCTCCCAAGACAAGTCCTTGCCCTGGCTCCAGCGGCTCTTTCCGCCGGGCATGCGCTGCTCTCCGCCTTCGGCGCTCTCGTTCTCCGCCCAGCCGCGCCATGGGTGACCGGCGAGCGCATGTTTTCGGAAGGGAGTGAGGAACTTCACTAACTCACGGCGCTTCTCCATGCTGAAGCTAGCGCACACCCCTACATGCTGCAGCGCGCCCTCGTCATCGTACAGGCCGAGCAGGAGTGACCCTACAGCGTCATTGTCTCCGGTCTTGTACCAGCGAAAGCCCGCCACCACGCAGTCGCAGTCGCGGTCATGCTTGACCTTGAACATGACGCGCTTGTTCGGCTCGTAGTGACCCACCGCGGCCTTGGCCATGACGCCGTCGAGACCCGCACCCTCGAAGCGGTTGAACCAATCCGCAGCCTGCGCTCGATCCGTGGTGCTCGGCGTGATGAACAACGGCGGTTTGGCCTTTTTCAACAAGGCTTCGAGACGCGCGCGGCGGGCGCTGAACGGCTGCTCGCGCAGGTCGCTCGCGCCCTCGCACAAGAGATCGAAAAACACCACCGACGCGGGGATCTCCTGCGACAGCAATTTCACGCGCGACGCCGCGGGATGCACGCGCAACTGCAGGGCATCGAAATCGAGCCCGTTACCCCGAGCGACCACGATCTCGCCATCCAAGACGCATTGCTCGGGCAGCCCCGCAAGCAACGGCGCACTCAGCTCGGGGAAGTAGCGGTTGAGCGACTTCTGATCTCGGCTCTGGATCAGGAGCTCAGCGCCGTCGCGAAAGACGAGGGTCCGAAAACCGTCCCACTTCGGCTCGAAGATCCAGGCATCACCCTTGGGCAATGCGCTGACTCGCTTGGCCAACATGGGCAGCACGGGGGGAGCTACGGCTAACCTCATTCGCTCAGCATATACCGCGTCACGCGAGCGCGCTTCGCGAATGTCGTTACTTGATCGCCGCTGAGCACTAGCCGCGTGGCGCCGACAGCGCGCGTTTGAAACGCAGCGCGTCGTCGAGGGCTGCCCCTGCGGCAGTATTGTCGAACACGATCCAGACCGAAGTGTGGGTTGATTGGTGCATAGCTAGCTTCGCCAGACGCGTCAGCTGTTCATCGCTGTACGCTGACCAATAGAGGCGCGGCGAGCCGTGCCAACGAACGTACAGCAATGACGCGCTCACGAGCGGCTCGGCAGCTTGAACGGGCCGCGGAGGATCGGCGATGACCCGGGCGACGGCGTGCTCGATGAACAGGGCGCTAGCGGCGGGACCGTACCAGCTGGCGTGACGCGGCTCGCACGCAACGGGCCCGGAGTATCGTTTCCGTAGCTGGACGAGGAACCGCTGCACCCGGCGCCGTTCGAAGTGAACGCTGGCCGGTAGCTGCACCAACACGGGTCCCAGTTTTTCTCCCAGGCCACGTACGTCATCGAAAAACGCCGTTAGATCTTCCTCACAACCTGCCAACGCGGCAAAGTGAGTGATGGTACGTGGCAGCTTCACGGCGAATCGGAACCCGCTCGGCACGCTTTCCCGCCAACGCTCGAAAGTGCTCAGCCGATGACGGCGGTAGAAGGTGGAGTTGATTTCGACCGCATTGAGCACCCCGCCGTAGCTGCTGAGGATGGATCCTCGATCTCGAAAGCGGTCGCGTAACTCCTTCGGGATGGACCAGCCTGCGGTTCCAACGAATAGGTTAGAGTCACTCGGCAGGAGCAGACCCGTTTCAATCGCGCGCGTGCCCTTGTTCGCGACCTCGAGCAAAACGTCGGCATGGCAGGGTTGGTCGAGCGGACACCAGCAAGCCAGGTTCTTGCCTCTGAGCTCTTGGCGCACCTGCTCCATCGTGAATGGCAGCGAGCCATCCCCCATCTCCAAAGCACGACGAAAGCGGACTACGGACTCGGCTCTCAGCGTCGGTTTGCCGGCGGGGGCCGCATTCGCCAGGGCCTCCGAGAACGGATTCCCCCAATGGCTCGGTCGACTCACGCAGACGATCGCTAAGCCATTCGGGGAGCTCAGCCGGGAACCTCGAGCGCGGCTGCGTAAAATGCGAATGGGATGATTCACGCGCAAATCAGTGCTGGGCGGCGTTTACGATGGCTCAATTGGTACTACTTGGTCACATCCGTCTCTGGATCGAGAGGCCGCAGCGGCTGCTGAATTTTGGGCCGTGAGGTGAGCCCCGCCGTCCCGCGTCACCTCCGGCTGTCGAGGCAGCAGGCGCCCGGGCTCGCCGGCTCTGTCGTACACTCGTGTCCGCCCGCGCCGATCGTGACCGGCTCCTGCTCAAGAACTGACTAAGTTTGTCAGGGGCGAGCTTGTCGGCTGAGTCATCACAGGCTTTCGGGTTTCGACCATTGAAACAGCTCGACGTCGTCCTGAGCAGTCCTCTCATCGCCAAGGTGTATCACCGCCTGACGGCGTATCTAGTGAGGCGCTCTTGCAATGCTTGGGTGACACGGCTCGCGCGTTGCAGGGAAGCTGCCAATGGGCAGTTTGCGATGTATTGCCTGCTTGGCACTGAGCCTCTCGTGTGCCCCGCATGAGCCCGGTGGCATGTCACAAGCCTCCGCTCCCGAGGCAACCATGCCGCTGAGTGCGTCGCCGGAGCGCCCGCCCGCCGTCGCTCCTGCAGCGGCAGCGCTGCTTCGCCAGCTCGTCGTGCCCGGGTTCGAGCCCGCCCTGATTTTCACGCCCGCTGGCACCTCGCAGCGACCCCTGGTGGTGGCGGCACACGGCGCGGGGGGAGGGCCCGAGTGGGAGTGCGAGTATTGGCGTCGGTTGACGGGTGAGCGCGCGTTCATTCTCTGTTTGAGCGGCACGCCGCTTGGTGGCAGCTACTCCGGCTACTTCTTCCGCGATCATCGGGCCCTCGATCGAGAGCTGATCGCGGCAGAGCGAGCGGCACGCAGCGCGGAGCCGCGCATCCTCGCGGGCTCCGGGATCTATGCGGGTTTCTCACAAGGCGCTACGATGGGCACGGCCATCTTGGCGCGGCATGCTCAGGCGTTTCCGTACGGGGTGCTCACCGAAGGCTTCATGCCGTGGAACGTGCCCGGTGCGCGCCAGTTCGTGCGCGCCGGAGGACGGCGCGTTTTGTTTGCCTGCGGCTCGAAGGAATGCGTAGCGGTCGGCAAGACCTCCGTGCGTTGGTTTCAGGTCGCCGAAGCCGAGGCGCGCTTGGAATATGCGCCCGGGTCGGGGCACACGCCCGCAGGGCTCGTCATGGAACGAATCGAAGTCGCGCTGCCCTGGCTCGTGCAGGGCGACCCGCATTGGCTCACGGCCGACTGACTTGCCCTTCGGGCCGCGCGAACTCGCCCTCCGGGCCGCGCGAACGTCCCGGTGAGCTGGCCGCGTGCGAGCACGAAAGCTGCGGGGCACACGCCGTGCATCTGCTGCGCGAGGCGACCCAGCGTCTGGGTGCGGCAGGAGCGTACGAAAATGATTCGACTACTGGTGGCGTCAGCAATGTCTGTATTCAGCCTTTCGCTTGCGGCCTGCGGCAATGACCATCCCGCCAACGATGCGAGCAATGCCAACTCAGGCTCGAGCTATCCCGGATCAGCTGCCGGGACGACGGGCTCGTCTGACAACCCGGGCCACGGCATGGACACGACGAGCCCCCATAGCGGCACAGATACCCCTGGCTCAGGCAGTAACGGCACTGGCAGCGTGCCTACAGGGACCACCGGTACAGCGCCAGGGGGCGGCTACACAGGGCCGGGCGGCGGCAGCGCACCCGGAACGAGCAGCGGTGGTCACTGACCGTGACGTGACTGGCGCGGGGTAGCGCGGCATCCGAGGGGCAATCTGCCCTGATTGGCGTTTTTCCTCGCCACGAAACGCGGGTTGCCGCGCGCGGCGTTCGCCCTGCGCCGGCGCGCTGCTCGTGGACGCGCTCGACTTGAGTCGAACACAGCCCGACACCGTGGGGCACCGCGCTGCCTGGGCGAAGGCAGAGCGCGCGACGGCGGCGCTGCTCGAGCTTCTAGTGGCTTGCGATGAATCAAACCGCAGATTTCGACGCTAGCGCTACTTCTTGGCGCGCTTACCGGCGCGCGGCGCGCGGCGCGTGGGATCGTCATCCGGGTCCGGAGTGCCCTGTGCAGGGCGCAGCTCGGGCGGGACGTGACGCAAGTTGACGCGCACTCGTGTGAAGTTCGATGAGCGCCCGCGCATGGAGTCGACCAGCACGTCGTCGACCGCGAGCAAGGCAGCCACTTCGGGGTGTGCGCTCTTCCAGCGTTCCAGACCGGCCAGTGCTGCGTCGCGGTCGGGCGAGCTGGCGATCACGAGCAGTAGCTCCTTCGTGCGAGCGGGCTTCGGGCTCGGAATTTTGGCTCGCGATGGGGCCACGCGCGGGGATTCCCCCGCCATTTTGCGAAAGTGCGGTGGCCACGGCGCATCCCCGAGGCCGGCCGCTTCGTCGCGCGCAGCCAACTCGAGCAAGCCCTCGAGCGAGCCGGGGCTGCGGTCCATCCCCGCGTGGGGGTCACCTCGTTCGGCGAAGCGCCGCGGCACGGTCAGCACCGTGAAGTCAGCGGCCTCACAGTCTGGGACTTCGGCCCACGTGAGCGGAGTCGACACCCGCGCATCCGGCAGCGGGCGCACCGAGAAAGCCGACGCGGTCGTGCGGTCCTTGGCGTTCTGGTTGTAATCGAGGAACACGCCATGCCGTTCTTCCTTCCACCACTTCGAGCTAGCAAGCTCGGGCAAACGCCGTTCGACCTCACGTGCTAGCGCGAGCGCCGCGCGGCGCACTTCGGTGAATGACCAGCGCGCATGGATGCGCACGTTCACGTGCAGGCCGCGCGAGCCGCTCGTCTTCGGGTAGCCCACGAGGCCGTGCTCGCCGAGGACGTCCCATACCTCGAGTGCCACTCGACGAACGTCCAGCCAAGGCACTCCAGGACCGGGGTCGAGATCGACTCGAAGCTCGTCGGGGTGTTCCAGATCCGCTCGACGCACGGCGTGCGGGTGAAGCTCGATGCAGCCTAGGTTGACGATCCACGCCAGCGCAGCCGCGTCGTTCACGACCAACTCTTCCGCCGTGCGGCCCGAAGGAAACGAAAGCGTCGTGAACTCCAGCCAAGCCGGGCGCTTCTCCGGCGCTCGCTTTTGATAGAACGGCGCGGCCTCAGCCCCATTCACGAACCGCTTGAGCACGATGGGCCGTTCACGAACTCCAAGCAGCGCGCCCTCGGCCACGCTCAGGTAATAGCGCACGATGTCGAGCTTGCTCAGCCGGACCTGCTTGGAAAAGTAAGGCTTTCCAGGGTGAGTGATGGTCACCTCGCGACCCGCAATCCACAGTTGCTCGCTCTCGGAGTCCCCGCTCACGGTCGGCCCGCCTGGGTTGGGCGCACGAGCTCGGCGAAGCGCTGTGCCGATTGCGTGTTGAGCACCTCGGAGCGACGCAGCCCGCCGCGACGCGCGATCGTGACCCCATAGCGAAGTACGGCGAGACCGCGTGTCGAGTGCGCATCGACAGAAATCACGAACGGGATCTTTCGCTCGCGCGCGGCCGGGATCCACTCCGGCGGCAGATCGAGCCGATGCGGATCCGAGTTCAGCTCGATTGCGCCACGCGAGCCAGCGAGGGCGTCGAGCACCGCGGGCACATCGCAGTCGATCGCTGCCCGGTGGTTCAAGATGCGGCCCAAGCCGTGCCCCCAAATCTTGAAGATGGGCAGCGATAGGGCGCGAGTGAGCCGCGCCGTCATCGCCGCGCGATCCATGCGGTGCCGGGCGTGAATGCTGGCGATCACGACTTCGAATTGTTCCAGCACCGAGTCCGGATAGTCCAGGCTTCCGTCGGCCAAGATGTCGGATTCGGTGCCGCGCAAGATGCGGACGGGCGTATTTTCCTGGGCGGCGGCGATCTCATCCCATTGCTCTTTCAAGCGATCGAGCGACACGCCGTTGGCGTAGTGGGCGCTGGGTGAGTGATCAGTGATGGTGAGGTACTGCATGCCCAGGGCTTGCGCCGCTCCCGCCATCTCCGCGACGCTGTTTCTGCCGTCCGAGTAAGTGGTGTGACAATGCACCATGCCGACGAGATCTTGCTCGGTCAGCAGGTCATCGAACGTCACCGCGCTGTCGAATGACAGCTCGGCTCGCCCCTGACGTAGCTCCGGCGGAACGAACGGCAAGCCGAGTGCGGCGTAGAGCTCGGGCTCGCTTGCAAACACGCGCCCCTCGCTCGTCCACGCGCTGTCGAAACCCCGAAGCGCAAAGCCGCGCTCTGCTGCTCGCGCCCGCAAGCCGGCAAGGTGCGCCTCATTGCCTGTCGCTAGCACGAGCGCGTTACCCCAATTGGCGGCGCTCGCGGGATGAAGGCGCAGCTTCAAGGCTTCACTCAGGTGGGCCAATGACCGCTCGGGATCGACGCGCAGCACTTGCCGCAGCTTGCCGAGCCGTTGCAATGCCTCGTCCGTTTCACCCAATACCACCCACTCCAAGGCGTTCACCGTCTCCTGCCCGCGGCGCAGGTCACCCACGAGCTGCACCCGCTCGGTAGCGGCCATTAGCTCGCGCTCCAAGATGGCGGCACGATCCAGCGCCTTGGAGAGCAGGGTCGGTGGCGGGGCCTCTTCCCCGCGCTCGAGCCACCGCTGGCACGCCTCGAGCAACTGCTGCTCGGTCTTCTTGCCGAAGCCGCGCACCGCTCGGACGCGCTGTTCGATGCACGCCGCACGCAGCTCACCCACCGAATGCAAACCAAGAGCATCGACCAAAGCTCGCAGTCGCCGCGGCGTCATGCCCGGAAGCTGGATGAGCTCACTGGTTCCCTCGGGCTGCTGGCTGCGCAGGCGATTCAGAGGCTCCGACGCGCCTGTATTCCACAGCTCCTCGATCTGCCGGGAAAGGGTGGCTCCGATGCCTTCCAGATCCTTCAGCTTTCCCTGTTCGACGAAGGGCGCCAAGTCGGCGACAGCCTCGACGACTCCGACGGCGCGTTGATAAGCCCTGACCTTGAACTTGGGCGCGGCTGAAAACTCGAGCAGCGCCGCCATCTCGCGCAGAGCTGCCGACACTTCACTGGTGTTCTGCACGAGGCCTCGTGGCCACAGAATACGAAAATCTATAAAGCAGCAACTGACCGGCCAGCTTGTGCCGCAATCTATTCGCTGTCGAGCGAGCTCGGGGGCTCGTCTGGGGCACTGACGTAATGCAGCCGACCGCGTGGGGCTTCATGTGCTACACGCCGCGCTTCATCGGCAAACTCCGCTTGTAAGCGAGCGAAGAGCAGGCGCTTGGCTTGGTCGGCGCGCGCCGCCGCCTCGCGCTCGGTGGCCTCCAAAAACTGAACCAGCTCCGTGTCGTTCGCGTCGCGCGCGTCGTCGATAGCGCAGTCGGCGGCGATCACGCCCTGCTGCGCATGGAACAACACGCTGACTAGCCCAACCGTTTCATCCTCGTCCAAAATGGACAGCCGCCGGCCGCCGCTCGGCGGAAGCGTATCTCGCTCAGCCTCGAGGCCGTTGTCGTGCTCGTCACTGGTGCGAATGGCGGGGCGTTTCCGGGTCAATAAGGTATCCATGCCCTTGCTCCTGCAGATTGGATGCCAGGAGCAAAAGCTGGGCCGTTGACAGAAAACCGGCGCGCCCGGCCAAAGCGTGCTGTGGCGGTTAGTCGAATAGACGCATTTCGTCGCACTGGACCTTGCCGCACGGCGGCGAGCCCGTGCAGCGCTCTCCCGCTCGACCCCGGAATCCTCGCGCCGTCTGGCATGCCGTTCGCACCGAGCAGCCAGGTGATGACCCTCCCGTTCGACGAGCAAGCGAAGCTGTCCCGTCGGGGCCTGCTGCAGACCACCAGCGTCGTGACCCTGGCCGGGTTGGCCGTCGCGTGCGGACGCTCCGTAGGCGCCGACGTGGGTCGTGAACCGGCGAGCCTCAAATTGCCGCCCTTGCTCTCGCCGAGCGAAACGGAAAACAACGACGCGCCCGAAGTGCGGCCACCCAACAAACGCCTCGGCATCGCGGTCGTGGGGCTTGGACGGCTTTCGCTGCAACAGATCCTGCCGGCCTTCGGCGCCAGCAAAGCGTGCAGAGTCACCGGGCTCGTCGCCGGCGACGCCGCCAAGGGCGCGCAGGTCGCGGCCCAATACGGGGTCAACCCAAAGAACGTGCTCGACTACGCGCACTACGATCGCCTGAGTGATCTCTCGGACGTGCAGGCCGTCTACGTCGTCTTGCCCAACTCGATGCACGCCGAATACACGGTCCGCGCGGCCCGGGCCGGCAAACACGTGCTGTGCGAAAAGCCGATGGCGACCAACGTTGCCGATTGCCAGCACATGATCGACGCCTGCGCGGAGGCCAAGAAGGCGCTGATGATCGCGTACCGGATGCAGTACGAGCCCTACAATCGCGAGCTGATTCGGCTCGCGCGTAGCGGCGCGCTGGGCAAGCTGAAGAGCATGCTGGCGAGCAACGGCCAAGCGCAGGGCGATCCCAAGCAATGGCGACTCAAGAAAGCGCTCGCGGGCGGAGGAGCGCTGCCGGATGTCGGTATCTACTGCCTGAATGCAGCTCGCTACATCTCTATCACTGCGGCGCACACCTTCGAGTGAGGCGATCTTGCGTGGGGCCGAGAGCGTTAACGCGCCGGCTTGAAGCGCTTCGAAACGAAGTATGCAGATGCAAACGCCGCCGCGAACACGGGCAGGACTTTCCAACGCACTCGGCTCTGGTCCGCTCGATACGAGGAATAGTCGCTCGCAATCGCCCCCACGCTCGGCTCGGAGTCGAGCAGCTTGCGCTCGCGCCGATAGGCGTCGAACTCGCTCGTCTCGGGCTCGGGAAACAGCTCGAACACGACGATGGCTCCAACGATGGCGACGAAGAAGAAGGTCCCCGTCGAAGCAAGCGTCGCCACGCGCCCCTGCCAGACCTTGCGACGCGCCACGCGCACCGCTTCTTCAATCTCCCGATCCAGATCCTCCATGAGCTCCGAACCGAGTGTACGAGAAAGCAGCCGGCACGGGCAGCTGCTACCGCGTATCGTTGCACCATCGCTTCGGTTAGGGCGGGATAAGCTCGGCGCAGCTCCTCGTGCTAGGATCGCGGATGCGGCAAGGGCTCGCACTGGCGATGATTGGGCTCATGGCTCAGGTGGCACCCGCCCGAGCCGCCGTCGGCCACTTGAAAGTGTTGACGTACAACATCGCGGGCTTGCCGGACGGCTTCTCGACCGAGCACCCCAGCGCCAACATGGCTGCCATCGGCAAGCGCTTGGCGAGTTACGACTTGGCCTTGCTGCAGGAGGACTTCGCGTATGGCGCAAGCCTTCGCCAAGCGGTGACCCTGCAGTTTCAGTCGCCCGCATTCGTACGCGGACACCGCTTCCACTTCGGCGATGGTTTGAGCCAATTCTCCGCGTTGCCGTTTGCGCCGCTGACCCGCGAAGCTTGGCTGACGTGCCACGGCATCATGGACTCGTACAACGATTGCCTGACGCCCAAGGGGTTTTCCTACACCCGTCAAACCTTGGCCACCGGGATAGAAGTCGACGTCTACAACGTGCACCTCGACGCGGGTGGCAGTGAGGGCGACCGGACTGCCCGGGAAGCGCAAATGGCGCAACTGATCTCGGCCATCGCCCAGCACTCGAAAGGGCGTGCGCTGCTGCTCGCGGGGGATACGAACATCCGGGGTGGGCACAGTGCGCTCTTGCAACAGCTCGAGCGTGAGACCGGCTTGAGCGACGTGTGCAGCGCTCTGCATTGTCCCGACCCAAAGCGCATCGACCGCATCTACGTGCGTAGCTCTGAGCAGCTGACGTGGAAGCCGCGAAGCTTGGCAATTGACCGCGGCTTCGTCGACGCCCAGGGTGCACCGCTGTCCGACCACCTCGCGCTGGCCGCAGAGCTGGATTGGGCGAGCGCGACTGCTCTTTAGATCGCAGGTAGCAGCGCGCTCTCTCGAGTATCAGGTCAAGCCAGTGAGCGGAGTCGTTCCGTTCATGCCGAACTTGGTGGTCGGAACACCGAGCGTGTTCAGCAGTGCGATGAACAGATTGGCTTGGGGCTCGTTGTTGTAAATCGCGTGGCGGCCGGTCTTGATCTTGTTGCCAGCGCTGCCCGCCAAGATGATGGGCTTGCCCGTGGGAGCTTTGAAGCCCGTGTAAGGAGTGGCTCCTTGGTTGTGGGCGTTGCCGTCCGACAGCTCGTTCGAAAGGAAGATCAAACTGTTGTCGAGCACGGTTCCGCTCCCCTCCGAGATCTTGTCGAGCTTTTGCAGGAATGCAGAGAAGATCGAAATCTCCCACGCCTCGACTTGCGCCAACAGGGCACCAGTCGCGGCGTCCCCGTTGTGATGAGACATCCCGTGGTGGTCTTTGTTGATGGCCGGCGTGAGCCACGGGAAGCTGGAATAGGACGAATGCCCGCCATTCATTTGTTGGTAGCTTATCACGCGCGTGGCATCACACTGAAAGGCGAGCGCCATGAGTGAAGTGATGGTTTCGCAGTAGCTCGGCGGGTCGAAGATCTTTGCCCCGTTGCCGTTCGTGCGCGGGCCGGTAGTGAGCGTGGGCCGAGTCATGGCCCCCGCGCTGCAGGTGTTGGTCGTGCCGGATGCTTGTTGAAGCGCGGTTTCGGTCGCGCGCACGCTGCTCAGGTACTGGTCGACCTTTACTTGATCGGTCTTGCCAAGCTTGTTCCGCAAACTGTTCGCTTCGGCCAGAACCTCGTCAAGCACGCTCTTTTGGAGCGCGTTGCGCTTGGCCAGCGCGGCCGCGGTGGCTGCGTCAGTTGCGCCGGGCTTGGCTGCCGAAAACAGCTGGTCAAAAAGCAGGCCCGCGTTGGCAATGGGCGGTAGCGGCTGAGTTGCGCTGGCCCATGAAGTCGTGCCGTTGTACACGGAGGGATAGCTCACGTCGGAGAACGTGGAATCCGTGCCGCTGATTTGGAGGGACGGGATGCGCGTCGCCGTGCCCAACGCCTGCGCATAGACTTGATCGACGGAGATCCCCATCCCAATTGCCGGCTTGGTGCCTTGCATCGAGGTGGCCATGCCTGAAGGCCCACAGCCGTGCGAGCCGGTCGAGTTCACGCACGGCGCATTGGTCAGACCCGCAAAGACGAGCACCTTGCTCTTGACCGGGGCCAGCGACGCCAGGGTCGGAGAGAGCGTGTAGTTGGCGCCTGTGTCGGTTGGAAACCAGCTCGGGCCCCACACCCCGCAGGGTAAAAACCAAGTCATGAAGCGGATTGGCGTTGCCGAAACCGCCGCCCGCGCTTCCGCCGGCGTGAGCAATGATTCTAGGAACGGCAGCGCGATGGCCGCCGCAGAGCCGCGCAAGATCAAGCGGCGCGAAGGCACTCCGCGCGTTGGGTTGCGCCGCTCGGCGGCGAGGGCCTTCGGATCGAAGGTCACATTCTTGTCGAAGATACGCGAAATGCTCATGATTGAACCCTTTACATTTCCCCGCGGCGCATACGAAACGTGTCGCTCGCGGCGACGTTCATCAGGATGTCGCGCACACCGAGCGTGCCGCTCGCGCCCTTGGCAATCAGGGCCACGTAGGGCGCGTCAGAGGGCAAGATGGTGCGTCCGATCGAGTAGCTGAGCGCGTTCTGGGCGACGCAGGTTGGAAAGCGCGGATCTGCAGCGACCGCCGCGGCCAGTGCGACCGCACCCGTGAAAGCGGGGCCCTGCGCGCCGCTGGGCTCGGCGAGCGCGCCCGTGAACATGCCCGAGGCATCGACAGCAACGCCATTGTCCATGGTGCGATAAGCACCGACGGCATCGTAGTTCTCCATCGCAAGACCGATGTTGTCCATGCTGTTGTGGCAGGTGGCGCAGGTGGGGTTCGCGCGATGCATGGCCAGCACTTCTTTTTGCGTGCCGCTCTTTACGTCCTCTGGGAAGGCGGGCACGTCGGGCGGAGGGGCCGGCGGCGGCGCGCACAACAGTTGGCCAAGTACCCACGCGCCGCGTTTCACGACAGAGGTGCGCGTGGGCAGCGAGGTCACGGACAAGACGCCGGCCATGGTCAGCAGGCCCGCGCGTTGCGGCGTGCCGAGCGGAGTCCGGGTAAGACCACTGCTGGTTGGAGCCGCGACACCGTACAGCTTGGCCAAGTTGGCATCTAGGTACGAGAAGTCGGCCGTGAGCAGCTGGGTGACGGGCTCGTTCTGCTGCAAAAATTCGTTGAAGAAGGCGATCACTTCGCCGCTCATGGACGCGGCCAAGCTCGCGTTGAACTCGGGAAACAAGGCCGCGTCGAAGGACTGCGTGCTGACCGCGCTCGTCCCGAGCCACATGGTCGCGAACGTGGGCGCGAGCACGCCTTTGGGATCTGCGATCATTCGCTCCACTTGGGCTTGGATCTCGGCAGGTTGAGAGAGCGCATTGTTCGAAGCAGCCGTGAACAGCGCCTCATCGGGCATGCTGCGATAGATCATGTACGACAGGCGCGACGCCATCTCGTACGGTGCCAGGACATGCGGCGTGAGTGACGTGGGATCTGGGTCGAGCTCCGGGCGGAACAAGAAGTTCGGCGAGCTCAAGATGGCCTGCACGACGGTCTGGAATTGCTCCTCCGCGTTGGCACCGGCTTTGGATGCCGAATCCAGCAGCGCAACGTAGTTGCTGACCTCGCTATCGGTGAGCGGGCGGCGGAAGGCCCGAAGCCCGAAGCTCGTGATCAGCGCTTTTGCGCAATCCGGGCCGCTTGCGAGATCACAAGTGACGAGCTTGGCGCGCTGAGGCGAGCCGGCTTTGAGCGCCTCGGTGGCGAGGGCTTGGGCGGCTTGCACGTACAAATTGAACTGTACCGGCGAGAGCGTCTGCAGATCGCCATCGTTGTCGAAGCCGATCTGCGGGGCGTCGTTGGGAAACGTGGCGGCGCCGGGCGTCTGCGCGGTACCCAACAAATCCCGCACTGTGTTGTCGTATTCAACGCGGTTGAGACGCCGAATCGTGACTCGGCCCGGGTCGCTCGCGGCGCTGCTCGCGCCGCCGCCTGCGTTCTGACCCGCAGTCGACGCGCTGGCCCCTGCGGTAGCCAAGGGGGATGCGCCGCCCCCTGGAACACCGGGAGGCGCGGCACCGGCACCGGGACCCGTGTCACTACCAGCAAGGCCGGTACACCCCACGGCGAGCACTGATGCCAAGGCCACGGGCCAGCACGAGCTTTCGAAAGATGGTCGTCGGAACATAACCTTCACCTCGGCGATCGGACGGAAAGGATCACGGCGTGCACCCGAGCCGCGCGGTGCCAATGGCGTAGTCGTCAATCCACAGGTTGCCTGCGACGCCGCTGGCGTAGCGCTCGTAGCCGATGCGCTGCTCGGTCAGCGCCTGAATGGCCTTGGCTTTGATCGAGGCGGCGGCGGTCATGGCGCCACCGACGAACAGCGTGACATCACCGTTGCCGCCCGTGGCGGAGATCTGCCATTCGAAGCACGTCCACGCGCTACGTGGGATGGCCATGCTCGTGGCCGCGCTGGCCTCCCCGGCGCCCACGGGGTCGATGTTGATGCTCATTTTCCCGCTCTGGGTGTTCAGCGGGCGAGCGCCGTTGTTCGACAGGTTCATGCCCGTCGAACCTTCGATGTACACGGTGTGCCCCGAGTCACTAGCCGCCGGAGTCTCCACGTACAGCCAAACGCGCCCCCAGTAGCCCGTGGTGGAGGGCGACGCAGGAAAGCCCATCTTCGATACGATCATCGCGTAGCCCGATCCCGTGGTGAAGCTGATCTGCACCGCGTTCGTGCCCGAGTGCGCCGCTGTTGGGCCGGGAGTAGTCGTGAAGGTATTCACGACTTTGATCGTTGCGTTGAGCGTGTTGTCCATCGACCACGCGCTGCCCAAGCTGGTTGCAGCATCGAAGTCGTCGCAGAACGCGGCGCCAGTGGGGCAACCTGCTGGACCTCCGGCAGAAGCTCCCGCTACGCCGCTGCCTCCGCCGGAAGCGCCGCCGATTCCCGTATTGGCACCAGCGAATCCGGTGTTGGAACCGCCCGATCCGCCGCTCGGCGCTCCACCTGGCGAGCTACCAGCGACAGCGAGCGAGCCCCCTGCGCCGCCTCCGCCGATTGCCCCTGCAACGTTGCCCGCGCCGGCGACATTGCTACTGCCGGCGTTTGCCGTGGCGGCGCCCGCTGTCGAAGTTGCCCCTGCAGGGCCGCCCCCGGTCGCGCCGTCCGAGCTACCGCAGGCGGCGAGCAGCGAGCTTGCCGCAATGCTCAGACAGAGACCCCGATGGCGGTTTAGCGCGCCGCGCAAGAACGCTGGGCCACGCGGGATCATGAATCGTTGCTTGCTTACCATACTCGTCATTTTCGTCTTTCGACACGCAACGCGACTGCCAGCTATCGCCGGTGATTGCGCGGGTCCGCCGTGCGCACGGCTCCGCCCCAACAGCGCGCTGACTTCCCAGCAAGGTCAGCGCGTTGAGATCAGTGACTAGCGAGTCCGTAAGCGGGTCAGAAAGTTGAGTACCAACGCAATCACGCAACCGCGTCAGTCAAGCTACGGAGAAGCGCGCAGGGTCGTGGTTCACCAGCTCACCAAGGGTGACGCGTGAACTGACCTTAAGCATGAATCGCGAGCAACTCGCGATCGCTCATTCAGCCGCGTAGCCGCGCCAAACCCAGAGCAACGTGTCGGGGAGCGTGAGGTCTTGCACCGAGCCTTGGCAATGACCTGCGCCCAACCCTTCGACGTAACGATAATGATAGCCCTTCGCCTTGAGCGCGGCCGCCGTGCGTTGATTGGCCATTAGCCAATTGTGACGGCCGCTTTCGGCGGCGTTGTAGCCATTGTCCTTTTCGTTGGCATTGATGAAGATGCGCAACGGCTTCACTGCGGCTCCGGCGATCAGCTTGAGGTCGGAGTGGTAGTCCCACGCGCCGTCCGGGAACTGCGCCTTCTCGGCAGCGGCTGGGTTCTGCTGCGCGACGAATGTTCCCGAGTAAGTGACGATGCGCCCGAACCACTCCGGGTGGAACCAACCCATGGTGAGCGCAGCCGCAGCACCCGAGCTACAGCCGATCGTCGCGCGCCCGTCGGGATTGCCGGTCAACGCCAAGCCTGGATAGGCGGCTTTGATGCCCGGATCTGCCAGAACTGCGGGCAACACCTCGGTCTGGATGAAGCGCGCGTAGCGATCCGACATCGTATCGTATTCGAGGCCACGCTCGCTGCCGATCGAATCCCCCCCGCCGTTGGCTACGGCGATGGCGATGAACGCCGGCAAGCGCCGTGCGGGATCGGTGCTCTGCGTCAGGTTGTCGAGCGCGAGCTTGATGTTGCCCAGCTGCCCTGGGCCATCTTGAATCACCATGAACGGCGCGGCTTGCCCGTCCTTGTATTTGGCAGGGATATAAACGTCGATGCCGCGCGTGAACGAATGTTGATTCGCGGCGGCCAGCGTGGAATCCGTCCCCTTGAAGATTTGGCTGTTCGCCGAGCTCAACGAGAAATGAAACGACTTGCCGGCAGGCGCGCCCTTGTTGGTGAGATCCGGGCTCTTCGTATAGGTCGGCCCGACCATGAAGTCGCCATCGCCCACGCTGCTGACTTCGCCGCCGCTCGCTCCGCCGTTCCCCGCACCCGCACCCGACGCACCACCGTTGCCTACACTGCCCGCAGTCCCCGCGCTGCTGCCGGCGCTTCCGACGGCGCCCGCCTGCTCGCCACCGCCGCCGCTCTCGGAGCCCCCGGCTTGGCCGGACGAGATCAGCCCGGCTGCGCCCGCGTTATTTGCAGCACCGGCGGTGTTCACCGCGCCGCCAACCGCGCCAGGCATGCCGCCCGCCCCTGAAGAAGCGGACTGAACCGTCGCATCCGTGGATCCGCAGGCAGCACAGCAGCCCAGCAAAAAGATGCTTGGAATGGATAGTGCGCGCCGGCTCTTCGAAATCACGACCTGCAGTTGCCGATCGGATGTTTTACGGCTCATGGCTTCTAGCAGGGGCAGCGCGGGTGAATACTTACGTCGAATAGTGAGGCGTGCCATCTGCTCTAGGCGCGATCGCGACAAATTGCCATGCCTGCGGCGCGCTGAGACACGAAGGCACGAAGCATGGCTCGCAGGAGCCGTGAAGACGCTAAGGCCCGCTCCCCAGGACCTGGCTCGCTCCTTGCTGTACCGAGACTGTCTTGCGCTTCCTCCGCCCTGTCGAAACTCCTGGTGCCGAGGTCGCGGCGTTCACGTCAGCCTTGCTCATCGCTCAGCAGGTCGCGGGTAAGGCCACGCGCGACGCACTTTTCCTCTCGGAATTCCAGACCTCTCGCTTGCCGGTGGCGATGGCAGTGGGCGCGCTCTTGTCGCTCGGCGCGGTGTTTTGGCTTTCGCGGATGATGGCGCGCAAGTCCCCTGCTGCCATCATGCCTTGGTTGTCGGCAATCAGTGCCGCGCTCTTCACGGGCGAATGGCTGCTCGGCCTCAGCGCGCCGAAGGCCACGGCCGTGTGCGTCTACTTGCACACCGCGCTGCTCGGCCCAGCCACGATCTCCACCTTTTGGTCGTTGATCAACGAAGCGTTCGACCCGCACACCGCAAAACGTGCGGTCTCGCGAATCGCGGCGGGTGGAACGTTGGGCGGTGTGCTTGGTGGCCTCGCCTCGTGGCGCGCCTCCACGGTGGTGCAGCCGCTAACCTTGCTCTTGATCCTCGCGGCCCTCAACGGCCTCTCGTTGATCGGCACCTCGATCACGGTACGCCGCTGGCGCGCAACCGCAGAGCAAAGAAGCTCGGCGCAGCGGCCCAGTGAGGAAGAGCCCGTCTCCGCGTACCGAGCATTGCGAGACATGCCGTTCCTGCGCAACCTCGCGATCTTGGTCGCGCTGGGCGCCGCGACATCGGCGATCCTCGACTATGTTTTCAGCACTCAGGCCGTCGCGGCGTTCGGCAAGGGCGCGGCGTTGCTGTCCTTTTTCTCTTTGTTCTGGCTCGGCGTCGGCCTGCTCTCGTTTTTGCTGCAACTCTCGGCTGGGCGTATCGCGCTGGAGAAGCTCGGCGTTGCCGTGAACATCGCGGTGCTTCCGGGGCTGATCGTGTTGGGCGGCGCCTTCGGCCTCGCCGTGCCTGGCTTGGCCAGCGCTTCGAGCTTGCGCGCGGCGGACGCCGTGCAGCGCAACACCCTGTTTCGCTCCGCTTACGAGCTGCTCTACACGCCGATCCCGGAGGCGAGAAAACGCGCCACCAAAGCGCTCATCGACGTCGGCTGCGATCGCCTGGGGACCATGCTCGGTAGTGGTGTCGCGCTTTTGGCGATCGCGTTGGCCGCGCACGGAGCGGGACCGGTCCTGCTCGGCGTCGTCGTGGTGTTGGCGCTCGCGACTTTGCCCGTGACACGTCAGCTCCACGTCGGGTATGTCGCAGCGCTTCGTGAAGGCCTGAGCGAAGGCGCAGCCGCGCTCCGGATTCCAAGTGCCGACGAACGGGCCTCGAGCTCGCTCGTCGCCAAGCTCGATGTGGAGCGCGACCGACTGATCGATCGGATCGAAGAGCTGCAACCCGGCGGCCTCAGCGCGATGCTCGATGCGACAGGAGCGGCCGGAGAGTCGAAGGACGATGCGCGCGCGCCCAGCACCAGCCAGTCGGGGCGCGGCGATCGCGAGCTGATCGAGCTGCAAAGCCTACTCTCCACGGACGCCAATCAGGCTGAGAGAGCGCTCGCGTCGCTCAGCCCGCGCGGAGCGGGGGTTGGACTGGCGATCGGCCTGCTTGGCGACGACCTTCGGCACAAGGCTGCTCTGCGCGCGCTGTCGGGGATCGCGGAGTCGATTACGGGTCAACTCCTCGACTGGTTGCTCGACGACGAAACCGACTTCGTCGTTCGGCGACGAATCCCCCACGCGCTGCGCGCGTGTGCGACGCAGCGCGCGGCCGATGGTCTGCTGCTCGGGGTCGCAGACGCTCGCTTCGAAGTGCGCTACGCCTGTGGTCGCGCACTCTTGGCGCTAACCGAGCTGAATTCAGGGCTGGTCGTGTCTCGAGAAAAGGTGATCGAGGCGGTTCAGCGAGAGCTGAGCTCCGAAAGACAAGCGTTCGTCGAGCTCGAAGCCGAACTGAACGAGGATGGGGATGCTTCAATCGTGGGCAGCTTGGTGCGTGATCGGGCGGACCGCAGCTTGGACCACGTCTTCACGTTGCTGTCGCTGCACCTCGAACGAGAGCCACTCCGCATGGCATTCCGCGCGCTGCATCATCCGGACACCGCGTTCCGGGGCACGGCCCTGGAGTACCTAGACACCGTCCTTCCGCCCGAGATCCGACCGATCGTATGGCCGTTCTTGGGCGAGGCCGCACCGCTGCCCACGGCGCGCACCCCCCGTGAGCTCCTCACGGCCCTCGCTCAGGCTGGCTGAGCAACTGCTCAGCCAGTCAAAGTCAGCGAGCTCAGACACGCTTTCGACGCGGATGCGTCACGGATAACTCACTGGAGCGGCGCTACGCGAGTAGCACGATTATTAATACTCGTGTTATGACGCGCCATCCCGGGCCGGGCCGCGTTTTCTTTCACTCGATGAGGTTTCTTCATGTCACTGCGTAGAACATTGATCCTCGGCTCCATTGGCGTCGCCACCTCGCTCGTCGGCCTCTCGGGGTGCAGCTCGAGCTCGGCGGACAGCACGACCGGCAAGCGCGTCGTGCTGCACACCAACCTGACCGCCAATTCGATCGTCAAGTCGACGTTCACCACGGGCTTCAAGTGGGACGTGACCCTGACGAAAGCCTCGCTCGCAGTGAGCGCGTTCTACTATTTCGACGGGCCGCCGCCCACCGCGCTCTTCAAAGTGCCGCGGCGCAAGCGTACCTTCGGCGAGCGGGTCTCGAATTTCTTGGTCGGCACTGCGTTTGCGCACCCGGGGCACTATCAAGCCGGCACGGCACTGGGCGAGAGCATCTTGCCCAAGCCCATCGCGTTCGACCTGTTCACCGAGGGACCCGTGGCGCTCAACGACGGCGACGGCGTGACGGGCGTTTATCGCTCGGCGCGCTTCGTGCTGCCCACGACCGCGCCCGCGGATGCCGCGCTGAGTGGGCACCTCGCCGTCGCAGAAGGCACGGCGCTCAAACACGACGACGCGACCGCCGAACCGATCTACTTCCGATTGATCGCGGACTACGACGACATCGCGATGAACGTGAACGACGGCGCGGTCGACGGCTGCGTCCTGGACGAGACCACGGTCACCAGCGACGGCACGATCACCGTCGAGATCGAACCGACGGTTTGGTTCAACCTGGTCGACTTCTCGAAGATCGACGCCGGCAGCGCCGACAGCCCAACCGAAGCGCGCAGCCCCGGCTTCTCTCAGGGGTTGACGGAGCTCAGCGCTTATCACTTCAGCTACAGCAAATAACAATCGCTTGGGATGAAAAGGGACGGATCATGATCGCGAAGTCAGCATGGCTCGGTGTGTGCGTTGGCCTCTTGGGCGTCGTCGGCTGCGGTTCCGACGATCCAACCAGCCAAGGCAAAGGCACGGAGGCGTTCACCACCTGGGGTGAGGAGTTCATTCAAGACGAAATCCCCGCCGGCGACGGCACGAGCGGGTTCGTCGACGGTTGGACGCTGAAGTACTCCAAGTTCTTGGTCAACTATCACAACATCACGGTGGCTGATGCAGCAGGCAACGTTGCAGCTAAACAGGGTAAGCCGTTTTTCGTCGATAACACCAAGGGCGACATCAAGGAGCTCGTCACGTTCCCGAACCTGGACGCCAAGGCGTACACCCAGGTCAGCTACGAGATCAAAACGGCGGTTGCGGACCAACAAATCATCGGCACCGCGGATCCCGCCGACCTGGAGATGATGGTCCGAGGCGGTCTCTCGGTGTACGTCTCGGGAACGGCGACCAAGGGCAAGGTCACCAAGACCTTCGCCTGGGGCTTCAAAACGCAAACCAGTTACAAGGATTGCCACTCAGCCGAAGAAAACGGCATCTCGACCCTGGGCGTGGTCGTCACCAATAACCAGACCGACACCAGCCAACTAACGACGCACGGCGATCACCTGTACTACGACAGTCTGCAATCCGGCGACAACGCGAAGCCCACGCTGATTCGTTTCGGTGAAAAGGCCGCAGCGGACGACAACGGGGATGGCGATGGCGACATCACGCTCAAAGAGCTGTGTCAGGAAAACATCGACCCGGAGATCTACAATACCTCCGGCTTGCCGGGCGCCACCATCGGAGATTTCGTGATTTCACTCGCCCGCACCATCGGTCATTTCCGCGGTGAAGGGGAATGCACCATCAAGCGCATCGACCCCAAGCCAGCCACCGTGACCAACCCCTGCGACGAGTATTGAACACACGGAAACGCTGACTGACGCGGGCGCTCGCGCCTCCAAACGCGACCCCTTGCGTCTGCGATGCATGCCTATGCGCTGCGCCGCTGCTCGCCTTCATACATGGCCGCGTGGAGCGTGAGCAGCGCGGCCACTGCGGACGCGAAGCCACCGCGGGTCGCCAAAGCGGTCGCAAACAGGCGCAGCTCGGCGGCCGAGGAAAGGGAGGCAATGTTTAGCTCCTGCAGCACGGCGGCCGCAAGCTGCCGACCCACCGCCGGCCCCATCACGCTGGTGAGCTTGGCGAGGGCGACGGCGTGCCAATCGGTGACGGCGGGCTTCATTGCTTGCGCAGCTGCGCCTCGAGCTCGAGGATACGCGCCTTGGCCGCAACATTGTCTTGGCGTAAGGTCGTGAGCAGCGCGGCTTGCTCTTGGGCTTGTTCGGCGACAACATCGAGCAACGCTTGGATGCGGCGCCGCTCTTCGCGCTGTTCGTCGATGTTCGTATTGGTGCCGAGCCAGCGTAAGATTTGACCGTCCGCCGAGCGCTGCGCAATGGCACGCGCCAGATGCCAGGCATACTCACCGTTCGCGAGCTTCAACCGAAACTCGACCTCGTATTCTTCGCCGGTCGCCAGCGCGTGGACCCAACGTTCGATGGCCGCCCCCAGATCGTCGGGGTGCACCACGTTCTGCCAACCGTCCCGGAGTAGCTCCGCCGCGGTCAGGCCGAGACGGTTCGCGGTCTGTTCGGTCACGTAGTCGAGGTGCCCGTTGGGCAGCGCGGTCCAAATCTGGACTGGGATGTTCTCGGCCAAGAAGCGATAACGCTGTTCGCGCTCTAGCAATGCTTCCTGCAGGCTGGACGCCGCTTCGGCGGGGCTGTTGGCTGTCGACATCGATGGACGTTAGGCGACTCGGGAGGCATGCGCCAGGTACTTCGCACCGCTGAGCGCACGACTGGCACGCGATGAAGCCCGAAGCTCTACCGCGCGGCGTACGGCGCGTATGCGAGCTCACGCTTGTCACGCACGGAGTTCAGCAGCAGCGCGCCCCGACTCATGTCACCCAGGCCAGCAAAATCGACGGGAAAAAGCAAACTTGGTCCCAGCGCATCGCTCAGGGGCCTCACGTATTTATCGCTCGCGATGCTGCCGAGAAGAACGAAGCGCGCATTTGGCTCGAACCGCTCACGCAGCGCGCTGGCGTGGCGAACCAGCGGCGCCGTGAAGTGCGGGTTGTCGTGATGAATCGAAACCGCGGCCCAAGCCTGCAAGCGTGCAAGCGTGACGCGTTCGTCAGGGTTGCACAGTCCGCCGCCAGCGGTAATCACGTGCACAGGCTCCTGGCCAGGCGTAGCGTGGCCGAAGGCGCGCGCGTAGGCGAGCTTGCCACGAAAGTACAAACCACTCACGAAGCTGAAGAGGTCGCCCACCGCCGCCCCCTGCGGCGACCGCAGCTCATGAGCCATTTGAAAGCGCGCGGCGGGGTTGAACAACATCGCTCCGCGCCTTCCACCGAGGTTGGCTGGCGAGAGCAAAAAGATGGTCGGCGGCGGGCGGCTCAAAATCTCACACAGAAGCGGCGCTCTTGGCGCTCCCTAACGCCCAGTAGACGAGCGCAGGTTGAAAAAAGAGCCGGGCGAAGCGCTTAGCATCGGTATCCAGCCCAAAGGCACTTCGACGGTTCACATACTGCGAGACGTTTCCGGGGAACACCGCGACAAAAAAGGCCGCGGCGATTTTGCCCATGAGTGGCCGCGTTGCCTCATTAGCAAGGACGAGGCCGGCCCCGAGCGCGATCTCCGCGACGCCGGACGCGACGACGGTGTTGTCCTTCTTCAATGGCACCCAGTCAGGAACTTGCGCCTGGAAGGCGCGGCGGGCAAAGGTGAGATGACTAATGCCGGCGAGCACCAGCACGCCGCCGAGTGCACTTTGAGCCAATTTCGCGAGCTTCATGCCATGGCGAAAGCAGATAACATGCCATGGTAAAAATAGAGTTCCGCTAGGGCTCGCGAGATGCTCCGCGCCACCGAAGCTGGTGTCGGCGGATCTCGCGCGGCGTCTACTATCCGTTCCACCAAAGACTTCGACACCCCATGCTAGCGTGATCGCCCATGTCAGAATCCACGCCCCTTCGCATCGCGCTCGGATCAGACCACGCCGGCTTTGCGCTCAAGGAGCGCGTCAAGATCCTGCTCGGTGAATTGGGCCACACGGTGGTTGATTTCGGCTGCTTCAGCAGTGAGCCGTGCGACTACCCGGATTATATCCGACCGGCAGCGGAGGCGGTCCGTCGTGGGGAGTGCGACCGTTGCATCGTCTTCGGCGGCTCGGGCAACGGCGAGACGATCGTGGCCAACAGAGTGTCAGGCGTGCGTGCGCCGCTATGCTGGAACTTGGAGACCGCTCGCCTCGGGCGCGAGCACAACGACGCCAATGGCTTGGCACTCGGCGCGCGGATGATCGAAGAGAGTCTGGCCCTGGAGATCGTGCACATCTGGTTGAAGACACCCTTCGAAGGCGGGCGCCACTTGCCGCGCATCCGCAAGATCGACGACCCGAACTACGAGACAGAACGCAGCTAACGGAAGGGCAGCGCGACGAACGCCCTGACGCGCGCTACGGCGCGCAGACGCAGGATTTTGGGCAAGGGGCTGCTATTCGAGCAGCCCTTCCACTCTGCCAAGAGGTCCCGATCGTCGAATTGCCATCACTGATGATCAAGATCTCGTTTTCTCTCCGACGCTCGGGAACAGTTGGCGGACAGCCTGTTTGATGATGCCGCCCTCTTCCGAGTCGCCCTTGAGCAAGCTCATGCCGAAGGAACGCGCCTGCTTCAGCGTGATATGGGGCGGAAACGGCGCAACGTTCGGATCGACCCGAGCTTGGATCACGACCGGCCGCGTGGCAGAAAGCGCAGTGCGCCAAGCACTCTCGATCTGCCCCGGCTCGTCGATAGCGATGCCCTGGAGGCCAAGCAGGTCAGCGTATTGCGCATAGGGGAACGCGGGGATGTCCTGCGACGCTGCGTAGCGCGTGTCGCCAGACATCGCGCGCATCTCCCAAGTGACCATGTTCAAGTCCCGGTTTTCGAGTACGAGCACGATCAAGCGGGGGTCTTGCCACTCACGCCAATACTTGGCGATCGTTACGAGCTCGGAGTTGCCGTTCATTTGCATCGCGCCGTCGCCAGCGAATGCAATCACGGGCCGACCCGGATGGGCGAACTTTGCGGCGATGGCGTAGGGCACGGCAGGGCCCATCGTGGCCAAGCCACCGGAGAGGCTCGCCATCATCCCGCGTCGGAGCTTCAAGTTGCGGGCGAACCAATTGGCGACGGATCCGGAGTCTGCCGTCAAAATGCAGGCATCGGGGAGCAACGGCGACAGCTCGCTGAACAACCGTTGCGGGTTGATGGGGTCTGCGTCGAGCGCCGCGCGCTCTGCCATCAGGACGTCCCAGTCTGCGATGCTGCGCCGAATGCGTTCTTGCCAGGCACCCGCTGGCTTCTGAACCAGCTTGGGCAAAAGCGCTCGCAACGTCTCCCGTGCATCGCCCACGAGGTTCACGTCCATGGCGTAACGCATTCCGATCGAGCGTCCGTCGATATCGATCTGCACTGCACGCGCCTTGCCCGGCTTGGGCAAGAATTCCGAGTATGGAAAGCTGGAGCCGACCATCAACAGCGTGTCGCACTCGGCCATCAGCTCGTAGCTAGGGCGGGTGCCCAAGAGGCCGATCGCACCCGTGACGTAGGGCAAGTCATCCGGAATGACCGCGCGTGCCAGAAGCGCTTTGGCCACGCCTGCCCCCAGAGTCTCGGCTACGGCGATCACCTCGTCGACCGCGTTCTTGGCGCCGTTGCCGACGAGCATGGCTACCTTTTCGCCGGCGTTCAACAGTGCCGCGGCGCGCTCGAGCTGCGCATCGGAGGGCAGAACCCGAGGCTCGGAGTAGTCGAGCGAAGTTGGCACCTGGTCATGTTCGTGAGGCGCTCGAAGCACGGCGTCCAGCTCTTGCACGTCCTTGGGCACAATGACGCAGGTCACGGTGCGCTCACTCTTGGCGATACGCAGCGCGCGGTCCAAGAGTAACCCTGCGGACTCGGGGGTCATGCACGTGTGCACGTACTCGTGAGCCACATCCTTGAACAGGCTCGGCAAGTCGACTTCTTGCTGATAGCTGCCCCCGATAGCGCTGCGCGCTGACTGACCGACAATGGCGAGCACAGGCGTGTGGTCGAGCTTGGCGTCGTACAAACCGTTCAACAGGTGAATCGCACCGGGCCCCGAGGTCGCGAGGCACACACCGACCTCGCCCGTGAACTTCGCGTGCGCACAGGCCATGAATGCGGCCATCTCTTCGTGCCGCGCCTGAATGAAACGAATGCCATGATCGTTTCGGTTGAAGGCGCCCATCAAGCCGTTGATTCCGTCCCCCGGATACCCGTAGACGATGCGGACGCCCCACGCGGCGAGCCGTTGCAATAAGTGATCGCTGACGTTCATGGATCCTCGCTGGGGTCATTTGCCGAACGAAGAGCGCGGCTCGCCCTTGGCATGTTCGGGCGTGTGCAGCTGGCGCTGCAATGCGCATACCCACGAGGGCTCAGCGGCGGATTAGTGACGCGCCACACGGCCCCGGCATTGCAAGCCGCGTACACGCAGTTCGCGCTACGCGAGCGTGTCGAAATGTCGCTCGCCGATAAAGCGCCACGCCACGCTAACGCGCAATTGGCGCATCGAACCCATCACGCGCGCTTCAGCAGCGCGCCGGGCGCGCTCGGTTCTACGCCCAGCGCTTTTGCGGGCGGCCGAAGGGTCAGCCGAGTCTGCCGATCACACCAATCAGCCAAGGAGTGCAGAACCGGCTGATCCGTGTCGAGGTCCACCTCTTCGTAGACGACCTGTTCGCCTTCCAAAGCCTTCGTTTCCCAGGCGTCGTTGGACAGTGGCGCGCTTTCAATTCGACGCACGGCCGGCGCCAGCCGAACCCAATTGTCGATACTGGCCTGAACCGACGGATGAAGCACGATGGACCTTTAGCTCCATCGGCCGCACGAGCAACCGCGAATCACTGCCGCTCGTAAGCCAGGATCAAGGCGCCCAGCGGCGGCAGCTCGAGAACCAAAGACTGCGCTCGGCCGTGCATCGGGATCGGTTCGGACGATAGAGTTCGCGCGCTGCCAAAGCCGCTGCCTCCAAATGGCGCGTCGTCACTGTTTAGACGCACCTGATACCGCCCCGGGCGCGGCACGCCGAGGCGGTAGGTTCCGCGCGGCACCGGTGTGAAATTCAACACGGTGACCACGCAATCCGCTTCGTCGTTGCGTGCGTAGCTCAAAACCACGTTTTCGTCGTCGCGCGAGAGCCATTCGAAGCTCGTGGGGTCAGTGTCGGTACGAAAGAGCGCCGGAGATGCGCGGTAAATCTTACCGAGCTCCGCTAGGAATGCCTCCATCCCCATGCCTTCGGGCTCACGCTCACGGTGCAGATCCAAGCTCGCGTCCACGTTCCATTCCCGGCGCTGGCTGAGCTCCATGCCCATGAACAGGAGTTGCTTGCCCGGGCGCGTGTATTGATAGGCCAGCAGCAATCGCACATTTGCCAGCTGTTGCCAGGCGTCGCCCGGCATCTTTTCGACGAGCGCTCGCTTGCCGTAAACCACTTCGTCGTGCGAAAGCGCGTTGATGAACTGCTCGCTGAACTCGTAGACCATCGCGAAGGTCAGCGAATCCAGCGCGTACTTTCGGTACAGCGGATCCAGGGCGAAGAAGTGGAGCGTGTCGTGCATCCAGCCCATGTTCCACTTGAAGTCGAAGCCGAGCCCACCTGCGCTCGGCGCGCGAGTGATCCCCCACCAAGCGGTGGATTCTTCGGCCACGGTGAAGGCTCCCGGGACCGTGCCATGCACGAGGTCGTTCAGCTCTCGAAGAAACGAAACGGCCTCCAGGTTCTCGCGACCGCCCTGAGCGTTCGGCAGCCACTCGCCCGCCTTGCGGCTGAAATCGAGATACAGCATGGACGCCACCGCATCCACGCGCAGCCCGTCGATATGGAACTCTTGCAGCCAATAGAGTGCATTTGCCGTGAGGAAATTGCGCACCTCGCGCCGCTCGAGGTTGAAGATTAGCGTTCCCCAATCGGGATGCTCACCACGACGCGGATCCTCGTGCTCGTACAGCGCGGACCCGTCGAAGCGGCGAAGTGCAAAATCGTCTTTTGGAAAGTGAGCGGGCACCCAATCGATCACCACCCCGATCTCGTGTTGATGGCAATAGTCCACGAACCAGCGGAAATCATCCGCGGATCCGTAGCGCGCTGCGGGCGCGAAATAGCCCGTCGTCAGGTAGCCCCACGAAGGGTAATACGCGTGCTCCGCGATCGGCATCAGCTCGAGGTGCGTGAAGCCGAAGCGCTTGGCGTGCTCGACGAGCCGCACGGCAAGCTCACGGTAGCTGAGCATTCGATTACCCTCTTCGGGCACGCGAGCCCACGAGCCCAAGTGCACTTCGTAGCAGGCGAGCGGCTGACGCGCAGCGGGCTCAGTCTCGCGGCCCGCAAGCCACGCGCCATCGTTCCATGCATACCGCGACTCGCAGACTCGCGCGGCGGTTCCGGGAGATAGCTCGACCTCTCGCGCCAAGGGGTCGGTCTTGATCCGAAGCTCCCCCGAGCTGCTTTTCAGCTCGAATTTGTATAGCGCGCCGCTGGCGAGCCGAGGGACGAACAGCTCCCACACGCCACTCGCGCCCATCGTGCGCATGGGGTGCAGGCGACCGTCCCAGCCGTTGAAGTCGCCGATCACGCTCACCCGCCGCGCATTCGGCGCCCAAACCGAAAAGCGCGTGCCGAGCACGCCTTCGACCTCGACCACGTTGGCGCCGAGCACCTGCCACAGGCGCTGATGGGTGCCCTCCGAGACGAGATAAAGATCGTAGGCGGAGAGGGTCGGTGCGAAACGATAGGGGTCTTCTCGTTCCTCGATCGAGCCATCCGCGCGCTCGAAGCGCAGACGGTATTCGACCGACAGTGGCACCTCGGGCAAGAAGGCCGCAAACAGCCCATCGCCGAGCGATAACATGGGCCGCGCCGCGGGACCGTCTAGCAAGGCGCATGCGACGGCTGTCGGGTCGTAGGCACGGACGATCACGCCCGGCTCTTCACCGACAAAAGCAGGATGCGGCCCAAGCAGCCCGTGCGGATCATACGAGTCGCAAGCGAGCAGGAGGCGTGTGAGCTCCGCATCACCGTTCAGGTCGGCTGCGACCAAGCGCGGCGGGAGGAATTCAGCGATGTTTCGCACTTCGAGCAGCTATCTCAAAAGCGGCATCGTGGTGACGCGGTAGTGCTCCGGAACTAGCTCCGAGATCCGCGCGGCCACGCGCGCCGCCAGCTCACGTCCGTCTACGATGCTTCCGTCCTCGAGCGCCTGAACCAATGCACCGCATTGCTCCCAGCTCGCGGCTTCGATTCGCTCTTCACCGATCGCGAACAGAAAGGAGTCCTGTCGCGCATCCAGGGGCAGGTTGAGGGAGCGGGCTGAGTCGAGCAGCGCTTCGATCAAATCCGCGGTCGGCTCGTCCGAGGATCGGAGCTGGCGGTCGATCAGAGAGAGTTTGTCTCGCAAGTCGTCTCGAGATTCCATCTTCTGCGTTGAACAGTGCACCGTTCATGCCATCGGTTGAGCGCCGTTCGCAGGAAATCGCGGTGACTCACGAGAAGTTGGACGGGCGAGCTTTCCCGGCACGTCATTTCGCTACCGAGCGACAATGTGTACGCCGAGCTCGCGCCAGCCCGTGCTGGACGAAGTGGTGCTCCGGCGACTCGGCGCTGCGAGCCCGCGCAGCGGGCGCAAGCCGTGGCGAGGTGGAATAGCAAGTCATGACAGAACGCCTCTCACCTTTCCACGCTGCTCGGATACGTGCACTACGCTTGTGCCTCACTCAAAGGCCAATTTCGAGCAGGTCCAACCGTCAGGCTGGAACGGGCCCGGCCGTGTCCGTTTTTTTACGGGCAGACCGAGCCCCGGCGGTAGAGGACAACGGGACTTCCAGGGAAGGGTCCCGATGTCGCTTCGAGAGTTTTTTGAACTGCACCGCGAAGAGTTGCTGCGCGCGTGCCAGTCGGATTCGAGCGGAGAGGCCGGGATCGAGGAGCTGGCGCGTGAGGTCTGTGGGTTGCTGCAAGGAACCCGAACAATCGGCCAGCCAGCTCGCAAGCTGGACGGGGAAACCCTGTGTGGCGACGACCCCAGCATCCGACGGGTGCGCGCGAGCATCGAGCAGCTGGCTCGTCGCTCGCGCGTTCCGGTGCTGTTCCTGGGTGAGGTAGGCACCGGCAAGCGGCGCAGCGCGCGCCTGTTGCACGCCTGCACCTATCCGGACGGCGAATTCTTCGAGCTCGAGAGCGAGGAACAGCTCCCGCTGCTCGAGCGAAAGCTCAGCGCGCTGCGCGTGCCTTCCAGCGCGCAAGCGATCGGAGGGCTCAGCGTGTACGTGAACGAGCTGGGTGAGACGTCGCGCGCGACCCAAGCTGCGCTAGCCAAGCAATCGCGAGAGCACGGCGTGCAATGTCGCTTGATGGCGTCGTCGCAGCGCCCGCTCGCTCATGCCTGCCGCGAAGGGCGCCTGAGGTCGGACTTGGTCTTCGATTTTTTGACTACCGTCGAGCTGCCGAACTTGCGTGAGCGGCTGACCGATCTCCCGGCTCTGCTGGAGCACGTTGCTTCGCGCACCGGAGCGCCTCTGGTGTTCAGTGATGCCGCGCTCTTGGCGTTGATGGGTCACGTATGGCCGGGCAACCTGCTCGAGCTCTCTCATCTGGTCCGGCGTCTCCAGCGGCTCGAAGGGGTCGATACGATCGAGCCCGAGCACCTGACCGAGCTCGGGCAGCGCGGCTCGGGCACGGTCATCACTCTCCCGTCGGGTGGCATCGACTTGGCCGAAGTAGAGCGGCAATTGTTGCGGCAAGCGTTGCAGATGGCCGACAACAATCGGACCCGAGCGGCTCGCCTGCTGGGGCTCACACGGGATCAGATCCGCTACCGCCTGAGTAAACTCGAGCTGCCCCCCGCCGCGCCAGCGTTGCGTGCGCGCAAATCCAGCTAGCTCGTCGCTGACAGAAACTCGTCACGCTTCAGAATTCGGATGCTATGAATGGGGGGATGCAAACCGCGATGCAGTCGGCGCGGGAGGGTGCTGGGTCGCCCGAATCGGCGGCGGGCGATGCGGCGCCGTCGCCGACTCAACCACTGCGCCTGCTGCTCGTGGACGACCATCCCGTGCTGCGCGCCGGGCTTCGCTCCTTGCTCTCCGCCGAGCCTGACTTCGATGTCGTGGCGGAGGCCGATAGCGGTGAAGGCGCGGTCGTACTCGCGCGTGAGGTTCGTCCAGACCTCGTGTTGCTCGACTTCTCGTTGCCTGGCATGACGGGCGCCGAAGCCGCCCGCGCCATTCGTGAGGAAGCGCCGCTCGTGCGCTTGCTCGCCATTTCCGTACACGACGAGATCGCAATCGTGCGCCGATTGCTCGAATCAGGCGCTGACGGCTACATCTTGAAGCGCAGCGGTTGCGACGAGCTCGTACAGGCCGTGCGTACGGTGGCTGCCGGCGGCACGTACCTGGACCCCAAGCTGCCCCGGCAACCGGCACGGCCCGGCCACGGGCGGGACCCGCTGCGCGACCTCAAGGTCGAAGTGTTGAGCGCGCGCGAAGCGGAGGTGGCGCGGCTCTTGGCGCAAGGCCTGACCGTGAAAGAGATCGCTCAGCAGTTGAACCTGAGCCCGCGTACCTTGGAGAGCTACCGCGCGAGAGCAATGGAGAAGCTTTCGCTCAAGAGCCGCGCGGATCTGATTCGTTACGCGATCCGGCGCGGCTGGCCCGACGCAGACTGAGCCGGGCTCAGGCGTCGGGGATCGGTAGCTTGATGCGCACCGTCGTGCCGCTCGTTCCGGAATCGATGGTGAGCTCCCCATCGACGATGGCTGCGCGCTCCTGCATCCCTGCAATGCCGAGGCGCCCCAGAGTCGGCGCGCGCACGGTGTCGAAATCGAAGCCTTTGCCGTCATCCTCGATGATGCCGATCACGTGGTCTTTGCGGCGCTCGATACTGACGCTGACGTTGCGCGCCGCCGCGTGGCGCACGACGTTGTTGGTTGCCTCTTGCACGATGCGGTACAACGTGATCTCGATCACGCTCGGCAAACGCGGCTCGTCGATGCCGCTGCTGAAAAAGTCGACCGCGACTCGGCTGCGCTCACCCCAAGCGTCCAAGTACGTGGCAAGTGCCTGCGATAGCCCGAGGACATCCAGAGCGACCGGGCGGAGCTGCGACGCCAGCTGGTGGATCTGCGTCTCGATCAGCTCCGTCGACTCTCGCAAGGTATTTAGCTTGGCGTTGACCTCCGGCGCCAGCCCTTCGAGCTCGCGCGACTTCAAGGTCAACATCATGGCCACGATTTGCTGGCCCACCTCGTCGTGTAGCTCGCGTGACACGCGCCGCCGCTCTTCTTCTTGCGCATTGATCAGACGGCGCTGCAGCTCTTGCCGTGCCGCTTCCGCCTGTTGTTGTTTGTTCACCTCGAGCCGCAAAGAAACGTTGGCTTCGTCCAGCTGTGCCGTGCGCTCGCGCACGCGGTCCTCCAGCTCCAAGTGCGCTTGCCGGACCGCCAGTTGTGCCAGATGTCGTTCGGTCACGTCGAGGAAGGTGAGCACCACGCCGCCAATCCGATCGTCAGTCGTGCGATAAGGCAGGAGCCGCGCCAGAAAGAAGCGGCCGGCAGCTTCAGCCACCTCACGCTCGATGAGCGTGAGCTGTTGCAATACGCGCGCAGCATCCGACAGCAGATCGGGATAGCTCAGGCTGTGCCGCAAGTTCGCGAGCGGCCGCCCAACGTCCGTCGGAATGAGACCGAACAGGTCGATCGCAGGCGGCGTGAAGCGCATGATGCGCAGGTCGCGATCCAAAAATATGGTCGCGATGGCCGTGGCGCCCATCAAGTTGTGTAAATCGCTATTCGTGCTGCCGAGCTCGTCGACCTTGTTCTTCAGCTCCTGATTGACCGTCGTCAGCTCTTCGTTGATCGACTGCAGCTCCTCGCGGCTCGTTTCGAGCTCTTCGGTCGCCGAACGCAGCTCTTCGTTCATGGCCTGCAGCTCTTCGTTGCTGGCCTTCATTTCTTCCGTCGCAGCCTCGTGCTGCTCCACGATGACGCGAAATTGCTGCTTGGTCTGTTCGAGCTCTTGCTCCAGCTGCCGCGTTGCGGGCTCTCGGTGCGCGGGCGTCACTTCCGCGCCGTGGCTCGGGGAAGGCCGCGAGTCGAAAGTGATGAGCAGGAAGCCGGGCGCGAGGTCTGTGGCGGGCGACACGCGAATGTCTACGGAGCGCCCTTGCGCGCCGTGCAGCGTCGGGACGTTGAGCACGACGCTCGGCTCGCGCGTTTGACGCGCTCGAAACACGGCCGCGCGCAGCTCGATCCGCAGCGTGGGGTCCACCAACCGAAATAGATTCGCGCTCAGCTCGCCTGGGGCAAAATGCAGGAACTCTGCCGCGTTCTCGGACAAGTGAACGATCTCGTGTTCATCGTTCACGAGCAGGGACGGTGGGCCCGAGCGCTCCAGGAGCTTGAGGTGGATCTCCGCCCAGGACGCGGACGGGTCCGCGGTGGGCGGCAGGGCGCCGTGCACGCTGCCGACCCGCGGCGGTGCGTGACTCGAGCCAGCTTCCGAATGCGCAGGCTCGCTCGGTGCCAGCGCGCGCGCCAACGAGCTCGGCCCCGACGGAAGCGGAAAGCTGCCACGCGTTGTCGCACGCGCCACGTACAAGCGATGCTTCTTGTCCAGCGGAAGGAACAAGTGCGCGCAATCGTCAGCGGATTCGGATGTGCCTAGGAACAAACGGCCTTCGGGGCGCAATGCGAAGTGAAACACGTCGAACGCGCGAGCCTGGGCCGTGCGGTTCAAGTAGATCAACAAGTTGCGGCATGACACGAGATCGAGCCGCGAAAACGGCGAATCTTTGAGCAGGTCATGGACCGTGAACAGCAAAGTCTCGCGCAACTCTCGGCGGACGCGATAGCCGCGCCCTTCCTTCACGAAAAAACGCTGCAAGCGTTCGGCCGACACATCGGTGCTGATCGTATGTGGATACGAGCCGTTGCGCGCCTCGGCCAGCACAGTTTCGTCGAGGTCCGACGCAAAGACCTGAATTGCCGGAGGTGCATCGAGCGTTTGGGCGTGCTCGCGGAGCAACATCGCGATCGAATAGGCTTCTTCGCCCGTGGCGCAGGCGGGAACCCAAACTCGAATCGTGTCAGCGGCGGTCTTGTTGCGGAACAATTCCGGCACCTGCGCTTCGAGCGCCCCGAAAGACTCCCGATCACGAAAGAAGTTCGTGACCGAAATCAGTAAATCCTGCAGCAAGGCGCCCGCTTCACCGGGGCGCTCGCGCAAGAATGCCAAGTATCCGGGCACGTCGTCGACCTCGTTGACGTGCATGCGGCGCGCGACGCGGCGCACGATCGTCGCTCGCTTGTAGTAGCTGAAATCTCGGCCGGTGCGCGCGCGCAGGAACCCCAGCACGTCCCGCAACGCGGCTTCCTCGGTCGAGTGGGAGGGGCTCGGGAGCACGGCAGGGTTGGGCCCCGACTCCGGGAGAAGGCGCAGGCGCTGTTCGCGCTTTTGGTAGTCCAACAAGCGCGCCGGCATCAGCTCGGCACGGAGCACCCAATCGACCATGCTCGTGGCGATGGCCGATCGCGGCATGCCGTCGTGCTCTGCCTCGTTCGGGTCTTGAGCAATCGTCAGGCCGCCGCGTTCTTTGATGCGCTTGATGCCCAAGGCACCGTCACCGTCGCCGCCCGAGAAAATGATGCCCACGGCATGGGGGCCATGAGTGTCCGCGAGCGATCGAAAGAACA
>JBEQTH010000002.1:0-253329 GCA_040348785.1 Myxococcales bacterium | reverse complement strand
CCCAGCACTTCAGCAAGAGACGCGCCAACATCGTCGCTCTCACTCGCGCTTCGATTCACCGCAAAAACCTGCGTCGAGCTCCGCGGGGCACCCGCGGTGTCGTCGGCTGTCTGCAACGCCTGTCGTCCGAAGGCGACAGATCAGCGATTGCTACGCAGTCCGTAGCGCAGCCGAGCTGGAAAAGTGGCCTCGGTCAGTTGAGCGCGGTGAGCACCACGACGCCCCAGCCCCCCGGCTCGAGCGTCAGGGTCTGCTGCTTGCGACCGCCGGCGGCGCTGAGCGTGATGGCGTGAGCGCCAGCGGGCACGCGGACCCGGCCAAAGGCGATGCGCGCGGGCAGCGTGGACCAATTGCGCGTGTCCGGTGTGTCTGCGGCGCTGAGCGTGGCTTGCGTGCCAAGGCTCAGCACGGCGCCCAGCAAGCCACCGCCGGCGACTTTGTCCGTGGTCTCACCCGCCAAGAAGCGAGTGACCGCGCGCGTAATGGCGGAGGCGACAATCGCGCCCTTGCCTTTGTCCCAGGCGCGCTGAGCCTCGCGATCCACGGCCACGATGCCCTCGAGCGCCGCTGGCTGGTTGTCGATCGTGAAGCTCGGGCGCCCGTACGTGCCGCGCGGCCTGCCGAGCTCCGGGTAGTTGACCCAGGTCACGAGCCCCTGTGCCGCGAGGCGGTTGGCCTGGCTCGCATCGGCGATGAAGCCCGAGGCGTACGTGAGCGCGAGGCCAATGGGGATACGCTTCGAGTATTTGGCGGGCACGCGGCCGTAGTTCACGATCACGAGTAGCTCGGCGTCCCCGTCGCTGCTCGCAGATGCGCCGCCGCTGGGCGGGTTTTTCGCGAGCAGCTCCTTGATGCGCGGGCTGGAATAGCTGCTCTGCTGCGACAAGCGACGGATTGGATCGGCGAGCGTGTCGTACGAGCCATAGGCGAGCGCGTCGTCGTAGTAGCGCATTGCCTCGTCGGGCTTACCGCTCTTTTCGAACACGAAGCCGGCCAGGTAGCTGCCGGGGCCGAGCAAGCCTTCAGCGGCGTCGCTCGTGTCTCGCGAGTACTTCTGCATTACGGCTAGGCGCCGTGCCTCGATGCGCGCGCCGTTCAAGTCCGAGCGTGCGAGGTAGTTCATCATGTTCATCGTGTTGATCATCAGCTTCTCGTACACGGGGGCTTTGTAGTGGCCCACGTCGTCCGAGTAGAGATAACGACCGATGTCAGACCCGGCCTGACCGGAGAGATCCAAGATCTCGATCTGCTTGTCCGAGACCTCGAGATCGCGGCTGGAGAGCGGATACTTGTCCAGCTCCTGCAGCACCATCGCGCGATCGAGGAGTAGCAGCGCGTTGTCGCCACCCGTTTTCGCGGGCAGGTCTTTCTCGCTGCTGACCTCCAGCTGCTCGTTCAGTGCTTTGAGCGCACCCCGAGGGTCCCCAGCATCGAGCGCGTTGCGCGCGGCGAGCGTTTTGGCGTCGTGGCCTGCGCAGCCAGTCAGCACCATTACGGCCAGCAAGCTTGCGGCACGAGCGAAGCGCATGGGCTCAGATGAGGGCTTTGGTGACCGAGGTCTTGTACTGGAACAGGATCGCGCTGGTCTCGACGTCCAATACTTGAATGAACATGAAATATTGCACGCGGCGCTCGCCGCTTTGGCGCTCGTCGGACGAGAACACCTTGCCCGTGACCACGTATTTGACGCCGATCTGCTTGCCCCACCCGGCGACTTTGCTCTGGTCGAAGCCGTCTTGATATTGCTTCCGGACCTGCTCCATCAGCGCGGGTTGCGACTCGAGGCTGATGACTTGCACGTGGCCCGCGTTCACGAGCGTGGTCTCGATGTCACTGATCAGCGAGTCGAGCTGGCTGTCGATGTGCTCGGTGGTTTCGTTGCGCAGCGGCAAGACCGAGACGGTAGGGCCCTTCTCCTGCTGCCAGCGCGCGACGACCGGCGCTGACTGCAGCGCTTGCATGTTGTCATGCAGCATCTTCTGTAAATCGCGGCGATCGAGCCCCGTGCTCATGGCCTGATCATCCAACCCGGCGACCTCTTCACCGCGCACGGCCTTGGGGCCACCGCAGCCGGCTGCCAGCAGGCTCACGGCGCCGACGAAACTGAGGATCACCGATTTACGAAGCGAAGCCATGAAAGTGCCTTTCTATGCGATGGGCGGGCAAGGAGAGGGGGGAACCCCTGCACGCCCCGCGTCTCAGTCCGACGTTCGGCGCGCGCAGAGTATGTAATCCCCTCTCGCCATCTTGCAAGATCGGGCCCCGGGGCGCGTGTTTCAGTACGCGACCCGGGTGTCGGTGTCGGGTGCGAGGGGGCTTCAGTTCGGCGCAGCAGCGCCGCCGGCCGCGCCAGCCGTGCGCCGCACGGGGATGATTTGCACCCGACGGTCATCGCCCTCGCCGTCGCTGCGGGTGATCACGCCTTCGAACTTGGCGAGGGCCAAGTGCACCACGCGCCGGTCGCGCGGGTTCATCGGCTCGAAGGTGATGATTTTGCCTTCTTCGACGGCCTGCCGGCCGAGGCGCTGGGCCATGGTGGCGAGCGAATTGTCGCGGCGGCTGCGGTAACCCTCGGCGTCGACCAGAATGTGACGACGATCGAGGCCGGGGCGATTGATGATGCGGTGAGTCAGGAACTGCAGGGCCTGCAGCACTTGGCCCTTCTTGCCGATGATGCGCCCTGCGTCGCGGCCCGCGATCTCGATGTTGATCTCGTCTTCCGCGTTGCCCTCCTGGGGACGGCGCAGGTGGACGGTACATTCCATCTCCATCTCACGGATCACGTCGGTCACGAACTTGAGCGCGACGTTGGCGCGCTCATCGGTCGACACGTAGTCGTCTTGCTTCTTGCGCTTGCGCGGGCGGTCGCCCTCGGGGAGCGGTTCGGTGCCGGCGGCGGCGACGGAAACCTCGCCGTTTTCCGATTCGCCTTCGGTTTCCTCATCGTCGCTTTCCCACGCCGCGTCGTCGAGATCGTTCTCGTCAGTCATGACTCTGCCTTTCCTTTGCCGAGGAGTGGGCTGTCACCGGCGAGCTTTGCCGACGACGAGCCGCTCTTGCCCTTCCCTTTGGAGGCAGACTCCCCAATCACCTTCACTTTGATGTCTCCGCTTCCACCGGAGCCACCACCAGATTTCATCGAGCGGCGCACGTGCCATTCCACTGCTTGTTGTTGGAGGATACCGAGCACGCCGTTCGTGAACATATATACCCCGAGGCCGGCCGGCAGAAACAGCATGAAAACGGTAAACATGCCGGGCATCAGGTACTGCATCATCTTCTGCTGAGCGGCGTCACCCTGCTGCGGCATGAACCGCTGCTGGAGGAACGAGGTGCCACCGATGATGAAGGGCAGAATGAAGAGCGGGTCGGCCGCCGACAGGTCGGGCAGCCACAAAAACGGGATGTGATACAGCTCGACGGCGGTCTGCAGCGTCGTGTACAGGGCGAACCAGACGGGCATGGAGGCCATCTGCGGCACGCAGCCCTTGAGCGGGTTCACGTTGTGCTTGCGCCACAGCTCCATTTGCGCAAGGCCCTTGGCCTGAGCGTCGTCCTTGAACTTCTCGTTCATGGCGTCGATCTCGGGCTTCAGCTCACGCATTTTGATCATGCCCTTGATGCCGGGCACGGTGAGCGGGAAGAGCAGCGTGCGCGCGGTGATCGTCAAAATGATGATCGCGACGCCCCAATTCGGGATCACGCTGTGCACCTTCAGCAAGAAGCCGACCAGCACCTTGGCGATGATCGAGAAGAAGCCAAGATCGATGAGCTCGCTGAAGCGGTGGTTGCCGCCACCCGCGGTCGCCAGCACGCTGCGCTCTTTCGGTCCGATGTAGCTCAGCACCGAGTACGTGGAGCTAGCGCCCGGCGCGAGGTCCACGCCCGGGTAAGCGAGGCGCGTGCGGTACAGCGCGCCGTCGTTCTCGGCGTCGCCGACCTTGTGCTCTTCGATCAAGAGCTGACACACGGGCTGCACCGGTGATTTGACGGGCGCCACCGCGTGCGCGAAATAGGCGCTGGAAACCGCGACGAATGCCGGGTTTCCCGGGGTCTCGTACCAGTCCCCCGGATTGACTGCGCTGGTCATGAAGTGCTCGGCATCCGAGAACTTACCGGCTTCGAAGTCACCCTCGCCGAGCCGATGCGGCTTGCCGTCGTGCAACACGCACTCGACCCGCGTCACGAGCGGGCTCTGCCGGAACATGCTGCCCTTCACCTCTTTGGCCGTGCGCCAGGTGTCCGAATGCACCGTCAAGGAGTGGTACAACGGGCGCGCTGCGAGGTTCGTGATCGTGCCTTCGACCGCGAGCTCGTACGGACGGCCCGTGGTCGCGACCACTTTCTTCAGCTCCACCTTGTCGTCGCGATAGGTGAAGGTGCAGCTCTTGCCATTGGTGCTCGGCTGCACGGTCCAATCGACCAGGTTGCCGTCGACGTTCCACTCTTTGCCAGCCGGCAGGCCCGCGCTGTTGTGGAAGTCGAACCGCAGCTGACGATTGAAATCGAGATCCGGCGTCGTGGACAAGTCGATCGGCTTGCCCTTGATCTGATATTTCGCGGTTTGTAGCTCGAAGTGGCGTAGGCCTGCGCCGCGGCTGCTCAATTGAGCGCGGAACTCCGGCGTCCAGACGTCACAGAACTGCTCGGGCGCGCGCGGGTTGGCGCTGAGGATCTGACGGCTCTCTTGGCGCAGGGGCTGAACGGTGGGCTTGCCACCGCCGAACAATTTGGGCCCGAACTGGAAGAGGAGGAACGCCAGGGCCGCCATCAATAACAGGCGGCTAATACTGCTTCTGTCCATATCGCTTTCGACTCTGCTTTTCGGGGGGGCCAAGCGGCCACGGGAACGGCTGTGGTGCCGTCTAGCATGGCCCGGGGCGGCTGAAATCTAGAAGCCGCCTACAGGGCCTCACAAATGAGTCCAAACCCGTTTTTTGTTGGCAGCTGGGGCTTTTGTCTACGCAGGGCCGCGCCCGACGAACCCAGGTTCAGCGAAGGTGGGGCCGCCGGCCCTCAGCCCGAAAAGGCTGCGTCCGAAGCGGTCACGGTGTTAGGCCGAGGCGGGTGGCGCAACCGGCAATCTTGCGGCGAGGGCCAAGCGTGCCCCGCGGGAGGCGGCTAGCGGACGCGCAGCGCATTCTGGCTCGAAGGTGCCACCATTTGCAATGACACCACTTTAGTCTCAAAAATACCGTTAAGGCCCGAACGCTATTTTCGGCATGCAACGGCTTGCAGCTAGGCATCAACTCTCGACGTTGAGAGCGCGTCATGAGGACCACCCGCCAACGAAGCACACCTCAGGCCGACGGTACCCCGTGCTCACCGCGCGGGGCACCGAACGAAATCACAAGTACTCGTTGAACAGGTTCTCCAGCATCTCTTGTCGACCCGAGCGCGGCTTGGGGTCGAGGGCGGAGGTGAGCGTGTGATCGGACAGGTCCGCCAGGCTAGCACCGGACAAGATGCGCTCACCGAGGCCCGAGCTCCAACCGCTGTAGCGCTGTTCGAGCAGCCCCTCGAGCCGGCCGTCTTGAATGGCGCGCTCGGCGACGAGCAAACCTCGAGCGAGCGTATCCATGCCGCCGATGTGCGCGTGGAACAGATCCTCCGGGTCGAGGCTTTGGCGGCGCAGCTTGGCGTCGAAATTCATGCCTCCCGACTTGAGCCCGCCGCCTTTGAGCAGGGTGTACAGCACGAGCCCGATCTCGGCGACGTCGTTCGGGAATTGATCGGTGTCCCAGCCGAGCAGCGGGTCGCCGCGGTTCATGTCCACGCTGCCGAAGATGTCGTTGCCCAGGGCGTACGCAACCTCGTGTTGGAAGGTGTGGCCGGACAAGATGGCGTGGTTGGCCTCGATGTTGACCTTGTATTGTTTCTGTAGCCCGTAGCGCTGCAAGAACGCGTACACGGTGGCGCAGTCGAAGTCGTACTGGTGCTTGGTCGGCTCTTTGGGCTTTGGTTCGAGCAACAGCGTGCCGCTAAACCCGATCTTCTGCTTGTGCTCGGCCACCAGCGACAGGAAGCGCGCGAGCTGATCGGACTCGCGCTTCATGTCCGTGTTGAGCAGCGTTTCGTAACCTTCGCGCCCGCCCCACAGGACGTAGTTCTCGCCGCCCAGCGCATGCGTGACTTCCAACGCCTTCTTCACTTGAGCGGCCGCGTACGCGAACACCTCCGGGTTCGGGTTCGTGGCCGCGCCGCTCATGTAGCGCGGGTGACTAAATAGGTTTGCGGTGCCCCACAGGAGCTTCACCCCCGTGCGCGCCATGGCCCGCTCTGCGCTCGCAACGAGGCGATCCAAATTGGCGTGACTCTCGCGCAGCGTCGCGCCCTCGGGCGCCATGTCGCGATCGTGGAAGGTGTAGTAAGGCACGCCGAGCTTCTGGAAAAATTCGAAGGCCGCGGCGAGCTTCAGCTCGGCGGCCTCGAGCGGATCGCTAACCTTGAACCAGGGGCGATCGAACGTGCCGGCTCCGAATACGTCGCTGCCGGGCCAGGCAAAGCTGTGCCAGTAACAAACCGCACAGCGTAGCTGCGCCTCCATGGTCTTGCCGAGCACCATGCGGTTCTTGTCATAGTACTTGAAGGCGAGCGGATTTCGGCTGCTCGCGCCTTCGAATGCAATGGGAGCGATGTCTGAGAAAATGCTGTCGACCATGGTGGTTCCTCGGTTGATGATGCACAGAACGCGTCACTGAATGCGCGCCCGATCCCGCCCAGGACAGCGCGCGTGCGATCCGCTCGGCTCTTGTCGTCGGCCATGCCGCAGAACGCTTACTGGCAAGAGCCGACGTCGGCGATCGTCGTCTTCACGATGAAGTCGGAGTCGACGGTGTGTCGCTCGGCGAAGAACAGATCGATCGGATACTCTTGGCCAACGAATAGGCCGAAGGTCGGCGCGATCTCGTCCAAGTTCACTTGCTTGGTTTGGATTTGGTGCAGTCCTCCCAAATCGATCGCAAGCTTGTTGGCAATGAACACCCAAACGTCGTCATCGCCGGAGAAGGAGAAGATCTCGGCGCCGCGGTAGACGAACGAGGTGTGAGTCGCGAGCGTGAAGTGGTAGTTGTGGGGCAGCCCCTCGTTGCCAAATAGCTGGTTGTCGATCGGGAAGAACGGTTTCCCCGTGTAAGCGTACAGGCCCGGGCTGCCGCTCACCTCGCTGAGCTGCAGATCGCGGCTCACGCTCACGTTCACGCCCGGCGTATCGTGGTACCAAACGTCGAAACCGGCTTTCCCGGAGGGGGTCGTCTTGGTCGTGGGGTTCCCGGCATAAACCGGCGTGCCGTCCGCGCCGAGCTGCGTTTGGACCATGCCGCGGTCCGTCTGGTCGCCCTGCACCGGCAGCTCGAAGTCCGATTGCGTGCGGTGAAAGTCCCGAATGACGGCGTGGAGCACCGGTGGCTTGGGCAACGGCGCATCGCACACGTTCCATTTGCCCCCGCTGCAGGTCTCGTGACCGGTGCCGCACGCGCTCGAGCACTCACGCTGCACCACGGGAACGACGCAGCTTTGCCAGCCTTCGCTCGTGCAAGTTTCGACGCCCGCGCCGCAATCGTTCGTGCAAGAGCGCGTGACGGTCGGGTTCACGCATGCTTGCCAAAAGCTGCCGTCGCAAGTCTGAGTGCCAGCGCCGCACAGCGTCGCGCAGCTGCGCGTCTGCCCGGCTTCGCCGCAAGCCTCAGCACCTTCCAGCCCCGTGCGCGCGCCGCACGCAACGAACCACAACGCAGTGAGTAACGGCCAGCTCCGCACGCGCAGAACGTATCATCGAACTCAGCACACGCCGCGCACCGCAACACACGGAAGTACATCGGCAAACGTGATCGATCTTACCCTCGCCCCACACACTCTCTCCCCGTGCCCGTGCCCGTGCCCCGATCTTCTTCTCTCCCTCGCTCTTCTCTCCCTCCCGCTCCCAGTCGCTCTTTGGGTTTGTGGGTCGCCTCGCGAGGGCTCGCGTGCGCCAGTGCGGGGCGTTGGGTGGCCTGCGTGGTCCGTTCGAGCACGGGCACGGGCACGGCAGCCTTTGTGCGGCGTTGGGCCTAGGTGGGCGGCGAGGAATGCTTGGGTAAGGGAGGGGGATCGTAACCACCCGGATGAAACGGATGGCACTTCGACAGCCGGCGTATGGCGAGCCAACTGCCTCGTGCGGCGCCGTGCAGGTGTAGGCACTCGGCGGCGTAGCGCGAACAGGAAGGATGGAAGCGGCATACCGGGCCAAGCAGCTTCGACAGCGTCGCTTGGTAGACCCGGATCAGGAAAATCAACGATCGCGCGACCATCGCTTGTCGAACAGCATGCGGCCGAGGGCCTGCCTTGGCTAGCCGCGAGGGCTGATGGCGCTCGGCGTTGCGCGTGGGCCGGCGCTTCCGAGTAGCGCGCGGAGCCGCTTTTCGATCTGGCCGCGCGCAGCAAGCCACTCATTCACGACGCTCTGGAGCTTGCTGTCGTCGGTGGCGCGTTTGACGATCACGACCAGATCGATGCCCGGAGGCCAGAGCTCGCGCGTGGCGCGAAAGGCTTCCCGGCACAAGCGCTTGGCGCGGCTTCGGACGACGGCATTGCCGACGCGACGCGAAGCCGTAATCCCCAAACGCGGCGGGCCCGGGATGGGTGCCGCGTTGGCCGTCAGAATCAGAACGAAGCGCGGCGTGGAGACTCGTTGCCCGCCGTTCTGAATGCTCAGAAATTCGGCGCGCTTCCGGACACGCGAGCTCGTTGGGAAGCGGCCAACGGGCTCGCGCCCGCGCAACCCGCTTCCCCCAGACTCACTCACTTCTCGTAAGCGGTGACCGCGAGCCGCCAACGACCCTTGCGGCGACGATTGGCGAGGACCTTGCGGCCGCCCTTGGTGCTGATGCGCTTGCGGAAGCCGTGCGTACGCAGGCGGCTGGTGTTGTGGGGCTGGAATGTGCGCTTCATGACGGTCTCTCGTAAAAGGACGGTGCTTGTGCCACCGGGCGGGACTTCAGGTCAAGTCCATCACCGGCGAACGAACGGATACGTAGAAGGAGGCCGTCACTCACTTGGAGTGAGGAGGCATCTTCGCTTCTTTGAAGATGACGTGCTGGCGCACTACGGGGTCGAACTTCTTCAGCTCGAGCTTGTTGGTCTGCGTGCGCTTGTTCTTCTGCGTGTAGTAGGCGTAGCCAGTACCGGCCGAAGAAACGAGGCGGATGTTTTCGCGCATGGGAGCGGCGTCCTATCACGTGGTTTTTGCGCTCGCAACTCTCGGCTGCTCGAAAAAGCGCAATTAATGGAAGACTTTCGGCGGCTTAGCGGCGCTGGGCTCGGGCTTTCTCGACGGAGCTGAGGCGAAACTCGGGGAAATTCCGCAGTTTGGGCTACGCGCCGGGCTGACCCGGCGCGCGCCCGCTTGCCCAACCCCAATCACCGGTCAAGGGGCCGATTTGCCGACCCCACGGGCGGTTCTCTCACTCCATGCCGCTCAGGATCTTGAACTCGACGCGGCGGTTCTTGGCGCGGCCGGCGTCGGTGTTGTTGTCGGCGATGGGCTTGGTTTGGCCGAAGCCTTCGGACTCGAGGCGGCTCTTCGCGACGCCGTGGCTCACGAGGTAGGCCATGACGGCGGCTGCGCGATCACCGCTCAGCTTCATGTTCATGGCGGCGATGCCGCGGCTGTCGGTGTGACCGTAGACGCCCATCTTGATCGAGCCACGCGACTTCATCAGCGTGACGACCTCGTCCAAGATCGGGTAGCTGCCGGGTTTGATCACGGCGCGACCGGTCTCGAACTCGATGGGCTGCAAGAGCTCGACCTCGCCGTCGCTGCCCACGCGCGTGAGGCTCGGGCAGCCGTTCTTCTCGGCCACGCTCGAGCGCGGACCAGGTTGAGTCGGGCACTTGTCTTCGGTGTCGGGCACGCCGTCGTTGTCGACGTCGACCTCGGGGCAACCGTCGTCGTCTTGGATGCCGTCTTTGTCTTCGGCCTTGTCCGGGCACTGATCCTGCGCGTCGGGAATGCCGTCGCCATCGCGATCGGAGGCGGCGGGGCAACCGTCGGTCGGCTCCGGCGGCTTGCCGTCTTCCTTCTCTTGCGGACACTTGTCGATCGAGTCCGGGTAGCCGTCGCCGTCACTATCGCGATCGTAGTCGTCGACCGTGGGCGTGTGCGGGTGCAGCTTGCGCGGCGGCGACTTGCCCTCGAAGTCGAGCAGCGTGATGTAGTGGCCGATGCCGACCAACATGCGGAAGTCGGGCGCGCCGTAACCGGCTGCCAGGCGCGTGCCGAAGCCGCCTTCGGCGTACCAGCGCGAGCGCTCGTCGAGCACGTAGCGCACTTGCGCGAGCCACTCGAAGTCGGTGTTGCGCAGGGTCATGAACGTGCCATGACCCGATGATTCGGTGAGGCCCGTGGTGCCCCACAGCTCGCCACCGAGGCGCACTTTGCCGTCGCGCAGCGGCAAGTACAGGCCGCCCGAGTACCGGATTTCCGAGGCCAGGAAGAGCGCGCCTTTCTGACCACCAATGCTGCGCTCGGGGCGGAACTGCGGGCCCAAATTGCCGGCCAAGAAGAACTTGCCGAAGTTGAACTCAGCCGCGCCGTACAAGTAGCCGGTGGCTTGCCCGTCGCCTGCGAACGCGTCGGTGTTGCCGGTTGGCAGCCAGGCTGCGGCGCCGCCGCCAAGCTTCAACAAATGGTTGTCGGTTTCCCAGCTACGGACGCGCGCATCGAGGCGAAGATCGTGGAGAGCGACGTGCGTGTCGCTGATGCCACCCGTGCCGATTTGTTCGCCGCTCGGGTCGTTGCCGGTGATTTGATACGCCAAAATCGGCAGCATCAGGTTGATGGACAACCGGTTCGCGATCTCGGTACCCGCCGAGAGATACGTGATGAACTGGCCTTCGACCGGGTTGTCGATGCGCGACTGAATGCCGGGGTCGGAGGCCACCGTGTCGCTTCGCAACGGGTTGTGCGAGTAGCCGAGGATGGCGTTGCCGTAGAAGCGAGTCTTCTCGGCCAAGCTCGGGCGCCAGACCATGAAGCCGTCGTCTGGTGCGCCAGAGATCTGCGCGCGATCGAGATAAAAGGTGCCTGATTGCGCGTGCGCGGTGCCCGCGAGGAGGAAGCTGCCCGCGACGGCGGCGGCGGCCAGCACGAAGCGAGAGGGGCGAGCATGCCCGGATGAAGACTGCGAAATTCGGCCTAACCGTCGCTTGATCCGAAGAAACACCGCTCGGACGGTACCCCGCGAGGGGCCGCCTTGAATAGTCTCGATTGCTTGCTTAATCGGCCGGGTAGCCGATTGTGCATGCTTTTGTCTATCAAGCGCGACTAACGCGAGCGACCAAAAACCTGACAAATCCAGAGCGTGCCGTCGAGGTCCGGGGCCACGCCGACGCCCAGCAGATTGAATTGCGGGAAGAGCAGATTCTCGCGATGGGATGGGCTCGACCACAGCGCGCGCTGGGCGAGCGCGGCGCTGGCGGCGTGCGCTACGTTCTCGCCTGCTTCGAGCTCCAGGCCGAGCTGCTCGAGGCGAAAGTTCAGGTCGCCGTCGCCCGCGTCGTGCGCGGTCTTGCGAGCGCGTCGCATCGCATCGGCGTGGCTCTGTGCGAGCCCGGTCAGGCGCTCATCCAGCGCGAGCACCGGGAGACGCTCGGCGGCGCGCGCAGCGTTCACCATCTCGAACAGCGCGGCCCGAGGATCCCTCGTGTTTTGTGCCTGATCCTCGCCCGGCGCCTTGCTCACGCCGAGCTCGCGCGGAGGCTCCGTCCCGGCGAAGAGCAGGGCCTCCAGCAGCGGGCGCGGCCCGCCATCCACGTTGCCGAGCAATTGCACGAGCCAGGCGCCCGGCTGATCGGCGTTGAAGCGCGCACGCACCTTGCCGTCGGCGAACGACGTCGGCACCGGGTGCGGCGCGCCGTGCGGACCCATGACCACGAGCTTGGCTTCGCTCGCTGGGACGCGCAGGGTGGCCCGCAATTCGAGCCATTGGCCAATGCGCACCCGCGTCGGCAGCGGCTCGAGATCCGCGAGCGCGTCCACCGCGACTGCAGCGATGCTGATGCGCTGGCCCGCTTGATGGACGAGCTTGAGACCGCAGCGCCGCGCGCCGCCGTCCGAAAAAGTCCCGAGCCAGCGCTGCATGCGCTTCTGAGCGACGTCGACCTCGCCCTCGCTGCCGGAGAAGAGCCAGGCTCGCGGCCAGACGTACGGCGCGCCGGCCGAGCGCAGCGCGTAGCTGATCGCGTCCACGTCCAGCTCCCGGCTGGCGTCGGACTGCTGCTCGGCCAGGTGTGCGGCGACGCCGTGTAAGGCCGCATCGGTTTCGCCACACGCGGCGCCCAGCGCGCGCTCGTCCGGGTCGAGGCTCGCTTCGCGCTCAGGTTGGGGCGACTCGGTTACTTCCGCGAATGCGTGATTTCGCTCGTCGCCCTCGGGGAGAGCTCCGGTTTTCGGAGCGCCCGCAGGGGTGGGGAAGTCCGGCGAGCGCGCGGCGCTCCCGCAGGCGGCCAAAGTGCCGCACAAGCCGAGCTGCGTCATCCCGTACGCGACGGACGAAAGCGCCGCGAAGAACGACGCATATGCCGCATACCAGGAAGTGACTGCTCTCGCTCGAGGCTCGCGCGCCAAGCCCGAGGCAGTAGCGGCTCGGCGTACGGCTGGCGAGACAAAGACGACAAAAGCGGAGCCGGGGCTGCGCTTTTCCTGCTCCTTGGTTCAGGTTATGGTCAAGTGGCCCCCATGGGCCGGTTTACTACAGCAGCGAAGGTCGGCGCTTTCGCCTTCGTCACGCTCGTGGCTGGCATCCTGATCTACCGCTTCGTCTCCAAAGGGAGCCACGCGGGTGGCGGCTACACCGTGTACGCGTTGATGCGCGACGCGACGGGCATCGCCAAGCTGTCGCAGGTCAAGGTCGCCGGTATCGCCGTGGGCAACGTGACGAGCATCAAGCTCGACCACGACCGCGCACGCATCGACATCAGCATCAACCCCGACGTGAAGCTGACTCAAGACGCAGCCATCGCGAAGGTCGCCTCCAGCTTGCTCGGTGAGTACTACCTGTCGCTCACGCCCGGCACCGAGGGCCGCACCGAGCTCAAGGACGGCGACCGCATCAACAACGTGATCGAGGCCCAGACCACTGACGACATCATGCGTCAGATCTCGGACATCTCGAAGGACGTGAAGCAGGTCACTCAAGCGCTCGCGGCGTCCGTCGGTACCGACCAAGGCCGTGACGACATCAAGTCCACGCTCAAGAACCTCGCTGAAGTAACCGACGCGCTGAACAAGACCGTGCGCGAGAACCGCGAGAGCATCAAAAATATCCTCACCAACGTCGAGAACATCACGAACAAAGGTGCGCCCGAGGTCGAAAAGATCCTCGAAAACGTGCGTGTGACGACGAACGAGGTGCGCTCACTGATGGCCGCCTCCAAAGCCGGTGAGCCGAAGAGCGAAGGTGACATCCGACAGATCATCGACAAGGTGAACCGCGCCAGCGAGAACCTCGAGTCGACGATGAAGAACCTGGACAGCGTGACCGGCCGCCTCGACCGCGGCGAAGGCACGCTCGGCCGTCTGAGCAAGGACGACCACCTGATCAACCAGGTGGAAGGCGTCGCCGAAGACGTGGGCGACTTCGTGGGCGGCCTGTCGCGCATCCAGACCATCGTCACGATGCGTACGGACTACCAGTTCCTATCGAGCACGGTGAAGAGCTACGTGGAGCTTCGCATTCAACCGCGCGAAGACAAGTACTACTCGATCGAAGTCGTGAACGACCCCAAGGGCCTCACGCACTTCGAGCAGGTGGATGTCGACACCACGAACACCAACCTGCCCGCGCACTACCGCGAAGTGCGCACCGTGACGCAAAACTCGCTCCGCTTCTCGCTCCAGTTCGCGCAAAGCTTCGGCCCCTTCACCGGCCGCTTCGGCATCAAAGAGTCCACCGGCGGCATTGGCCTCGATACGCTGCTGCTCGATAACCGCTTCGAGATCCGCCAGGATTTGTTCGGCTTCGGCGAAGTCGTGCTCCCGCGCTGGCGCATCTCGCTCGGTTACAACTTCCTGAACCGCATCTGGCTGCTCGGCGGCGTGGACGACATTTTGAGCGCGTCGCGTCGCGATTACTTCGTCGGTGGGCAGCTGCGCTTCAATGACGAAGATTTGAAGAGTATTTTGCCCTTTGCGCCGAAGACGCCGTGAGCCCGGGGGGCCGTCGGTGAGCGGGTCGTCGTCATGCTCGCGCGTCCATGCGCTGCCACGAGCTGCAGACGGTTGTGACATCGAAGGTCGCGGATAGGAGCGCGGTAACGCACGAGCGCGCAACGCCCGCGCGCCGGACCGCGGCGCACGCAGGAACGCCCTTTCGACGACTCATGACTTCGCATTTTTTGGGGAATCATCGACGTTGCCGGGTACGCCCCTGGCTCGTATCGTTGTGATCTTCGCGCAATTTTACGCGCCGCACTTGTGCGTTCAGTGCTCGGCAAATACTTGACGCATCTTCGCGCCTTCGAGCGCGCGGCGCGACCGATAATCTGAGTTGATGTTTTGCATTCACGCCGCGGTTGGTTCGAAACGTAAGTCCCTGTCAAGAGCTGCTCTGCTCGGCGTGACACTATTGGCCTGTTCCGAAGCGCCGACCTCCAACTCCGGAGGCGGCAATCCGGCGGGCGCGGCGGCCCACGGTGGCTCGACGAGCGGCGGGTCCGCGAATGGAGGCTCGAGCGTCGTGAGCGGGGGGGGCTCCAACGTCAGCGGTGGCGCTGGCGCGACGGGTACTTTGGGCGGCGCTGGCGGAACGAGCGGAGCGGGCACCAGCGGCGGCGGAACCGGCGGAATCAGCGGTGGGACCGCCGAGGGCGGGGCTGGAGGCTCGAGTGGCAGCGCCGCCGGTGCGGCCGGCAGCGCGCCGAACAACCCACCGCCCCCGCTCACCGGCACCACCGTCACAGCAACGATCAGCACGATGCGCGGCGCAACCATGGGCAAGCTGACGGCCGGCGCGGCCGGCTTCAGTTTCGAGAAATCTCACTTGAGCGACGCGTTCTTCACCGGCACTCACGCGCCGCTCATCGCCATGCTCAAGTTGCTCGGCCCAGGCGTGGTTCGGATTGGTGCAGACGACGTAAACAACTCGGTTTGGGTGCCCAGCGCGACGTTCGTCAAACCCGGGACCACGTCGCCGAACGTTGGTACCGCCGAGGTCGATGCGCTCGCTGATTTTCTGACCGCGACGGGATGGAAAGCAATCTATGCCGTCAACATGCGCGGCTCGTCGACTCCACAGACCGCCGTGACGGAGCTCGACTACGTGGTGCCCAAACTCGGGAGCAACCTGGTCGCGGTAGAGATCGGCAACGAGCTCAACCTGTATCCGATCTCCAACGCAGAGGCCGTGTGGCACTCCTTTGCGCAGGCAATTCGAGCCAAGTTTCCGAGCACCAAGATTGCTGGCCCGGGGGACTTCGAGGACATCAACTACGCCACCAACTTCATCAAGGGCGAAGCCAGCCTGATCGATATCGTTACCCATCACTATTATCGGGGACAAGCCGGTACCGGGACGGCAACGCTCGCCAACCTCGTCAATATCGATCCCGTGGTCACCAGTGGCTCGCAGTCGCTCGCCAGCTCGGTGCAGAGCAACCACATCGCCGGAGGGTACCGCTACGGCGAAACGAATACTTACTCCAGCCACGGCGCGGCGGGCATCAGCGACGCGCTCGTGTCCGCGCTCTGGGGGGTGAACTTCTTGCTCAGCACTGCGCAGTTGGGATCGGTGGGTACCAACTTCCACGGCGGCGGGCAGAACATGGACGGCAACACCTGCCCCAACGGCGTCGCCTCTTGCGATCGCCCGTTCCGCTATTCACCGCTGGTCGAGGTCGATAGCCGCGTGACAGCCGCTGCGCCGCTGTTCTACGGGCTATTGCTCGTGTCGCGCATCGGCGCCGGCAACATGTTGACCACCAAAGTCACGACCACGGGCGGCACGAAGCTTCGGGCATATGCCGTCACGCCGGAAGATGGCTCGACCTCCATCGTGCTCGTCAATAGCGAAGCTTCCACCGGCGTGGACGCAACCGTCGACATCGGTTCGCCGGTGACTACTGCGTCGGCCATCTACTTGCGGGGCTCATCGCTCACGGCCACTACGGGCGTGACTCTGGGCGAGGCGCCGGTCACTCCGGCGGGTGACTGGAGCCCGAAGTCGCCGTACACGCTCAACCACACGGGCAACACCCTCACCGTACCCGTGCCATTTGCTTCCGCGGTGCTCATCACCGTCCACTGAGCGGGCCGCAGCCCGCACCCGGCGTACGACCGCGAGCGGCCGTTATGTGAGACGCCGCGTCTCAGCGAACTCGAACTGTTGCGGAGGCTGGCGTTTTTGCCAGCCTCCCGCCCTCGGCGTCGGCGCTTTCATTGCTCACGTGCCGATCGGACGCGATCGTTACACGTGGCAAAGCGGGGACGGTGCACCACACTCTGGCAGTCGGCGCGTAAGAGTCATTCGGCACGCAGTCGTTTTCTTTACACCCGTAACTCGACAGACGACTCAGGGTGCCGCTAGCCGCGCGAACGCGAGCTCCGGCTGAGGCCCGCCCTTGTCCACAGGCGAGCCCTCAATCTCGCTCAGTGACCCGTCGCTTTGCTTCACGGCTAGCACCGACAATTTGCCGTCGTCACGGCCTACGTACAGGAAGCGGCCGAGCGGATCGAGGCCGGCAGAGTAGGGCGCGGTCACGTTGAGCGCATTGCCGGGCACTGGAGTGAGCTTGCCGCTCGCTTCGTCGATCGAAAAGCCGAAGACGTGCGAGCCGGCCACGAATTGAGTCGCGTACAAGAATTTGCCGCTGGGTGAGATCGCGAGGTTGGACGCGGTGGGGTCGGAGGAGACGTTGGCGTTGAACGGCGAGCCTTCGACTCGTTCCAGCTTGCCGGTCGCGTGATCGATGGCGAAGGCGTTCAGCCCGTTGCCGGAGGTATACAGGAACTTGCCGTCGGGTCGGAACGCGATGGCGCCGCCAAAAACGGCGGTGCCGCCGAACGGCAATGGATCGACGGCTGTCAGCAAGCCCGTCGTTTGGTTGATCGAGTAGCCCCAAATGCCGAGGCTGGTCGACTTCGTGAGGTAGGCGAAGTGGCCCGTGGGATCGACTGCGACGTACGCCGGAGCGCCGTCGACTTCGAGGGGCGCGCCCGCAGACGAGAGTGCTCCGCTGGTCGCGTCGATCTTGAACGACTCGATGAAGCCTTTGGGGTCGTCGGTCCGCGTGCCGACGTAGGCGAAGCGGCCCGCGAGGTCGAGGGCGAGCGTGCCCGGGCTACCCTGAATGGGCGTCGATGAGGCGGGTGTCGCGGGCAGGGTGCCGTCGGCATTGATCGCAAACACGTCGAGCTTGTGCACCAGATCCAAGACGTACAAATGACGTTGCGAGGGATCCACGCTCACGGCGTAGATTTGCGCCGTCGCGTCGACGGCAGGGCCAGGTAGGGGCTCGGGCCTACCGCTCGCGAGATCGATCGAGAACGCGAAGATGCCGCCTAGGAATGTGCTGAGGTACGCGAATTCCGGCCGCGCGGAGCCGACGCTGCCGCCCTCGCCGCCCTCGCCGCCCTCGCCGCCTTCGCCGGCGCCCGCGTCCGTTTCGCCGCCGCCGCCCGCGGGCGCGGTCGCGCCACCGGCGCCGTCATCGGTTCCTCCGGTTCCTCCGGGGCGATCGACGGCCGGGCTGCCGGCTTCGTTCGCGTCGCCTGCCTTACCGGTCGTCCCCGCGTTGCCGGCCGAGGAATGACTGGCCTGGCCGCCGCTGGGGGCGCCGGCCTGCGGTTGTCCGGGAGTGCCGCCGGCACTGCCCCCCGTGCTGTTTTCATCAGCTTTGGATTGGCATGCACCGACGGCTGCGAGTGCTGTGACCAACGCCAACCAGGTTCTGTGCGCTTGCTTCATTTACCCACCGATACGGTTCAACTCAATTTTGGGTGCGGGCCATGACCCCCTCTGCGTGGGAAAGACCCCTATTTGAGCTAGGATTTCGCGTTAGACCATTATAAGCACTGTCGATGCAGGACAACGACGAGCGCCTGCGCCAGGCGATTCGCGCGGGCAATATCGGTATCTTCGAGCACGACCACGAGACCGATGGGCTTTACTGGTCGCCCGAGCTTCGCCGCACGTACGGCTGGACCGATGATGAGCCCGTCGACCTGCCGAAGATTGTCTCGCGCGTCCATCCGGAGGATACCGAGCGCGTCGTCGGTGCGGTCAAGAATGCGCACGACCCGAGTGGCGATGGGCTGTTCGACATCGAGCATCGCATTCTGGATTGGGCAGGGGAGGTGCGCTGGGTGCTGACCCGCTCGCAGACCTATTTCCAGGTCCGAGACGGAGTGCGGCGGCCGGTGCGCACCATTGGGGCGGTGCAAGACGTCACCGAGCGCAAGCAGTCCGAGGAGCGCTTGCGGGTGCTCGACACGGTCATGAGCTCGAGCGCCCAGGCGATTGCCATCACCGATTCGCGCGGCCTGATCACGTTCGTGAACGCCGCATTCCACGCGCTTTGGGGCGTCCCGCCACAAGACTCGCTCACGGGGCGCTCTATCTTCGAATTTTGGAAAGTCAGGGAAGAGCCGACGGCGCTGCTCGATCGAGTCAAAATCGGTGGCCTGCAGTCTCTCGAAATGCCCGCCACGCGGTTCGGTGGCGCGGCCTTCTACCTCGGGGTGACCGCCGAAGCCGTCTGTGATGCCAATGGCTCGCTCACCCAGGTGCTGCTGACCTTTTCGGACGTTACCGAGCGTCGGCGCGTGCAGGAAGCGCTGCACCTGAAGGACCAGGCTATTGCATCCTCGCTGATCGGTGTCGCCATGACCGACGCCTCGAGCAGGATCCTGTACGCCAATCGAGAGTTCGTGAGGCTCAGCGGCTGCGCGACCGACAGCGAGGTCTTGGGTCGCTCGCTGTGGGATTTCTTCGAGGCGAACGGCGCCTCCCAAATCGCGGAAATGGTCGGCCGAGGCGGAACATTTCAGGGCGAAATTGCCGGCAAGCGTGGGGACGGAAAGGCGCTCGAGCTCAACGTCTCGGTGCACGCGCTGCTCGACTCACAGGGCGCCCCCGTCAACGTCGTCGCCTCGGTCGCCGACATCACCGATCGCAAGCGCCTCGAGGCACAGTTCATTCACGCCCAGAAAATCGAGTCCGTAGGTCGGCTCGCTGGCGGCGTTGCCCACGACTTCAACAACCTGCTGACGGTGATTGGCGGAGCGTTGGAGCTGAGTCTCGATGAGCTTCCGCCCAGCCACCAGAGCCGCGAATACTTGGTGGCGGCAGCCGAAGCCGCTCGGTCAGCGGGGGCTTTGACTCGGCAGCTGCTCGCCTTTTCGCGCAAGGAAATCATCGCACCGACCGTCCTGGATTTGAACGCGGTGATTCAACGGGTCGAAAAGATGATCTTGCGCCTGCTTGGCGAGGACGTGACGCTGAGCACGGTCTGTGCAGAGAACCTGGCACCAATCCGCTTCGATCCCGGTCAGGTCGAGCAGATCATAGTAAACCTTGCGGTCAACGCTCGTGATGCGATGCCGGCTGGTGGTCGGCTCGTCATCGAAACCTCGAACGTTCATCTCGACGAAGAGTACGCGGAGCGCCACGTCGACGTACGCGCAGGCGAATACGTGTTGCTCGCGGTCTCGGACAGCGGCGCCGGCATGACCGAAGAAGTGCAAGCGCTGCTCTTCGAGCCATTTTTCACGACCAAAGCGGCGGGAAAAGGCACCGGCCTCGGCCTGGCCATGGTGTACGGGGCGGTTCGCCAAAACGGCGGGCGAATCGAAGTTTACTCGGAGCTCGGGCGCGGCACGGCGTTCAAGATCTACCTGCCCGCGGCCAAGTCCGCGCCTGTCGCGGCATTGCCAAGAACAGCCAGCCCCACGAAAACCCGGACCACATCCGTTTTGCTGGTCGAGGACGACGCCCGGGTGCGGCTCTTCGCGACGAACGTGCTGACTCGCTTGGGCCATCACGTCCATGCGTTCGCGAGCGGCGACGACGCGCTCGCCGCTCTGCCAGCGCTGCGGCCGACGCCCGAGCTATTGCTCACGGATGTGATGATGCCCGGCCTGAACGGGCGCGTGGTTGCCGAACGGGTTGCGGCTGTTGTGCCGAAGATCCGCGTCCTCTTCGTCTCGGGCTACAGCCAAAACGTGATCGCCAGCCAAGGGGTGCTCAAGGAAGGGATTGAGTTTCTTCCCAAGCCCTATTCGGTCGAGCAGTTAGCCAGCCGAATTGGGGAGGTCCTTCAGGGCCCTGATATTGTAGCTCGGTCCTGACGCGGCTCGCGCTCAATCCCCCCACTGCACCCAGCCGAGCAGCTCCGCCGTCACCAACGCGGCAGCCGCTTCTTTCGCGCCCACCGGGCGCGCTTCGTTCCCCGTGCGGTACGAGATCAGGCGCTCGAGCGCTTGGTCGATCGTCAGCCGCTCCGGAATCAGCGACGCGACGTAGATCAACGAGGCAGGCGCAGACCCGCGTTCGCGCGGGTGGCGGATCGCTTCGGCACGCGGGCCCGCGAGCACGCGCTTGCCCTCGGGCAGTAGGGTTTTGGGCTCGCCTTTGGCGCGCACGATGGCGCCGGCCATCATCGGGCTGGCGAGGTCGAGATCGAGGGGGAATTGCACGAGCTGGGGCGCCGTGCCGCGGTAAAAGGTGACGAGGCCTTCGGCCCAGCCGCACAGCGTGGCGACGCGATCACGACCTTGATCGCGGATGGCGCGGAACACGTCGATCGCGTCGACCATGCCGATGCCGATCAGCGTATCGCCCAGGCGCCCGCCGTAGCTCGAGAGGGTGCCGAGCGCGGTCTCGAGCTGTTCGCGAGTGAGGCGGCCGCGGCGCACCAAATATTCGCCGAGCAGCTCTTCGCGTTCCGAAGACGCTACGTGGAGCAGGCGGCCCTTTTCGAGGTAGATCTCTTTGCGACTGGCCCCTCCCGTGTTCGAGCCGCGCTCAACGAACAGCGCGCCGGTCTCGCCTTTTTGGCGCATGTGCGAGAGCACTTCCAACATCGGCGTGTCGCGCAACAGCACTTGGTAGTCCGGGATGCCCGGCTCGAAAAGGCGGCTCGTGGTCGCGGTGGTAGAGGGCAACAAGTGGCGGCCGAGCTCGTGCACTTCGCGGATGAAGCGGAAGCCCGCGCCCATCAGCGCGACTTCATCGTCGCCCGTGAGATCGCCGGTGGCGATCATCTCGATCAACTTGGCGAACGGCACGGCTTGCAGCGTTTGACCGTCCGCGCGTCGGACGTTTGACAGCGAGGTCGAGTTGGGCGGCTCGCTGGGGGGCGCTGCGGTCGGGTTGACGGCCGCGAGGCCGCCGCTGCTGCGCGCGCGCACGGCGCGCATGCGCTGCACCGAGTCACGGACTTGGCCCTCGATCTGCTTGGCGAGCTGGCTCGAGTCCTTCGCCCAGTGCACCCATTCGGCCAGCGTGCCCTGCAACTCTTCGGGCGACGGCTGCTCGAACTCGCTGAGCGCCACGGCCAGCTCGGCCGCGTCTTGGAAGCGAGCATCCGGATCGCGGGCCAGGCCCTTTTCGCACAGCTCCAAAATGCCGTCCGGCAAATCCTTGGCCGCTTGCCGCAACGGCCCGATGTTCACGTCGCGGATCGCGAGCAGCACCGCGAGCTGTCCGCTGCCCGGGAACACGCGCTCACCGATCAGCATTTCACCGAACACGGCCGTCAATGCGAACAGATCCGCGCGATGATCGAAGGGCTCGCCCGCGACTTGTTCCGGCGCCAGATAACCGAACTTGCCCTTCAAGCCGGTGCCGCCGCCCGAGCTGCTTTGCGCGGGTTTCACGCGCTGTTCGAAGCGCGCGATCCCGAAATCGCCGAGTTTGATTTGGCCGTCGACCGACAAGTAAATGTTCGACGGCGTGACATCGCGATGCACGATGTGCAGGGCGTTGCCCTCGTGATCGTGGGCGGAGTGCACCGCGGCCAGAGCGCTCGCCACGCGCAGCGCGATGAACGCTGCCAGCCCGGGCGGGAACTTTCGCTGCTCGGCGTCGGCGCGCCGCAGCAAGCGGTACAGGTCGACGCCATCCACGTACTCCATGGCCAGGTACGGCTCGTCCCCGACCATGCCAGCGCCGAACACGTTGACCACGTTGCGGTGCACGACCGCGCGGTGCAGCTCGGCCTCACGCTCGAGCGCGTCGAAATCGCCGCCCTCGCGCGCGGCCCGCAGCAGCTTCTTCACGACGAGCCGCGGCGCCGGTTGTACTCCGAGCTTCGGGCGCGCCAGGAAGACCTCCGCGCTTCCGCCGACGGCGATGCGCCGTTCCAGCACGAATGGCCCGAATGGTTGCTGGGCCCCGGACCCTTTTCGGTCGGTTGCCACAGCCTTCCATTAGAGCGGCTTTCCGCGGAGCGGGACAGGAAAAAACCGCGCGCGGCTCTGTCCGTTGGGAACGCCTGCAAAACCGACACGGTGCAAGGAGGCCTCCCGGCCGGCGACTTTCCCATGAACCCGCGCGGGCTGGCGGCTCGGGCGCTTCAGAAGTGATAAAGGGCGGGCAATGGCCAGCGCTCGCTTGCTTCGTTTTCTTGGTCTTCTCCGGGGGGTCGCGCTGTTGCTCCTTTGTGCATTGCTCGCCGGAAGCTGCAAATGCAGTCACGAGGCAGCGACCGTCCCGCCAAAGACGCCGACGGTTCGCCTTTACCTGGTGTCTTCCCCTGCGGGCGCCCTCGAGCCCTGTGGGTGTGTGAAGGACATGCTGGGTGGGGTCGATCACCTGGCGGCTTATGTGAAGAGCCAAGCCGACGACGCGCCGAACAGCGCGCTGCTCGCCGCGGGCCCGGTGTTCTTCATGAACACGGTGCTCACGGCCGAGCGTCAAACCCAAGACACGTGGAAAGCAGATGCGCTCGCGCGCTCGCTCGGCGCGGCGGGGCTGCGCGCGTGGGCGCCAGGGCACAACGATTGGGCCGCGGGCACCGCCACGTTCGCTTCGTTGGCGAGCGCGGCGCAGGCGACTGCAGTCGCTGCCAACCTGCAAGCACCGGGGCTCGCGCCGGTGCGCGTGTTCGATGTCGGTGGCAACAAGGTCGGCGTCGCCGGCGTGAGCGTGCCTTTGAAAGACGGCAAATTGCCGAGCGGAGTGAGCGCATTGGATCCGCTCGCCGAGCTGAAAAAAGCTAAGGTTGCGCTCGACGCTCAAGGCGCGAAAGTCCGCGTCCTGCTCACGGCCATGCCCCGCGGTGATGCCCTGCGCTTGATCGATCAGGTCCCCGGTTTCCAACTGCTCGTCATCGGTAAGCCGTTCGACCAAGGCGAGACCAACGATCCGCCCACGCCGCCGGAGCTGATCGGGACGACGCTGGTCGTCGAAGCGCCCAATCATTTGCAGGCGCTCGGCGTGGTCGACCTGTACGTGCGCGACGATAAGTTCGAGTTTGCCGATGGCTCGAACACCGCGGCGGCTGCCGAGCGTGAGAGCCTGGCTGCGCGCATTCACGACTTGGAATCCCGTTTGGCAGCTGCCGACGCGGCTGGCAAAGGCGCAGATCCGGATCTAGCGGCTCGCAAAGCGGACCTGGAACGCATGAAAGCCGAGCAGAAGAAGCAGGCCGCGCCGACCGTGCCGCAGCAGGGCAGCTTCTTTCAATACCGCTTGGTCGAAGTGCGTGACGCGCTCGGCAACGAGCAAACCGTGCAGAGCTTGATCGACGGCTATTACCAGCGTGTGAACGATCACAATCACGACGTCTTCAAAGACAAGCTGCCCGTGCCCGCCGCCGCCGGTGAAAGTCACTACGTGGGAGTGGACGTGTGCAGCACATGCCACAAGAGCGAGCGTGAGTTTTGGAACCTGACGCAGCACTCAGCCGCGTACGCCACGCTGTCTTCTGCGCACAAGGAATTCAACTTGGACTGCGTGAGCTGTCACGTGACGGGCTACGACAAGCCCGGCGGCTCAACCGTCGTGCACGTCGAGAAGCTGAGCAACGTGCAGTGCGAAGTCTGTCATGGTCCTGGCTCTCGACACGTAGAGACGCCGCTCGGTGAGAAGCTGATCTCGCTACCCGAGCAGAGCTTGTGCGCTGCACAATGCCACCACCCTCCGCACGTCAAAGCAGACTGGAGCGTGACCGCGTCGTGGGCGAAGATCATTGGCCCGGGTCATCAACGCGCGAGCAAGCCCGGAAAGTGACGTGCGCGGACGCGCGCGAATGGGTCAGGAAAAGATCTTAATTTACCTCCCGAATTAACCAAAAATCATGTCACGGCAGAAGATTCCAATGTGCTTCTTCGCTGTCCATGAACTTATCCGCTCGTATTGCGGATCAGATTTTGCGCGTCTGTCGACAGGGGTGGCCCACATTGTAGCCCTCAGCTACTTTCGATCGCGATGGCCCAACACGAATCCGCTCACGAGGACTCTGAAGACCGCTTCTACGCGCAGTTCGATTCGCGCGAGGTCGAGCTCATGACGCTCGACGAGTTGCAGGAAGCATTCGAAGCTGGTCGCATCCACGAGAACACGTTCGTCTGCCGCGAAGGCGACAGCGAATGGACCACGCTGGCCGTCGTTGCCGGGCTGGGTGAGGAAGAGGAAGAAGCCGAGCCCGCGCCGGTCCTCGAAACTCGTCCACCGATGCCGGCGCGTCGCCCGGAACCGGTTGCAGCCGAGACTCGCCCGCCGATGCCGTCGCGCCGTCCCGAGGTTCCTGGCGCGGTCGCGTCAGAGACTCGCCCGCCGATGCCCTCGCGTCGCCCCGAGATGAACACGGTTCCAGCTCAGCGCTTTCAGCAGGTGGCTCAGTCGGTCGCGCCCATGTCGCCTTCCACCGGGCTCAGCTACGCGCCGGTCACGAGCAACATCGATCTTTCGTCGCTCGATCTAGATGACGATGTCGCGCTGCGCCCGAAGCGCCGCTGGGGTCTGGTGATGGCGGCAGCGGGCGTGCTCGCGCTCGCCGGCGGCGGCACGGTGTTCGCGCTCAACGGTGGCGGCAAGGCGCTGGCCTCGGCGATTCCGAACTCGGCCGCGCTCGAAAACGCAGCCAGCCACAGCCAGGCGTCGCTCTCGCTATCGAATATCGAGACCAAGCCGAGTGAGCCGGCTGCAGCGCCCGCGCCGGCCGCGCCCGAGCCGGTGGCTGCAGTGGCGCCCGCGGCCGACGCTCCGGCCGCCGATGCGCCCAAAGCGGCTCCTGCGTTTAGCGACGACATGAAGGCGGCCTTGCTCGCGGCGGACAAGACCCGCACCGACAAGCACGCCAAGAAGGTCAAGGGCAACGCCGCCAAGGCTGCTGCGGCGGCTCCGCGTCGCGGCAAGGCGGCCGCTTCGTCCGGCGGCTTCAAGTCGGGCGGCAGTGCTTACGATCCGTTGAACGGCAAGCTCTGAGCTGACACTCGGCTCGGGCCAACAGGGCCGCGTCGCGCGACACTCGTCGCCGACCGCGGCCCTCTCGTTTTTGTCGCTACACGTGCTCGGGCTTGCGCGTGCAGCGGCGTGTGCTTCGCGCCGGAGCGCGCGCGAAGCGGTACAGCCGATTGCCCGGAACTAAAACGAGCTGTAAGACTTTGGAAGAGCAGATCACTACCTGCCAATAAGGCGCAGACCTACGAAGGCTGACCGAGCAGGCGCCTGCTTTCCATCAGCAAGACGCGATCGGCCCAGCGGTCACCAGCCGAGCGTGCGCAAACGCAAGTCTCCAGCCGCGCGCCGAAGGCGCCGCGCTCAGCTTCTCTTCGCCAACGCGGCGAGGCAGTCGTAGGCGGCGTACTTGTACGAGTCGGCGAGCGTCGGGTAGTTGAAGACCATGTCGATGAATAGATCGACCGTGCCACCGAGGTGAATCGCGGTTTGCCCGATGTGCACGAGCTCGGTCGCGCGCTCGCCGATCACGTGAATGCCGATCAGCTTGCGGGTGTTGGCGTCGACCACGAGCTTGGTGATGCCTTCGAGATCGCCTTGGATTTTGCCGCGTGCGTTGTTTTCGTACAACGCGCGGCCGACCACGTAGTCGATCTTTTTTTCTTTGCAGGTCTCTTCGGTTTCGCCGAACGAGCTGACCTCGGGGATGGTGTAGATGCCGTAGGGCATCTCGGCGGCCACGGCCTTCTTGTAGCCGAAGCCGAAGGCATGACACATCGCCACGCGCCCTTGCTCCATGGATACGGACGCGAGAGCGGGGAAGCCAATCACGTCGCCAGCGGCGAAGATGTTCGGCACTTTCGTGCGGTACTGCGCGTCGACTGGGATGTAGCCGCGTGAATCGGGCGCGAGCCCGACTCGATCGAGGCCCAAGTCCGACGCGCAGCCCGTGCGCCCGGCTGCGAACAGCAGCTGCTGGTTGGCGATCGATGTGCCGTCGGTCAGGTTCGTGGTAACGCCCGTCGCCGTGCGCAGCACGGTGGTCCAGCGCTGGCCTTGCACCAGCTGAATCCCGAGCTTGATCATCGCGGCCTTGAGCCGGGCCACGATCTCCGCGTCCAAGAAGGGCAAGATCTCGGCTCGGGCGTCGACCAAGGTCACGCGCACGCCGAGCGCCGCGAACATGCACGCGTACTCGCAGCCAATCACGCCGCCGCCCAAAATCGTGAGCGAAGTGGGGATATCGTGGATGGTCAGGATCTCGTCGCTGTCGTGGATCCACTCGTCGGCGAAATCGATGTCCGGTGGGCGATGCGGCTTCGAGCCCGTGCTGATCAAGACGAAGTCCGCGCCCAGCCGTTGCTCGTCGCCGTTGCTCGGCGTGACCGACACGGTGTGTGCGTCCAGCAGGCGACCGCGGCCCTGAATGTAGCGGATGTCGTGATGGGCGAAGTTCTTCCGGAACGAGCGTGACTCGGCGGCCGCGATCGCGTTCTTGCGCGACATCAAGCGCGGTAGCGTGGCGTGGCGATCGACCTCGAGCGCCACGCCGTACAGCTCGCGCGCGTGATAACCCGACAGGTAAAGCGCGGTCTCGCGCAGTGTTTTGCTGGGCAGGGTGCCGGTGTGGACGGCAGCGCCGCCCGGCTCGGGCTCGCATTCGATGATCGCGACGCGCTTTTTGAAGTAAGCGGCTTGCGCGGCCGCCTTCTCACCCGCGGGACCAGCACCAATCACAACCAAGTCGAAATGCTCGAGATCAGGCACGGAGTCGAGCATATCCGAGGGCGATCCGCGGCTCTAGTCGGCTCCATGTAGGTCCGCCTTTATCGCGCCGAAAGGCCGCTGATTTCCTTCGGTGTAGAGTAGCGGGTCACGAGACGGAGAGGCCATGACGCTAACGGAACCCGAGACCGCGCCGCACTTGCCCCATCTGCCCGCCTTCGTGCATGGGCCGCCTGCCATCGAGCTGTACATCAACAGCGAGCTGTTCAAAATCGGACCCACGTCCGTGAACCTCATCACGTTGGTGACCGCGGTGGTCATCGTCTTGGTCAGCTACCTGATTTCGCGCGGCGTGCGCGCGGGCATGCGGCGCTTCTTCGCGCGCGGGGGCATGGCGCCAACCGGTGAGCGGGGCGCCATCGAGCGCTTGGTGCACTACGGCATCTTGATGATGGGCATCGTAGTGGCGCTGCGCACCACGGGCATTCGGCTCGACGCGCTGTTCACGGCGGGCGCCGTTTTTGCCGTGGGCTTCGGCTTTGCGATGCAGAACATCACGCAGAACTTCGTGTCGGGCGTGATCTTGCTATTCGAGCGCACGATCAAGCCGGGAGACGTGATCGAGGTCGGCGGTCAGATCGTGAAGGTGCATCAGATGAGCATCCGCGCCACGATCGTACGCACGTTGGACGAAGAAGACGTGATCGTGCCCAATTCGTCGCTCGTGCAGTCCAACGTGAAGAACTTCACGTTGGAGGACAATATCTATCGCGTGCGGGTGTTGGTCGGTGTCTCGTACGCGTCCGACGTGCCAAAGGTGCGGAGCGTGTTGGAAAGCTGCGCGCGGTCCATGGATTACCGTGAGCCGGGCTTCGAGCCGCGGGTGCTGTTGTTGAACTTCGGGACCTCGGCGCTCGAGTTCGAGACCTCGGTTTGGATGCGCGACCCATGGAACCATCGCATCGCGGCGTCCAAGCTGCGCGAAGCGATTTGGGCTGCGTTCAAGGAGCAGCAAATCACGATCGCGTTCCCTCAGGTGGACGTGCACGTCGATCCGCCGGTAGCCGACAGCTTGAGGTTGCTTTCGGGGAGCAAGGCGCCGAGCGCCGCGTGATCGAGGCTGGACCGCGTGATCGGGGGCTACGCCGCGGGCTCGGGGGTCGCGGCGTTCAGGAAACGACCGCGCCGGTAGCTCACCACGTAAACCAGCGCGAACAAGAAGTACGTGAGCGCCACGATTTGCCAGACGCCCACATAGCTGGCGCTCTTGGAGAGCACGAAGAGCACGCTGGTCGGCAGTTGGAACCCGGCGATCACGATCGTGTCGAGCACCAGTGCGCGCAAGGTCGCGCCGGCTCCCTGAATCGCCGAGCCGAGCACGATGCCGATGCCGAGCCCCACGTAGCTTGCGCCCACCCACTTGAAGTAGCTCAGCGCGGGCTGCAGCACTTCGGGATCAGAGTCGAAAAAACCGACGATGCTGCGCCCGTACAGCGTGTAACAGAGCGCGATCACCCCCATCATGAGCGAGTTGTACAGGGCCGCGTACCAGCCGCTTTGTTTGGCGCGCTCCGGATTCTGCGCGCCCAGATTTTGTCCGACGAAGGTCTGCGCCGCGCTGCCCCAGCCGAGCCCGACGAACAGGGCCATGGTCTCCAACCGAAACACGATGCCGAGCGCGGTGGTCGCGCTTTGATCGGTAGGCGTAGTGAACGCGCGCGCCACCAGGGAATGCGTGACCAGCATCGCCAAGATGCGCACCACGAGCTGCGCGCTCGAGGGCCAACCGAGCTTGACGATCCGCGACAGGGTCTCGCGATGCGGCGCGAGGCGCTTGGCGAAAAGCCCGAAGCGCTTCATCAATATGGCGATCAGCGGGACGAGCGCCATGAAGCGCGCGATCAGCGTTGCCCAGGCCGCGCCCATCAAGCCCATGCGTGGGACACCGAGCGCGCGGGCCAGGGGCCGGCCCCAGCTGAGCAGAGCGGGTGAGTCCCCCGGGCCGTACACGAGGATGACGGCCAAGATCAGGTTCAACACGTTCGAGCCCACGAGCAGGCTGACCGGCGTTTTGCTGCTGCCGAGCGCGCGCTGCACGCTCGTCAAATGCATGAGCAAGAAGATGGTGAAGGAGCCACCGAGCATCACCCGCAAATAGGGGACGCCCAGGGCTGCCACTTCGCCCTTGGCGCCGACCAGGCTGCGCAGCACGAAACCCGCGCCGAAGATGCCGAAGACGCCGAAGAACAGCGACAGCGCGGCGATCAAAAGCAAGGACTGCCAGGCGATTTCTTTGACCGCGGCCTGGTCACCTTCCCCGACTTTGCGGCTGATCAAGGTGGCGGTCGCGGTGCTCAGGCCGTAGCTCACGATCGTCCCGAGCGCGGCTAGCTGGTCACAGATGCCGATGGCGCCGAGGGCGGGGCCAGTGGTGGCCCCGCCGAGCCGCGAGATGATGTACGCATCGACGAGGTTGAACGCGGTCTGTAAACCCATACCGAGCGCCAACGGAGCGCCGAAGCGTGCGACCTGCAAGCCGAGCGGCCCGGACAAGATGCGCGCTGACGCGCGCTCGGCCACGCTGCCCTTCACGCGCCGTCCACGATTTCGCCCACGCGTTCTCGTTCGAAGCAATGATCGGGAATTTTGCGCTTTCTACGCAGCAGCTCCGAGCGCAGGACGAAGCCGGCCGTCACCGGGTCATGGTAGCCGCTCGGGCGCTTCTCCAACGATTCCTCGTCCGAGTAGTGCAGGCCAATGCGAGACATGAAAAGCTCCCGTACGTATTTGCCGACCAAGGACGACAAGCTCACCAAGGGGTCGGCCGCGTCGGCATCGCGCACGAAGTGCACTTCGCCCAGGCCGGGGAAGCGATAACCGCTGCGTGCTCGACCCTCACCCAAAATGGCGTGCAGGCGCCCCGAGAGCGGGCCGAAGAACTTCGAGTACTCGGCAATGCCCCCGACCTTGCCGCACACGGCCTCGATCTCGCCGCCGGCTTCGGCGCGCGCGCGCAGGATGAGCGATTCCATGGCGTGCAGGTCGGAAACGAAGCGATTCGTGCCGCGTTGTTTGGCGTCGTTCAGGTTCTTCGTGCACACCACGCTGCTGCGCACGGAGAGCAGCTCGACCCCGCGCTCCGCCAACGCGGCGCGGTGCTTCTGCATGCGGATCACGTCACTCGCGTCCGCGACGAAGGCTTCGCCGCTCGCGTTCCAGCATTGACCGGCCACGTGCGACTCGCACTGCTGCTTCAGCTTGCTCGAGCCCTCGAGCGACAGCTGCTCGAACAACTCCGACGGCGAGCGAACCTGATCCGAAGAGAGCGCACGCGCCCAGGCTTCCCCCAGCGCGACGTCGGTGTGAGTCAGCAACCGCTTGGAGTCGTCCAAATCGGCGCGGATGGCGCGCGGCAATTTGCGGCTCAGGGTACGCCGGCCTTGCTCGGACACGCGCGCCAGGACGGAGGTCACGACGAGCGGCCCGAGGCGAGCCCCGAGCCCGTTTTCATCGGCTCCGACACGGAATACGAATGGAGTCGCCAAGGCAGGGCGAGCCTAGCCTCGCGTACCAGCCCTCGCAATGCGCGTTCAGCCGCCGGCCACCGGTGGGATCAACGCGATCACCTGCGCGCCGCTCAAAGCGTCCGAATCGTTTGCAAATGCCTCGTCCAGCGCGACTCTTACCGAGGCTAATTTGCCGGCCAAGGCCGGCCGGGCCTGCTCGATGAAGCTCACGAAGTCCAGCACCGTGCGGACGTCTTGGGGCAGCTCCACGCGCTCTTCGCTCATGCCCGTGAGATCTCGGAGCGCCGCGAAGTAGAGCACTTGGACCACGCGCGCAGCTTAGAGCCTGGGAGTGGCTAAGTCGATCGCTCTCGCGGCCGATGCATCCCGGCTAGCTTCGTTGCGGTCCAGTTGCATCCTAGCGAGGATGCGCCTTCGTCGCGCCTTGCCAGCCGGGCGCCTCGACCGCGATCAGCGACCGGCTTAGCGGCTCCTAGGCCCTTAGCCCAGGGAACTGTGTTATGGGTCGAAGTTCTCGGAGGTTTGGCAATGACGGAACAGAAGACCGGGCTGGGTCGGGATGTGTACATCGCTCTGGCGGCCGTCGGTTGGGCCGATGGTCACCTCGATCAGGAAGAGGCGGACGCCATCGTGCGCACCGCGCTCGAAGAGGGCCTCGACATCGACGAGATCGCCGAGATCGAGGAAGCCACCAAGAACCCGGTGGACATCGGCGTCATCGATCGCAAGAACCTGTCCAAAGAGGATCGCTTGTTCGTGTACGGCGTCGCGTCCTGGATCACCCGCTTGGACGGCGTGGTCACGGAGGCCGAGCAAGGCGCCCTCCAAAAGTTGGGTGATGCCCTGAAGGTCCCCGAGAAACCAAGAGCCGTCGTCGACGGCATCGCGCAGGACGTGGCCAACGCTTCCGATGAGCGCCCCGATCGCTATGACCTGTTGGCGCTGCGCCGCATCATTAGTGAGCGGCTCGCCCTATCGGCCAAGAAGGATCCTGTCTAACTTTCCAACGCTTCGACCTCGCGAGTGGCATTCGGGAGTTGCCATCTCGAATTTGCGCACACCGAAAAATCGCCCAGTTTTTCGCGGCGTTCTGCCCTGTTGCAGAAGCCCCCTTTAGCCTTTGGGGGCTAGTGACGTATTGCGATCATCTGCCCCGGACAGGCGCCCTCGCGCTGCTCCCTCGCACATGCCCGCGTACGCTTCCACCCAAGCCAAGTCCCCGAGCAAGGCGCCACTTTCGCTGATCGCTCTCCAGATCGTGCGCGAGTCTTTGGCGCCGGAGGCCTCTCTGCCGGACTTGGCCAAGTTGGCAGCGAGCGATCCCGGGTTCGCCCTGCGCATCATCGCGGTGGTCAATAGCCCGGCATTCGGGCCCCAGCGACAGGTGTCGGATGTGCGGCAAGCGGTGTCGATGGTAGGCATTCGGGGCCTGCGCGGCATCGGCATGAGCTTGGCCTTGTCCGACATGGTGCCCGTCGGTGAAGCGGGCCGGGTCCTGCTCGCCAATTCGCTGCGCCGCGCCGTGGCCTCGCAGTTGCTCGCGCAACAGCTGGGGCAAAAAGAGGTCGACGAGTTTTTCACCACCGGTCTTTTCCTCGAGGTGGGCTTGCTTTCGCGGGCGCGCGAAGATCTGGAAGGTGCCGCAGAGGTCGCTCGTCTGCCGGCCCGGCACCGCGTGATGCACGAACGGGCGGCAGGCTTCGTCGAGCATCCAGCCGCAGGCGCTGCGCTCGCAGCCACGTTCATGCTCCCGCCGCACGTCGAAGCCGCCGTGTCGCAACACCACGCCGACGTGCTCCCCGAAGCGTTGTCGTCGCGCGTGGCCTGGGCCGCCGAACGCGTGGCCTCGCTCTGGGAGGGCGGTGACGCGGTGCACAATCGCAAGGCCGCGATCGACGCGGTGCTCGCGATCGGTCTAACCGAGGCCGATGCCGAGGTGGCGCTGAACAACTTGCCGGAGCTCGTGGTCGCGGCCGCGACCGCCTTCGATCGCGATGTCGGGCCGCAACAAAGCGTCGAAGGCTTGCTGGTCGACGTGAACCGCAGCCTCCTGGAGATGACGCAGAACTACGACGCTGCCGTGCGGCGGCTCGAGTCCCTGCTGGCCGAGAAGGAGGCGCTCGGTAAACAGCTGCTCGAAGCCAACGCTGCGCTCACGCGCCTGGCATCGACCGACGCGCTCACTGGCCTAGCCAACAAGCGCGCGCTCGAAGAAGCGTTGACTCGCGATTTGGCCCGCGCCGAACGCGATCAAACCTGGCTCACGATCGTGATCAGCGACATCGACTTCTTCAAGAAGGTCAACGACACCCACGGCCACCTCACGGGTGACGAAGTGCTGCGCCAGGTGGGCCGCGTTTTTGGCGGCAAACTGCGGGGGGGCGACTTGGCTGCCCGCTACGGCGGCGAAGAGTTCTTGCTGATCTTGCCGGGCAGTAACCAAGTGGGCGGCAAAATCGCCGCTGAGCGCCTGCGCAAAGCGATCGAAGAGTTGGTCATCCCGGGACCGAACGGGCCGTTCTCGGTCACCTCGAGCTTCGGCGTGGCGTCGGTGTGCGGGCCAGGCTGCGCCGGCAAGATCAAAGAGTTGATTGGGCGCGCGGACACGGCCCTGTATAGCGCCAAGCACGGCGGTCGAAACCGCGTGGTGACTGCCGAGACGTGAGCGAGAGGTACCGGAGCCGCGCTCAGGCGAGCAGCTCGGTCTTCGCGACGGGGTAGCCCTCGGGCCGGCGGACCGAGTAGGACAGCGCCAGGATCTCGACCAAGACCACGCGATAAACGGTGTGCACGTCGTCCACGTCGATTTCTTCGGCGTGGGCGTCGAGCGTCGCGTCGATGTGCTCGTGGATGTAGGCCAGCACGTGCGGCTGCTCCATGGCGATCACGTCGTCACTGTCGAGGGCTTCGGCGGGGTCGGCGCGGCGCAGCTCTTCGTCGAGCGTGAGCAGCTCGTCGGTGGCTTGCAGCTCTTCTTCCTTCACTTCGTCGATGTACGTGCCGTGGGTGCGTTCGAACGCGAGCCACACGGTGAGCGCTAAAAAATAGCCCAATGCCAGCGCGGTTTCGTCGAGCGGCTTGCCGAGCGCATCAGCCACGTGCGCGGCGAGCGCGGGCTGGGCGCGCTCGAAGCGCTCGAACGCCTCGTCCAACTGCGAGCGCGCTTCCTCGTCATCCTCCGCGAGGTTGTCGCGCACGGACTCGAGCGCATGCGCAGGGAGCGTCGCATACGAAGGAACGGGACGGATGGCCGAACGACGAACCCACACGGTAACGACAGGTCTAGCATGAGCTGCGCGGCATGTGAAAAGGTCACGCGCCGGCACCAATAAATGCGAAATAGTCCGACGAATGGTGAAATCGGATGACGCTCACGGGCAGCCACGCGACAGCGAGCACGTGAGCACGGGCGTCCGGCGCAAAGTGATGCTCGCGGTCGCGGGACTCGTGGGGACATGTGCGCTTTTGCTTACCGCCTGGTTTTTGCTCAGCGAACGGGATGCCGAGCGCGCGCTGCCCGGTGTGCAAGTGGAAGGGATGGATGTCTCGCGTCTGACGCGCGACGAGATCACGAAGCGCGTGCAGGCCTGGGGCGCTCCGCGAGCGACGCAAAAAATTGCGCTTTCGATCGCCAGCACGCCGTTGGTGTTCGAGCCGGAAATCGCGGGATTCGCGGTCGACGCGGAAGCCAGCGCCCGGCTCGCGTTACAGGTCGGTCGGGGGAACGGTTTTGCGCGCGGTCTCGGCTCGTTCATCGCCCGTTCGATCCATCCGGAATCGGTGGCTGCCATGTTGCGTTTCGATCCCGCGCGGCTCTCGGCGCTGCTCGACGACTGGGAAGCGCGCGGTATCGACGTCGAGCACGCGCCGTTCTCCGGCGGCATCTCGGTCGACGGCACGAACGTGACGCCGCTCTATCCGCACCCAGGTCAGCGCCTCGATCGCGCGCGGGTCGAGGAACAACTCGTGCGCGCCGTCCGCGCAGGTCTGCTCCGCGAGCCCCTCGCGACGCACAGCGAGGCGCCGCTGATTGCCTCGGCCGAGGTCGAGCGCATCGTTGCCCGCGCGCGCGCCATGCTCAGCGGTGACGTTGAGCTCGCCTCCGAAGACGGCGCGCATCGCGTCACGGTCAGCGTCGTGCAGCTCGGCTCGGTGCTGCGCGCGTCGCTCGATGACACGAAGAAACAGCTGCAGCTCGGCTGCGCGCCAGAGGCTGTGCATGCGCTGCTCGAGCCGGAGCGCGCGCAGATCGAGCAAGCGCCGTTGGACGCTCGTTTCGTGATCGATGCGCAGGATCACGTGCACATCGAGCCTGGCCACGCCGGGCTCTTGCTCGACGATCAGGCCGTTGCTCGAGCCCTGTGCGCGGCCGCCGAATCTGCGGAAAAGAAGGGCGCGCTGCCGTTCGCCCCGGGCGCCCAGCCCAAGCTTTCCACCGAGGCCGCCGAGCATGCGGGCATCGTCGGGCTAATGGGCTCGTACACGACGCGGCACGCCTGCTGCCAGCCGCGGGTGGAGAACATTCACCACATCGCCGACTTGCTCGACGGCGTGCTGGTGGAGGCGGGACAGACGTTTTCCGTCAACCAGCTGGTCGGGCCGCGTACGGTGAAGAATGGCTTTCGTCCGGCGCCGAGCATCGAGGATGGCGATATGGTGGACACGGTGGGCGGCGGGGTGAGCCAATTCGCGACCACGTTGTTCAACGCGCTGTTCTACGGCGGCTATGACATCTTGGAGCGCCAACCGCACAGCTATTGGTTCACGCGCTACCCGATGGGCTACGACGCGACGCTCAGCTACCCGCACCCGGACATCGTGTTCAAGAACGATACCGAGGCCGGCGCGCTGATCAAGACGTCTTACACCGACACCACGATCACGGTGAAGGTATACGGCAACAACGGCGGGCGCCGCGTGCGCGCGGAGGTCTCGGAGCGTCAAAGCATCGTGACGCCACCCGTCGAATTCATCCCCAATCCGCGCCTGGACGCGGACGAAGAGAAGACGCGCGAAGGAGGGATGATTGGTTGGACGGTGACGGTGAAGCGGATCCTCACTTTTCCGGACGGAAAGAGCAAAGAGGAGCGCCGCAAAGTAACGTACAAGCCGCGCGCGCGGCGCGTAGAGGTGCACCCTTGCCGCATTCCCGCGGGTGAGCCGGGTCACACCGGCGAGCGCTGCCCCGTTCCGGAGAAAGACGACAGCGAAGGCTCAGCTGCGGCCGACGCTGGCGCGAAATAGTGTGCCCGCACCGCTGATCGCGTAGCTTGGCTCGTCTGCCGCGACGAACAGTGACTCACCCTGGGCGAGCGTGAGCTTTCCTTCGTTGCTGGGCACGCTGAGCTGCCCCTGCTGGCAAAATAAGATCTCGGGCCCGCGGCGATCGCTGACGGTGACCGACTCTTCTCCGGCGAGCGTGAAGCACTGCAGTTCGAACTCGCTGGTCGGCGTCCGATACACGCGCGCGTTGCCTTGTGCTTCACCGCGAAGCACGGCCGCCGGGGCAGCGTGGAACTGGAGCACGCGCAGCAGCTCCACCGGATCGACGTGCTTGGGGGTCAGCCCGCCGCGAAGCACGTTGTCCGAGTTGGCCATGATCTCCACGCCCACGCCTTGCAAGTAGGCATGCAAGTTCCCCGCGGGCAGGTAGATGGCCTCGCCCGGCGCTAGCTGAACCAAGTTCAGGAGCAAGGCGCTGACGATGCCGATGTCGCCGGGGTAGAGCTCGCCGATGGTCACCGCCCAGCGGAGCTCGCGCTGGAAGCGGCCTGCGACTGCCGACAGCAATTTGCATCGTTGGAGCGTTTCGCGGGCCAATTCCGCGCGCCGCTCCGGCGAGAGCCGGAGCAACGTGGAGAACAATTCGCCCAGGCCGGCCTCAGTGGGGCGCTGCTCCAAGATCTGGAGCACGGAGCTCACGGGCTTGGCGTCGAGCGCGCGGAACAGCGCGAGCGTGTCTTCGATGGGACGAAACCCGCATAGGGCGCTGAACGGCGTCAGCGCGCACAGCAGCTCGGGTTTGTGGCTGCGGTCCTTGTAGTTGCGCTGCGCCGAGTCGAGCGGCACGCTGGCGGCTTGCTCCGCGTCGAACCCGGCGCGAGCCTGCTCGAGCGTCGGATGGGCTTGCAGCGAGAGCGGCGTTTCGGCGGCCAGCACTTTGAGCAGGTAGGGCAGGCGCGCGCCGAAGCGCGCTTCATTGGCAGCGCCCAGTAGCCGTGCCGGTTCGCGCTCGATCAACGTGGCGAGCGACTCACCCGACGGAAGCACGAGCGAGGGAGCGTTGGGATGAGCGCCCATCCACAGCTCGGCCTCCGGCTTGACGGAGGGCGAGGGGCGGCCCAGCAAGTGCGCGATCGCAGAGTGCGAGCCCCAAGCGTAGTTCTGAATCGGATTTTCGAGTCGCAGCACCACGGCCTCCAAGGGGAGGTTACTACCCTTGCGGAGCGCTGCTATCGGTCTTTGGAAAGATCAGCGTGAACGAGCCCGGCGTGGGCTCGTACAAAAGGGCCTCGCGCGGCAGGTGCTCGCGATCGAAGGCCGAAAACCACGGCAAATTACGCCACGCTTCGCTGTCTTTCACGAACTCGGGCACGATCAGATCGAGCTCGACGTAGCGCCCGTGACTGGCTGCGAACAGCTGCGGACCGAACGACCAGCTCTCCTGTCCAGCGCGCGGATGCAGATCGTTGTGCAGCGCGCCGCCATAGGTCAGCACGATGGGCGTTCCGCTCGGGGCCGGGGGTACGGGCTGCGCGAGCAGGGCGGTGACCGTTTTCTCGGTTTGTTCGGCGACGAGGCCGAGCAAGCGCGCTACGCCGTCTTCGCCTGCGGCGAGCACCGAGTCGTACTCGCTGCAGCTGGGGTTGAGCGCGTGGGGCTCGATGCCCAGGCGCTGCGCGTATTTGCCGAGGGTCACGAATTCCGATTGGTTCGATTGGGCTTGGTGCTCGGTCACGGGGGCTTGCGTCTTGGCGACTCCGGTCACGGTTTGCTGTTTACAATTGGCGACCAAGAGCTCGATGACGATGTCTTTCGAGCGGCCTGCCAGCAGCGGGAGCAGTTGCTCGGCGAAGCGCCGGGTGCTCGACGCAATTTTCGGATTGCCTTGTTGAGCGTGGGCTTCGCCGACGGCGAGCACGCGCGGTTCAGCCCGCAGCACGTACGCAAAAGCCGCCTGAGGCGTGGCAAATGCCAGGCAGTGTAAGTCGCCGCACGGCCGACCGAGAGCGGCGGGGTCGGGGGCCGGCTCAGCGGGTACGGGGCTCGTTGCGGCGGGCACCGGAGACGGCGCTGGGCTTGGAGCCGCTGCCGGGGGGGGCGCAGGCGCGCTGTGCGCCGGAGTTGCTGGCGAACAACCGGCGAGGGTCACTCCGAGCGCGGCGCCCCAGTGCGCGAAACGAGAACCCGCGAAGCTCATTCGCTGATCGTACACGCGGCGCTCGAAAAGTTCCCGCCTGGAGTCGAAAAGTGTCAGCGCGTCGCCAAGACTTGGACTTGGCCGGGAGTGACCCAGCCTTCGCTCGAGCCCCATTCCACGCGGTAGAAGCTCGGCCGTCGTTCCAAGACGTACACGGTGGCTCCTTCCGGAACCGTCAGCGAATCAGCCGCGCCGCGCTTTTGCGGCAACGGCTTCCCGGACTCGTCGAGCAAGCGCGCTTCTTCGGTGACGACGACGGCGGGTGACGAGCTGCGCCGAAAGTGGCGGGCGCCGGCGGCCAGCCCCGCGCCGCCACACAGCAAGACCGCGCCGAACCCGATCCCGATCGCGCCAGCCAGTGCCGCGCTCGTGCCTTGCACGAACCGGCGCAGCGCGAGGCCGAGCGTGAGCAGCAGGGAGCCCGCGAGCGCAATGCCCGCCCACACGTTCTCGTCGAAGAGCGACGTCGCGGCGCGGCTCAACGACGGCCGCGCCATTACCGGCGCGATGCCTTCGCGCGAGTGACGGCGGGAAATTTCGGCACGAATCCGGGCAAGGCCGAGCTCGGCCTCGTCGTCGTTCGGACGCAGCTCGAGCACTTCGCTGAGCGCTGCAGCAGCGCGTCCGAGATCGCCCGGTGCGGCAGCGCTGGAGCGCGCGCGCTCGACGTAAGCGACCGCGCGGTTGAAGCTGGCGTCCGGGTGCACGAACCCGCGATCGGCGAGCAGCTCCAACGTGTCGATGGCCTCCGTGTATGCACCGCGCTTCAGCGCCGCACTGGCCGCGGCAAAGTCGCGCGCCGAATCGCTCTCGGCCGCTTCGGCTTTCGTGGCATGAGCGGCCAGCGTTGCGAGCAGCACCAGCAGCGCGAGCACCGAGAACCGGAGGTGAGGGGTGAGACGAGGCACTTGATCTCAACTCACGGGGGAGAGCTTGTCGCGTTGCAATTCGGCGCTCAGCGCGGCCGCCCGCTGCGCGAGATCGACCGGGTCGATGCCGCTCGCTGCGCCCACGAAGCGGAGCGTATCGCAGTCTTCCAAGGTCTGACTCACGGCGCGCGCGCGCGCGTCGGGCAAGCCGCGCCGAACCAAGGTCGCGGCGAGCTCCGTCTTCAAGATCGCGCGCGCTTTGAGGCCCAGCTTGAGCTCTATGGCCAGGAACACCGCCCGCTCGGCCGCGGCCACGGAGGCTGGCGTATCCGACTTGGCGAGCTTCTTCGCGTCGTCCAGCGCGGCGCCGAGCTGGGCTTCCAGCGACGAGCCGCGCTCGCGCAGCTTGGCGCGCGCGCGCGCGGCCGCGCTCAACACGCCGCCGGCCAGCACCACGCCGAACGGCGCGAGCAAAAGCGTCGCCCAAAAACCGCTGCTGTCGGTGAGCTGCTTCTGCTGGCGAGCGCCGGCACCCAGCGCGGTGCGTGGCCGCAGCACGCCGGCCAGGCGATCGTCCGGTTTGGGCTCGTCGTGAGCGGCCTTGGTGTTCGGGTTCGCTTTGACCTGGATTGCGCCCAGCGCGGCGCGCGCAATCTCGTACTTTTGGCGCTTTGGATTGTAGTAGGGCAGCGTGACCTCACCGAGATCCACGTTGCCCACTTCGTTCAGGCGCACCACGTAGCTGAAGGTGCGCGCGCCTTGAACCAAGCCGTTCGAAGTCTCCATCTTCTCGGTCAGCGACGGTTCCATCCATTCCACGCCGCGGCTTTCTGGCGTCTGAATCTTGAATGGAACATTGCCGACGCCTGATAGCGTCGCCACGACGGCGATCGACTCTCCCGCCAAGATTTGGCGAGGTTCGACGGTGACGCTCAGTTGATACTCACCGACATCCCCAATTTTGTAGCCCGCGGGGCGGTCACGCAGGGGCGGCTCGACCACCGTGACCTCGGCCCAGTTGCTCTCGCGTTGCAGCCCCTGACTGCCGGGGATCGCGGGGTAGCCACGGCCCACGAAGGACGCTTTGGTGTTGCCCGCGCGCAGCGTGCCCGCGTGCAGCGGAAATAGCGGCAGCTCACGGATTTTGACCGCGATGAAGCGCGCGCCGCCGACGGGGACCAGAAACGGATGCACGTTCTCTGGCCCGCTCTCGATCGCCAGAAAGTCGGCGTGCGAGGGTTCGGTCGGATTCTCGAGATTGAACCCGCCGCGACCGCCGTAGGCATAGGCGCGGAGCGTCACTTGTTGCCCGACCACGACTTGAGTCGGGGTGAGTGTGGTGCGCAAAAACGCGATCGGGTCGGGCAGCTTATCGACGCGAAATTCTTCCGGGTAGCTCGGCTCTTCCGCCTTTTCTTGCTGCTCTGGCTCGTCGTCGTCGAACGGGCTCTTGAAGTTGAACCCGGGTGGGAAGAGCGAGCTGCCGCGTCCGAACGGGTCCAGGAAATCGAACGGATCCGCACCGCGGCGCGATCCTGCAGGCCCGCCGCTGGTCCCGCCCGCCACGACTTCCACTTGCACGGGTCGCCCTTGAGCGCGCTCGCTGCCGACCGCAACGCTGGGCGGACCCAGCCGGAACGTTCCGACCTTGGACACGGTCACGGTCCAGCTCAGCGTGGCACCCGAACGGCGGCTCGTCTGACCGTTCATGATGAACACCGAGTTGCGCGGGCTTGCGTTCGGACCCGTCGCGGTCATGCCCGGAGGCAAGGGCAAGCGCGCATTGCTCAACTCACCCAGATCGCCATCGGCCATCACCGTCAGCTGCACGAAGAACGACTCACCCACGCCCACGCGCTGCGTGCTGACTTGAGTGCTGACCTCGAGCGCATGCGCGAGCGGGCTCGCGGCGAGCACGGCCGTGGCTGCCAGGGCCGTGAGCGCGAGCCTCACTTGTCCTCCATCCCGCTGCGCGTGCGCCCCTGGACGGCGCGGTTCTTCGCGTCCTGCTCTTGCATGGTGGGGGCGTGCTCCAGCATGTCGAGCATGCGGTCGTCTTGGTTCGCGCCTTGCGAGGGCTCCGGCTTTGGCTTCGGCGGTTCTTGCCCGCCGTCCGGCTGATCTTGCGGCTTGGGGGGCTGATTGCCGCCGTCGGGGCCAGCGTCCTTCTGCTTGTCCTTGTCCTTGTCTTTATCCTTGTCGTCGTTCTTCTTGTCGTCGTTGCCGCCGTCCGGGTTTTGCTTTCCGGAATCGGGCTGATCGCCGGAGTCGGGCTGACCGCCGTCGGGTGGGGGCTCGGCGTCTTTCTTCTTGTTTTCTTCGTCCTCGATGCGACGAAGCGCGATGGCGCGGTTGTACGCCGCGTCACGCCCGATGCCGTCGCCCGCGTCTTCGGGCAGGCCGGGGATCAAGCGCAGGGCAAGCTCGTATTCTTTGACCGCGGCTTTGTAGTCGCGGCGCAGGAATTCGAGATTGCCGGCCAGGTAGTGAGCGCGAGCGCGGAATTCGACCGGCGTGCTCGAATCACTGGCCACCAAGCGGAGGATGCGCAACGCGCATTCCACTCCCTGATTGCGTTGCCCGAGCTCCGCGTCTTGTTGCGGGGTCGTGCCGCCGTCACCGATCGGCTCTTCTTCACCGAAGCGCCGACCGAAGCGCTCGGCCAGCTTGAACAAGCCGAGCCCGAGATCGAAGCTCGCGTTGGGCCGCTCGCGCACCGGATCGGGCGTGCCGATCTCGCCGTTCTCGCATTTACCGGTAGCGAGGTACCCTTCGAGCAATGACACGGCGCTGCCCGCGTCACCGGCGTCGTAGTCGGCGATCGCTTGATCGACGTTGGGTGCGTGCCGTTCGAACAGCTTGTCGGTCGACTTGCCACACGCGGCCACGAACGCGAGCGACAACACGAGCCCCACACTGGTGGCCGCGGCGGCCTTTTTGAGGCGTTTCTTGCCGGTGCGGCGCGCCTTCTTGGGCGGCGGCACGGCGCTCGGCTTGCTGCGCCGGGCAGCCTCGTTCACGAACGTTTCGACGAACACCAGCAGGAGCGCGAGCCCGAGCGGGTACATGTACACGTCCGCGTACACGGTCTCCACCTTCTCTGACAGCTCCTCGGTCACGAGCCGCGCGAGCCGACGCGAGATCTCGGTGATGCCCGTCTCGCCACGCGCGCTTTGCACGATCACGCCGCCAGTGGTGCTGGCGATCTTGGACAGCTGCGCTTCGCCCTCTGCGGACAGTGCGGTGGTGAGCGGCTTCCCTTGCTCGTCCATGCGGAAGCCGTGAGCTTGTCCCGACTCGTTCACGTCCGGGATCGGCTCGGGTGTACGCCCACCGATCTGCACCACGTCGATCGTGATGTCCGAGCTCTTCGCCGATTCGGCGACGGCCACCGGATCGCCTTCCAGATCCTCACCGTCGGTGACGAGCAGCATCACGCGGCGGTGCTGCTTCGACTTGGGGTCGCGCTCGAGCAGCTCCCGGCCGGCTTCCAGCGCGCGGGCAATGGCGGTGCCGCCCACTGGCATGTCGTTCGGCGATAGTTGGCGGAAAAATTGGGCGATCGCCGCGCCGTCACTCGTGAGCGGAAACGCGATCGGCTCTCCGGCAAAAGCGACGGCTGCGAAACGAGCGCCCGGCAAATCCTGAATCAAGCGCCCGACCTCGGACTTTGCCCGCAAAATGCGGGAAGGCGCGATGTCCTTCGCGTACATGCTCTTCGAGTAATCGAGCACGATCACGACATCGAGATTGGTCGCGGGGATCAGGCGGGTGCCGCGGCCGTATTGTGGTTGCGCGAGCGCCACGAAGGACAGCGCGACCGCGATCACGAGCAGCACGCCCTTCAGCGCGCGGCGCCCGCTCGGGTTGGCCGTGAGCAAGCCGCGCACGAGTGTTTCGTCGCCGAAGCGCTTCACGCTACGGCTGAGCAGCACGCCACCCGCGATCAGCGCGATCGCGACCAAGAGCGCCAGGCCGCTGCCGAACAGCCACATCGGAACCGCAAACTTCACGGGAACCTCCGCAGCACGAGCGCACGCAGCGCCGCGTCACAGGCCAACAAGATCACGCCCGGCAGCAGCAAGAACGAGAACAGATCTTCGTAGTTCGCGATGTTGGCGTCGAACTTGGTCTTCTCGAGCTTGTCGAGCACGTCGTGAAAGCTCGCTTGCAATGACTTGGCATCGCTCGCGACGTACGTGGAGCCGCCGGTCTTGGTCGCGAGCTCTTTCAAGAGCTTGGGGTTGACCGGGAACGGCATGGACACGTAGCGCGGTTGGCCGAACAGATCGAAGCCGTCTTGGACCTCGGCCGTGTCGCCTTGGCCGATCTGAATCGTGTACAGCCGGGCGCCCACGGAATTGGCCAGATGCGCCGAATATTCGGGAGAAATTTTGCCGCCCTTGGAGTCACCGTCGGTGAGCAAAATAATGGCTTTGCTGTGCGCGTGGCTACGGCGTAGGCGGGCCGAGGCCACCCCGACCGCGTCGCCGATCGCGGTCGCGCTGGAATCGATGACGTTCAGCTCCATCTTGGCGACGAGCGCGTCGAGCAAGTGGTAGTCGAGCGTGGGGGGCGAAAGCACGTACGCGCTGGAGCCGAACACCACGATACCGATGCGGTCCGTCTTGCGGCGTGAGATGAAGTCGCGAATCACGGCCTTGGCCGCGTCGATGCGCGTGGCGCGCACGCCGCGTGGCTTGGGCGCCACGTACGTCTCTAGGTCGGCGGGCAGATTGGACATCGCCGCGTTCATCGAGCCCGAGAGATCGAGCACGACCACGATGTCGATGCCCTCTTCGTCCGCGGCTTGCGGGCTCAAGGTGTTGATCGGCCGCGCCAGCGCGACCACGCATAGTCCGAAGCCGACCGCGCGCAGCACGCCCGGCAGATCGCGGAGCCAAACGCGCATCCCCGAGGGGCCCACGAGCAACGCGCTCAGCGTGCCCAGCTTGAGCCGGGGCATGCGCCGATCTTCACCCAGCGTGCCGCGGTAGAACAGCGCCGGAACGAGCACGAGCACCAATAAAAACCAGGGCATTTGCCAGTGCGCGCGGAGCAGCTCTTCGCCGCGGGCCAGGGCCGGGTAGGCGAGCCCCGCCGCGACCGCGAGCAGCGTGTACAGCACGAGCAACCCGCCGCGCACCGAGCGCCGTAATTTGGCCGCGGATCCACGCAAGTCGAAGCGCGGGGCCTTGTCCTGCTTCTTGGGTTGGCGCCGCTCTGGCTCGGCCGCTTGCGGCCCACCCAGAAGAGGCGAGGGATCAGGAGAGAGCGACGGGTTGCTCGGTTCGCTCACGGCGCATCCCCCGGAGGCTTGGGCTTCCACTCGGCATCTGCGTCTTCGCCAGCTTCGGTGTCCGACTCGGCTTCACCCTCGGCATCGGTTGCAGACCCGGTGCTCGGGGTCATCAGCGCGGGCGACTCCGGAGTGATCAGAATCGTGCGCGTCACGATGCCTTCGGCGCGCGCCAGCAGATCGAGGCACTCGTCTTCGCTCGGTGTGAGGCGCGCAAACTTAACTAGATCCGCATCGCGCATGAAGGTCTCGATACCGCCCAGGTCTTCGATCCCGGGTGACACTTCGCGCAGGGCGCCGAGCGCCTCGCGGGTCGTGCTCTCCAAGCCATCGTAGCCGTAGCGATCGCCGAGGTAGCGGCGCAGCACGTCGGATACACGGTCGAAAACCTCGGCATAACGGCCCTCGCGAGTCAGGCCGGCGTGTCGAATATCGTGCAATGCTTCGAGCGCGACGTCCCACGGGGGGCGTGGAGGCGGGGGCGGCGGCAGCTTCTTCGGCCGCCGCAGCCAACGGCTAATCAGCAGGGCGGCTAGGGCGCCAATCACGAGCGCGATCAGCACCGCGACGGTGACGTGCTTGGCGGTCGTCCAAATCTCGAGCTGGCGGCGCGCCGCAGGGTTACCGCGCGGCGCGGGGTTCGGCGCGTTCGCGATCGGATCTTCGACGGAGACCGTGTGGGGGGCAGTGCACACGGTGACCAGCTCACCGCTCGCGCGCGAGATCGCGATCGGCAGTGGGGGTAGCACGAGCGTGTGCCGGCCCGGCTTGGCCGGTAAGGGCACCACCGAGATGCGCACCTGAGTGGTGGCGCGTTCACCTTGCTCGGTTCGTTCCAGCTTGGGACCGGCAGCACCCTCTGGGTCTGGCAATGCGAAGCCCTCGCGCTCCAGCGCCTTGGCTTGCGGGCTGTCGCTCAACAATCGGAAACCGGTGGGCAGCACGGTCTCACCCTTGCCGTGCTCGACCACGACCTCCAGCGTCAGGGCGTGCCCGCTGATGGCCCGTACCGCTATTTTCTCGCTGAATTTCGGGCGATCTTTGCCGGACGGAATGCGCTCGACGCAGCTCTCGTCGTTCTTGCTGTCGACCACGCCGCTCGGAGCCGAAGCGCTGGACGGCGCGGCGGCCGCGACGCCCGCGTCCAGATCGGGAGCTGCGGCTGCTCGGCCCGCGACCAGCAGCAGCAGGCCGAGCGCGTACGCGCCTCGCCGAGTGGCGTACGCTCTCATCGGTGGGCCCGCCGCGCACGGCGCGCGAACAAGTCACGCAGCGGTTTGATGTACGGCTGATCGGTGCGCACCACGCAGTAGTCCAGGCCGAGCTTGGTGAACAACTTGACCGGCTCGGCGCGCAGGGCCCGCATCTGCTTGGCGTAGTGCGCACGCACACTGGGGCTCGCCGTGTCCACGATCACGCTGTCGCCCGTTTCGAAATCTTCGAAGCTGCCGATGCCGACGTTTGGCAACTCTTCATCTCGCGGATCGACCAGCATGACCGGGATGATGTCGTGCCGGGCGGCAGCCAACGACAACGCACGCTCGTAGCCGCTGGTGAAAAAGTCACTGATCAGGAACGCCACGCTGCGCCGGCGGGCCACCGAATGCAGGGTCTCGAGCGCGACCTTCAAATCAGTCCCGGTGCGCTCGGGCACACGGCCCAAGATCTCGCGCACCACGCGCATCACGTGCTTTTGGCCTTTTTTGGCGGGGACCAGCTTCTCGATCTGGTCCGTGGTCAGGATCAGGCCCACGCGATCGTTGTGCTTGATGGCGCTGAACGCGCACAGCGCGGCGACCTCCGCCGCGAGCCGCGCCTTGCTGGCGGTGTGCGTGCCGAAGCGCTGGCTGGCCGACAGATCGACGACCAACATCATGGTCATCTCGCGCTCTTCCACGAACACTTTGACGTGCGTGGAGTCCATACGCGCACTGACGTTCCAGTCGATGGTGCGGATGTCGTCGCCGGGTTGGTACTCGCGCACTTCGCGGAAGGCCAAGCCCTGGCCCTTGAAGACGGACGTGTAGCTGCCAGCCAGCTGCTCGGTTGCGAGCCGGTTGGTGGTGATCTCGATCTTGCGGAGTGCCTTGAGTAGTTCTTTCGGGATCACCGCGTCACCTCAGTGCGAAGGAGCGACGTGACATGAGGAGACAACCGAAACGCCTCAGGGAACCTCGACGACCTCGAACACGCGGCGCACGATGTCCTCCGCCGTCACTTCCTCGGCTTCGGCCTCGTAGCTCAGCACCACGCGGTGGCGCAGCACGTCCGGGCCGATGGCCTTCACGTCTTCGGGCGTGACGTAGCCGCGGTGGCGCAGGAAGGCGTGCGCGCGGGCCGCCAGATTGAGCGCGATGCTGGCGCGCGGGCTGGCACCGTATTCGATCAGCGGCGCGAGCTCCTTCATGCCCTTTTTCTGCGGCTCGCGCGTGGCGAACACCACGTCCACGATGTAATCCTTCACGCGGTCATCCATGTACACGTCGCGCACGACCTTGCGCGCTTCGAGCAACTGCTCGGGTGTCGTCCTGGAAGCGGCGGTCGAGCTGACGACGCCGGTCATACGGTCCATGACCAAGCGCTCTTCTTCGCGCGTCGGGTAACCGACCTTGACCATCAGCATGAAGCGATCGATCTGCGCTTCGGGCAGCGGATACGTGCCTTCCTGCTCGATCGGATTCTGGGTGGCCATGACGATGAACGGATCGGGCAAGGGATAGCTTTTGTCGCCGATCGTCACTTGGCGCTCTTGCATTGCCTCGAGCAGCGCGCTCTGCACCTTGGCCGGCGCACGATTGATTTCGTCCGCCAGCACCAGGTTCGCGAAGATCGGACCGAGCTTGGAGCTGAACTCGCCCGTCTTCTGATCGTAGATCACGGTACCGATGAGATCGGCCGGCAGCAGGTCGGGCGTGAACTGCACGCGCGCGAATTTGGCGTGGATCGCGTTACAGATGGTGCGCACGGTCAGCGTCTTGGCCAGGCCAGGCACGCCTTCCAGCAGTACGTGCCCCCCGGTCAGGAGGCCGACCAGGATGCGCTCGATCATGTACGACTGACCGACGATGACCTTGCCGATTTCGGCCAAAAGGTCGTCCACGAAGGCGCTTTCCTTGGCCACGAGTTCATTGAGCGCGCGTACGTCCTGCATGATTTTCCTGGGGTCTCGAAGTAAGCCGCTTCTAGCGCGGCCGGCGCGCGGGAGACAATTACCAAACCGTCGTTATTCCACTCGAAGGGCCTGTTCCCTGGGGCAATCCTGCAAATTCAGTCGACGCCCAGCAAGGCGCCCAACGCCGAGCTCACGGCGGCTTCGGCCAGTAGCGAGAGCGCGAGCCAAAACACGCCCAACGCGAAGCCCGGCAAGCTGCGACGCGTCCTTCCGAAGTGCACCGGCAGCGAGAGCGGCCCGAATGCGTATACCGCCGCAAGGAAGCTTGCCTGTGGCCAGGCACGCGCCAAGCGCTCCTCGCTCAGGTGGGCCAAATCGCGGCGCACGATTAGGTACGGCAGAAGGGCGTTCAGCACCAAGCTGAGCGCGACGATCAGCGTTTCGGCCAAGCTTACCCGGCGCCTCGCGCAGATTCGCGAGCTCTAAGGCTGAACCGAGTGCACGAGCTCGCCGAAGGCGCTGTCTTCACCGCCGACCGGACGCGCTGGGTGGCGGAGCGCGACGCCCTTGCCGGCGTTCAGCTCGCAGTGAATGGCGGCGGTGTACGTCTTCATCGGCTCTTCGTAGCTGCGTGACGCGACCACCGCGCTGCCGATCTCGCGCAGTGAGTCTTCCATCGCGGTGCAGTTGGCGCTGGGGGGCGGCAAGCTCAGGGGCTTGGCGTTCTCGCAGCAGCCAGCACGCACCACGGCGAAGGCTGCCATGTCGTACCAGCCGATCCGGGCAAAGATTTTCATCGCATCGGTGGTCGTGCCCTTGCCGCCGTTGATCACCGCGACGCGCAGCTTCTCGGCGCCATTGCGGGGATCGCTCTCTTCGCAAACCCAGCTCATGTCCGGCGCCTTGTCGAACGTGCCTTTGGGCAAATAGCCCGACACGCAGGAGCCGATTTTATCGACGCTCTCGGTCTCGCTTTGGCCGTTCACGGGCACGTCACCGAGATCGATCGCTTTCTTGGCCGGCGGCGCTGCCACCGGCTTTTGAACCTCGATCACTTTGACGCTCGGCTTGCGCATGCTGGAGAACGTCCAGCCGCCAATCAGGCCAATTGCCGCGCCGAACGAGGCGAGCATCAGCAACTTGGACGGCTTCTTCTCCGGCACGGGGGAGGCGGTGCTGCGACGCGGCGCTTGCGAAAGGCGAGGCAGCTCACTCGGCCGCATGCTGGGCGGGAGCGGAGGCGGGGAAGTGGAATGCGGCCCGGGCGGGATCGGCTCTTCGGCTGCGTGCTCCACGAACCAGCGCGCCAGCTCGCGCTTGAGCGGACGCAAATCATGACTGCGTGCGCCGAGATCACGGGCCAAGCCGTGGTACAGCGCGACGCGCAACACGGGGTCGAGCACGCCGGCATCGGCCAATGCGCTCTCCGATTCGTAACCCATGCGTGCTGGCGGCTTGCCCAATAACATCAGGTGCAGGAGCGCCGCAGCGCCCCAGCTGTCGTCGGGCTCCGACGCCGCGTCACCTGGTTCCCATTCCGGTTGCCGAAACGCGGCATCGCCGGCAGGCGAAGGCGCGATCGCGAGCACCGGGCCGTCGCGGCCTTCGGGCGTGAGCACCACGTTCACCGGGTGCACCGAGCCGTGCGCGCCGCCCGCTTCGTGCAGCGACGAGAGGGCGTCTGCCACGCGCAGCGCAGAGCGCACCGCGTCGACCGGCAATTTGTGTCCGATGTCCGCCAAGCGTTGATCGAGCGTTTCGCCCTTGAGCCGCTCGCTGATCACGTAGTGCTTGGCGCCGTCTTCGACGACTTCCACGACGTTCGCAAGGTGCGCGTGCCCGAGATCCTTGGCCCGGCTCAGCGCGCGCGAGAGACCGGGCGTCACGTCCAAGATCAAGACCGGCAGCTGACGATCCGTATCCAACGCGGCATAGCCAACGGGATCACCGCCCTCCGCGAGGCGCTCTTCGACGCGGAATCGCGAGCTGATGATTTGTCCGGGTTCGAGCCCGGTACTCACCGCTTCACTCACTTAAAGCCCTAGTCTCCTGCGTTTCGAAAATGAATTTCGAGGTCCGCGTAGTCTTCGCCTAGGGTCGCATCAAACGACCGTGGCCGTCCAGCGCCCAGCTGCCCTCGTTTCCATCGAGAGATGACAGCAACGTACACACAGTGTTCGGCCGCCCCGCCGGCAGGCTTACTCTCAACGCGCCAGATGATTTTCTTGGGCCTCTCGGGGCATGATCGGGGCGTGATCGGGGGCATGAACACTTGATTAGCGCCTCACTGGAACGGGTTTCCATTACTGTTGCTGCCCCTGATGCAGATCTACGCGGGCACGAGTGGGTTCAGCTATGCAGAGTGGTGTGGGCGCTTCTATCCGGCAGCGCATCCTGCATCTCAGATGCTCGCCTATTACGCGAGCCGCCTGCCCACGGTCGAAATCAACAACACGTTCTACCGCATGCCGAACGAAGCCACCGTGGCAGCTTGGCGCGATGAAGTGCCCGAATCCTTCTGCTTCGCGATCAAGGCCTCGCGTCGCATCACGCACCAGAAAAAGCTCGCTGACGTGGCCGATGACGTGGCGCACTTGTTCGGCGTGATCGACGTGCTCGGCGCGAAGCTCGGGCCAGTGTTGTTTCAGACTCCGCCGTTCCTGAAAAAAGATCTCGGCGTGCTCAACGCATTCTTGGCGTCGTTGCCGGAGGGCCGCAGGATTGCGCTCGAGTTCCGCCATCCGTCCTGGTTCAGCGACGACGTGTACACAGCGCTCGCGGAGCGCAACGCGGCGCTGGTCGGTGGTGACCTCGAGGAAGCGGACAAATCCCCACCCTTGGTCGCGACTGCGGACTTCGGTTATCTGCGTCTGCGAAAGCTCGACTACGACCCGGCGGGCATCGCCGAATGGGGCGAGCGCATCGCCTCACAGTCGTGGCACTCGGTGTACGCGTACCTCAAGCACGAGGTGCTCGGCCCGCTCTTCGCCGAAGCCTTGCTCGCGACGCTGCACGGCCTGCCCATGGCAGATCTCGCGCCGATCCGCGCCTCGATCGCCGCGCCCAAGCCGAAAAGCACGCGCTCCGGTACGAGCAAGGCGAAGAAGACGGAGCCGCCCTCGAAACCAGCGAAGGCGCCGGCGGGCAAGGCGTCACTCGCTCCTAAAGCACCCGCGGCGCGCGTCAGCAAGGCGCCCGCGGCAGGTGCGTCAAAAGCCCCTGCAGCGCGGCCCTCCAAAGCGCCCTCGAAACCACGCAAGCCCTGAGCGCGGGGGCCGAAACGGCGGGTGCGCTCGGCCGGAAAGCGAGTAATCTCCGCCCGCCATGTACTTCCAGGACATCATTCTGACCCTGCAACGCTTCTGGGCCGAGCGCGGCTGCCTGATCGTTCAGCCGTACAACTCAGAGGTCGGCGCGGGTACTTACAACCCAGCCACGTTTTTGCGCGCGCTCGGTCCCGAGCCCTGGAACGCGGCGTACGTCGAGCCCTCGCGTCGGCCCACGGACGGTCGCTACGGCGACAACCCGAACCGCCTGCAGCAGTTCGATCAGTTTCAAGTGATCCTGAAGCCGAGCCCGATCAACATTCAGGATCTGTACCTCGAGTCGCTGGCCGCCATTGGCACCAAGCCCCTCGATCACGACGTGCGCTTCATCGAAGACGACTGGGAGAGCCCGACGCTCGGCGCTTGGGGGCTCGGTTGGCAAGTGTGGCTCGACGGCCTCGAGATCGGCCAGTTCACCTACTTCCAGCAAGCGGGCGGCTTCGACTGCAAGCCAGTGAGCGGCGAGCTCACCTACGGTCTTGGCCGCATGGCCATGTACCTGCAAGACGTCGATTCGATGTACGACCTCAAGTACAACGCCAACGTCTCCTTCGCCGAGCTGTACAAGCGCGCGGAGTGGGAGTGGTCGACTTACAATTTCGAAGAAGCCGACGCCGCCGCGCACTTTGCCGCCTTCGACAAGAACGAAGCCGAAGCCAAGCGCCTGCTCGCCCGCGACGAAGATCCGCTGAAGAAGCTGGTTTTGCCGGCCTATGACTTCATCGTCAAGGCCGCCCACGCCTTCAACGTGCTCGACGCCCGCGGCGCGATCAGCGTCACCGAGCGCCAACGCTACATCCTGCGCGTCCGCACCCTGGCCCGCTCCGTGGCCGAGGCGTACTTGGCGCAGCGCGAAGCGCTCGGCTTTCCGCTCTTGGCTCAGGCGAGCAAAGCCGCGGAGTAGCGCGCCGTCACTGACACGGGCAGCAGGCGTACTGGCTGCCGCCCGGGGTCGAGGCCACGACGTGGCAGGCGGCTGGCACGTCTCGATACGTGGTGCCGCCCCCGGGCTGAGGCGGGCCGCCGCACGACACGGCGTACTCGCTGGCAGCGCACTGGCTCACGCACGTGAGCGGCCCGGGAAACTGCGCGGCGCAGTTGCTGCAGGTGGTCGGATCGTCAGACAGGCACAAGCAACCGCCGTTCGCCGAAGTGCAGCTGACGTACGCGCGCGCGACACTGCACGCACCCGAGCCTGCGTCGGCCGAAACAGTTGGTCTGCCGCACTCACTCGGGGTGCCAGTCTGCTTCGATCCGTTTGGCGCCGCTTCACCGCCGCACGCACACGCCAAGAGCCCAATACCCGCGAGTCTCGCCCCGATGCGCATGCTCACAGTGTACGTCGCGCGGGCTCGTGGGCAAACCGGCCGAGATTTTATCGATGGTCACTCGGGATCCCGAAGCACTCCCAGCCTTCGGCGTCCGAGCTCGGCAAACCACTTGGCTCAGCGCGCCGGCTAGCCGAGGCCGAGCTCTTGCCGCAGCGCCTCGGCTAGCGCGGCGAACTCCGCCTCGGAGTTGTAAACCTGCGCCGCGATGCGCACGAAGCCCGACGGGTAACCGGGGAAGGGCACGATCGGAACCTCGATGCCGCGCGCGACGAGCGCGTCGTACAGCGCATCCGGCGTGGGCGTCTTGGACGTCACCGTGGGGAATAGAGCAACGGCGAGCGAACCGAGCAGCTCGGCTGGGCAGGGCGGCGCGGTGCCCAGAGCGGCGCACAAGATGTCACGGGCGCGCAAGGCGAGCGCGTGATTGTGCGCGTAGAGCTCGGCAAAGCCGCCCTGGAAGAGGCCACCCAAGAACTCGAGCGCGCTCGGGACGCTCAGGATGGCGCTCGCATCCAACGTCCCGGGCCAGTCGAACTCCAACTGGAAGCGTGAGCGGTCGGTGCGCGGTGCGGCCCAGCCGTGGCTGATCACGAGCGGATGAATCAAGGCTTGCTTGTCGCGGCGCACCCACAGAAATGCGGCGCCTTTTGGCGCGCAGCACCACTTGTGCAAATTGCCCGTGTAGTACGCGGCGCTCAGGCTCTCCAAGTCAATCGCAAGCATGCCCGGGCCGTGCGCGCCGTCGACGAGCGTGTCGATGCCGCCCGCGGTGAGCGTGCTCACCAGCTCCTTCACCGGCATGACCAGGCCACTCGGGCTCGCGATGTGATCGACCAGTACGAGCTTGGTTCGCGCACCGACCTGCTCCAGGATCGCCGCGCTCAGCGCTTCCGAAGACGATGCGGGGAACGGAAGCTTGGCGATGCGCACGCCGAGTGAGCGCCGCGCGGCCCAGTATTGGACCGCGTTGCGGCACGCGGGATACGTGTGATCGTTGATCACGATTTCGTCCCCGGCCTCGAAGGCGAGCGCGCTGAGCACCGTGTTCACGCCCGCGGTCGCGTTGGGCACGAAGGCCAAGTCCTCCGCTCGCGCCCCCAGAAACGGGCCCAATACGGCGCGTGTTTCATCGAGCAAACCTTCCAGCTCGCGGATGAAAAAGTGCACTGGGTTGCGCTCGAGACGCTCCCGAAATTCCCGCTGCACGACCTGCACCACGGGAGGACACGCGCCGAACGCGCCGTGATTCAGATAAACCACGTTCGGATCCAAGCTGAAATGCCGAGCGAACGGGCTCCTCCCGGCCGAGCTCACGACTCGCCTCCGAGCTTTGGCCGAGTCGGCAGACGGTTCATTCGCTCAGCGCGAGCTCCAGCAACGCGCGGAGCTCGTCGTCCGAGAGCGTGACAGGGTTCGTCCTCAAGCTGCCGCTCGGGCTCTCGACCACGCGCGCCACGTCGATCGCCGCGTACGACGAGAGCGCGGGCAAATCCAAGGCCACCCGCAGCTCAGTGAGCTCGCGGGCCACGCTCTCGGCGGTCGCGGTGGGCCCACTGATGAGCTCTGCGAGCTCGGTCAAGCGGGCGTGCGCCTGGGCGTCGCGTTGCGTCGCCACGGCGTTTACCGTGAGCGTTGCGGGAAGCAAGCACGCGAGCCCGGCACCATGCGGGATATTCGGGTACAGGCCGCCGAGCGGCGCGATCAAACCGTGCGCGGCGCCGAGCCCCGCGTTGGCCAGGCAAATGCCGCCCAACGTCGAAGCGATCGCCAAGTCCAGGGCCTCCGCGTCGCCTGCTCGCAGCTCCGCGATGGCGTAGAGAGCGTGCACTGCGCGCGGAATGCCGTCCCTTGCCAGCGCGTCCGTGAACGCGGATGCCTTCTGCGAGCAGAACGATTCGACGAGGTGCGTAAGCGCGTCGAAGCCGGTGCCCGCCCGGATGCGCGCGGGCGCTTGTCCGGAGAGCTTGGGATCGATGAACGCAGTGCGGGGAAACAAGAGATCCGAACGCATGCTGCGCTTGACCTGTAGATCCGCGATTTGCAAGACCGCGTTCTTGGTCACCTCCGAACCGGTGCCCGCGGTGGTCGGCACGCAAACGAGCGGTAACGGCTCGGCGGCGAATGGCTGGGGGGCCGAGGGCAGGCCCTCCAAATAATCGCGCGCGGAGCCGGGATTGGTGGCAAGCGCTGCGGCTGCCTTGGCCACGTCGAGCGCACTGCCGCCGCCCAGCGCCAGGACCGCCTGCACTCCACTGCTGCGCGCCAAATCCGCGGCCGCATCGGCCAGCTCGACATCGGGCTCGTGGGGCACCGAGAAGCGCGTCAGACTCAAATCCAAAGCGCGCGCGGCGTCAGCCAGCGGCCCTTCCAGGCCCAAGCGGGAGAGCGATGCCGCACCCGTGACGAGCAGCACGCGTTGCCCGAAGCTCCGCACCTCCGCCAGCGCCTTTGTCCACACGCCCGCGCCAACGACTAGCCGCGTGCGATGCGAAAACTCGAAGACTTTCGGCGCGCCGCCGGTCATTGCCAGGGCTCGGGGAACAAGCTCGTGCACTTCTGCGGCGAGCGCGGGTCCGCCATCATCGGCGCGACCGTCTCTTTCCATTTCAGGTAGTGCGCAGTTTGCTGGTGTGCGGCAAAGGCGGCCTCGGTCGCGTACGCCTCGTACAGCACGAAGCGATTGGGATCATCGTTCCGTCGCAGCACGTCGAAGCGCGCGTTGTCCGGCTCGGTCCGGGTTCCCAGGTGGTTGTCACGTGTCGCGGCAATGAATGCGGCGACGGCTTCGGGTTTCACGCTCACGTTCACGACCACGACGTACATGCCCGCAAGGCTAGCGCTTTCGCGTTCGCCACAAAAGCAAAACGGGGAGAGCGCCCTGCTCTCCCCGTCCTCCGGCCTGCTCCGGCGCGGCCGAGCTCGGCGCGCTCAGTGCGACGAGGCTTCTTCGGCCGCGGGGTTCTTGTCGCGAGCGGCTTCCGGGCCCGCGGCGATGCGCATGCCGTAGAATGACCGCCAGACGAAGAACATCGAGGCCACGCCGAACAGCACGGCCAAGATGGCGCTGGTCTGACGCTCGAGCTGGATCGCGAGCTCGACCGCGAGCAAGCCGAACAGCGTGGTGAACTTGATGATCGGGTTCATAGCGACCGACGAGGTGTCCTTGAAGGGATCGCCTACGGTGTCGCCGACGATGGCTGCCGCGTGCAGATCGGTGCCGCGCTCTTTGAGCTCGACCTCCACGATCTTCTTGGCGTTGTCCCAGGCGCCGCCGGCGTTGGCCAGGAACAAGGCTTGGAACAGGCCGAACAGCGCGAGCGAGATCAAGTAGCCGATGAACAAGAACGGGTCCATGCACGCGAAGGCCAGCGTGGCGCAGAACACGGTCATGAAGATGTTGACCATGCCGCGCTGCGCGTAGCGGGTGCAAATCTCCACGACCTTCTTGCTGTCCTCGATCGACGCTTTTTCCATGCTGTCGATCTTCATGTTCTTCTTGATGAACTCGACGGCCTGGTAAGAGCCAGCCACGACGGCTTGAATCGAAGCGCCGGTGAACCAGAAGATGATGCCGCCGCCCGAGATCAAGCCGAGCAGGAAGGGCGCGTGCAAGATACTGAGCTTCTCCACGTTCGTGGTGAGGCCCTCGGTGAGCAGCACGACGATCGAGAAGATCATCGTGGTTGCGCCGACCACGGCCGTGCCGATGAGCACCGGCTTGGCCGTGGCCTTGAACGTGTTGCCCGCGCCATCGTTCTCTTCCAGGAGCTCCTTGGCGCGCTCGAAGTCGACCTTGAAGCCGTGCTCCTTTTCGATCGCGGCGGCCGCGCCGTCGATCTCGGTGATGAGCGAGAGCTCGAACACCGATTGCGCGTTGTCCGTCACCGGACCGTAGGAGTCGACCGCGATGGTCACCGGACCCATGCCCAAGAAGCCGAACGCGACAAGGCCGAAGGCGAACACGGCCGGCGCGAGCATCAGCTCGTCGAGGCCCATCATGCTGAAGTAGTACGCGCCGCCCATCAGCACCGTGAGCACGATGCCCATCCAATACGCGCTGTAGTTACCGGCAACGAGACCGGACAGCACGTTGAGCGAGGCGCCGCCTTCACGAGACGAGGTCACGACCTCTTTCACGTGCGCGGACTCGGTCGAGGTAAAGACCTTGATCAGCTCCGGAATGACCGCGCCGGCCAGCGTGCCGCAACTGATGATGACGGACAGCACCCACCACAAGTCGCCGTTGCCCAGGTCCCCGATCATCTCGAACGAGACCAAGAAGGTGAGCCCAATGGACAAGAAGGAGGTGAGCCAGACCAACCAAGTCAGCGGGTGCTCGAAGTTGATCTTCTTCTTGTCCCCGATCAGCACCTTTTGGATGGCTTCGTTGACGAAGTAGGAGACCACGCTCGCCACGACCATCATGATGCGCATGGCGAAGATCCAGACCAGCAAGCGAACTTGCGTCTCTTGATCGTGGACGGCCAGCAGAATGAAGGAGATCAGCGCGACGCCCGTGACGCCGTAGGTCTCGAAACCGTCGGCGCTGGGGCCAACGGAGTCGCCCGCGTTGTCACCGGTGCAGTCCGCGATCACGCCCGGGTTGCGCGCGTCGTCTTCCTTCACCTTGAACACGATCTTCATCAAGTCGGAGCCAATGTCGGCGATCTTGGTGAAGATGCCGCCCGCAATGCGCAGCGCGGAAGCGCCCAACGACTCACCAATAGCGAAGCCGATGAAGCACGGCCCAGCGTAGTCACCGGGCACGAACAGCAGAATCATCAGCATCAACAAGAGCTCGACGCTGATCAGCAGCATGCCGATGCTCATGCCGGATTTTAGCGGGATGGCGTACACGTCGTACGGCTTGCCGCGAAGGCTCGCGAAGGCGGTGCGCGAGTTGGCGTAGGTGTTGATACGGATGCCGAACCAGGCCACGCCGTAGCTACCGAGAATACCGACGATGCTGAAGCCGAGGATCACGGCCACCTTGACCACCGGCATGTGTTGCAAAACGCCGAAGTACAAGACGATGATCCCGCCGATCAACACCTCGAGCAGCATGATGAACTTGCCCTGAGTGATCAGGTAAGTTTTGCAGGTTTCCCAGATGATCTGCGAAACTTCGGCCATGGACTTGTGCGTCGGCAGGTTCTTCACCTGCAGCAAAGTGACGACGCCGAAGACGAGGCCGAGCGCCGCCACGATCATGCCCAGCTCGAGTAGCCGGCTGCCACTCATTCCGAGCACCTCGACACTGCCCAAGTCAGGCAGGACGAGATCCGCCTCTCCACCATGTTTGGGCTGTGCGGCGTGCGCCAGCGTGGGAATCAACAACAATGCCCAGCCAAATAGGCAGGCCACGAGATAGGCGACGGAAGCTCCGAGTCGACGGTGCAAGGCTGACTCCTCAGTTCGGGCGAGAATCCCCTTCGGATCCCGCAACAGCGCTGCGACACTTAGCGCAGGGTGACCGTGGCTACTAGCACGCGCGTGAAGCTCCGCTCAAGACAGCGAATTGCCGCCATGGTTCAACCATGGTTCGGGTCGCTTATCCTGTTGTTTGTCCGGCGCTCGTCTGGCGCTGATCGGGTCGGCGAACTGAGCTTCGGCGAGCGACTGTCGCCATGTGCAGCACCCGAATTGGCCGGATGCACGCGTCGAGGGATTTTCGAAGCCCGATCCAGGGCTTAGGCGCTCGCCAGAATGCCTCGTTTGCCAGGTAAAGAATGCCACTTCCGGCCTTTGAGCCAGAAAGCCCAATGTAGGTATTGGACTAAAGTATTGGACCGGGGGTTTGGTCGAGCACGAGATGGGCTCCGGTCATCGTGACCCGATAGCTACCGGTCCACGTTACTGATCCTTGAAGCTCGATGCCGTTGTTGCCCTCGCGTAGCTCGCGGAGAGTGAGCGATCGCTTGGTTGAGCATGCCCGCTTGCACCGCACCACCTAGCTCCGGGAAGTAGTCGACGAAAGCCTCACGCCTGGCCGTCGAACCCGGTGTTGTCCCAACGCGCGAGCGCCGCTGAGCTTACTTCAGTGTGGCGTGATTGCGCAGCGCGAGGCTCGCGTAGCCGCGGCCGAACGGCAAATCGAGATCCCCCGGTGATCGAGCAGGCTTTCACGGTTTGACGACGCACGGTCGTGTGCAGCCGAGGCGCGTGTCGAAGGTGAGGCGCAAGCCGAACAGCAGCCGAACGGCGTGCCCGTCGACATCGCTAGGCCCAGCCAGATCCGTGTAGGTTCCGAGATCGGAGACGTCGGTGCCGACGATGACTTCCCAGCCGAGCGAGTCGTCCTCGTTGTGAGCGCTGGGCTTGGTGCTCCCGATGACAACGTCGACCCCCGCGCCGAACCCGGATAGATGCCGCGTCGGCTGCGAACCACCGGACATGCCCCAGATGTCGTGGAACAACCGAGTTCGGAACGCGATCGGAACGGAGCTAAATCCGAACTGAGCGAGCGCGCCGATCGCCGTGTGAGATGCGCCTTGGCCTTCGAGACCCCGGCCGAACTCACCGTATGCCGAGAGCAAGAAGCCACCGTAGCGAAAGCCCGCCGTGACCCCGCCGCCCAAAGACCCCGTGTCGAGCGAGATGCGATCTCGCCCGCAGAGGGCGCAACGCAGCCACACCTGAGAGGCAACGGGGGACATACCGATCTCCAACATCCCGAGCGGGACTTCGTTGTCACTAGCGCTAGGCGGTGGTGTTGCAGGTGCGGCCGAGGCGGTGCCGGTTGCCGAGCCGAAGACCGCCGCGGTACTCAAGGCGACGAGGACGCGAAACAGGGCGGTCATTTGCTGAGCACCTTCTTTGCGACACCAATGCCATTGCGAAAAGAAGTGAGCGGCTGAATCGCAACCGTAATCGTCCAGCTGCTGCCAACGAGTGAGTTCGGCGGGTAGGTCGGGTCATGCGCAACTCCGGAAGTGCCGTCGGGGTTGCGCAGCTCATCGTGATCGAGGCCAACCCAAAGCGTATCGTAGAGGAGGCCCAAAGCGATGCCAGGGTACGGGCGCCTCAGCGCAGCGGCTGGGTATTCGAAAGCGGAGCCGGGGATACGCACCGTGCGGTCCGTCAGCGGCTTGCTCAGGTAGAGCGACAGCGACATCAAGTCTTTGAACATCCAAACTCGCACGCCGGCGGCGAGGTCGACCTTCAGGTCGTGATTGTTCACGTAGTCGGCGACTGCACCATTGCTGGCGCTGAAAGACTTACCGAATGGCAATTCGACCAACGGTTCGATGCCGATTGCGTGCCCGTCACCAAAACAGAACGCCAGTGCGCAGCGATTGTCTAGGAACGATGGCTCGGGAGCCGCGTCGAGCTTGGCTTTCGCGTCGGCCTTCTCCTGCTTGTCGGCGTCGACCTTCGCTTCCGTTGCCTGCTTCAGCTCGGCGGCGGCCGTCTTCAGCTCGGCAGCAGCCTGGACTTGGGCTGCAAGCGCATCCGCGGCGGCTTTCTTTTCGGCTGCCTCGTCAGCGGCAGCTTTTTCCCTGGCTGCCTGGTCTGCGGCGATCTTCGAGTCGTGCTCTGCTTTGTCGTCGGCAGCCCGATCAGCAGCGGCTTTGTCTTTGGCTGCGTTCTCTTGTGCGGCTTTGGTCTGTGCGGGAGTCGGCGTCGCCTGCGCGAGCGCGCTCGAGCCCCAAGCCATCATTGCGGCTCCCGCCAAGGTGGCCATCGACCAGTGCTTCGAGCGGCTCATCGCGTAAACTCCACCGTGCAGGACGAACCATCGCGCAGCGTGACCGTCGCTGTTCCAGTACTCGGAGTGTCGCCGCTGCTGCTGCTGCCTCCGCTGGTACTGGCGCCACCGGCGCTGGCGGGCTCAGTAGGAGCGCCGGCGTCTCCCGTTGCACCGGCGGCGGCGCTTGGGCTGCCACCCGCGCTCGCTCCGCCGGTCTCTGCGGGGGCGGCCGCTGAAAACACGTAGCCTTGGTCGCTCAGCACGATACCCTTGCCCGCGACCGTGGCCTGCGTGGCGCTTGCGGTGGCACCGCCACACAACCTCACAACGAACGGATCACGGGAGGCGCTCGGTACGTCCACGCTTTGAACGGCGTCCGGCAAGAAGCTCCGATCATCCGAGAGTTGCGTGGAAATGCTGCGCTGCTCCACCAAGTTGGCGCTCAGGCGATACTTCGCGGCCGAGCCTGTCGTGCATACGCTGAAGGGTTGGCTCGTCGCAGTACCGGCCGCGAACGTGACTTCGGAGATCCGCGCACCCGAGCAATCCGAACCGCTGACAAGGTAGGGACTGACGGTCGAGGTTGAAAGTGGAGTGATCGTTAGCAGTGCGTGCAGTGGCTCTTGGGCTGCGATGGCTGTTGGAGTTGGAGAAGGCGCGCTCGCATCCGCGGTTTCGGGCGGAGTACTTTCGGAGCCGGCTTCAGCGCCCGCCGCTCCGCCATTGGAGCCGCCACCGTTGGAACTGCCACCGCTGGAGCTGCCACCTGCAGTGCCTGCATCTTGGGTGGGGAGGGGTTGGACGCCAACCAACTCGAGGGTCATCAGCTCGCCGCGCGTGCAGCTTGCCGCGGGGTCGTTGCAGCCTTTGGGGCGGCTCGTGGGCACTGGTCCCAAGTCTTGGAACATGAGCTCGCTCGCCTGGAGCGGCGCATCCGAGGTCAGGGCGATCGCCTGCTCCTGGGAAAGGACGCTATTCTCCGAGGGTTCGATGGGAGCGGTGAGGCAGAGCGGAACCCAGAAGCCGTTGATGTCCGTCTTCGTGGAGAGGCGCAATACATCGAAGTTCGCGGTGCCGTCGGGGCCTAGCGAACAGCTCAAACGGTTTGGCCCTACTGCGAAGCAGTTCGTGTTGCCGGGGCTGGGAGCGAGGGTGATTGCCCCCCAGCGGGTCGGCGGCAACATCAGACCGGAGCCCGCGTTGATGCATGCGTACTCCTCGGCGGATCTTGTGTCCATCGGCGTGCAAACGGTGGCCGTCGCGCCGCCCGCGGCGGCGGACGTGCGTCCACCATTCGCGCTGCCGCCGTCTGCCTCGCCCGCATCTGCATCACCCCCAATTGCCGCGTTGCCGCCTGCGCCGGCGACAGGTACGGATCGACAGTCAGTTGCCGTCCTTGGCGGGTCGCATGAACCGATCCGAATCGAGACCTGCAAGCTCTCCGCCGGGCGCCCGTGCTTGTCTCGCGCGAACACGGAAGTCTGCACGCTCACGGGGCCGTCGCCCGTGGGCGTTGGCATGGCGATACAGCTCGGTGTCACCTCCAGCCGCGAGCCCTCTGCCAGCACCAGCCGGCCAGCGTCGCCGCTCGTCTCACAGGCCGCGAAGGCGGCCCAGCAAGTCAGGCACAACACGCCGATGACTGGCGCGCCGGCGCGCAGCGCCTTGTTCGAATACTCCACTCGATCCCTCATTGGATGAATGGCAGTCAGGTACTATGCGCCAAGCCGCCCTGTCTAGGTCGGGACCTCAGTCGCAAACATATGACTATTCGAGTGCGATAAGTCGATCGAACTCTGCACGGCACCGGCGAAATCCGACGTGTTACAGCTCGATCTGAGCGCCGATCTCCATCACGCGATCCGCCGGGATATTGAAAAACTTGGTCGCCGGCTGCGCGTTGCGCGACATGAACGCGAACAGGCTCACGCGCCAGCGGGCCATGCCCGGACGCTTGGTGGCAACCAGGTTCTCTCGGCCCAAGAAGAACGTCGTGTGCTCGACGGTGTGGATCAGGCCGGTGCCGATCAAGAGCTGGGGTACGTCTGGCTGCTCCATGAACCCGTAGCGGCCCACGATGCGGCAGAAGCCGTTTTCGAGCTTCTCCATCTTGTACCGCTCGTCCTCGGAGATGCGCGCGGTATCGTCGGTAACGATCGTGAGCAGGACGATGTTTTGATGAAGCACGCGGTTGTGCAGGAAGTTGTGGAGCAACGCGGGCGGCGTGCCGTCGCGAGTGCCGGTCATGAATACGGCCGTGCCGGGCACGCGCGCGGGGCGTTCGACGGACAGCACGTCATAAAAGTCCGATAGCGGCAGCAGCTGCTCGCGGAAGCGCTCGGACAAGATTTCCCGGCCGCGCTTCCAAGTCACCATGATGGCGAAGATCACCGCGCCGATCGCCAGCGGCACCCAACCGCCGTGCTCGATCTTCACCACGTTGGCGCTGACGAAGAACATCTCGGGGATGAAGAACACGAGCGTGATCGGGATGGCCTTGTGATAGCCCCAACCCCAGCCGTAGCGGACCAAGAAGAAGGCCAGCACGGTGGTGATGATCATCGTCAGCGTGACGGCGATGCCGTATGCGGCCGCGAGCGAGTCCGATGACTTGAAGCCGAGCACGAGCCCGATGGCCGCGAGCATGAGCACGTAGTTCACGCTCGGGATATAGATCTGCCCGCGCTCGTGCGCCGAGGTGTGGCGGATCGAGAAGCGCGGCAGGAAGCCAAGCATGGTCGCTTGGCTGGTCAGCGAGTACACCCCGGAGATCAGCGCTTGCGAGGCGATCACCGTGGCGCACGTGGAGAGCACGACGACCGGGTACAGCGCGAACGCCGGAACCATGCGAAAGAACGGATTTTCGATGGTCTCCGGCCGCTGAATCAAGAGCGCGCCTTGCCCGAAGTAGTTCATGAGCAGCGCGGGGAATACGATCGAGAACCAGGCCAAGCGAATCGGCTGCCGGCCGAAGTGACCGAGATCGGCGTACAGCGCTTCGCCACCGGTCACGGCCAGGAACACGCCGCCCAGCACGAGCAGCCCGCGCTGCCCGTGGTGCACCAAGAACATGACGCCGTGCGCCGGATTGATGGCGGCAACCACCGATGGGTAATGGATGATGTGGCTCACGCCGAGCACCGCGATGGTCGCGAACCAAAGGAAGGTGATGGGCCCGAACACCGCGCCGATGCCGCCCGTGCCCCGCTTTTGCACGACGAACAAGCCGATCAGAATCACGATCGTGATCGGCACCACGAGGTGCTCCAAGCTCGGCGCCGCGATCTTGAGGCCTTCCACGGCGCTGAGCACCGAGATGGCCGGAGTAATCATGCCGTCGCCGTAGAGCAGGGCCGAGCCGAACACGCCCAAGAAGATCAGCGGCAGGTAGGCCCGCGACTTGCGCAGATTCGAGCTGGACAGCGCCATCAGCGCCAAGATCCCGCCTTCGCCCTTGTTGTCCGCGCGCAGCACGTACGCGATGTACTTGAACGTGACCATGATGATCAGCGACCACGAGATCAAAGACAGCACGCCCAAGATGTTTTCGTGCGTCGTCTCCATCCCGCCCGCGAAGCACTCGCGCAGTGAGTACAGCGGGCTCGTGCCGATGTCGCCGTACACGACCCCGAGGGCGCCGAAGGCGAGCTTGATCAAACGCTTGTCGCCACCGTGGCCATGCCCGCCGACTTCTGGGACGCCGTGGTGCGGGCGCGAGGGAGCGACGGGGGTGCTGGGAGCGGTGACGGGTTCGGACATCGATTCGGCCGCACCGTAGCGCAGATCGTGTCTGTAAGTGCGAGCCGCTGCTTAACCGCGCACCCAAAACACCGTGAAAGCGTCTCCGCCCTCGTCGGACTCCGCAGGACGCGACTGTTCAACGTAGGCGGAAGCCCGCAAGTGTTCGCGCACGCTCGCCTTGAGCGCACCAGTTCCATGGCCGTGGAGCACGAAACCTGCCGTTTCATTAATGCTCATTAAACGGTCGATGAAGGCGTCCACGCGGCCCAACGCTTCTTCGACTCGCTCGCCGCGCAGATCGAGAGTGGTGGCCTGAGTTCGCTGCGCCGCGGGCAAAGGTTTCGCTACCGTTGCAGATCTATTTTGAGACTTTGATCGAGCTGGCTTGGGCGCAGCGCCGTTCGGCACACCGTCCAACTCGCGGATTGGCACGAGCAGCTTCATCGCGCCGATCATGAGCCGCACTTGCTCACGCTCGCACAGCTCGATGATCTGGCCGTTGGCACCTAGCGAGCGATGACGCACGGTCTGACCGACGCGCAGCTCGCTCGTCCTGAGCTCGTGCGTCTCGGTTCGCGGCGCGCTCTGACCGTGCGCTTCGAGCTCTCCACCGAGGGCGACTTGCGCGGCAACTCGGCTCACGCCGCGCTCGAGCTCGCGAGCCAGCGCCGAGTCAGCGCCGGTGTTGCGGACCCGCGCGCGCAGCTCTTCCAGCTCTTTGCGCGCGCTGCGCACCGAGACGCGCAAATCTCGCACGTCGCGATCGACCTCGCGCGCGGCTTGCTCGCGGAAGGCGCGGCGCTCGGTTTCGAGCTCGGCGCGTAGCTCGCTCGTGGCCTGGCGATCGCGCTCGGCCTCCTTGCGCGTGGCCTCGAGCTCGGCGCGCTCGCGGGACAGCTCGCGCAGCACGCTCTCGCGATCCAGCGCTTCTGTGGGCAAGAGCGCCTTGGCCCGCGTGATGATGGACTCCGGTAAGCCGTGACGCAGGGCCACCGCAAGCGCGCTGGACGGCCCGGGCACCCCCAAAATCAGTCGAAAGGTGGGAGCCATGCGCTCGAAGTCGAAGCCCACCGAGGCGTTGGCGAAGCGCGGATTTTGCGTCGCGAGCTCTTTCAATCGTTCGTAGTGCGTGGTCACGCCCACGGCCGCGCCACGCGCGGTGAGCGCCTCGAGCACTGCGGCGGCCAGCGCAGCGCCTTCTTCCGGATCGGTACCTGCGGCGATCTCGTCCAGCAAAACGAGACAGCTGGGGCTCGCGCAGCTCAAGATCGAGTGCAGGTTCTCGATGTGTGCGCTGAACGTGGACAGCGAGCGCACGATCGATTGCTCGTCGCCGATGTCACACAGCACGTGCTCGAAGAAGCCGACGACGGAGTCGGAGCGCACGGGAACAGGGAGCCCCGCGCGGACCATCCAAGCCACGAGCCCGGCGGTCTTCAGGGCCACGGTCTTTCCGCCCGCGTTCGGTCCGGACACGATCAAGGCGAGCCCCGAGCGCAGCTCGATGTCGTTGGGCACGACCTCGATCCCCGTCTCGAGCAAGAGCGGGTGGCGCGCCGCATGCAGCTCGAGCAGGGCTCGTTCGCTTATCGCCACGACCACCGATTGTGTCTCGTCGGCCCAGCGCGTCGCTGCCGCGCACAAATCGGCGGCCACGCAGGCGAAGAATGCGGCTTCGCACGCCTCCAGCGCGGCCTTTACGTCGCTCGAGAGCGCAATCAGCACGCGCGCTTCTTCGCGCGCCGCCTCTGCCTCGGCGAGGCGCAGACGATTGCCGACCTCGGTCAGCTCACGCGGCTCGACGAACAGCGTGCTGCCCGAGGCACTCGAGCCGAGCACGATGCCATCGACACGCAGATGCGCGTCCGAGCGCACCGGAAGCACGAACCGCCCTTCACGCTCGGTGTAATACTGACCCTGCAACAAGTCGGCGAAGCGCCCGAGCAGCTGCCCCAAGCGCCGCTTCAGCTCGTCGCGCGCCTCCCGCACCTTGCCGCGCGCGCGCGACAGCTCGGGGGACGCGCGATCGGCGACCTGACCATCGGCATCGATGGCGCCGCTCAGTCGTTCGCGCAAGCGATCGAGGCTGGTTTCGCTATCGACGGCGCGCGCTAAATCGGGGGCCGTGCTGGCGTGCGTCTTGGCGTACATCCGCAAATCACGGGCCAGCCCAAGCACGCCAATCAGCGACCAGAGCTCGGCGCCGCTCGCCACGCCGTCGATCCGCACCCGCTCGAACAGCTCCCCGAGCTCGGGGAACTCCCGCACCGGCAGCGGGTGGCCGGCGTTGAACAGCTCGAGCGCGTCGTGCATGCGCGCCAACCGCAAGCGCGCTTCGCCCAAGGTGTCGGCGGGCAAGAGCGCACACACGTATCGCGAGGCAGCGCGGCTCGTGCACCGGCCCGCAATGCGCTCGAGCAAGAGCGGCCATTCGAGGGCCGCACGTGCGTGTCGTTCTTGAGCCGCCAGGGGAGTCACGGGGGCGGGTCTTAGCAGAACTTGAGCCGGCGAGCCCCCATGGCACGTGTCAGCGCATTCAGCTGGCGAGAGCGGTCGCGTCGAGGTGGCCGAGCGGCGTTTGTTCACCGGCGAAGGCGCTGAGCACGATGCCGCCCGCGCTCGCGTCTTGATCGAGCGATTCTGCCAAGTGCGTCAGGTTGTGGCGCGCACGGCGCCCATATCGCTCCTCGACCGTGAGCGCGAAATGGCCGCCGCCCACGCCGCGCAAGCGAGCCAAGAGCCCGCGCGCCAAGATCGAACGCGCCGCGACCGACTCGCTCTCGCACCGCCCATTGGAGACGAGCACGATCGCTTTCAGCTGCCAGCCCTGTGCCTCGAGGCGGGTGACTCGGCTCGCCACCTGCGTGATGAGCGAGCTCGGTTCGCCCTCGTAGTGCTGAGCGACCACCGCCATGTCACCGGAATGACTCGGATCCAGCCAACGGGGCCAGCTCGCGCCAAACTCGATCACGACCAACGTGGCTTTGCGGCTTCTCATGGCAATCCTCCTCGGCCACGACGAATACCGGATGGCTAAGGGGCGGGCCAAGAACCTGGAGCCTGGACGCTTGGCGCGGCCGCGCCGGAAGCGGTGCTCGCGCAAAAAATCGTAGTCTGAATTCACGCTACGAATTTCGTTTTGAAGTGGCTTTCACCACGGTGCTCTCCAGTCGAACCGAAGCCGCGCCGTGGGCAACGCCACGGGGCGCGAGGTGCGCTGCCGCACCAGCGAGCGCCCCACTTCAACCCTTCTGGGACTTCTTCTTGGCCTCGGCCTTGGGCGTGGGCGCTGTCTTGCGCGGGGGACGGAGCGGGCCTTTCTCGCCGTCGGCGCCGCTCATGGCGGTGGCCGACAAGCTCTTCTTCAGGGCCTCGAACAAGTCGATGATCTGTGCCTTGGGGGCTTCGGGCGCGACGGTGACCTCTTTGCCTTCGACCTTTTCCTGTACGGCGGCTTCGACGCGGTCGCTGTACGAGTCGCTGTATTTCTCGGGGTCGAAAGTGTCGCTCGAGAGCTGTTCGATCAATTTTTCGGCCAGATCGTGCTCTTTGTCGCTGAACTTGAAGGTTGCGCCGGTGTCGATCTCGTCGAAGGCGCGCACTTCGGTCGCGTAATACAGCTGGTGGAGCACGATGCCGTCCTTGCCGTACGGGCGAATCAGGACCAGCTGCTCCTTGCCGCGGCTCGCCCAGCGGCCGACCGCGACCTTCTCTTTCTTCGTCATCGACTCGGACAGCAGGCGATAGGCTTTGTCGCCGCCTTTGTCGGGGCCCAGGTAGTAGCTCTTCTCGACGGAAACGAAGTCCACGCTCGAGATGGGCACGAACTCGGCAATGTCGATGCTGTTGCTGCGCTCGGTCTCGAGCGCCTTGAGCTCTTCGTCAGTGAAGGTGACGTACTGCCCTTTGGCGTACTCGTAGCCCTTCATCATGTCGGTGCGCTCGACGATCTCGTTGTTGTCGGTCGGGCAGATGTATTGCTGCTTCACGCGCCCGCCGCACTTCTTGTGCAACATATTGAAGCTGGCCTGCTCGGACGAAGCGGCCGTGTAGAACTTCACGGGGATCGAGACCAAACCGAACGAGATCGTTCCGGACGAAGTTGCGCGCGCAGCCATGGCCGTATGGTAACGCGCGCCCTTCGAGATTGAGAAAACTTCGGCGAACTAAGCGCGCCGACCTGAACACCGGCGCAGGCTCCCGAAGCCCGTCAGCGCTCGAGCGCAAAGCCGGCTGCTTGCCAGTCCGCTTTGCCTTCCGCGTACACGCGCACGTTGGAGTAGCCGAGCTCGGCGAGCGTCTCGGCCGCATGATGCGAATTGAGGCAAGTGGAGCTGGCGCAGTACACGACGATCGGTGCCTGTTTTTCGGGAAGTAGCTTTGCAGCGAGGGCTCGGGCCTGATCGTGCGGGAACGAGTGAGCGCCCGGCAGGTGGCTGTGACGGAAGTATTTTTCGGGCAAGGCCTCGAGCAGGGTGAGGGAAGCGCCGCTGTCCAAGGCCGTCTTCAATTCGTCGCGCGTGATGGTGTTCATGACTCTGTGCTCTTTCTTTTTTTGGGGGTTGGTTCGGTTCAGGACGCATTGCTGACGACGGGGTTCGAGCGCGCAGCGCGCTGCAGGGTCGCGAGCAGCCGGCGGTCGAGCGCCCACGCGCCGCCACCGCGCACGACCAAGGGCACGGCCAGCGCCAGTACCAGCAAGTGATACTCGAAGCCCTCGCCCTGCTGGGCGCCGAACCAATTCATGAAGAAGCCGACCTTGGCGTGTGTGGTCAGCACCGCGCCAACCATCGTCGCGGTCGCGCCAAATGCCGCCAGGCGCGTGCCCAACCCGAACACGAGCCCGAGTGAGCCAATGGCTTCGCTCATGATCACCAAGAAGGCCAGCAACGTGGGCAGGTGCATGGTGCCCGTGAAGTAGCCCATGGTGCCTTCGAAGCCGTAGCCGCCGAACCAGCCGAGCAGCTTCTGCGCGCCGTGCGGTACCATCACCGCGCCCAGCAGCACGCGCTGGGCGAGTAGGGTTTTACTGTGATCCGTTTCGAAAAATCGTTGGAGCATCGTTCGTGTCCTGGTTGAACGCAGCACCTCGCTGCGTGCCCAGAACATGCGGCTTGCGCGCGCAACACTCCAATTGATGTTTGTGATTCAGATCATCGAACTGGCTGATGATTAGAGCTTCGCGCACTCCGCGGCCACCAACTCGCGAAACCACTGGTGCCCCGGATCGTGCGTCATTTGCTCGTGCCAAACCTGCCCAATGCGCCCCTTGGGCAATGGGATCGGCGGTGCGAACACGCGCAGGCCGAGCGAGTCCGCGAGCACGGTCGCTACCCGTTCGTTCACGGCCGCCACCATGTCGGTCTTGGCGATCAGGGTGGGCACGAGCAAAAAATGAGACACCCGCGCGCCGACCGTGCGCTGGAGGTTGCGGGCAGCGAGCGCGCGATCGACCGTGCCGGGGCTATTGCCCTGTTGCGAGACGAGCACGTGCTTCTGCGCGAGCCAAGCCTTCAGTGTGGGTTTCCGGCCGAGCCCGGGGTGGCCCTTGCGTGCGATGCACACGTAGCTTTCATCGAACAAGAGTTGCTGCGAGTGATGCGTGGGGATCTCGTCGTAAAAGCCAATCATCAAGTCGGCCTCGCCGCGGGCCAAGGTGGGCGGCACTTGGTGCAAGCCCCAGGGCCGCACTTCCAAGCGTACGCTGGGCGCTTCACGGCTCAAGCGCCGCAGCAACGGGGGCAAGAGCACGAACTCCGCGTAGTCACTGGTGGCGATCACGAAGGTTCGGCTCTCCGAGCGCGGCTCGAAGCTGCGTTTGCTGAGGGCGCGATCGAAGAAGCCGAGCCCGCGCCGGATGGGCTCGGCCAGCTCCAGCGCGCGCGGCGTGGGGTCGATGCCGCGCGGCGAGCGGCGGAACAGCGGATCTTCGAACAGTAAGCGCAGCTGTGCGAGCGAGTTGCTCATCGCCGATTGGGTGACGCCCATCGCGCCGGCGGCGCGCGTCACGTTGCGCTCTTGCATCAGCGCGTCGAAGGCCGCGAGCAAGTTGAGGTTGATGGCGCGGATATCTGCGTGAGCCATAGCCAGAGGGTAGCTCATTCGCAGAACTGATGACTTACTTCTCGACTGCGACGTCGACCAGGGTGGGGGAGAGCACGCGCTGCGCCTCGTGCGGCTCGATCGCGATCAGAAAACCGCGCGCACCGCCGTTGATGTAGATGGTCGGACACTCCAAAATGGTGCGCTCCATGTACACCGGCATGGCTCGGCGCAGCCCGAAGGGCGACGTGCCGCCCACCTGGTACCCCGAGTGGCGATCGGCGACCTCAGGACGGCAGGGCGCGACGCTTCGTTTGCCGATCAAGCGAGCCAGCTGCTTCGCGGACACTTCGCGATCGCCGTGCATCAGCACGCACAGGGGCTGCTTTCGGTCGTCCTCGAAGATCAGCGTTTTTACGACGGCGTGCTCGTTCACGCCCAGCGCGGCCGCGGAGTGCGCGGTGCCGCCGTGGGCCTCCCAGGCGTAAACGTGGGGCTCGAAGCTGACCTGCGCAGCGCGCAGTGCACGGATGGCGAGCGTGACGGGAAACTTGGGCGAGGTCATCGAAAATCGCGGCTCGGCACGGACAGTACATCCGCCGCGCCGCTTGGGCTATGCTTGGCCCTCGGTGAGTGCTTGAAAAAGCCAGCAACCAAAGCCTCCGCCAAGGGCTCCGCCAAACCAATCCCGGAAGTGGGCGGCCCGGAGGACGCGCTCAAGCTGTATCGCGACAAGCGCGATCCGCTGGCCACCAACGAGCCGTTTGGCGCCGAGCACAAGTCACAGGGCCGTGAGACGCGCAGCGGGCGTTTCGTGGTGCACCTGCACGACGCGAGCCGCCCGCACTACGACCTGCGCTTGCAGGTCGGGGGCACCCTGAAGAGCTTCGCGGTGCCGCGCGGCCCGAGCCTCACCGTCCTGGACAAGAAGCTCGCCGTGCTCACCGAGGATCACCCGCTCGAATACCTGGATTTCGAAGAGGTCATCCCCGAGGGCAACTACGGCGCGGGGGCGATGATCGCTTGGGACGTCGGGCGAGTGCGCTACCTCGAGACGAGCGCCGAGCGCGGCATCGAGATCGGCAAGATCGATTTCGAGCTCGACGGCTTCAAGCTACACGGCCGCTTCGCGCTGGTCGCCACCGGGCGGCGCAAGGCGTCGGGGCCAAACGACAAGAAGTCCAACGAATGGCTGCTGATCAAAAAGCAGGACGCCTTCGCGCACCCACCCGGCGACATCCTCGTCGAGCAGCCGTACAGCGTGCTGAGCGGGCTGACGATTAGCGATCTGGCCGATCGCGCACGCGTCGTTCAGGAGTTGGAGGCGGAGGCCGAAGCGCTCGGCGCGATCCGCGGCCCAGTCGACGTCGCCAACGTTGCGCCCATGCTGTGCTCGCTCACCGGCGCGGAGCTCTTGGACGAAAGCCGGGTGTACGAGCTGAAGATCGACGGCGTGCGCATCGTCGCCGACAAGCACGAGCGCGCGGTTGCTTTGCGCTACCGCAATGGCCGAGCCGCTAGCTCGAGCTATCCGGAGATCGCCCGTGCGGTCGCGTCGCTCGCTCCCGCGCGCGTGGTCTTGGACGGGGAAGTAGTGGCCTTCGATCCGCAGGGTCGGCCCAGCTTTCAGCGCATCTTGCCGCGCATTCAGGCGGATCGTCCGTTCGACGTGCGCGCCGCGATGAACGAAGTACCCGTCAGCTACCTGGTGTTCGACCTGCTCGCGTTGAACGCCTTCGACCTGCGCCCGTTGCCGCTCTTGTCGCGCAAAACGTTGCTCATGAAGCTGCTCCACGGGCGCGGTTACGTGCGCGCGCTGGACCATCTCGAAGGGGATGGTCGGCCGTTGTTCGAGCTGTGCCGCACGCAGCGCTTGGAGGGCGTCGTAGCCAAACGAGCCAGCTCGCCTTACCGACACGGCCCGCGGCGCACCGAAGATTGGGTCAAGATCAAGGCCGAGCGCGACGACGAGTTCGTGGTGGTAGGCTTCATGCGCGGCAAAGGCAACCGCTCGGCCTTGGGGGCGCTCTGCGTCGCGAGCTATTCCGGCGAGCGGCTTCTTTATCGCGGCCGGGTGGGCAGCGGGCTCGATGCCGCCACCTTGAGCTCGCTCGAGCAAGCCCTGGAAGCCCGGCGAATCGAGGCTTTTCCCGCGTTTGGTCAGCCACCGGAAGACGCCAAGGGTGCGCTCTGGGTGCGGCCCGAGCTCGTGGCGAGCGTGCGCTTTTTGGGCTTCACCGAAGGCGAAGTGCGGTTGCGCGCGCCCGTGTTCAAGGGCTTACGCAACGACATCCACCCGGGTGACTGCCGCGCAGCACCAGTGAGTGAGCTCGTGGCAACGCCGCCCGCCCCCGAGGCCGAGCCGCAAGCCGAAGCGAGCGCAGTCGAGGTTGCGGCGCTACCCGCTCCCAAGGCGGCCAAGGCTCAGCGCTCGCGCGTCACCGTGAGCAACCCGAACAAAGTCTTCTGGACGGACGAGGGCTACACCAAGGGCGATCTGTGCGCGTACTACGCGTCGATCGCCGAGGTCATGTTGCCGTTCTTGCACGAGCGTCCGGTCGTGCTCGTGCGGTACCCGGACGGCATTGCGGGCAAACATTTCTTTCAGTGGAACGTGCCGGCCGGTACGCCCGACTGGATCGAGCGCATCGAGCGGGTCGACGAAGACGATCCGGACGGCCCCAAGAAGACGCTTTTTTTGTTGAACAGCGCGGACGCGTTGGTGCACATCGCGAACCTGGGCTGCATCCCGCTGCACGTGCTGGCCGCCCAACGCGGCACGCTCGATGAGTGTGATTTCCTCACCGTCGACTTCGACATCGCCGACCGGCCGTTCTCGGATGCCGTGCGTTTGGCGCTGGATTTGAAGCAGGTCTTGGATGACGTCGGCCTGATCGGGTTTCCCAAGACCTCCGGCCAGCGCGGCTTGCACGTGCTCGTGCCGCTCGGGCCAGGCGTCAATTTCGATACCGCGAAATTGCTGGTCGAGCTGCTCGGGCGCCTGATCACCGACAAGAACCCGAGCATCGCGACCATGGAGCGGCGCGTGAATCAACGCGGCTCGCGGGTGTACGTGGACACGGGTCAAACCGGGCCTTCGCGCACGATCGTCGCGCCGTATTCGGTGCGTGCGTACCGCGGCGCAACGGTGTCGACGCCCATCAGTTGGGAAGAGCTGCACGTCGCGCTCGATACTTCGCGCTTCACGATGCTGACGTTGCCCCGGCGCGTGCTGGAAGTGGGCGATCCATACGCGGAATTCATGAGCACGCGGCCCGACGTGGCCGCGGCGGTCACGGCGCTGTCCAAGTACCTTTGACTCGCAGCGGGCTTTGGAAATGGAAGCGGTGCTCGTGGCTGTGCGCGGCCTTCGCGCTGGACGCCCCCGTACAATTCTGTAACTAGCCACTCACAGTAGACACTGCTCGAGCAGGTCGGCGTTCGGCGCGCTCATCGCGCACTCGAAGGCGCGCCGCGACACGCGGTCGCTGCAGGCGGCAAATTCTGGATCTGTCTTGGCCTTCTCGCGAGCTTGCAGCTTCAGCTTGTGCAGATCGGCGGCGCTCGTGCCCGGGCGGTCGGAGCTCACGAGTAGCTCCACGTAGTGGTCGAGCAAGGCGTCGCATTCGTCGTGCGTTGGCGGCTTGCCGCAGGCGCTCACGAACGACGCGCACACCATCAGCAGCGCCGCGTGGCGCCGCCCTTCCCGGCGCTGTCTCATTTGAAGCAGTCGTCGACGATTTGCGCAGAGCTCGTGGCGCTGCGTACACACTGCATCGCCTTCTCGGTGATGCGCTTCCCGACGCAATCTTTGAGCGTGTTCGGCGCGAGTGCCTTCTTCGTCTCGTCCACCTGAGTGCCGACGGCCGCGGCGTCCGCGGTGCCCGCCGCTTTTTCGAGCTCGAGCGTGGCGATGCGCTCCACGATCTCTTGGCACTCCTTGTCGGTGGCCGGGTGCCCACAACCTACGACAGGCAACAGGAGCGGGCAGACGAGAGCGATGGACCAGCCGAACGAGCGCATTGCGTCCCCAGGCTTTTGCCCGCTTCCGCGGCCCAGGGCAACTGCGGAATGCCGAAATCTGGACGTGTGTGCAGGTGCTGCTAACTTCTCTAGGGATGCCCAGGACGCGCGCGAGCAGTGCCCAAAGGCCCACTCCGGAGCTTTTGCTTCGGAAGGCCACGCTCGCTCGCACTTCCGGCACGCGCGCCAAGTATGCCGAACGCGGCCTGGCCATCAGCGCCGGGCTGGATCGCGAGACGCGCGCGCTCCTGCTCCGCCAGCTCTACCTCTCGCACATGGAGGCGCGGCGCTTCGCCGAGGCCCTGCAGGCCGCCGAGCAGATGATCCTGGCCGATGTCATGCCGGACGTCGCGCGCCAAGACGCAGCGCGTGCCTGCCTCGGCTTGGGTGAGCGCGAGCGCGCCGTGGATCACCTACGTCTGGCGAGCCGCGTGAGCCCGCCGGCGCGGCGCGCGTTTCACTTGTGGACCCTGGGCAGCATCTTGTACCTGATGGGCCATAATCGTGAAGGCGCCGGTGCTCTGATGCGCGCCTCGCGTTGGGGTACGACGGAGAAGCCGCTGTACCTGGCCCAAGCCGCGTTGGCGCGGCACGCGGCTGGTGAGTCCGGGACGGAGCTCGCCGCGCACCGCGAGCGCTTGGCGGACGCGCCGTGCGGCCAGGGTTACGGGCAATTCGTGCTCGGTGAGCTCGCGTATCAGACCGGTGACTTTACGGCGGCCCGGCAATATTTGCGTCTGTTCATCAAACGCACCACGAGCGGCCGCGTCGCGCTGGAGGTGGCTTTGTCCGGGGAAATTGCCCATGCGCGCCGGCTGTTGCGGGCCATGCGCCCCAAGCAGCGCGGTGCAGCGTAGCTCGGCTCGGCCTAGTGCTATCTTTCACTGCGCCATTTTGAAACTCCTCACTGGGTTCGTGGGTACAGACATCGTGAAGCATTTCCGCCGCTCCTCCGCCCCCGCGAGCCTCGTGCTCGGTCTGACCGTCGCTGCGCTGTGCGTGCTCTTGCCGCGCATGGCGCTCGCCGCCCCTGCAAGCTCGGATGCGTTTACGCAGGCTCTCGAAAAGGGCCCGCTGTACGCCGCGCTGGCGGCCTTTGCCGGCGGCTTCGTGGTCAGCCTGACGCCCTGTGTTTACCCGATGGTCGCGGTGACTGTCAGCGTGTTCGGCGCAGCGCAGGCCAAGAGCCGTTGGCAGGGCGCGGCGCTCTCGGCGTCGTTCGTGCTCGGCATCATCGCCATGCTCGTGCCGCTCGGGGTGATCGCCGGGCAGAGCGGGCAGATCTTCGGCTCGGTGTTGCAGAGCCGCTGGGTCGTGCTGGGCATCGCCGCTTTGTTCTTGGTGCTCGCTAGCGCCATGTTCGGCGCGTTCGAGATGGCGCTGCCGTCCGCGATCACCAATCGATTGGCCACGATGGGCGGGATCGGCTTCAAGGGCGCATTCCTGCTCGGCACCGCATGCGGCTTGATCGCGACGCCCTGTACCGGCCCGGTGCTCACCGGCATCCTCACGTTCATCGCCAAGACGCGCAGCTCCGCCCTGGGTGCGGCGGCCATGTCCGCGTTCGGCTTGGGGCTGGGCGTGCCGTTCTTCGCCGTGGGCGCGTTCGCCGTGCAGCTGCCGAAGAGCGGCGCCTGGATGGTGCACGTCAAATCGATCTTGGGCATCGTGCTGGTCGTGGTCGCGTTGCATTTTGCGAGCACCGTGTTCCCCACGCTCACTGCGCCCGCACACGCCTCGCTGCCGTTCTTCTTGGGCATCGCGGTTGCCGTGATCGCCGGTGTGCTGCTGGGCGCGGTGCACCGTCAATTCGTCGAGCCCGGCGCGGGCATCAAGGTGATGAAGGGCCTGGGCGTCGTGCTGCTCGGCGGTGGCTTGTTCCTCGGTTTGGAAGCCGCGATCAAGCCGCCGGACGTCGTGACCTGGGAGCACCAGCTGGAAGCCGCGCGCGGCCGCGCTCAGCGCGAGAACAAGCCCATGCTGGTCGACTTCGGCGCCGCGTGGTGCGCCGCCTGCAAAGAGCTCGACAAGGTCACGTTCTCCTCGCCGCTCGTCGCGCCTGAGCTCGCTCGCTTCGTCAACGTGAAGGTCGATGCGACCAACACCGACGACCCGCTCGTCGAGTCCGCGCTCGCTTCGTTCAAAGTCGTCGGCTTGCCGACCGTCGTGCTCTTCGACTCGCACGGCAAAGAAGCCGCCCGTTACAACGACTTCATTCCGCCCGAGCGCTTCTTGCCCGCGATCAAAGCGGTCGAGTAATTTAACGACGGCGCGGAGGGCGCTTTTCGAAACAAAATCGCAGTATCAATTCATACTACGATTTTCGCGTGCGAGGCCTACTTCAGGAGCACGCCGCACCGTCCTCGTGAGCCCGTTGCGCTCAAGGGCGGGCTGCGTCAGTCAGTGCTGCGAGGCGCGGGCACCGGATCCGACGCGCGAGGTGCGAGGCGTGCCTTTCGAGCGCCCCCCAGCTAAGGCTCGAAATCGCGTGGGGCGGGCGGTGCTTTGCTCGGCTTGGGCGGCGGTGCGGGCGCGTCGCTGTCTGGCGAGGGTTTGGGGCGCGCTGCCGGTGCCGCAGACGGCGCTGCGCCGGCGGGCTTCGGCTTGGGGTGAGGCTTAGCGGCCGCCGGCTTTTTGCTCGTGTCCGGGGCTTTCGGCCCTTCAGCGTGCGGCTCGGCTCCTGCGGCGGCGGGTGCGGGGCCGAGTGAGCCGTCGTCGGTGTTCACGGCCTTGCTCAGCTCGAGCAAGAGGGCTTCGCTGGCGTGCCTCACGTCGGCGGCGCGGGTGTGCATGAGGGGGATCAGCTGGCGCGCGTCGGCTAGGTTTTTCTTCACCTCGTCCAGCTTGCCAAAATGGGTTTCGGCGAACGCGGCGTCAGCGCCCGCACTGAGGGCCGCGGCTTTGGGTTCGAGCTTTCCGAGGTTCTCTTCACCTTGCGTCATGTCGTCGATCGAGCGCAGTAAGTTCGTGCCCGATTGCTCCACTTGCACGAACACGGCGGCGCTCGGATCGTCTTTCGGGCGCGCGTTGCTGCGCAGGGTGACGCTCGCTTGCGCGAACTTGTCCGGCGCTGGGTTCTGGTCGAGCCGCAAGTGAACGCCAACGTGGGCCAGCTTTTGAGCTTCTTCCCGCAAGCGATCGGCGATCGCCGACGTATCGGCTTGGGGCGGCAAGCTCAGGGCTCTAGCTAGCGCGAGGCGCTCGGTTTCTGGCACGCGCGGCGCATCCGCCATCGCCACCTGCATCCAATAGAGCGAAATGAAAAACTCGTCGTAGCGCGCTTCGCCCGAGGAGTAGTACTTGCCTTGAGCCACGGTGGACGGCTTGTTGACGTTGAGGGCTCCGCAGCCGGGCAGCACCGTGAGGCACAAGCTGCACGCCGCCACACCGATACACACTGCGCTCCGAGCGCGACGAATTACTGACATGAAAGCGTGGCTCCCCAGAGCTCGTCGTGGCCGGCCGTGGTCAAAATGAAGAGCGAAAGGGCGCCGCTAGCGAACGTCGCGAGCGAGCCTTGACCGGCATTCGCGCCCTTGGGCGAGACGAGCACGCTCTTGCCGATCGGGCTCAGATCGCCGGCGAAGCTCTGCACGTGCACGTGATATTGGCCGGAGATGCCCTCGGTCCACTGCACGAGCCAACGCTCGCCCGGGAGCGCGGCGAGCGTCGGCGAAATCACGCTGCCGCCGTCGCCCGCGACCAGCGCGCGCGCAGGGCTCGGCGCTTGGCCCGGTTTGCTCGCTGAGACATAGAGCTTCCAGGCAGCCTCGGGTGCATCGCGACCGGCGAAGGCCACGAGCGCACCGCTCGCGCTACCGGCGATCATCGGCGTGCCCAGGAACTTGGGTGCGTCCGGGATCTCGGCCAGCTCCGATTTTTTGCTGCCGTCAGTGCCCACGAAGCCGACCAGGACCGCGCCCGACTGACCGCCGCGCCGAAAGGTGATGCCGTAGCAGTCAGCCAGGGCGGCCGAGCGCGGCTCGGTGATTTTGGCGTCCGCTTCGAGCGGCCACACCAGGCTCGTGCTGCCGGCGACGACGCGCGAGAAGCCCGCCTCGCTCACGCCCAACGTGAAGGGCGGGATCTCGTCCACGGTGTGCGCCGAGTGCAGGGCGCGATCGTCGCGATCGACGAAGAACGCGAGCCCGCCCGAGCGCGTGAGGGGCACCACGGAGCGGACGGCGTCTTTGCCTTCTTCTTCGAACGCGGGCAGCACGTCGAGCGTGGTCGGGTCCACGCGCAGACCCACGCCCTTGGTTTTGCTGGCCGCGATGCCGAGGGCGATCGCACCCTCGTTGGCGATCTTGGACGCGTATGGAGGGACGGCGCGCTCGATGCTCCCTGCCACGCGGGCCGCGGGGAGCACGAGCTTGCAGCCGAGCACCGCGGCAGGTGGGGGCGGCGGGGCCGCAATGGCGCTCGCGCTCGGCTGTGCCTCGGGTAACGCGCCCTTTCGCGAATGCGACAGCCAAAGGCCGATCACTGCCACGAGCAGCGCGCCACTGAGCGCGGATAGCCCCATCACCACGGTCCGGCTATCGAGGCCGATGCGCCCAATTTTCACCAGTGAATCGCGATACGCAGGGCGCCGCGGCTCTTCGACCGCCTCGGACGGCTGCGCCGGACGCGCGGCGAGCAACGGATCGACGGGAGTGCGGCGCGCCTCGGGCGGCACTTGCGGCACGACCTCCAACGTCGAATCGAGCGCAGCTTCGAACGACGCGGGCGGGGGTGCGGCGAGCAACGCCTTGTCGACGACCGCGGGCAGCGGCGCGGGCCGCGGGGTTTCGATTTTTCCGCCCGGCGGACCAAACGCGGGGATAGGCGTCATGATCGCCGCCGCGCGCGGCGACGAATCGAACGCGGGCACTGGCACGCCGCGCGCGGGGGGAGGCACCGCGCCGGGTGGACGCAAGGTGGCCGTGACCGAGACACCCGTATGCTCTTCACCCAAAGTGGGCATCGGCGAGCGGCCGCGCGTGGGTGGCGGCGGAGGCGTGCCGGAGGGGCGCGTCGTTGCTGGCACAGCCGGCGACGGTGCTGGCCGGCGGCTGGGGCCGAGCTTGCCGAAGCTGCTCGGCGCCAACGTATCGCGAGCTGGGCCGTGCGCTGAGGGTGCGACGAGGCCACGATTGGGATTCGCCGGAGTCGACGGCAACGGCGCGCGCAGGGACGTTGCTGCAGGGCGCAATGACGCGGCGGGCGCCGAGCGCGCCGCCAGCGCTGGCACCTTACCGACCGCTGCGGCACCGGGCGTTGCAGGGGGACTCGCCACACGCAGATCGCGCTTGGGGTCCTGCGCCTCTTCACGCTTGAGCTCGGGGATCGACGACGACAGCTCTTGCACGCGATTGGCGGGCAGCCACTCGCTCCAGCCCTTCCGCCAAACCAACGTCAGCGCGCTCAACGCGCCAGCGCTGAGCGCCGCGCGCAGCGCCTCCTCAGTGCCAGATTGCCGCGTGCCGTCGGCCGCGAGCCAATAGAATTGAACGTCTTGCGCGGGATCGACCAAGCCGGGCTCCAGCCAGAGAGTGCCCTAATTATGCTCGGATTTGTGAGTCGGACCGCGAGAAAGTCTGGCTAGTCCGAGACCGTCAGTCAGGACTAGCCCGGCCCGACGGAACTGGCCGCGTGGGCTACGGCCACACAGCCGACGACGCGGTCACCTGCCGCGCGTAGCGCTGCGATGCAAGCCCTGAGTGTCGCACCGCTCGTCACCACGTCATCGACCAGCACCACGCGACGCGGAAACGCCGCGCTCTTTCGCGCGGAGAACGCCGCTGCCACGTTCTCGTCGCGCTCGCGCCGATCGCGCTTGGCTTGCTGCTCGGTGTTGCGAAGGCGCCTCAAACGCCGCGCGTCCACTTGCCCGCGGCTCAGCCGCGAAAGTTCCCGCGCGAGCAGAGCCGATTGATTGTAACCGCGCTCCGCGAGGCGTAGCGGGTGAAGTGGCACCGGCACCCACACATCGCTCGCTTCGATGCCCAGTAGGTCGATGCCCCGGGCTGACCACGCCGATAGCGCACGGGCAAGCTCCGGCGCGCCTCCGTATTTGAAGCGATGGATCGCCGACACCACCGGCTCCGCATACTGAACGCCCGCGAACACCGGCACCGAATCGAGGTGGATGGCCACGTCGAGCAGCGGCTCGGGCGCGCCGCAGCTCGCACAAAAGCCCGAGCCCTGTGGCTCGAGCGCCTCGCAACCGAGGCAGCGGCGCGGCGCGAGCACCTCGAGCGTTGCGTCCCCGATACGGCAGATACGTTGCCAGATGCTCACTCGGCACAGGTCGGCCGGGCCGCGGCTCGAGTTGCGCTGGAAGTGAGGTTCAGAGACCGAGCAGCTTCGTCATGCTGGCTTCGTCCGCCGGCGTGAACGAATAACTCTCGAAGTCGTCGCTCTTCACCCAACGAAAGTCACCGACGTTGACGGCGCTGGGCTGGCCCTCGAGCAACTTGCCCTCGTACAGGTACAGCTCCACCACGTAGCGCTCGTAAGGGTGGCTGACGTAGCTCATCAGCTTGCCGGCTTGCACGTCCACACCCAAGCGATGGCGCACCTCGCGCTTGAGCGCGCTGTGGTCGGACTCACCCTCTTCGACTCGGCCGCCGGGGAACTCCCAGAGCAACGGCAACACCGCGGAGGCCCGACGTTGAGTGATCAAGTAGCGGCCGCCGTGCTCGATGACGGCGGCCACGACTCGAATCGTGAGAGCTGCGGACATGCGCGCGGAATCAGTAATCGATACGGAACAACTGCTGACCCATGAGCAGGATATCCGTGGCGCCGACCGTGTGCTCGCTGCGCAAGCGCACGAAGGTGCCGTTCGAGCTGCCCACGTCGGTCAGGTAAATCTTTCCGTCCGGGCCCTTGGCGATGCTGCAGTGCAAGCCAGAGACGTAACCGTCCTCCGAGAACAGGATGTCACCGCGCTCACGCCCGCAGTGCACGCCGCGCTCCGGGATCGGGAACGCATTGCCCGTCGTGTCGCGACCGATCACCAACGCCAAGCGACCGATGTAACCCTTGGCTGGGCTACCGAAGCGCTCCACGTTGTCGGACGAACGACCCTGGCCCTTCAGCTCTTCGAGCCGAATGATCTCTTGCCCGATGCGGAACAGATCGCCGAACTCGAGCAAGCAGGGCTCGTTCGGGCGCAGCTTCAAGTACACGCCGTTCAGCGAGTCTTCGTCCTTGATCGAGAGCAGGGTGCCGCGCCGCGTGAACGTCGCGTGGCGGGGCGAGAGGTAGCTGTCACCCGCAAAGATGGAGCCTGTATCGCGGCCGAGCGTGATCTGCGGCGCGTCCGGCAAACGATAGGTGCCCGCTTCACTGCCGTCGGCGCGCAGCGCAGTGAGCACGATTTGCGGATGAGTGGAGGTGACGGGCGGCGCGGCAGCGGGTGCTGCGGATGGGCTCGCGCTCGCGAGCGACCCGAGGTTGTACCCGCACGACGCGCAGAACCGATTGTTGGTTCCGTTCACGTGTCCGCATTGCGGACAGGCGACGGTTGCGCTCGCGCCGGCAGCGGGCGGTGCTGCCGAAGGCGGACGCGCGGCGACGGGAGCCGCCACCGGAGCCGCTTGCGGAACTGGTGCAGCTTGCGGAACTGGCGCGGGTGCCGGCATCGGTGCCGGAGCGGGCACTGCAACCGCGGGGACGCCTTGCGGCGGAGTCGCCGCCGAGAACGGTTTCGCTGCGACTGCACGCGGGAGCTCCGCTCCGCAGCCCAAGCAAAACTTATAGTGGTCCTGATTCTCCTTGCCGCACTTCAAACACGTGATCACAGGTGTCCTCCAGGGGAGCGGACCGAGCTATCGAGCAAAACGAAATTCCCTCGTAAGCGCGCGATTATCCACGCCCCTTTGCCAGGGTCAAGGTCTCGAAATTCATAACCTTAGGGCGTGAGCTTGGCGAGCGCTTCGCGGAGCAAGTTGGCCAGCGGCTCGGTGCTCAGCTTCGGTCCGAGGGCCGACACGGCGCGCTCTGCTTCTCCCGGTCGATAGCCCATTCCAACCAACGCGGAGAGCAGACGGTCGGCTTCGTTTCCCAAGGTTTCGACCGGCGCCACTGGCGCGCTGCCGCTGTCCAGCCCACGCAGTTTTTCTTTTAGCTCGAGCACCAGCCGCTCGGCCGTCTTCTTGCCGATGCCGGGAACCTTGCCCAAGCGGGCGTGGTCCCCACGCTCGACCGCGCGCGCCAGATCGTCCACCGAAAGCGCGCTCAGCACTCCGAGCGCCGTCTTGGGGCCCACGTTCGGTACGCCCAGCAGTAGTCGGAACACGCGGCGATCGGTCTCGGTCGCGAAGCCGAACAAGTCCAAAGCATCTTCGCGGACATGGGTGTGGATGAAGAGCTCCACGTCCGCGCTCGCATCGACCCGCGCGCGGCCCAAGCTGCCGACTGGCGTGAGCACGTCGTAGCCCACGCCGTGGACGTCGATCACGGCCGCGCCGGTGGCCTCGTCGTTGAGCACGCGGCCTCGCAATCGCCCGATCATCGCGGCGGACCGTAGTGGCTTTCGCGATCCCTCGCAATCAGAGGCGGGCCCGCGTGGCCCATTCGCCGAGCCGTCGGGGGCTGAGCCGTGCTACGTCCCCGCCCACCATGCGTCAGCGCCTCGTGCTCGCTTCCCTCGCCACCGTCGCGTCCCTCGCGCTCGGCACGCTCGGCGCTTGCGGCGGCTCGTCCAGTGAAACCCCGCCGCCCCTGCAGCCCGATCCCAAGGGCTTCCACTACGCTTCGGTGCCGCCACCTCCGGCTGTTGCCGAGGGCGACGCGGGCGGCGTGCCGATGGCGAGTGACCTCGAGGACGACGAAAAGCCGCGCGCGCCCGGGCGTGCGACTTGGGGCTCGCCCAAGCCGACCGCTCACTGAGCCGAAGCCGCTCGAAGCGGAACGGCTTAAAACGCGCCGCTGAGCGCGAGCCCGGCGAAGCCGGGCGATACAGTGGGGGTGACGTCCGGGCGGAGCAAGGTGCCCGTGTTCGTCGACTTCTTCGGTTGCGCGAAGTACCAGACTAAGCCGCCCGCGGCAGCAACCGCACCGACGCCCATGACGATGGCGCCCGTCGTCGCCTTCTTGCGCGCATCCTCACCCTTTTTGATGTCGTCGGCTTGGGTGGGGCCCGCGGGACAGACGCGATTCGGGCACTTGGCCTCGGAGTCGTTCACGTCTTTGTGCGCCGGGACGTAGATCCCGAGGCCGACCAGGAGCACGACGCCGCCGCCACCGGCCACGATCAACGGCACGGCCGAGCGCTTGCCGGTTTGCGCTTCGGTGCTGGGTTGCGGCTCCGTAGCGGTCCCGTTCGTCGGCGGAGGCGGCGTTGTTCCGGTCGTGACGGGAGGAGCGACGGGCGCGGCCTTTTCGGAGGCGATTTGCTTCTTCAACACCTCGATGCGGCGCTGGATCTGCTCTTTGTCGCCCGAGCTCGGCTCGCGCACCAGGAAAGTCTCGAGGGCGACCACTGCTTGCCGCTTTTGCCCGTAGAGCTCGTACGCGCGCGCCAGGTTCTTGAGCAGCAGGTTCGCCGTGCAGTCGCGCCGATAGGCGTCTTCCCAGTACGTGATGGCGCGCGGATAGTCCGCTTCGTCGAAGGACGCATTGCCCGCTTGATAGGCACCCTTGGCCGCCGCAGTCTCTGCGTCGGTCGGCGTCTTGGTGCACTCCGGGTAGGTCTTCGGCTCATCCTCCGCATGTGCGAGCGCCGGCAGCAGCATGGCCGCGCTGCCCACCATCCAAAGGCTCAAGTGCTTCCGCATTTCTGATTCTCTTCTCTGCTAAGGGGGCCGCGGCGCATTCGCAAAAAAAGCGCATCGTCAGCATACGAGCAATCGGGGCAATACCTCAAATGCTTCGCAATCTACAGCGCTGCCGCCACCACGCCCCGCGCCGCTTCAGCACGCTTGCCGCTCGTCCAAGCGTGCTTCCAGTCCACGCGGAAAGCCGGCCGTTTGGCCAGGTGCGCACGGGCGCTCGCCGAACTCCCGCTTGTGCCGGCACACGATCCAGGCTCTGTTTGCCCCGGTGAGCTCGGGTTTTTTCACAAGACGAAGCGTGCTGCTGCTCCTCTTGCTCGCGTTGGTGGCCATAGTGACCACCAGCGCCTTAGCCCAGACCAAGGATAATTCCAGCAAGCGCCTGGAAGCCATCCGGTCGGAGATGGAAAAGGGGCAGGGCCTGTACGTGGCCGGTAACTACGTGGGCGCCGCCGAGGTGTTCGAAGCGGGTTACACCACCTACCCGTACTCGGCGTTCCTGTTCAACGCAGGCGTCTGCTACCAGAAGCAGAACGACGTCGACCGCGCGCTCGCAAGATTCAAAGAGTACGTGAAGGTCGATCCGAACGCGCCGGACGTCGACAAGGTGAATCAGCGCATCGCGACCTTGGAAGCCGCCAAGGCTGCGGCGCTCGCGGCAGCCGCCGCAGCGACGCCCGCAGTGACCGACGCCGGTGTCGAGGCCGATGGCGGCGCGGTCGTCGCGCCGCCCCCGAAGCCGACCGTGGTGCTGCCCTCGAGCGACGATCAGAACGCGATGAAATCACTCGTCGTGATCGAGACCGAACCGGACGGCGCGCCGCTCCGGATCTACCAGCGCCTCGACGCGAACGCGGCCCGCTTCGTGCTCGGTGCTGCGACGAACCCGGGTTGGAAAGAGGTCCTGGCCACGCGCGCCCCGGCGAACCTGACGCTCGATGTCGGCCACTACCACGTGGTGGTCGAGAAGTTTCGCGACTTCAACGCGAGCGAAGCGGACATGGCCGTCTCGCCAGGCCACGTGCATCAGTTGAAAGCCAACTTGTCTCAGGGTCAGTTCATGGCCTTCCTGCGCGTGTCCTCGAACGTGATCGGTGCGCACGTCTGGATCGACGATCAGAAGAAGGAACATCCAGAATGGGGCGAGACTCCGCACGGCGAGCTCGTCCCGGGTGGCAAGCACGCGGTCCTCGTCGAAGCGCCGGGCTTCGAGCCGCTCGTGTCCAACGTGGAGCTCGAGCACGGTGAGCAAAAGGAGCTCGAGGTGCGCCTGTCGCGCGTCAACTACGGCGTGCTGCGCATCGACTCGTCCGCGCCCAGCGTGAAGGTGAAGCTCGACGAGCAGCCCAAAGGCATGTGGCGCAGCGGCGAAGAGCCGCTCGATGCGCGCGCCGACTCCGGCCCGCACAAGCTCGTGATCGAGAGCGAGGGACGCAAGACCTACGAAGGCACGATCGTGGTGCCGCGCGGGCAGATCCTGCCCTTGCGCGTGAAGATGATCCCGAAGTACCCGCGCGGTCCGGCCTGGACTCAAGCCATCATCGGCGCGGCGTTCTTGGGCGCCGCCATCTACGTCGGCTCCGAGTCGAACCGCTTGTACGACCAGCTCAAGAACGATCGCGAGAGCGGCGCCTTGGAGAGCTCGGACAGCCGCGCCACGCGCGGCAAGTGGTTCGCGGTCGGCGCCGATGCCGGCTTCGTCGTCGCTGGTGTGCTCGGCGGCCTCGCGACCTACAACTTCGTCAAGGATCCGTTGCCCGAGTCCTCGGTGAAGCCTGGCAAGTTGCTCGAGTTCGACGACCCGCTCAAGGCGCGCCCGGTGGCGCGCATCGAGCCGCCGCACCGCCCCTTGATCAACGTGGCAAAGACCCAAACCGGACCCCGGTTGCAATTGACCCCGAACGCCTCGAGCACGGGCGGCGGCTTGTTCCTGGGAGGGAGCTTCTGATGCGCGGCTCGCCGTTTACTCTGGGTTTGGTTGCGCTTTTGGGTCTGGCCGCTGCGGGCTGCTCGTGGTCGCGCTTCGACGACATCACCGGTGATTCGCCGATCGTGCTGCTCGAGAAGCCGGGCTCGATGAAGACTGGCTTCGGCGTCAGCGTCGGCACCCTCACGCGCAACGGGCAAAGCAGCGTGCTCGTGGGCGGCGCAGTCGGCGCTTCTGGCGCCGCGCTGTACGACATCGGTGACGGCACTTCGCCCGGGACCACCGCCATCGACAGTGGCTATTGCTCGGGTGGATCGGCGCAATGCTTCTTGTCCTCGTCGTTCGGCGCCTTCGCAAACGCGACCTCGGGCGTGTCGCGCCCGCAATGCTACGCGGTTGGCACGGGGTCCGTCGGTACTGCCGGCATCATCATCCGCTGTCTAGACGCGACGGAGTACCCGCTCGCCGTCCCGCCCAACGCGCTCAGGCTGCTCGACTTCTCGCTGGTCAACAGCCAGCCCTACGACTACCCCATGGCCACCGACCGTACCGATGATCCGGTCCTGTTGGTCACGTTGCCCTACCAACAGATGGCTTGGTTCTATCCGTCCAAGAGCACCGAACCGAGCGAGCTCGGCGTGCCGAAGGGCATGCTCGACAAAGACGACAAGAGCTTCGGAGCTACGCTGGCCGTGCTCACCGTGGGGGATGCTCGAGTGTTCGCCGTGGGCTACCCCGGAAAGTCCGAGGTACTGCTGTGGAAGACCGACGGCACTGCTGACTCGGGCTACATCGGTTGTTTGGGTGGCGTGTCCGGACTTGGCCGCGCGCTCAGCGCGGGCAACGTGAACAAGGACGACGTGAGCGATTTGGTCGTCTCTGACGCCAGCAACGTAAACGTGATCGACGGCCAAGCGCTGGCGGCGTTGCCAGTGACGGATTCCACCGAGTGCAGCTTCTCGTCGCTCCCGGAAGGGGCATTGCTCGGCTCCTTTGGTTGTGGCTCGAGCAGCAGCACCGCCAATTGTGAGGGCTCCTCGTTCGGTGCGGCCGTCGCGGTCGGGGACCTGGACGGCGACGGTGACGGTGAGGTCGTCGTGGGCGCCCCGAACATGACCGTGCGCGGTGAGTCGAATGCGGGCGCCATCCTCGTTTACGACGTGGAAACGCCGGCAGATGCGGCCTTCGTCGAGGTCAATTTCCTGTCGTCGGCCGAAGGCAACGACAACCTGGGCGCGGTCCTGGCTACGCCCCACATCAAGGGGAACCGGGACCTGATCGTTGCCGGCGCCCCGGGCAATGGTAAAGCAGCGCTCTTCTTCTGCTCCTCGCTCTTGCCCCACGGGGAAGCAGGCTCGCGCTGTCCCTGAGCGCGCGGCTCGGCTCCCTCGCCGTAGGTCATTCGTCGATGCTCCCCGAACGCAAACAGATCCTAGTCGTCGACGACGAGCCGAACCTGCGGCGTGTGCTGAGCGCGCAGCTCGAGCGCGACGGCTACGACGTGCACACTGCGGAAGACGGGGAACAGGCGTTGCTCGTCTTGAAAGAGCATCACCTCGATCTCATCATCACCGATCTGCGCATGCCGAAGCTCGACGGCATGGAGCTCTTGCGTCGCGCCGTGGCCATCGACGACGAGCTACCCGTGGTGATGATCACCGCGCACGGCACGGTCGACAACGCGGTGGAAGCGCTCAAAACCGGCGCCTTCGACTACCTCACCAAGCCCTTCGATCAGGCCGAGGTGCGCGCGATCGTGCGCAAGGCGCTGCGCACGCGCGATCTGTCCGCCGCCGAGGCGACCCGTCCGGAGTCGGACGCGCGTGAATCCGCTCGCTACGGCATCATCGGTCAGAGCCCGAGCATCCTCGACTTGTACGCCGTCTTGGATCGCGTCGCAGATACGCCGACGACCGTGCTCATTACCGGTGAGAGCGGCACGGGCAAAGAGCTCGTGGCGCGGGCCCTGCACGAGAACTCGTCGCGCCGCGACAAGCCGTTCATCAAGGTGAACTGCGCCGCGATCCCCAAAGATCTGATGGAGAGCGAGCTGTTCGGTCACGAGCGGGGCGCCTTCACGGGCGCCGTCGGCTCGAAGCCGGGCCGCTTCGAGCTGGCCAGTGGCGGCACGTTGTTCCTGGACGAGATCGGCTCGATCCCGGTCGAGATGCAGGTCAAGTTGCTGCGCGCCCTGCAAGAGAGCGAGTTCGAGCGCGTCGGCGGAGTGAAGACGATCCGGGTGGACGTGCGGCTGGTGGCCGCGACCAACAGCGATCTGAAGCGTGAGATCGCGGCCGGCGCGTTCCGCGAAGATCTGTACTACCGCCTGAACGTGGTGCCGATCCGGCTACCGTCGTTGCGCGAACGCGCGACCGACATCCCGCTCCTCGCCAAGCATTTCATCGACAAGTTCAACGCGCGCCTCAAGAAGAGCGTCACGGGCCTGGAGGGCGATACCGAGGCGCACTTGGTTTCGTATCCCTGGCCCGGCAACATTCGCGAGCTGGAGAACGTGATCGAGCGCGCCGTGTTGTTCTCGGATGGCAGCGAGCTCAAGGTCTTGGATTTGCCGTCGGAGGTGCGGGATGCGTCGACCCCAGAGCCGCCGCCCACGTCGCTGCCCAACGAAGCTTCGGTTGCCAGCACGGTCGATGGCTTGAAAGAGCAAGTGAAGGCCGCGATGAGCCGCCTGGAGCGTGAGCTGATCGTCAAAGCGCTCGATCAAACGTCGAGTAACGTGACGCACGCCGCGCGCCTGCTCAAGATTTCTCGTAAGGGCCTGCAACTGAAGATGAAAGAGCTCGGCTTGCGCGAGCGTGACGAGCGTTCGGAATCGTGAGCGCGCAGCGTTTCGCTGCGACTCTCGCGTGCCTGCTGCTGTCCTTCGAGTGCCGCGCTCATCGCTCCCCGCCCAGCGAGCAATCGGCGGCGTCAGCGAGCGCGTCGGCGGGGCTTGGAGCCCCGAGCGCGAGGGCCAGCTCCTCGATTGCCGCGCCCGAGGTGCTGCCCGAGCCCCGGCAAGGCATGGTTTGGATTCCGCGCGGTCCGCTGGTCGCCGGTACTCCCGAGGGCAGCTTGCCGCGCGTCGCGGACGAAGAGATGCCCGGCGAACAAGTAATACTCAAGGGTTATTACATCGACGTCTTCCCGTATCCCAACGAGGAGGGTGCGATCCCGCTCACGAACGTCACGCAGGCGGCCGCGCTCTCGGCGTGCTCCGCGCTCGGCAAGCGGTTGTGCACCGAGCTCGAATGGGAGCGCGCCTGTAAGGGCCCGGACAATCATCGCTACGAGTACGGCGATGCGTACCGTGCCCAGCGCTGCGGCACGGGGGCGGTTCCCGTGATGCGGCCGACAGGCATTCGAGTCGCTTGTCGCAGTGAGTTCGGCGTCCGGGACATGCACGGGGGCGCTTGGGAGTGGACGGCTAGCGATTGGGGCAGGGGCGCAGGCCCCGGGCTCGTCAGCTTGCGCGGCGGGAATTCGCCCGACGGTGAGCTCGTGGGGCGTTGTGCCAACGGTCGCGGGCAAAAGCCGGCGCTGGAGAGCGGAACAGTGGGCTTTCGCTGCTGCGCGGGGCCGCCCAACACCGTGGAGGTGGTGCTCGACGTCAAGCGCGGCCAAAGCCTGGATTTGCTGGCGCGCATCGACAAGGCCGAGCTGACGCAAATCTTGGATGAGTTGCCGGATGACGCCAAGGCCGAGCTCGGTGCACGCGCGGGGCTCAAGGTCGATCACCAGTGGCTCTGGCGCCCCATCGGCAACGAAGAGCTGTACGCCACGCGCCTGTGCTCGGGCCTTGGCTCGAGGCCCGCCTGCGGTATCGCGGTCACGCGTAACACGCTCGGGCGTTCGAGCGTGCTCGGCTGGGCTTCCAGCCGGCACTGGCTGCCCAGCGTGGAGACCGATCGCGATCCGCGCAGCCTGTGGATGATCGGCGGCGATGAAACGGGCACCTACCAGCGCCTGATTCAATATCGCTTCGGCTCGCTCGTGATCTCCGCGGAGGAGCACCGTTTGCGCGAATCGAAGAGCAGGGACAAAAAGAAAAAGAAGAAAGGTTAGCGCTCGCGCAGCAGCCGCTCGGCAGCGCCCACGACCCATTCGGCATGGCTCAGCACGTCTGCGCTGGCGGCGGGCTTACCGAACAGGGCCCGCTGCTCCAGAAACGAGAGCCCGAGTGAGTACACCACCATCCAGATCACGTGCCGGAGCTCTTCTCGCTCGGCGTCGTCGCGGCCAAAGGCGTTGGCCAACATCGTGAAGCCCGGGTACAGCCGCTCTTCGAACACTCGCTGAATGAAGGCGCGGTTCTCCTTGCTCTCCAGGGCCACGACGAACATGAAGCGCACGAAGCGCGGATGGCGTTCGGTGGACCACAGATCTAGGACGGCCTGTTTTGCGTAGCGCGGCAGATCTTCGCGCCGCGTGGGCGGCGGCAAATCGAGCGCCGCTGCCAGCATCTTGTCGGCGCAGTATTCGACCACCGCGCTGACCAGCGCATCCTTGCTCGGAAAATAGTGATACAGGCTCGGCTGGCTCATGCCGAGCTCGGCGGCAAGCTTGCGCAGCGACGCTCCCGCCACGCCGTGCTCCGAGACCAGTGTCAGCGCGGTCTCGAGCACTTCCTCGCGCCGCGCGGGCGGCTCGGGTTCAGCTCGGCTGGGGCGCGCCGTGCGGGGCTTGGGGGACTTTCCCATCGCGGAGTGCGGGCAGCGTAGTCGCTCGCACGGGCGTTGCCACGGATCTCGCGTACTCGTGCACCGAGCCCAAGAGCCCTCCGAGGGAGACCACGAGCATCACGAACACGGGCGCCAGCGGGACGCAGGGCAGCATGAACAGTGCGCAGATCAGCGCGACGACGCCGTAGAACAGCCAGCTTGCGCCGACGAGCAGCACGGCGTGCACGGGGTAACGCAAGCGGACTTCGGGCCTGGACTCTGAATTCATCGTGGTCTCCTTCGAACGCTAAACCTATCGGTCGATAGCCTGTAGCCTATCGGTTGATAGGTCAAGGGGCGAGCTGCGCATCCGTCACAGAAAAGTTGAAATTCAGCCTGATTTTCCTCGATTATCGGTCGGCGAGGGAAGCACGCTATGCTGCGGGGTCTGTCATGAACGAGCGCGCGCTGATCACCCTGGGGCTGCTCGCCGCCTGCACGACACCCGGGGGACCGGGCAAGGCGATGACTCGCCTGCACGAGAAAATGCGGGACTACCAGGCGCGTGAGCCCGCCAACGCCATCGTGCTGACCGTGCTGGGCGCTGCTGCCGCGTTTTACGTCGCCGAGCGGGGGCGGAACGCGAAGGTGACGTCGTTCTACGACGCGCTGGTGTACGCCGCGACGAACCTGTCGGTGGGTTACTCGGACATCTTCGCGAAGACCCCGGCGGGCAAGGCCGTCGGCTCGCTGCTCATGACCTACGGCCCCGCGCTCGCGACTCGCGCGCTGGATCCGCCAGGGGCGCCACAGGCCGCGGGTGCTGCAAGCGCCACGCATCCTGCGCCCGTGAGCGACGCTGCGGTGGAGCGCATCGTGGCAAGCTTGGATGCCATCCTGAACGAGCTGCGCGCGCGACCCGCATGACCGAAGTCATCGCGCTCGCGCTGTCGTTCCCCTGCGTCGTGTACACCGTGCTGCTCGGTGTGGTGCTAGCGTATTGGTTATTCGTCGTCATGGGCGCGATCAACCTGGGCGACGGCTCGGCCGACGGCGCGCTCGACGGCTTCGATCCCGAGGGCGCCATCGGCGCCGGTAAGGGCGCGCTGGAAGGTGCGGCCAAGGGCGCGCTGCAAGGCCACCTCGACGGCATGGCAGACGGCGCGGGCGACGTGGGCGACCTCGCCGACGGCGGCGATGGCATGGACGGCGGTGATGGCGATTCGAGTGACGGCTCCGCGATCGCGCTGCTCGTGAACGCGCTGCACTTGCGCTCGGTGCCCGCGACCGTAATTTTGAGCCTGATCATCACTTTCTCTTGGCTCGTGTGCACGATCGCGATGCAGGTTGCAGGGCGGGATCTGCCGCGTGCCAGTCTTGGCGTCGTTGCTTGGCTATCCCTCTTGGTCTCGCCACTCGTGGCCTTGCCGCTCACGTCGTTCGCCGCCCGCCCCCTGGCCAAGGTGTTCAAGCACAAGCCGGCCACCCAGCGCAGCGACCTGATCGGTAAGACGTGCGTGGTGCGCACGGGGACCGTGACCTCCACGTTCGGCGAAGCCATGCTCGAGGATGGCGGGGCAGGGCTCGTGCTTCGGGTGCGCGTCGATCGCGAGCTGCCCGTGAAGCGTGGCGACCAAATGCTGATCGTGGAGTGGGACGCCGAGCACGAGTCCTTCCTCGTCGAACCGGTCGACGAAGTCTTGCAGAAGCGCGTGTAGGTCCTTCACGCCTGTTCAGGTCGCACAAGCGCGCCATCGCGCCGCCCAACCAACAAGCCTGACGGCCGACGCTTTGTGGGGATCCAAGGGAGCCCAAGTCGTGCGATCTTTCTGGGCCATGAATCCTGGGGATCCACAAGTCGTTGGGCTCGTTCCGGTTTTGGTCGTGGTTGGCGTCATCGTCTTCCTCTTGTTCGGAGTGCTCGCGCTTTTGGCGCGCTTCTACCGACAGGTCGATCAAGGGCGAGCGTTGGTCGTGAACACGATGCGCAGCGAGCCGGTCGTCGCTTTCACGGGCGCCATCGTTTACCCGGTCATCAACCGCGCCGAGATCATGGACCTTTCGGTCAAGACCATCGATATCGATCGCCGTGGCAAGGAGGGCTTGATCTGCAACGACAACATTCGCGCAGACATCAACGTGACCTTCTTCGTGCGCGTGAACAAGACGGTGGACGACGTGCTCAAAGTCGCGCAGTCGGTCGGCTGTCAGCGTGCCAGTGACGCCGCCGCGCTGTCCGAGCTATTTTCGGCCAAGTTCGCCGAAGCACTGAAGACCGTCGGCAAGCACTTCAACTTCGAGGAGCTGTACACCAAGCGTGACGCCTTCAAGGACAAGATCATCGAGGTGATCGGCAAAGACTTGAACGGCTTCATCCTCGACGACGCGGCCATCGACTACCTAGAACAGACGCCGCTCGAAGCCTTGGACAAGGACAACATCATGGATGCGGACGGCATCCGAAAGATCACCGATCTCACGGTGATCCAGAACCTCAAGACCAACGAGCTGCGCCAGAAAGAGCGCATGGAAACCGGCAGCCAGAACCTGACCGCCGACGAAGCGGTGTTCCGCTTCGAGCAACGCCGCTCCGAGGCCGAGGCCAAGAAGAACAAAGAGGTCGCGGTCGCCCAAGCACGCGAGCAAAATGAGGCGCTGCGCGTGGCCAGCGAAGAGCACAAGAAGACCGTGCTCATCACCACCAAGAACGAGGAAGAAGCGCAAATCGCCGAGCAGAACAAAGACCGGGGCGTGGCCATCGCCCAGAAAGCTCGCGAACGCGAGATCGCGGTCGAGACCGAACGCGTCGAGAAGGCGCGCGCGCTGGAAGCCATCAGCCGCGAGCGGGAGGTCGCCCTCGTCGGCATCGCGCGCGACAAAGAGGTCGAGGTTCAGAAGAAAGAAATCGCGAACGTGATTCGCGATCGCATCTCGGTCGAAAAGAACGTGGCGGCCGAAGAGGAACAAATCAAGGATTTGCGCAACACGTCGGAGGCGACACGCAAAAAGGAATCGGTGCGCATCGCCGCCGAGGCTTCGGCGCAAGAGGGCTTGGTCAAGCAGGTGAAGGCGGCCGAGGCCAGCGAAGAAGCGGCCAAGTACAAAGCCCGCGAGCGCATTTTGCTCGCGGACTCCGAGCTGGACACGGCTGACAAGGCAGCGCGCGCCAAGATCCGCATCGCGGAAGGCGTGCAGGCCGAGTCCGCCGCGGAGGGGCTGGCCAAGGTACGCGTGCGCGAAGCAGACGCTGCCGCGATCGAGAAGCAAGGCATGGTCGAAGCGAAGGTCACGCGCGAAAAGCTGGTGGCCGAGGCGGCGGGCCTCGCGCAAAAAGCAGAGTCGATGAAGCTGCTCGACGCCTCCGGTCGAAGCCACGAAGAGTTCCGCCTGCGTTTGGACAAGGACAAGAGCGTGGAGCTCGAGAAAATCCGCGCACGCAAGGAAGTCATTGCGGCGCAGGCCCAAATTTTGGCGCAAGCCATGGGCAACGCGAAGGTCAACATCGTGGGTGGCGACGGACAATTCTTGGAGCGCTTCATGAGCGCGATTTCCCTCGGGCAATCGGTCGAGGGCGCCATGGACCAGAGCGATACCTTGAAGGACATCGTGCAAGGTCTAATGAACGGCAACGGCGGTGCGGATCTCGCGCAAGCGCTCGACAAGCTCGCGCCCCTCGTCACGCATGGTGAAGCCAAGGACGTGGTCGTCAAAGAAGTGCATCCCGCGTCCGCGCGCCCGCGTTGATCGAAGATCGGCATCATGGCTGCGGAGGCTGCTGAAACAAGCGTCGCCAGCGAGAGTACGCTCGAGGGCGGTAGCTACGACGTCATCCGGGGTCGGCTATTGGAGCGCGCCAGCGAGCTCGCCAAGCGCTGTGAGGCGCTCAACGCCGCCCGTCAAAAGCTGTTCGGTGGCCGCGAGCTCGCACTGCTGGCGACTGACCGTGTGCGCACGGAGAACAACTGCGTGCCGCGTGACGTGGTGAGCATCGCGGGGCACCTGTTGTTCGGCTTTCAAGTCTTCATCGGCCTGAAGAGCGAGACCAAGCCCAGCGACGCGCTAGCCGCCTATCATTTCCAGCGCGCTGGCGAGGGCTTCGATCTATCGAATGCCGGCTTCGACGGGCCGCTCGCGTTTCTGGCCAACCCCGACTTCACTCGCGAGTTCTCGGACGCATTTCGGTACTACAAGGACGCCCGGCTGCTGCAGCTGCGCAGGACCGACAGCCGGCTTTTGATCGTGACTCAGATCGGCGCAAGCTTGCGCGACGTCAAAGTGTTCCGGTTCGCGATCGACGCGCAGAGTCGGGTCACGTACATGGACGCGCGCGGTGAAGAGGACGCAGTCCCGCCGCGCGCGCATGCCTTCACTTGGACTCCGACGACGCGCGAGGATCAAGTGTCGGGCCCGCACCCGCACGTCAACATCCTGAATCAGGTGTTCGTCGAGACGGTAGGTGGCGATCTCACGGTCAAGATCGAGAACAACACCCAAGATGGCTTCGGTGTGTATCGCGAGCCCGTCGACGATCCCAATCAGACGCTCGACGACGCCGAGATTGCTTACGCCAAAGTCGGCGCTTTGATCCTGCTCAAGATCAAACCCTTCCGCGAAGAGCGCACGCGCTACCTGGTGTACAACACGCGCACTTCGCACGTGCTGCGTGAAGATTCGATTGGCCAGTCTTGTCTCGAGCTGCCCGAGAACCACGGGCTGATTTTTCCCGCCGGCTACTACCTGGAGTCCGGCGAATACAAAGTGTTCGACGGCAAGGTCACGGATCTGCGCATCGAACGCGTGCTGCCTTCGCCGAATGGGGAAGACGTGCTGTTCGTCTTCTATCGACAAGACGAAGGCGAATACGAGCTGCTCCCGTACAACCTAATCAAGAAGGAGGTTCAGACTCCAATTCGGTGCCAGGGCTACAGCCTATTCCCGGACGGCACGATGCTGATCTTTCGGGCCACACCGGCGCAAGAGCCGACGCGCGTGCACCCGGTTCAGGTTTGGCAGACGCCGTTCACGACCGTGGAATTTGCCGCGTCGGCGCCGACGGACGGCTCGTACCTGGCCAAGGTCGGAAATGCCGACCTGGTGGCGGGCATCAGTGAAGCACTGACGGTCCAGAAGCTCGCCAAGCTTGACGCGCCGACTCGGCGCAGCTTCGAGGACGTGGTGAGCTTTTCGCAGCGTTTGCTGGATGCTCACCATTGGCTCGGCCATCAGGAAGCGTTCGATCTCGCCTCGGTCGTGCGTGAGACGCAGGCCGCAGCGGCGCTGATCATCGACGAGTTCGAGAAGCTGCGCGCCCTGGAACGAGCGGCCAAAGAGGCGCTGGAGTCGGCCGAAGCCAGCCAAAAAGAGCTGCTGGATAAGCTCCGGCCCGCCGACCTGCGTAGCGTCGATGCCTTGCTCGGCGCACTGACCGCGCTCAAGCGAAAGCGCGGGGCGCTCATCTCGTTGAAAGAGGTGCGTTCGATCGATCTGGCGCGCGTCGGCGAGCTGGAGCGCGGTGTCGCGACGCGCTTCGATGAAGTGAGCGCGGCCTGCGTGAGCTTCTTCCTGGCGGCGGACGCCTTCAAGCCGCTTTTGGATCAACTCGATGCACTGGTCGCCAAGGTGGAAGCGACGAAGACAGCGGTCGAGCTCGCGGCTTCACGCACCGAGCTCGACCGCATCCACGAGGGGCTGACGCTGCTCGCCGAGACCATCAACGGGCTCAAGGTAGCGGACCCGACCGCGCGGACGGCCATCCTGGACGGCACGAGCGCCGCGTTCGCCAAGCAGAATCGCGCCCGCGCCATCTTCGAGGGGCGCTATCAAGAGCTGTCGTCCAGCGAAGGGCGCGCGGAGTTCGCCGTTCAGTTCAAGCTGCTCGGGCAAAACGTGGTCAGCGCGCTGAGCCTGGCCAAGACGCCAGAGAGCTGCGACGAGCAGCTCGGCAAACTGATGCTGCAGCTCGAGGAGCTCGAGGGTAGATTCGGAGAATTTGCCGAATTTGCGCCGGAAATTGCCGGCAAACGAGAAGAGGTGCTGGGCGCGATCGCCGCCAAACGGCAAGCGATCGTCGAAGAGCGGCAGCGCCGGGCGCAGAGCTTCGCGCTCGCCGCAGAGCGAATCCTGTCCGGGATCGTGCGCCGCGCACAGAACTTCAAGCAAGTCGACGAGCTGAACGCTTTCTTCATCTCCGACCCGACGCTCGGCAAGTTGGAGGAGCTGCGCAGTCGGCTGCTCGAGCTGGGCGACACGGTGCGGGCCGAGGAGCTGGACTCGAAATTGAAGTCCGCGCGTCAGACGGCGGTTCGTGCGCTCCGTGACAAGACCGAGCTGTCCGGGGGCGACGACGACAGCATTCGTTTCGGCGAGCATCGGTTCCTGGTCAACACTCAGCCATTGGAGCTGACGATCGTGACGCGGGAGGGCGGCTTGTTCTGCCACCTCACCGGTACGGACTTCTACGAGCCTTTGGCAGACGAGGGCTTGGAGCGCGGGCGCGAGTTCTGGGAGCAAGCCTTTGTCTCGGAGAACGCGGAGGTGTACCGAGGCGAATTCCTGGCCGTTTCCCTGCTGTTGGATGCGGAGGCAGGCCGAGCAGGGCTCACCCTGGGCGTGCTCGAGCTCGCCTCGCGTGAGCAGCGCTTGCCCGATCTGGTGCGGGCACACGCCGCCGAGCGCTTGGATGAAGGCTACGAGCCGGGCGTGCACGACGTCGATGCCGCCGCCATCTTGGCGAAGCTTCTCTCATTGCAGAAGGGCGCAGGCTTGTTGCGGTTCTCGCCGGACGCGCGCGCCATCGCCTGGCTCTACTGGCAATCGCTGCCCGAGGATCAGCGCGATCTTTTGTCGCGCCGTGCCGAAAGCATCGGTCGTCTGCGCAAAAGCTTCGACGACCTGGGGCCCAGCCTGGCCTTGGCGCGCGAGTTCGAAGCGCCGATTCGAGCTCACGCTGCCGGCCTCGCGCTGCCGGGGCTCGTGCCCGCGACCTTCGCGTCGCGTTACTTGATCGATGAGCTGGCTGCGCCGAGCCCGCGTTTCACGGTCAGCGCGCGTGCCGAGCAGCTGCAGACCGAGCTCCAGAAGCACCTCGAAGAGCTCGCGGCCCGCCGTGGTTTCGAGGAAGATCTGTCGTTGCTCGAAGCGCACGGACCGGAGCGCTTGGGGATTGCCCTGGCCTACATCGATGCTTTCTTGAAGCAAAAGCCGAACGTGCAACTCGCGCGGCATCGCCTCGAAGTCGCCGCGCGCTTCGTCGCGCTGACCAACTCACCGCTGAACGTGTCCTCCGCGCCCACCGAGGCGGTGGTGTCCGGCCTGCTCGGGACCCATCCGAGGCTCGAGAATCGAGAGCTGAGCGTGGCGCTCGACGAAATGTTGCAGCGCGTCAGCGGTTTCATCGAAGAGCGCGCGCCGCGCTACCGCGCATACAAAAGGCTACGTGCAGAGGTGGCGAAGCGTGAGCGCGCTCGGCTGCGCTTGGATGAGTTCGCGGCGCGCGTGCTGACTTCGTTCGTCCGCAATCGCCTGATCGACGAAGTGTATTTGCCGCTCGTGGGCGCCAATCTTGCCAAGCAGCTGGGCGCCGCGGGCAAGACCAAGCGCACGGATCTGATGGGCTTGTTGCTGCTCGTTTCACCCCCCGGTTACGGCAAGACCACGCTCATGGAGTACGTGGCGAGCCGGCTCGGGCTGGTGTTCGTGAAGGTCAACGGACCTGCGCTCGGCACGGCGGTGGTCTCGCTCGACCCGAGCGAGGCGCCCAACGCAACCGCGCGCCAGGAAGTCGAAAAAATCAATCTGGCGCTCGAGATGGGCAACAACGTGATGCTCTACCTCGACGACATTCAGCACACGAACCCCGAGCTGCTGCAAAAGTTCATCTCCCTGTGCGACGCGCAGCGGCGCATCGAAGGCGTATGGAATGGCCGATCTCGCACCTACGATCTGCGCGGCAAGAAGTTCTGCGTAGTGATGGCGGGCAACCCGTACACCGAGTCCGGCGCGCGCTTTCAGATCCCGGACATGCTGGCCAACCGCGCCGACACCTACAACTTGGGCGACATCCTGAACGGCAAGGAGGAGGCGTTCGCGCTCAGCTACCTGGAGAATGCGCTCACCTCGAACGCGGTCCTCGCGCCACTCGCGGGGCGGGAAGCGGCCGACGTTCACAAGCTCGTGGCCATGGCCCAGGGCCAAGAAATACCGGTCTCAGAGCTCGCGCACGGCTACAGCGCGGCCGAGATCGAAGAGCTCAGCGCGTTGTTCAGGCACCTGATGCAGGTCCAGCGCACGCTGCTGCGGGTCAATCAGGAATACATCGCTTCGGCGTCGCAGGACGATCGGTACCGCACCGAGCCGCCGTTCAAGCTCCAGGGTAGCTACCGCAACATGAATAAAATGGCGGAAAAAGTAGCGTCTGCCATGAACGAGGCGGAGCTCGAACGCCTGATCGACGATCACTACACGAGTGAAGCGCAGACCCTGACGCGCGGTGCCGAGCAAAACTTGCTGAAGCTCGCCGAGCTGCGTGGCCGCCAGAGTGAAGCGCAAAAGGCGCGCTGGGCCGAGATCAAAGACGCCTTCGTCCGCGTGCAACGCATGGGCGGCAAAGACGACGATCCCGTCGCGCGAGTCACGGGGTCGCTCAGCTTGCTGGACGACCAATTGAAGGGCATTCGCGAAGCGCTGGGGCGTGCTGTACAAGAAAACGGCGCGTCTCGCGCAGCGCACGAAGAGCCACGAGAGTTGCGCTCGAAGCTGCAAGTGACGCTGCACGACGCAGGGCCGCACGGCTTGGCGCGCTTGGCGGGCGAGCAATTGGCGCTGCTGCGCGAGCTCGTGACGCCACTATTGACCCGAAGCAATACCGCGCCGAACGACGGCCACGACCAGCGCTTGGCCGAGATCGCCTCGGCAATCGCCGACATGCAGCGCACGGTCGAGCGCGGCATGAGCCGACCCGAGCGCGTGGATGTTTCGCTGGTCAGCCACAGCAAGAGCAACTTCTTCCGCCCGGTGTCGAGCCTAGACGTATGCTCGCTGGGCGGCCTGTTCGTGGCCACCTACGAGAAACCGCCCGCCCTCGGCGCGCCGATCGAGCTGTCCTTGGCGTTTCCTTCTGGGCCGACGTGCAGCGTATTCGGTGCCGTCGAGTACACTCAAGACGAGCTGAGCGACGACGCGCCCGCTGGCTTCGGCGTGCGCTTCAACGAGGTATCGCCCGAGGCGCGCGCGCTGATCGAAGAATATGCCTCCTCGCGCGAGCCGCTCTTGCGTGACGATTGAGCGCGACACGCCGCGGTCATGACTGGCGCGCCTTGGAGCGCGCGAGCAGCGCGAGCAAGCTGGGCAGCACACCGACCGCGACGATGGCGAGCACCCAGCGCGGGCTCGGGGGGTGATCGGCGGACAGCCGCGCGGTCTGCGATGGATCGCCGCTCATTCCGCCTGCTGCGCCCATCCATTTCAAATACAGGCCGAGCAAGCCGAACAGCGACAGGGCGCGGGCAATGTTGGCCGCGCGGCGCAGCGCGCGCAGCACCGGAGCGTCGAACTGGGGCCGCCCTCGAACGTACACGGCGATGCTGAAGGCATTCACCGCGAATGCGGCCAGCCGATACAAGAACTCCGGCGTCGCCTGAGCGATCAAGAGACCGCCGCCCTCAAGGCTGACACCAGGCCTCCATCCGCCCGACCAGTTGCCGTTCGTGACCCATGTCTCGGTCCAGATCGCGGTTGGCGCGTTCGGCCTCGACGACGTTGTTCGCATCGAGGCCAGCGGCCAGCGCGCGCAAGCTCTGCGCGGTGCTGTGCAACACGCCCGTGTATTCGGCGACCAGCTTTGCCATGTCTTCGGTCGCAAATTCCATGGGGCCGAGCGCTTTGGCTAGCCGCTCGTAGCGACCCGCGGCTGCGATGTACGCGCCGCTGCCGAGCACGCCAGCGTCCGACGCCTCACCGCCACGAGTGATCGTGAGCACGTCATCGAGCGCGGGGTTCACCTGAGCGATCAGCGCGCGGCACTGCTTGGTGCGCGAGTAGCGACCACAACCGCCGAGGCCGAGGCCGAGGAGAGAGGGAACGGCGAGGCAAAGTGCGAGCGGGAGCGATACCGAACGAGCGAATGACTTGAGCGAATGCGGGAACATAGTGCTTGCGCCGGGGCCTGTCGGAGCGGGAAAGTCAACGTAGCACCATGCGCGGCACGCGAACAATCTGGCCCGCGGGTTTCGCGTTCGCGGCCGCGAGTATCGCGCTGTGCGTCGGCTGCAAGGCAGATGCCCGCAAGACGAAGAAGTCGGCTGCTCGCCCCGAGGGCGGCGAGCGCTTCGCTCGAGATGCAGGGAGTCTGGAGGGGGTGCGGCCTGTCGCACAAGTTCCGTCGGCCATCCTCGAGACGCTCCAGGTCTTGCACGAGCAGCGGCTCGAGCTTTCGCCCCCGCGCGCTCCGGCGCAGCGGCTCGAGTTCGGGCCCGGGCGCTTGCTCCAGGTGAGCTCGGACCACGTCGTGCTGCGCGATACCGAAAGCGGCGAGTCGCTGAGCGAGGTGAACCTCGGCTTAGTGCTTGCGGTCGCGCACGGCTCGGACGGCGCGCTGCTCGGGGTCGGCACCGGCGGCGGCACCCGTTTCGAGTCACGGTCCAAGAAGGCGCAAGCCTTTCCGCATGCCGCGTTTTTCCCAGACTCGATCTTGTTTCCGGACCTCGAGCAGCCGGCTCAGTTCTACGTCTACTATCCGACGGAACAGCAGCTCCTTCGCTATTCGTTGCAGAGCGAAGCGGGCACGTTCTTACCGATCGAGGCGACGGTTCCGTTGGAGGGGTGCACCGGCGTGCCAACCCAGCTGCGGGATGGCGCTTTTGCTTGCCGAACGGCGACCGGCTTTGCGCGCAAGGCGCCGCGCGGCGCACGCACGGATTTCAAACCAGTGGTCGATCTCGGTCAACCATTCCGTCTGCTGCCCGCCAAACGGCTCGATGAGTTGTATGCGGTCGATCGCGCGGGCGAGGTCAAGCACGTCCGTCTGGCCGCCGGCGCGCCGGTGTTGGGTGCCTTTCAATTACCCGCACCGCCCTGGGCCGCGGCCAGCAACGAGGAAGCGCTGGCCTTCGTCTTGGTCAGCGCACCCCAAGCGGGTCAAGAGCGCCGCTGGAGCTTGCTCGTCACCGACTTCGACGGCCAACCGCGGCTGCAGGTCGACCTCGGTACCAAGCTCGCCCCCGCCGGGGAGGACTGGGCGAAAGCCGTCGCGGAAGACAAAAATTTGGCGATTTCCGGGTTCGAGCCCCTGGTTGCTGTGGGCGGCGGGGCGAAGCTGACGGTCTGGGACTATCGAGACGGGAAGGTGCGCTTCGCACGCTAAGGCGGTCCCTTCGGGCCGCCGGCCAAAGCCTGGAAAAGTTGGCCGTTTTTCTGGCTTCGGGCAGATCGCACAGGTGATGACCGGTGCCCGCTTCGAGTCTGAGCTCGCCCTCGTGAAACGAATCGCGGAGCAGCTCGCGCAACAGCAGAAAGAACGCGTCACGAGCGCTCACCTCTTGGCGGCGATCGCAGCTCGCCCCAGCCCCGCGTGCGATCTGCTGCGCGAGCGCAAGCTGGGCACCGAAGAGCTGTTGCGCGCCGCACGCGGCATCGAGGAGGAGCTCGAGGATCCGATCCAAGCCTGCCTGCAACGCGCGCGCGAAATCGCGGGGCGGATGGGCGATGGCGATGCCGCGGCGGTGCACCTCTTGGTGGCGCTGGTCGGTGAGCCGCGCAGCTCGGGTCGACGCACGCTCGAGGGCTTGAACATCGACATCTCGCGCTTGCGCACGCAAGCCGTGCAGGTCGGGCTCGGTTTGGTGGGCCGGCGGCGCATGGCGGCGGAGCCAGCACGTGAAGCGCCAATGCACGCTCCAGCGCCGCGTCGCGCGTCGACCGCGGTCAAAGTGCCGCTGTACCCGCCGCCCCGCAAAGTGCCGAACGGCGAGGTTGCGCCCGCGGCGCCGCCCGTCTCGCCCGCCCCCGAGATGCGCGGACCGGGCGTGGTCGTGCCAGTGATGGCCAGGCCGGCGCAGCGCGTGACCTTGACGCGCGCCGTGCCCCCGCCGCCACTCGACAAGCCCATCGAGAAGGAGCCAGAGCCTTGGGAGCGTTTCGAGCTCGACCCGCAGAAGTTCCCGACCCTGACCTCGCTGGGGCGAAACCTGACTTTGGCCGCAGCGCGCGGCGAGCTCGATCCCGTCGTGGGTCGCGACGCAGTGATCGAACAAGCGCTGGACGTGCTTGCCAAGCGCGAAGGCAACAATCCTTGTCTGGTCGGTATCGCGGGTGTGGGAAAAACGAGCATCGTGCGCGGCCTCGCGCAACGCATCGCTGGGGCCGAGGACGTGCTCTCGCTCGACGATCGCGTGATCGTGCAGATCCCAGTCAGTGAGCTGGTGGCGGGCACCGGGGTGCGCGGCGCGCTCGCTTCGCGAATCGGAGCGCTACGCAAGGAAGTGCTGGCCGCCAAGGGACGAGTGGTCTTGTTTTTCGACGAGATCCACCAGCTGTTCGTGGGCGAAGCGGCGGAAGAGATCGCCTCGGAGCTCAAGCTCGCTTTCTCGCGCGGGGAGTTGCCGTGCATCGGCGCGACCACTCCCGAGGACTTCCAGAAAGCGCTGGCCGCCGACGCCGGCTTGGCGCGTCGTTTCTCGCAGGTCGAGGTCGAGCAGCCGAGCCGTGAAGATGCCTACCTGATCGTGGATGCGCTCAAGCCGCGCCTGGAAGCGCATCATCGCGTGCACTACCAAACCGAGGCGCTGGCGCTCGGCGTCGGCTGGTCGGTTCGTTATTTGCCTGGGCGGGCGCTACCGGACAAGGCCGTTTCGATCTTGGATCTCGCCGGTGCACGCACGCGGCGTCGCGGCAAAACCGAAGTGACCGTGGAGAGCGTGGCCGAGGTGGTGGCCGAGCTCGCCGACATGCCCGTCGATCGCCTGCTCGAAGCCGACGGCGATCGCATGTTGCGCTTGGAAGAAATCCTCGCCGAGCGCGTGGTCGGACACGGCGATCAGATCCGACGTATCGCCCGCATCTTGCGGCGCAACGCGGCGGGGCTCGGTTCTCGCCGTCCGATCGGCACGTTCTTGCTCCTCGGCCCGACTGGTGTAGGCAAAACCGAAAGCGCCAAGGCGATCGCAGAAGTGCTGTTCCACTGCGATACGGCAATGACGCGCGTCGATTTGTCGGAGTTCTCCGAACCGCATTCGATCGCGCGCTTGATCGGCGCGCCGCCCGGCTACGTCGGTCACGAGGCGGGCGGGCAGCTCACCGAAGCCGTTCGCCGCCGCCCGTACCAGGTCATTTTGCTGGACGAGCTAGAAAAGGCTCACCCCGACGTGCTCACTTCGTTCTTGGCCGTGTTCGACGAAGGGCGGCTCACCGACGGTCGCGGACGCACCGTCGACTTCACGAACACCGTGATCTTGATGACGTCCAACCTGGGCGCGGAAGAGAGCGGCAGCACGCCGCGGCGGCGCGTGGGCTTCGGCAACGATGAACAGGACCGCGCGGACCTCGAACAGCGTGTGGTCGCAGCGGCGCGCAGCGCGCTGGCGCCAGAGCTGTACAACCGGATCGACGAGGTGCTCGTGTTCGCGCCGCTCGGCCGCGATGAGGTGCGAGAGATCGCGCGGCGGCTGCTGGACGGCGTGGCTCGCGCGCTCGCGGCGCAACGCGGTTTGCGCTTGGACTTCGGCCCCGAAGTGGTCGAGTTCTTACTCGAGCACGGTGGGTTCGATCCGACCCTCGGTGCGCGCCCGATGAAGCGCACCATCGCGCGCCTCGTCGAAGCTCCTTTGGCAGAGAAGATCCTGCGCGGCGAGCTAAGCCCGAAGAGCGTGCTCTTGCTCTCGGTCGAAGGTGATTCGCTCGAGTGCGACGTGCTCGACTCGAGCACCAGCAGCGCCGCGGAGTAACGCGAGTTTGAGGCAAAAATGGCCACCGCGTGCCTGGCGCCAGCGGAGTCATCGGGCGCGATCCGATTGGCGAGCCACGGCTTGAGCTCGCGTACGCTTCAGCGACGACTAGGACGACTAGAGGGCGAGGGCGCGACGTACCAAGGGTTGCTCGATGAGGGGCGCCGCGAATCGGCGCGGCGGCTCCTGTCGGATACCGACGTCGACCCGGAAGAGGTGACCTTCCTGCCGGGCTTCGAGGAAGCGAGAGTTCGCTTACCCGCGCCTTTCAGGGCTGCGAGTGCATCACCCCCAAGCAATGGCGCGGTGCTGGGCGGAAAATCGCATCCGCGCCGAACTCCTGACGCACCGGCCTCATGGCCCATGTTTCCGCGTGGTTTACGCGCGTCCCCGCCGCCCCACCGTTACGAAAGGCCCGCTCGCAACGTGTTCACTTTTGCCGCCGCCTCATGCTAAGTATTTGGATCGACCGAGCTATTTTCTAGGGGCCAGAACGCAACACCGGACACGTACCCTGATCAACTAAGCAATGGCGGTCATGGAAACCACCCCCTCACCGCCGCGATCGGTGGAGCGCGCGATTCAGATCGTTGCTCCCTATTGCGACATCGTGAGTCGCTTGGAGGTCGTTCCGCCGTCGGCTCTCGTCAGAGGCCTCTATCTGAGGTCCTTCGAAACAGTGCTGCAACGCGCGGGTCGGATTCAACTCTATCGCGAGTACTTCGAAGGCGAGCGTTGGTCGCCGATTCGAATGTACCCACTGCGCGACTACATGGTTCGTTTGGCAGTGGCGGGTGCATCGCTTCGTTCACCGGAGCGTGTGCACGAGGGCATGCACGACATCTGGCGTACCAACGCGGCAACGTTCGCCGCAAGCCTGCTCGGCCGCACCATGCTTCGTCTGTTGTCGCACGATCCGGTCCGGCTCACCGAACAAGGGCTCGCCGCGCGCCGTCAGACCTATCAGTACGGCCACTGGGAGATCAAACGTCACGGCGCGCGCGCCGTGGAGATGGTCTATCGAGAAGAGTACCTCTGGATCGAATCGGCGATCGCCGGTGGCGCCGTGGGCGCCTTCGAGGCCTGCGGTGTGGAAGCGAAGCTAGACACGAAATTGCTCAACCGGTTCGACGGCTCCACCATGATCACGTGGTAAGTAGTCGGGAGCAGCGGCAGGTTCCGTGACCAACAGCGACGAGCCAAGTATTCCGGAAGGCGAGAGTGGTGTCGGCGTCTGGGTGCTGGTGCCAAGCCCCGCCGCTGGTGACCGCATCTCCACGACTTTGGCCGACCGCTACGCCACGCACGACACACAAATCGTCGTCGTCGATGGGCCGCCGAGCGAGGTGCTGCCTCGCTTGCGCGAGCGGGTCGGTGGCGCTCCGCTCGGCTTCGTCGCCGTCGACGAGGTCGCGGCGTTGGACGCGCTCTCGCACGGCGCGGACGAAGTGCTGGTCTGGCCCGCGCTCGACGACCGCGCGATCCACGGCTTCTTCGATCGCACCCAGCTTCGGGCCTCGCTGCGGCGCGGGCAAGAGCAGAACCGCGCCGCCATGGTGCACGCCGAGAAGCTGTCGGCGCTCGGCACGCTCGTGGCTGGTGTGGCTCACGAGATCAACAACCCATTGATGGCGCTGCAGCTCAGCATCGAGGCGTGCATGTCGCTGATGACGCCGCTCACCAACGTCGTTCACGAGCTGAACGTGTGGTCGAACCGCGGCTGGGGCGCGACGCCGGAGCAGGTACAAATGCTCTATGATCTTGCGTTGACCGGCGCGCCGCGCGTCGAGGGCCGGCAGCTGCTGGAGGAGATGCTGGTGGCGTCTTCTGCCATTGGCAGTGTCGTGAAAGACCTGCGCGTGTTCGCTCGTGCCGATGGCGATCGCGAAGAGGCGCAAATGCTGGACGCCAACGAAGTCGTCGACCAAGCGCTGCGCTTGGTCGGCCGCGAGATCGGCATGGTCGCCCACATCGAGCGAGATTTCGCGCGCGCCTTGCCGCGCGTGGTCGTGCCCCACGGGCGGCTGACGCAGGTGCTGGTCAATATCTTGATCAACGCCGCCCACGCCATCAACGACGTGCAGCGGGAGGTGCATCGCGTGCGCGTCACCACGCGCGCCGACACGGAGTACGTGGCGATCTCCATCTCCGACACGGGCCCAGGCATCGCGTCCGAAGCGCTCTCGCACATCTTCGACCCGTTCTTCACGACCAAGCGCTCCGGCCTCGGCACGGGCCTCGGGCTCAGCATCTCGCGCTCGATCATGCGTGATCTGGGCGGTGACTTGATCGTGGAGAGCGTGCATGGCTCGGGCGCCACGTTCATCGCGCTCTTGCCGCTGCCGGACCATGCCACGATGCGCAAAGCCTACTTGCAGAATCGTGACGCCGCCGTGCGCCGCCCGCTCAGCAAGCGCCACACCGTGCTCGTGATCGACGACGACGAGCGGATCTTGAAGGCCTATGCGCGCATGCTGGCCAGCTCGTGCGACGTGATCATGGCCAGCGACGGCCAAGAAGCCATCGATCTGCTGAGCTCGGGCTCCACGCCCGACGCCGTGGTCACCGAGCTCAGCTTGCCTGACGTCGACGGGCGCGCGCTGTTCGAGTGGCTGCGCCGTGAACGCCCAGCTCTGGCGGCGCGCACGGTGTTCGTCACCTCGGAAGCGACGCGCGAGCGCTACCGGGTGTTTTTGTCCGAAGCGTTGAATGGCACGTTGACCAAGCCGGTCAGCGCGAACGAGCTGTGGGCCGCGCTGGCCAACTTGGTCAACAAGCGGTCTACCAGCTCAAGGCCACCGCCGCGCGGGTGAAGCCCGCGCCTTGCGCGTACATCACCACGCGCGCGCCCGGGGTGAGCTTGCCCGCGTCGCGCGCCGCGATCAGATTGATGACCGGGCCCACGCCGCCCAAGTGCGCGTACTGCTGGTACGTCTGCACGGCCGCGTTCGGCGAAAGGCCGAGCGCTTCGGCGATCGCCAGCGGCACCCAGCGGCGCGGCTGCACGCTGACCAGCACGTCGATCGAGTCGACCGCAAAGCTCGCGAGCTGCGCGAGCTCGGCCACGGTGCGCGCGGCGGTGGGCACCGTGTCTTGCATCAGCGAGCGCGTGGCCTCCAAGTTGCGGCTGCCCATGGACAGCGGCCCGCCTGCTTCCCACCATGGCGGGTCGCTCTCGTCGGTCTTGCCGCGACACCAGACCACGGCATCGTGATGCTCTCCGTGCGTCATACTGAAGGCTTGCAGGATGCCGCGGGTCTCGCTCTTGCTGACGAGCATGGCGGACGCGCCGTCGCCGACGCTGGGCGCTGCGGGATGCAGCATCGGAAAGGTGCGCGTGGCCAGGTGTGATTGCGTGAGCAGCACGTGGCGCGCTCGCCCGGATTCGATCAGCGCGGCCGCTAGGTTCAGCTGAGCGACGGGGCTGGCGCACGCCGTGTCCACCGTGGCCGACCACGCGCGCTTGGCGCCGATCAGATCGCCCACGCGACAGGCATTGGACGGCATGAGCCGATCCGGGACCAACGCCCAGGAGAAGATCGCGTCCACCTCACCCGCGTCGAGGCCGGCGTCGGCCAGCGCGGCTCGCCCCGCGTTGGCTTCGGCCTCGGCCGAGGTCATCTTGGCCTCGGCCACGCGCCGCTCACGCGCACCGAGAAACGGATCGCCGTCTTCTTCGGCGAGGTAACGCTTCACGATGCGCAGCATCGGGTCGCGCTCGTCGCTAGGTACGTCGACCAAGGTGCGGTCACCTTGCCTTTTGTGCATGGCTTCGCCGAACGCCTCCGGCCAGGCCGAGTTTTCCCGCACCTGCTCCGGAAACCACCGCCCCAGGCCGCTGATTCGCGCGGGCATCAGCGGGCCCCCTTGTTCATCATCGACATGTGCTGCAACGCTTCGTTGCGGCCGCCGCCGGTCAGCTTCACGTCGCGGTCGATGCGAATGTCGAGCACGACGGGTACGCGCGCTGCGCGCAGGCGCGCGAGCTGCTCGCTCGTGATTTCGCCGGGGTGGTTCACGCGCAGGCCCGCCATGCCCATGGACCGCGCCCAGGCGGCAAAGTCCGTCCAAGGGGATTCCCACTCCGCCTCGCGCCCGAAGACCTGGCGATAGCCGTGATAGACCATGTTGTAGCGCGCGTCGTTGAACACCGCGAACACGATGGGCAAGCGATACTTGAGCGCCACCAGCGCTTCCATGCCCACCATTTGCATACCGCCGTCGCCGCACACGCAAACGACCGGGCGATCCGGCTGCGCAAGCGCTAAACCGATCGCACCGCTGATGCCGGAGCCCATGCTGCCCAGCCCCAAGTGAATCGTGAAGCTATCGGGCGAACGCGCGGTCAAATAGTGAAGCGCGAACAACATGTGCTCGCCGATGTCGGTGATGAACGCGGTGTTCTCCGGCGAAGCGGTTTGCAGATCGGCGATCGCCCGCTGCGGCGTGATGCGCACGCTCGCGTCCTCTCCGAAGCCCTCGTGCTCAAACGGCGACTTGCGACGAATCTCTCGAATCAACGCGTGACTACGGCCGTGCCGAAGCCCTTCGCTCAACACGTGATCGTGCAGATCTTCGGCGAACGCGCCCAGATCGGCGATCACCCCCAGCTCGGTTGGCAGATTCCTGCCGAGCACACTGGCGTTGAGATCCACGTGGACCAAATGACCGCCCTCGGCAATGTAACGGGTCGGTCCGATCGCGCAATCATCCAAGTCCGTGCCGAGCACCAGTGCCGCATCGACGCCGCGCCCGATGTAGTCACGCGCCCAGATGGATGCCGCGAGCCCACCATGGCGCAGCGAGCGCGGGTGCAGCTCACTGACCAAGCCCTTGGCTTGCGGCGTCGTCACGAACGGAATGTCGAAGGTATCGACCAATTGCCGAATGCGTGCGGCGTGCGGCCGACAACCCGCGCCGATCACCAGCAACGGACGCTGGGCATTGACCAAGAGCTCGGCAGTGGCTTGCACCACCTGCGCAGGGGCGCGCGCCACGAGCTCGCGCGCCGGCGCCGAGACGACCGACAATGGGGCGGTGGCTCGTCCGAATTGAATCGGCAAGACGAGCAGCGCGGGTCCCGGGTTGGTCGGGTCTTTGGCGGCGCCGAGCGCGGCAAGGCCTTGCGCGGTTGCCGTCTTGGCCTGCGTGACGCGAATCGTGGCGCGCGTCACGTGCCCGAGCATCGTTTCTACGCCAATGCCTTCGGGGCCGCTGTCTTGAAGCAAACGACCGCCATCTGCCGCCCATGCCACGTCCCCGCAGATCACGAGCATGGGCACGCGCTCCAAATGCGCGGACACGATGCCAGTCACGGCGTTGGTCGCGCCGGGGCCCGCGGTCACCACCACGGCCGGCACGCGCCCGGAAGCTCGGTAATAATCGGCCGCAGCGAACGCCGCCGAGGTCTCGTGCCGCGACTCGATTAGGCGTGCGCCCTCCGTGTGCAAAATGGCGTCGAACACCGGCGACACTGGACCACCGGGAATACCGAAGAACGTCTCTACCCCGGCATCCACGAGCGCCCGCACCAGGCGGTGCGCCGCGGAAACGTCAGCCACGCGCTCAGCCACCGGGCTAGGCGTGATCGGCTCCGGTGCCTCTGGCTCACGGCTTCGTTTCGGGTCGAGCTCGGCTATGTATGATTGCGGAGCACTCTCCTCCTCACTCGGATCAAAAGCGACGTCGGCTGCATTCTGATGTGACATGTCATCTCCAAGGCGATCCCCATCGTGGCGGCCGTAACACACTTGGGTGGTCAGGTGGGTGACGAGTGTTGCGTTTTTGTCGAAACGAATCTGGCGCACGGTGCGCACGGTGCAGAGCAGCAGAGTGGCATTCGAGCTGCTGCCACTCGACTGACCAACACCATCGGGTGCCTTATTCTGGGAACGCTGGAATCGAAGTTACGGACTGGCATCGAGCGCGCGTCGGTAGCGCTCGCGTCGCAAGTCGTCTTCGAGAATCTCGAACGCTTCTGCCAAGACTTCGAGGATCAATTCCACGTCGTCACGCAGGTCCAGAGTCTCGCCGTTCAGGATCCGTGACGGATCGTATTCGTCTCGCAGGGCGGCATAAGCGCGGCGAATATCGTAGCTCGTCGCGCTGCGAGCCACGCCCAATAGCGCGAAATAGTCGCCCTCTTCGCTGAGGGCTTTGCGTGCCGAAATACGAGCCCGAAGCGCAGCCTGATCGAGGCGATCAGGCAAGGTCACTCGCTTTTCCGAACGCCCGCGCGCGGTGCGCCGCTCGCCGCTCGAGCGCGCGAGCACGGACAGCTCGACCAACACGTAAAGCACGGCTGCGAAATCTTTGTGACCCACTCGGCGCAGCACTTCCGACACTGGCTCGTCGCTGATGGCGCGCACCACGTCCGCCTCGGAATCCGCAATCGCACATTCTCCCAAGAGCGTTGCGCCGTCGCCCTTCTGGAGCAATGAATCGGCGCCGCCCAAGCGGCGTAGGGCTTGCTCCGGAGAAACCGCGCGGCGCACGATCTCCACCAGCACCTCGGCACCGGTCGCGCCGCCGAACACGGCCGGCTCGGCTTGCAGGCGCACCGGAACGTCGGCTTCGAGGCTGACCGCGCCGCTCGCCAGCAGCACGATGCGCCCGACGAGCCACTCGGCGTGCGCGCGCAGCACCGGCCACAGATCGTCTTGCCGCAGATGGCCTTGAGCGATCAGCGCGGCGCCCGCGTGCCTGCCGAACTGAGGCAGCTTGCGCCCGATGCGGGCCGCGGCCTCGCTCGGCAAATCACCCCGCTGGGTGAGGAATGCAACCAACGATTCGCCGTCCGCGCCCGAAGCCGCGGTCACGAAGTCACCATCGCGGAATAGGACGCGGCGAATGCCCGTCGGATCCTCGAAGGCGAGGGCTCCGGTGTACCTGCTGCGCACGACTCGCGCGAATGCGCGCACCGCGTCGCCTTCGCCGAGGGACGCCGGGATTTCCAGCGCCGGGGCCGCGCGCAGCTCGGGCGCGGCGGCGAACGCCGGCTCGTCCAACGGCGCCCGGGCCGGCGGAGTCGTGGACGCCGCCGCGGCATCCGACATGGGGGGCAAAACGCTTGGCGGGTAGTCGGTGATTGGGCCGTGCGCGGTGGTGTTGCTCAGCGCGTTGGTGGCCAAGCTGTGCGCCGGCTCCTCGAACGGAGCTCGCTGCGGTAGCTCGCTCTGCATGCGCGAGGTGTGGCGCGGCGGTGTGATGGGCGGCTCGGTCGCGCGTGAAGACTGGGATTCTGGATGATCGGAGATCGGCGCTTGCTCGCTAGGCGGTGAAAGCTCGCGTGCGCTGCGGGCCGCGGGCTCGGAGCCGTCCTTGTCGCTGGCGCCTGCTCCGCCGCTCGCCGTGCCTGCGCCGGTCGTCTTGGTGCCCGAGCGCGAGCCGGCCTCGGCATCGGGGCCGTTGTGCGTCCCGATCGAGCTGTCCGCGTCTTCGTCCTCGTCGTCGAAGTCGAGCGGCTCGTCGAGGGCGTCGAGCACGTCCGCGGGCAACACTGCTTCCAGCTCCGCTTCGGGCGAGAGTCGATCCGACGGAGGCGCCGAGGAGTTGCGCACCGAGCGCACGCGCCGCTCCGCCGTCGCGAGCAGTGACTCCAGTGCTGGGCTGAGCTGGGCTTGGGGGAGCTCGTGCGAGCGCGGCGGCAGCGAGTGCGCGGTCGAGGAGGGGCGACTCGAATGGGGCCGGCTGTCTGGTGCGAGCTCCGAGCTTTTGGTGCTGATCGGACCGGGCCCGGGCTCGGTCCCTGGGTTCGTAGGGAGCAGCTGGCCCGGTGAGGACGCGGGCGACGAAGCAAACGGCGACGACGCTGCCAACGGGGAGGAAGCGGCCCCAGGCGACGACGAGGCCGCAGGCGAGGAGGCTGTCGAAGGCGATGACGCCGCCGCGGGCGACGACGATGCCGAAGGCGACGAGGCGTCGGCCTTGCCCGCTTCGTAGCGATAGGGGCGGCGTGTCGCCGCGACTAGGACCGGCGCGCGGTTGGCTGGCGGCATTCGCGTGTTGAAGTCTCGGCGCCCGCTCGGCGCGCCGATCAGTGCCTCGACCTTGCGCAGCAGGATGAAGTCGTCGACCGGGCGCACGAACACCCCGCTCGCTTCTTGTTGCAGCGCTCCTGCGTGCTCGTCCACCGTACGCCCGGGCTCGCCGAGAAACAGCACGTCGATGCGATTGCCACCCGGCGTTTCGCGCACCCGTTGAATGGTCTCGATGGCCGCCGTGGCGTCCGCATCGCACAAGATCAACGATGGACGCTGCACCGAGACGCGGCTGACGAGCAGCCCGAGCGGAACGTCGATCACCGGATAGCCGCGCCCTCGCAGCGCGGTCGTCAGGCGCTCCGCTTCGGCGGAGGCATCACTCACGAAAATGAGCGAGCCACCTTCCTCGTTGTTGCCGGTGTCGCCGCCGGCCTCAAAGTGGGGTGTCACTACGCTGAGAGTGTAGCGGAGTAGCGCTCCCGGCCGCTACTCGCGAGGCGGGTTGGGTGTGTTCGTGACCCCGCCGCCGAGCCGCACCGCGATGCGCTCGGCCACGGCCGGCCAATACCGTGCCGAGACCACCATCACCGTGACGAACGCCACGATGAACCATTCGCCGCCGTTCAAACCGAACACTCGTGTCGCCTACGGCACCTTCCCGTCGCCGGCAAGCCCACTCCGCTGCTACATCTCTGGTCGTGACGGGTAGCGAGTCGGATTGCGTGTTGGGCCTCGGTTCCAATCTGGGGCAACGGCTGGCTTATTTGCGCGCTGCAGTGCAGCAATTGCAGCCTCACGCCCAAATAACGGCGCTTTCTGCGCTGTACGAGACGGACGCGATCGGTCCCGCGCAACCGGACTACTTGAACGCCGCGGTTCGGCTCCGGACCGCGCTCGGGCCTCAGCAGTTGCTCGAGCTCGCGCTCGAGATCGAACGCGCGGCGGGTCGCGTGCGCCGTGAGCGTTGGGGGCCGCGCACCCTCGACTTGGACCTGCTGTTCATCGCCGGACGAACGGTCGAGCAGCCGGGGCTCGTCGTACCTCATCGTGAGCTCACCCAGCGCGCGTTTGCGTTGCTTCCCTTGTTGGACGTGATGCCCGAGGCGTGTGACCCGGCGACCGGGCGAGCCTATTCCGAGCTGTGTTTGGAGCTCGACCGAACCGGCGTCCGGGAGCTGCCGAACAGCCGTGCAGGTTGGCTGGAATGAGGCTGGGCTCAACTTTGGCGCACGTCTAGACACACCGGCGCCAAGGTGGTACGAGCCGCGCGCGTCTCACGAGTTCTGAATGAGATTTCGCCTGTATTTCGGTGGCTTTTTCACGCCGCCGCCGCTGCTGAGAGCGATGCGAGGTTAGACGAAGCATGTATCTAGAATTGGCTTCCGCGAGTGCCGCGTCCGCGTCGGACGGCGTCACGAAGGCTATGGCCGGCGGCGTTCCTCTCGACTTCGATCGCACCGTTCTGCTGCAAATCCTGGTGTTCGCAGTGTTGATCGTGGTGCTGAAGCCCCTGCTCTTCGATCCCGTGCTGAAGGTCTTCTCGTTGCGTGAAGAGCGCACGGAAGGGGCCAAAGCTACGGCGCGCGAGCTGCAGGAAAAAGCCGGTGAGCTCCTGCAACGTTACGAGAAAGAGCTCGTGCGCGTGCAGGAGGTCGCAGCCAACGAGCGTGATTTGCTGCGCTCCGAGACCAGCAAGCTGGAGGCCGAAATCCTGCGTGAGGCTCGCGACGCCACCGCGCGCATCGTGGAAGACGGTCGCCGCAAGATCGAGACCGAAGTCAACGCCATCCGCATCTCCGTCGGCGCGGAGTCCGAGAAAGTAGCGCAGATGATTGTGGATCGCGTGGTCGGGCAGGGGAGCAACTGATGAGCGCTCGCAGCCTGCGTCATTTGATTTTGGGGGTAGCTCTGGCCGTCGCGGCGTTCGTCGCGCTGCCGGCCTTCGCCAACGAGCCAGCCCCCGAGCACGCCGCCGTCGCGGCCTCCGGTGATGCCGCGCCGGCGACCGAAGAAGCTGCAGAGGATCACGAGCACCACGTCCCGACGATCGACGAATACAACTTCTGGTACGGCTTCCTCGGCGAGCGGGACGACGTCGAGCCGAGCATCCTGTGGCGCCCCAAGGGCACGCCCGTGCCGTTCGGCGCGATGCTGCTGAACAGCGCCGTCCTGTATTACCTGCTGGTTCGCTTCGCCAAGAAGCCCATCGCCGACGCCCTCAAGGCGCGCAAGGCGACGATTCTGCGCGGCATGGAAGAGGCCGGCAAAATGAAGCAGGAGGCCGAACAGCAATTGGCCGACTACGAGCAGAAGCTCGCCAACGTCGACCAAGAAATCGAGCGCGTGCGCAACGACATGCGCGCTTCCGGCCAAGCGGAGCGCAAGCGCATCCTGGCCGAGGCCAAGGAGAAGCGAGTGCGCATGGAACGCGACGCTCAGACGCTGATCGTTCAAGAGCTCAAGGCCGCCCGCGAGGGCTTGCAAGCCGAGCTGACGCGCGCCGCGCTCCGCTCCGCGGAAGCCACCCTACGCTCCAAGTTGACGGCCGCCGACCAAAGCCGGCTCGCCGAAGAGTACCTGACCGGCATCAAAGCCAGCGCCACGGCATTGCGAGGCAAACTATGAGCAGCGGCGATGTCGCGATGCGCTACGCCCGCGCAATCTTCGAGCTGGGCGTGGAAGCGGGCCAAGTCGTGGCCCTGTCCGAGCAAATCCGGAGCTTTGCCGATACCTACACGTCGAGCCGTGAGCTGCAGGCCGTGCTCGATAACCCGATGGTGGACGCAGACAAGCGCCAAGCCATGTTGGTCGACGTGGCCGGCAAAGTCGGGTTGTCGGGCGTGGGCTTGAACGCGGTGCGCTTGCTCTCAAAGCGCAACCGCCTGGGCTCGCTGCCCGAGATCGCGCGCCGCTTGGCGCTGCTCGCTGACGAAAAAGCCGGCGTGGTGCGCGCCCAAGTCACCTCGGCCGGGCCACTACCGGAGTCTTTTTACGAGCGCCTGATCAAGGAGCTCGAGAGCGCGACGTCGCGCAAGGTCGCCATCGACCGCCTGCAGGATCCTTCCCTCATCGCCGGTGTCGTTACCCGCATCGGCGACAACACGATCGACGGCTCCGTCAAAGGGCGGCTTGCCGAAATCGAGCGGCTTCTTCTCGTCGGGGGCTTTGCCCCCGCGCCCGCTTGAGTGAATCAAGCGGGGCCTCCGTCGTCGGGGGCTTCGCCCCCGCACCCGCTGAAGTGAATTCAGCGGGGCCCCACCCCCGAGTTTCGGGGCCCCGACCCCGAAACGAACGCTATCTTAGTCACTAGTTAGACCCCCGAAAGCTCGCGAGAAAATACGCCATGCAGCTCAGCGCCGACGAGATCTCATCGATCATCAAGAAGCAAATCCAGAACTTCGACCGTGCCGCGCTAGTCAGTGAGACCGGCACTGTGTTGACCAGCGGTGACGGCATCGCGCGTGTTTACGGCCTCGAAGGCGCTCTGGCCGGTGAGCTCGTCGAGTTCGCGGGCGGCGTGATCGGCCTGGTGCTGAACCTCGAGTCCGACAACGTCGGTGTCGCTGTCTTGGGTGACGCCACGGGCGTGAAAGAGGGCGATATCGTCAAGCGCACGGGCCGCATCGCAGACATCGCCGTCGGCGAGCCGCTGCTCGGCCGCATCGTGAACGCCCTCGGCGTGCCAGTCGACGGCAAGGGTCCGATCGAGACCAAGACCCGCCGCCGCATCGAGCTCAAGGCGCCCGGCATCATGCAGCGCCAGCCGGTGAAAGAGCCGATGCAGACCGGCATCAAGGCGATCGACGCCATGATCCCAATCGGTCGTGGCCAGCGCGAGCTAATCATCGGCGACCGCCAGACCGGCAAGACCGCGATTGCGATCGATGCGATCATCAATCAGAAGGGCAAAGGCGTCTTCTGCGTGTACGTCGCGATCGGTCAGAAAGCGTCCACCGTGGCTCAGGTGGTCGACAAGCTGACCCAGCACGGCGCCATGGAATACACTACCGTCGTGCTCTCGGGCGCCTCCGAGACCGCGCCCCTGCAGTACCTGGCGCCGTACACCGGCGTCACCATCGCGGAGTTCTTCCGTGACACCGGTCGCCACGCCCTCGTGGTGTACGACGATCTCTCCAAGCAAGCCGTCGCCTATCGTCAGATGTCGCTCTTGCTGCGCCGCCCGCCGGGCCGCGAGGCGTACCCGGGTGACGTGTTCTACGTTCACTCCCGTCTGCTCGAGCGTGCTTGTAAGCTGGCCGAGCGTTACTACGTCGTGAAGAAGGGCCAGACGGTCCCGCCGGGTGACGCCAATTTCAAGGGCGTCGACGGCGAGGCGTACCTCGGTGAAGAAGCCAAGCACGCCGCCGAAAAGGCGCTCGAAGGTCGCGCCGACAAGGCCGAGCTCGAAGTGCAGCGTGACCCGTTCTCGGGCGGCTCGCTGACCGCGCTGCCGATCATCGAGACGCAGGCCGGCGACGTGTCTGCCTACATCCCGACCAACGTGATCTCGATCACCGACGGCCAGATGTTTCTCGAGTCGGACTTGTTCTACTCGGGCGTTCGCCCCGCGATCAACGTCGGTATCTCCGTCAGCCGCGTCGGTGGCAACGCGCAGATCAAAGCGATGAAGAAGTTCGCCGGCACGATGCGCCTCGATCTCGCTCAGTACCGCGCGATGGAAGCCTTCGCGCAGTTCGCGAGCGATCTCGATGCGGCGACCCGCGCGCAGTTGGATCGCGGTCAGCGCCTGGTCGAGCTGCTGAAGCAAGGCCAGTACGTGCCGCTCGCGGTCGAGAAGCAGGTCGTGATCATCTTCGCCGGCACTCAGGGCTACGTCGACAAGCTACCCGTCGAGTCACTCCGCAGCTACGAGGCAGAGCTGTACCGCTTCATCGACGAGAAGCACGCCGACCTCTGGGAAGACATCCGCACGAAGAAAGAGATCACCGACGAGATCAAGAAAAAGCTCGTCGACGTGCTCAAGACGTTCGGCAAGCAGTTCGTTTCGAGCAAGGAGTGAGCCGAATTGGCTAACCTCAAGGCAATTCGCAAGCGTATCTCGAGCGTCAAGTCGACGCAGAAGATCACGCGCGCTCAGAAGATGGTGGCCGGCGCGCGGCTCACGCGCGCCCAGCACCGCATTCAAGCGCTGCGCCCGTACGCCGTGAAGACGGCTCAGGTCTTGGCCGACGTCGTTGGCGGCAACGGCAACGGCGACGACGAGTCGGTGTCCGAGGACGGCGCGCATCCGCTGCTCGCGCGCCGCGCGGAAAAGACCGTGCTGCTCTTGGTCATCACCAGTGACCGCGGCCTGTGCGGCGCGTTCAACACGAACATCCTGCGCGCCGCGACCAAGATTTGGCATGAACGCGAGGAAGCCGGCCAGAGCGTGAAGATCGTCACCATCGGCCGCAAGGGTCGGGACTACTTCCGCCGTCGCAACGCGCCCATCCTCGAGGTCCTCTCGGGCGTGTGGGAAAAGCTCGACATCGCCCAAGCACGGACCATCGCGCGCAAGGTGCTCACGCCCTTCGTGCAGGGCGAGGTGGACTCGATTTACATCGTGTACAACGAGTTCAAGAGCGCCATGAGCCAGAAGGTCGTGGCCGAGCCGCTGTTCCCGCTGCAGAAGCCGGCAGCCGCCGAAGCAACTGCCGACACCCCCGAGTGGGCCGGGCAAATCGAGCACCTGTTCGAGCCCGATCGCGGCGCGTTGCTCGAGCGGCTGGTGCCGATGTACATCGAGGTGTCCATCCTTCGCGCGCTGTACGAGTCGCAAGCCTCCGAGCTCGGCTCGCGCATGACGGCCATGGAATCGGCGACCAAGAAGGCCGCCGAGATGATCGGCAAATACACGCTCATCTACAATCGCGCTCGCCAAGCGGCGATCACGACCGAGCTGATGGAAATCATCGGCGGCGCCGAGGCGCTGCGCTCCTAACCCGCGCTCGCGAGAAAGCGGAGATCTGCCATGGCGCGTGCTCCCCGCTCTCGAGCTTCTCGCGCCGAACGTCGGATGCAGAAGGAGCGCGCGGCGAGCGCGCTCGCTCACGGCCTGCCCGTACCGACTCCACTCCCCACGCGAGTCCGTGCTAGTGATTCGCGAGGCTATCGGCCGCCATCTAGCGGTGGCGCTTTGCGCACTCCGGTGCCTGGCTCCGCGTCGCGCGGCCTGCCGCTCGGGGTAAAGCTGGTCGGGCTCGCGCTCGGCTTGCTCGGCCTGGTCTACGGGCTGACGGTCTTTCGCGATCACTTAGCGAGCGTCGAAGCGGCGCTCGTGCCGAGCGCATCGAGCGCGTCCGGCGCGTCGAGCGCGCCGCCGAACCTCGGCGCGAGCCTGAACGCTGCGAGTTTGAGACCCGAGCCGGCAGCATCCGCGTCAGTTAAATAAGCGCGTTGACCGCGTGCGTCGAGCCCTTCGCAGTTGCGCACTCTGCGACGCACTGACACATGCGTGACATTGCGTTGACACTTTAGGCGCGCGCCGGCTACACTTTCTGGGAACGCAAACCACCGGCGCTCCTTAGCGAGCCTCGGTGGTTTGGTCTTTTGTGGCTGGGAATTCAGGGCGAGCGGTGCGCGTGCTCAGAGTGAGTCCCTCCCAGCTTGTGCGGCGGAGAGAGCTCGGGGGCCGCGGGCGTGGCGGGACCCGTCACCATCTGCTCGGCCTCACCAGTCAGCTTGCCGCGCACGCGCGCGAAGGCCTCGACGAGCTCGAGCGCAGCGCGCTTGGCCGCGGGCGTTCCAAAGACTGCCTTGGCGTGCTCGAGCCCGGTGTGTGAACCGAGCGGGACGTAGCAAAAGCCCAAGATCGCAAACCCGCTGATGCAGGCCTCGAAGCCACGACGACCAAGTACTCGGAGCACCGCCGCAGTCTAGGCGGGGTTGCGCGAGTGGGCGAAGTTCCGTGCACATCGAGCAGGCTGGCCCGCGAGCGGCGAGCCTCCGACCGCCTCAGAACTGGAAGTAGATGAAATCGCTGGAAGCGTCGCTCGAAAAGAGCGCGGTCCCCGCGACCAGTAGCATCGCCAGGCCGCCTTCTGCCAATGCCCAGCCCAGTGTCGCGCGCGCGCGCTGGTACACGCGACCGAGATACAGCCCGGAGTCGATCACGAGCGGGATCGCGTAACAAGCGACCGTCCCGAGGAAGTAGCCTGCCGCCATGCGTTGCGCTGGCGTATCCGAGCCCGGTCGGAGCGAAAGGTCGCGCAGCAGCTGGTGGATGTCCGTCTCGCGGAACATCAGCCAGCCCACGTTCACGAGCGCGAATACGAGCAGCACCCGGAGTGGCTTCAAGGCGCGCGCTTCGAGCAGGCCCGGCGCGAATTCCTCCACCACCCGCCACAGCACCAGAAGCAGGCCGTGATAGGCGCCCCACATCACGAAATTCCAACTCGCCCCGTGCCAAAACCCGGACAGCAGAAAGGTGAGTAGCAGCGTGCCGTAAACGCGCCAGCGCGAGCCGCGGTTGCCTCCGAGCGGAATGTACACGTAGTCCCGAAACCACGTGGACAGTGAGATGTGCCAGCGGCGCCAGAACTGACCTGGGCTTTCCGACAGGTAAGGGTGGTCGAAGTTCTTCATCAGCTCGAAGCCCAGCAAGCGAGCGGTGCCGCGCGCCATGTCGCTGTACGCCGAGAAATCCGCGTAGATCTGCACGCAGAAAGCGAGAGTGCCGACCCAGACCAGGGCGAAGCCCGGGTTCGCGAGTGTGAAAACCTTGTTCGTGATGAGCGCCGTGTTGTCGGCAATCACCAGCTTTTTGAACAGCCCCCAGAGGAACAACAACACTCCGAGCCGCGCGCGTTCCGGGTCGAAGTGCCGCTCTTGCTCCACCTGCGGGAGCACGTGCGTGGCGCGCTCGATAGGCCCCGCCACCAATTGCGGAAAGAGCGCGAGGAAGGCCGCGAAATCGATGAAATTTCGGCGCGGTTCGAGCCGGCCTCTGTACACGTCGATGGTGTAGCTGAGACTTTGAAACGTATAGAACGAGATCCCGACCGGGAGCACGATGTTCAGCATCGGCCGGCTCAGCGTGACGCCAAACACGTGCGCCACGGCCAGCGCGTTGTCGACGAAGAAGCCAAAGTACTTGAAGAAGCTGAGTAGTCCCAGGTTCGCGCACAAGCTGCACACGAGCAGCAACAGCTTGTGGCGCTCGAAACGGCGCATGCCGAGGGCGAAGGAATAGTCACCGACGGTGGAAGCGAAGAGCAGAATCAAGAACCAGGGGTGGACGTAGCCGTAAAAGAAATAGCTGCCGGCGAGCAGGAACCAATTTTGTGCGCGGTGGGGCAGAGACCAATAGACCGCTAGGAAGACGAGCAAGAACAGTGCGAAATCGAGGCTGTGGAAAATCATCGCGGCGTCTTCGTCAGTGAAGGAACGGGTCCATGCGCCGTAGGAACGGATTCATGTTGCGAGGCCGGTCGCGCAAGGTCGTGCCATCAATGCAGTATTTCCCCCATGTGCTCGACGAACAAAGTCGTGTACCGGCGTCGGTACCGACTATCGATGTGATCCCCATTGCCGAACAGGCCGGCGCGCTCCCAAGTGGCGTCGTGCATGTCGTAGAACTCGGCGCCGCGCTTGCGCACGTATTGCTCGAGGTCCCGAATGTACTGGCGTGAGGACGCCGACTCGGTGTCCCCCTCGGCGGCTGCACGCGTGCGCACGCGTACGAAGGTCAGAGGAATGCGGTTTTCTTCGGCCAGCGTGCAGATATCCGGCAGTAGCGAGCCGGCCAAGACTTCGCCGAATCGAGGGCTGACCGTTTCGCTTTCTGCGTCGCTCGGCTCGGGGGCATCGCGCAGGTTCGCCATCGCGAACAGGTTATTGATCTCGCGCTTTCGTGCTGGCTCGCCGACGCCTTGCCAGAACATGCTGGACGAGAAGGAGCCGAACGCCTCCGCCACGCTCGCAGACTCTTGATGCAAGCGACCGATCGGAAAAGCGTGGCCGAGTCGAAAGCCTAGCCAAGTCACGGGCTCCGTCCACGGAGGCGTGAGCTTTCGCTCGACCTGGGGGTCGTCTTGGGTGGACACCACCTCCAGACGCGCGTGATCAGACCCAAGGGCGTGAACACGCGGTTCGGTCAGCTCGGTGTCACGAAAGAATTGAATCACGCGCGGGCGAGCGCCCGACGCAACAATCAGGTTCTTCAGCGCGAGGAACCAAGTCGCCGAGCGGCTGCCAGCCAGGCCGAGCACCGCGACGCGCCGGGGGCGCAGTAGGCGCTGAAGCAAGCGCTCTTCGAAGCGCGTGCCGACCATCGAGTTGCCGAGCAGCACGAGCTCCGGCTGCAGCTCGGTGAGCTCCGTGAGCCGTCGTTGATCGAATGGCTCCCGCGGCCTGTCAGGCACAGCGCGGCTCACCAGTGCAATCGACACCAACGCGAGCAATACCAAGCCCGTGAAGACGCATAGCCGAAGCCACGCCTGCCCCACGCCGATCACCGCGGGTCGCGCGTCTGCTCGGGCTGAGTTGGGCTGCTCGCTCGGTGCCAAGGCGGACTCAAATAGCTCATAAAGGTGCAGTGGATGGCACAAAACCGCCGAGCGGAAGCTAACTTTGCCCGGTGCGGGCGCATTTTGAGTCGCGGCTGAGTGACCGCCGGGCACAGTAACGCGCATCGAACTCTGACGCAGAGCCCGAGGGGCTCTGCGCAAAAGCGTTCAGCTACGCTTCCTACCAGCCATGCAGCTGCTTTCGTGATTCAAAGCGAAAAGACGACGACCAGTTTGCGGTTCGAACCGAGCGCAACCTCGTGCTGGCCGCTCGTGCTGGTGCCCAATCAAGTCGCGTTCGTTCAGCTTCTAGTCGACCACGCCTGCTCGGGTCTGCGGGGCTGCTTTCTCCCGGCGAGCGTTTGCTCAAGTGACACCAAACGTCACTTCGCGGCTTCGATCCCGAGCGGTGCGAGCTCGGTCGAGCCCCAGACCGGGGTCATGTTTGCGTACTGTGTCCCGACGCCTGCGCCATCCGGACCTGCAATGCGATTCTGATTCCAAAGATAAATGGCTGGATAGCTCGCGACGCTGCCTGTCTTGTCGTTGACGACGACCGTGGTCAGGTACAGCTGGGTCGAGTTGCGCAATGTGCCCGTGTTGTCGGTCCCGCCGATCTGAAACGGCGTAGAGAATTCATCACCGTATTTGCGCACGGAAGTGAAGAGCAGAAAGTAGTAAGAGCGCCCGCCCCAATGCCCCACGGTCGGGCCCCAAGTCGGCGAACCGTTGAGCAGCGTCAGCGGTAGCGAGTCGCCAGCGCACACATTCGGGGTGTTTGCCACGAGCGGTGCCGGCGTGCCGCCTGTGGTCGCCACCACGGTCACTTCGCCGAAGCGGTTGCGGAATGGCCCGTCCGGGCCGCCCGTCGGGGCTCGGCTGAAGGCGATGAGTTTGCCGTCTGGTGAGAACGTCGGCTCGTATTCGAGGTAGTTCGGATCCGACGCGCCTTGCACAGCGCGCGAAACGCCCCCCGCGCGATCGTGGTAGGGCACCACGCGTACGTCGGCAACTTTAGCCGAGCTGTAGGGCTCGCCGAAGGGAGAATAGTCGGTGGCCACGTAAGCGATCGAGTCGCCAGCCGAATTGAAGCTGGGCGAAACGTCGCTCATGTTCGTGTCACCGGTGGCGATCAGGTTCCAGGACTTACCTCTCGCTGCGGCCACCGCGTTGTTGCGTTGCTGGAGGGCCGGCGAGCCATAGCTGCCGCTCAGATCGACCGCGAAGCCCGCTTCGAGATCGAACCAAGCCAGAGCGTGCCATTTGATGTAATCGCTTGCTGTTGCGCCGTCGGTCCCGGCATAGACGGGTAGCTTATCCCAAGGCAGGGTCCGAGCCTTGCCGGACTTGAAGGTCGTGCCGTAACTCGAGATCAGAACTCGGTCCTGATTCGCCCAGTGCCCGGGGGAGAGGCTTTGGCTACCGAGCCAGGGCATCCTCAACATGCCGGCTGCGCCCGTGCCCAGATACGAGGGTACGGAACCAACGGGGCCAACCGTCAGTTGCGAGGCGACGATCGAATACGGGTAGTCATCGCTGAACACGAGTGCCTGACCGTCGGGCGTGAGCGCCGGGCGCGTGATGACGCGCACTTGCCCGTCCACGAAGCCCGCGATCTTTGGATTGTCGTAGAATCCGCGAAGCACAGCACCGTCTTCGCCGAGCTCACCCGACCAGGCGATCTGAGGCAACGTCAACGCGACCTGTACGCCTTCCTCGCCCACGGCAAAGCCGAACACTCTGTAGGAATCGGGCGTGGCTGCCCAGCTGTTGAGTGTAGGGAAGAGGATGCTGCCTGAGGTGCTGGCCGGCGCGATGTTGAACGTGCCGCTAACGCTTGCGGAGGCAAGCGGTGCGCTCGAGTCGAGGGCACGAACGGTGACGGTAATCTGGCCGCCAGCCGCCGCAGCGCCGAGGCCTGCCTTTGCGCCTTGGCCGGCCCAGATTTCTTTGGGTAGGTACCAGGTCTTCGCCGTCGTGTAGACGACGAGATCATTGCTCTCGGCGGCGGAGTGCAGGCGGATTTGGAAAAGGTCCACGTCCACCGCGGAGAAGCGAAAGCGCGGGCGGAGCCAGTTGCTCGGAAACATGGCGCCGGGCACATCGCCGGCCGAAAGCTGCGGCTCGAGCACGCACAACGGACTCGTCAGAGTGTCCGTGGCTGCGTCGAATATCTCGGGCGCGTTCGGCGGAACGCCGACTTCGAGAATGGGTGCTTTAGGAAAGTCGGTTGCGATGGGTCCCATTGCGGGATCGCCCGCCGCTCCCGCGTCGCTTGCGCCAGCGTCGCCCACGTCATCGGCGCCGGCGCCGCCAGCCACTGCATTCGCTCCGCCCATGCTCGCGCCAGAGGCTCCCGCGCTCGCGGGATCGGTGCAGACACACGCGCCGAAACCAGTCCCGTCGCCTTTGCACGCTTGCGCGCCGCTTCGGCCGTTCGAACACGCGCACCCGACTTGAACCCCTGGCACGCACAAGGCAGCACTGCCCCCGCTACTGGCAGTGCCGCCCGACGGAGACGACGGCTCGCTCGTCCCACCACAGCTCCAGCCGGAGACAACCAGCAAACCCAGGACCCAACTCCACCGCCAGGCCCGGGCCCGCTCAGAACGCTTCCACGCACCCAACCACACCGCTGTCATTGCGGACAGGATAGTTCAGATCGGCATGCGTTTGGCCGTCTTTCGAGGCTCATCGAGTGGCTTCGCTCGCCCCATGCCAACGGCAAGGTGGCTCGAAGCGCAGTGCACCCAGGGCGACATCGGACGATGATGGCCGTCGCCGGCCCGCGTAAATCACGATGCTTACGCCTTAAAGCCCAGAGAGCGAAGGCTCAGGTTCGATCAAATGGGCAGCGGAGCAGCACGAAGGCGCCGCCCTGCCAAAGCTCGGAGCAGCGGGGCACCAGCAGGGAAGCGTGTCCCTGGCTGACGAGCGCGAACTCTGCGCCATGCTCGCGTAAAGCGCGCTCGACCGCAGCCGCGTCGCGGAACGGGTTCGGGCTCGGGTGACGCGGGTCATGGTCGTCGAGCACGAAGGTATTGCTCGGCGAGCCGAAGCCGGCTTGCACGGCGAAGAAGCCGTAGTCCGGCGTGTCGATCGCCAGCGTCCCGGTCACTCGAGCTCGCGCAACCTGCCCGGCCTCGAGCTCGCGCTGGCGCTCGGCGAAGCCTTCCCGCGAGGCGTACGGACCACTCAGCGAGGGGGGAAGCACGACGGCGACGAGAACCAGCGCTCGAACCAACGCCCAGCGGGTGGTGACGAGTCGGCCGATCATGTGACCTGCGACGATGGAAGCGAAGCACCAGATCGGGAGCAGCACGCGGGCCGCGTGATGAGTCGGAACGCCGTCGCGAACGCTGCCCAGGATCAAGAACGCGAGCAGCGCGCCCAGCGCCACCAGCGACCGCTCAGCGTCGAGCTGCTTTTGGCGCTGGGTTTTGTCGGCCAAGAAGGCCGGGATCAAGAGCAACGGCCAGAGCAAAAAGCCCTCCCACAGCGCGAGCCACGGGAACTCCACCAGACGCCGAACCAGGGAAGCCTGCGGTCCACCGAGCGCACGTCGATAGCCTGTGACGCGGGCCACGAAGAACAACGCATCGCCATGCTCGAGGCGACCGAGGGCCAGCCAGCACGCCGCGCCCACGAGCGCCAGTGCCGCGCCACCCAGGTACGCGACACGCCGCTCACGCCGAGCGTCCCACGTACAATACGCGGCAAACACGAGCGCGATCGGCCAGGCTTCGTAGCGCGAGAGACAGGCCGCGCTCAGCGCTACGCCGCCCAGAGCCCGCAGGCCAGGCTCACGCTGGGCGAGCGTAGCCATGCCGAACAAGAGGAGCGCGGCGCACGGCACTTCGGGGACCGCGGCGATCCCGAGAATTGCCGAGTAGGGTGCGAGCAGGGCGCTGAACGCCGCACCGAGCAACGCCGAGAACGGAGCGGCACCCAGCAGACGCGCTGCGAGATACACGAGCACCGTCGCCGCGAGCCCTGCGCCGATCGCCGTCGCGCGGGCGACGCCCAACCCAGTTCCAAAGCAACGAAACATCGCGCCGTAAACCCAAAACGGAGCGGGCAACCAACTCGTGCCCGTGGGGTCGAAGTGGGGTGCGTGCGCAAAGCGCTGGGCGATGGCAATGCGCGCGTAGTCGTCGTCGCTCAGCGCGCGAAACCCGGAGTGCCAGGCCGCCATGCACGCGAGCCCGCGCGCCGCCAAGATCAGCGCGAGCTCATTCGCGTTCGGTAGAAATTCGCGGAGCCGAGCGCGCGCGGTGCTCACTCGGCCGTCCGACAATCGAGCGCTTACTTCGCGCTGCCAGCAGGGGGTGCGGACTTCGCGGGCGTGGACGTGCTAAGCGGCGAGTTTTGCTCGTGCTGCTTCTGCAACGCCTGCGAATGCTTACGCATGGACTCGTCCGTGGACGACGACAGGTAAGCCAGCGAGATGCTGGTGAAGAAGAAGATGCCGGCCGTGGCCCAGGTGGTCTTGGTCAGGAAGTTCCCGGCGCCGCTGCCGCCGAACACCTGCTGCGCGCCGCCGCCGCCGAGCGCTCCGAGCCCGCCGCTCTTCCCAGGCTGAATCAAGATCACGAGGATCAAGAAGGCACATGCGATGATGTGCAGGACGGTGAACGGGGTGTGCAGGAATTCAGCCATGGGATTTGCTCGGGAACCTTAACCGCAGAGGGGAGGGCGGGCCAGCTTCACTTGCCGATCGGGGCGGCTTTAGCGATTTTGCCGAAGCCTTCCGCGTCCAAGGCGGCGCCACCGACGAGCGCGCCGTCGATGTCCGGGCAAGCCAGTAGGCCCGCCGCGTTGTCGGCCTTCACGCTGCCGCCGTACAAGATGCGGGTGACCTCGGCCAGCTCGGGGCTCGTCTTCTTGAGCTGCGCGCGGATAGCCGCGTGCACCTCTTGAGCCTGCTCGTTGGTCGCCACCTTGCCGGTGCCGATGGCCCACACGGGCTCGTAGGCGATCACGCCGAAGCCCGGCTTCTTGTTCAGCTCGGGCACGATGGTTTCCAGCTGACGGAAGCAAACCTCGAGCGTCTTGCCCGCTTCGCGCTCGGCGAGGGTTTCGCCGATGCACGCGATGGGCTTGAGGCCCGCGGCGATGGCAGCGGCCGTCTTCTCACCCACCTGAGCGTCGGTCTCACCGAAGTATTGGCGGCGCTCGCTGTGACCGATGATCACCCAGCTGCACCCGGCTTCTTTCAACATCGGCGCGCTGATCTCACCCGTGAAGGCGCCGCTGTCTTTGGGATAGAAGTTCTGGGCGGACACCTCGACATGGCTGCCATCCAGCTCGGCCGAGACGGCGGCGAGGGCGGTGAACGGCGGCGAGACCACGACCTCGACCTGGCCTGCGACCTCTTTCGAGGCTTTGGCGACACCGGCCGCGAGCTCTACGCCCTTCAGGCCTCCGTTGTTCAACTTCCAGTTGCCAGCGATCAGGTATTTACGTGCCACTTTTCAAGTTCCTCGCAGGGCTTCGATGCCCGGCAACTTCAGGCCTTCGATCAGTTCGAGCGACGCACCGCCGCCGGTCGAAATGAAACCAATCTTGTTAGCGACGCCGGGACCGGCGGCCGCCACGGCGGCGACGCTATCTCCGCCGCCGACCACCGTAAAGGCCGCGCTTTCGGCCAGCGCCCGGGCCACGCCGATGCTGCCGGCGGCGAACGCCGGGTTCTCGAACAAGCCCATGGGCCCGTTCCAGAACACGGTCTTGGCCTTGCCGATCTCGGCCGCGAACGTTTTGACCGACTCCGGGCCGATATCCAGAGCCATGCGCTGATCGGGGATGGACCTCACGCTGACTGCTTCACCCTCAGTGGAGTCTTTGTCCACACCGACCACGACATCCGTCGGCAACAGAAGGCGCACGCCGCGATCTCGGGCTTGCGAAAGGAGCGTGCGGCCGAGCGCGAGCTGCTCCCGCTCCACGAGTGAGTCTTTCAGGGCGTGGCCGGCGGCGGCCAGCAGCGTGTTGGCCATGGCGCCGCCAATGCAGATCGCGTCGCACTTCTTGAGCAGGGCCTCGATGACCTTGATCTTGTCGGAAACTTTGGCGCCGCCCAAGATCGCCAGGAACGGCTTTTGCGGGCTCTCGGTCACGCGCGTCAGCGCGCTCACTTCATCCCGCAGCAAGTAACCCATGCCGCGCTCGCGGACCAAACGCGGCAGCGCGCTGATCGAAGCGTGCGCGCGGTGCGAAGAGCCGAACGCATCATTGATGTACACGTCGCACAGTGCGGCAAGCTCACGTGCAAAGGCGTCGTCGTTCTGCTCTTCCTCGGCGTGAAAGCGCAGGTTCTCGAGCATCACCAGCTGACCGGGGCGCAAATCACTGACGAGCTTCTTGGCGGCGTCGCCGGTGCAGTCATCGGGCAAGTACACGTCTTGCGCGAGCAGCTCACTGAGGCGCGCGGCCGCTGGCTCGAGGCTGAACGCCGGGTTCGACCTGCCCTGCGGGCGCCCCAGGTGCGACCCCAAGATCACGCGAGCGCCGGAGGCGATTGCTTTCTTGATCGTGGGCAGCGACGCGCGGATACGCTCGTCGTTCGTGACGTTGTAGGCATCGTCTAGCGGCACGTTGAAATCGACGCGGATGAACACGCGTTGATTTTCAAGCGGGAGATCGTCAATCGTGCGGATGCCGTCGAGTGTGCTCATGCTCAGCACGCGAGGCAAAATAGGCCGCGCAAGCGGGGGGAACCTAGCTAGTGGCATCGGCTCGGTCAAGCTGCACGGCGCTTGTTTCCGGAGGCGCCACGCGAGCCGTCCCAGCCGCGCGTAGAAACGCGGAATGCCGCGGAAAAGCGGCGAACGCGCGGCGCGCAGGGAGCTACGCGCCGCGCGTTCAGGCACAAGCTTTGGCCTGCCGTCAGTCACTGCCCGTCCCGGGCGCGAGCCGCTCGCCGTCTCGTGGCGATACGGGGGGCGCGCAAGCGACCTCGGCTCGGCTCAGCGCCTCGACCAAGGGGAAGGCTCGCTGCGCTCGGTTCGGCATGCGTTCGGTCACGCTGCGCTCCGCCGCTTCACGCGCGCCCACCACCCACAAGAGTGGCACACGCAGCGCGTGCGCCTCGGCGACGCGTCGGGCCAGGGTCTCGTTGCTCGCGTCGACTCCCGCGCGCAGGCCGTGCTGACGCAAGCGTATTGCGAGCTCCTCGGCGTACTCGCGTTGCTCGGCGTGCACCGGTACGACGCGCACTTGCTCGGGACACAGCCATTCAGGCAGGCGCCCTTCGTGGTGCTCGAGCAGGATGCCCAAGAAGCGCTCCAAGCTGCCGACCATCGCGCGGTGCAACATTGCTGGGCGCACGCGGGCCCCCGAGCTGTCGTCGTAGCTCAGCTCGAAGCGCTCGGGGAGTACGAAGTCGAGCTGAATCGTGCCGCATTGCCAGCGGCGCCCGAGGCGATCCCCGAGCTCGAACTCGAGCTTCGGGCCATAGAATGCGCCCTCGCCGGGTTTCACTCGACAATCGAGCCCCGCGCGCCGGGCCGCGCTCTCCAGCGCGCGCTCCGCGCGATCCCACACTTGATCCGAGCCGGCGCGCTGCGCGGGCCGAGTCGCGAAGTTGACCCAAATGTCTTCGAACCCGAGCGCGCGATAAAAGTCGTGCAGCGAGCTGCAGAACCGGGCCACCTCCCGTTCGACGTCGGTCTCCGGCAGGAACACGTGCCCATCGTCTTGAGTGAATTGGCGGAGGCGCAATAGTCCGTGCAGCACGCCGCTCGGCTCGTCGCGGTGCACGATGCCGAACTCCGACAAACGCAGCGGCAAATCGCGATGCGAGAGCGAGCGTTTCTTCACGATCTGGGCGTGGCCCGGGCAGTTCACGGGTTTCATGGCCGCGCTCTTGCCTGCGTCGCTGAAGGCGAACATGTGCTGGCGGAAGTTCTCCCAGTGACCGCTCTGTTCCCAAATCGCGCTCCGAATCAGCTCGGGGGTCTTCACTTCCTCGAACCCCGCAGCGAGCGTCCAAGCGCGCACCGCGCTCTCCAAAGCGCGATACATCGCGAAGCCGCGTGGGTGCCAAAACACCATCCCTGGCGCCTCTTCTTGTAAGTGGAAGAGATCCAGCTGCTGTCCGAGCGCTCTATGATCCAATACCTCGAGCATGACTTTCTCCGTTTCGTTGGCTTTGGCCGGCGAAGCGGGGCTCGATGTAAGATCCGAAAACCCGCGCTCTCCGGCGGGTTTCGGGCTCTCTTTTAGGGCTGTTCGTTAATGGAACATGCACACGCGAGACCGGACCCGGGAGTTACCCGTCGTCTTGTTGGTCGTCGTGCGCGTGCTCGGAGCGAACATTGCAAAGCGAGGATGACACGTTGCTCCGAAATCGGCAAGCCCCTGCGACAGTCACGGCTTGTGCGAGGCAAGGCCCCAGCGCAATCTACGGCCGTGGCGTACACCTACCGTGAAATCTCGAAGATGATCGATCATTCGTTGCTCGCGCCCACGATGACCGTGGCCGACTTCGAAGCGGGGATCGCCCTCGGCTTACGGTACGACGTGGCGAGCGTGTGCATCGTGCCCGCCTATTTGCGGCGCTGTGCCGAGCTTCTAGCCGGCTCTGACGTGAAGCCGAGCACCGTGATCGGTTTTCCGCACGGCGGGCAGACGACCTCGGCCAAGGTCGCCGAAGCGCGCATCGCGCTCGCCGATGGCGGAGTCGAGCTCGACATGGTGATCAACCTCCAGCACACACTGAGCGGTAACTTTCGCTACGTCCACGACGAGATTGCCGCGATCACCGAAGTGACGCACGCCGAAGGGCAGAAGCTGAAGGTCATCTTCGAGACCTGTTACTTGAACGAGGCTCAGAAGCTGCGGCTGTGCGAAATCTGCGCCGAGCTGCGCGTGGATTGGGTGAAAACCTCGACCGGCTTCGGCAGCGCCGGGGCTACGCTCGAAGATCTGCGGCTGATGCGCGCGCATTCGCCCGAGCACGTGCAGGTGAAGGCCTCTGGCGGCGTGCGTGAGCTGGACTTCGTGCTCGCAGCGCGCGAAATCGGCGTCTCTCGTTGCGGCTCGAGCCGCACCGCGGAGATCTTGGACGAATGCCAACGGCGCTCGAGCTAAGGGCCCGCGAATGGCTAAGTCGGTCGATCATCGCGGTCGAGGCGGCGGTCGCGGTCGCCGGCAAGGCGCGACGAAGGCGCATACTGCTGGTATGTAACTGAGGAGCAACGAAGCCGGGCGGGATGCATCGGCTGCGAAAGCGATCGACTTAGCCATTCGCGGGCCCTAAGCCTGCCCCAGCTCCAGCAAGTGTACGTTCGCGAGCGCGATGCACTCCGCGGGCTCCGACGCGGCCACGATTCGCCGGAGCTCGCGGAAGTAAGCCCGGTGTAGCTCGCGAATGCGCTCCAAATCCGCGCGCGAGACCGAGAACAAATTGTACGAAAAGGTGCCCTCTGCGCCGGCTTCGATGCGCTCCAGCGCAACGCTCGTCCAAAAGACCTTCGCTTGCCGCGAGCGGGCTGCATCACCGCGCGTGTCCACGGTCAGCGCCGCGCCGGGGATGAGGCGCTTGCCGCGCTTTTTGACCTGCCCAGTCTCGAGCAAGAGCGCGGCGCAGCGCTCTTCTTCGTCGCGGCTGATCCGCAAGCGCTCGGCGATGAAGCCTGGCTCGTGCGCGCGCAGCTTGCGATACGCGGGCAGCTCGATCACGCGCAAGACCGCGTGCGACCACGGCATCTCGTAGGCGGCTCGGCGCGCGGTCTCCAGCTCGCGCCAGGGCTTGGCAATCGAGGGCAGCGTGCTCGGGTCGATGAAGCAGGCAATGAAGTCGAGCAAACGCAGGGAGGCGCACTCCACCAAGCGCAAGAAATCCGGCAAGCGCGGCTCGGCTTCGCCCTTGAGCCAGCGCGCCACCGCAAAGCGGCTGCGCTTGGCGGCGCGCGCGAGATCCACGACCGCGATTTGACCTCGCAGGTCATCGAGGAAGGCCGCCACGCCGCGCGCGCTCGCGAGGTCCGTCTTCACGCTCACGCCGCTGCGCGCGCGGTAGAAGGCCGCCAGCGCGGGCTCCAGCTTGCGCCCCGAGCGCTCGAGCATGCCGAAGAAGTCGAGCGCGGTTGGCCAGGCGCGGCCCGACTCCCAGGCGTAAGCCACGTTGCTGCGGTAACCGAGCCGCTTGCTGAACGCGGTTTGCGAGCGCTTGCCGCGCAACGCGCGAAGTAGCTCGGAACTGAGGCGTTCGTAGTCCATCTATTGCCATTTTGCACGTCGGTAGGCGAAATAGCAGCCGCAAAGTGCGAGGCGGCACTTGTTCCGCTGCGGGGCGCATGGCTTAGTGCTCGTGTGGTGAACGGAACGGCAACGCGATTCGGGCTGCGGGCAGCGCTCTTCGGTGCTCTGGCGTGCAGCTGCGCGAGCACCGGCGGCCAAACCGGTGACGAAGAGCACGGTGAGTGCTGGAGCAAAATGACTCCGCTCGCGCTCGACGCCGAATCGCCGCTCGGCTTCAGCGCGCAGGACAGCTTGAGCCTCGCCTCAGGGGTGCACACCGCTGCGCTGCACTGGATCCCGGCCACTGAATTCTCCTATGGCCCCGAGAGCGGTGATGGCCAAGTGACGGTCACCATCACGAGCCTCGGCAACGCACGCTTTGCGACTCGAGACGACGGCCAAGCCACGACCGAGTTGGACTACTGCGCTCCCAGTGTGTTGAGTGACGTCGCGGTCGAGCTCGACTCGGCCGGCGGGGCGCTTCGGGAGAGCTTTCGGGGCGTGCTCGCCGCGTCCAAGGCGGACACTGCCACGCTCAGCGCCACGCTGCTCGGACCTCACCTCAGCGGTAGCTTCGGGTTCGACCGAGCCGCGCTCGGTGACCGAACGCTCGCGCAAATCGGGCTGAATTTGAGCTTCAGCGCGAGCGCGTTCAGCGGCGCGCTCGAAGCTGGCCTCGAGCAGAAGGCGGGCACCGGCGCAGACGGCACGGTCTCGTTGCAGAACGTGCCGCTCGCGTGCTGGGGCAGCGCCACCGCTGGCCTCGCCGGCTGCGTCGAGTAGCGCGCGCCGCGCCGCGACTGAGCTTTCCGCGCTCCACTTCCGGGGCGCGTTGGGATTCGTGTCTGTTTTGGAGGAGAGAATCATGAAAAGCATCGTCATTGGGTTGGGTTTCATCGCTTCGATCGTGCCGCTCGCCTGCGGCAGTGCCGATCAAACCGGGGGCGCAAAGACGCCCTCCAGCACCAGTCAAACCCTGAGCGCAGTCGGCTCGTGTGAGTTTGCTGCCTGCGGCTCGCTGCCCTCGAGCCTGTCGAGCGCGCCGAGCGTGAAGTGTTCGAGCGCGTCCTCCGAGAGTTGCGCGTGGTCCGCGAGTAAGCCAGACGACACGGTCAGCTACCGCGCGTGTGCGGCGAGCGAGTGCCCTGCGGCACCGGCGATCGACTGCCCTGCGGGCACGGTGCACTCCAGCCAACAATGCGGCAGCGAGAACGACGCGGCGTGCACCTGGACTACGGTTTGCACGCCGCCGCGCTCCACCACCCCGTGCCCCGATGCGAATGGCTGCGGCGCCCAACCGGAGATCGGCGTCATCTGCAAGGATGGCAGCAACGGCGCGCTGGTGTGCGTCACCGACGGGCAAGCTTGCAGCTGGCAACGCAACTGCGACTAAGGGCCCTCGAATGGTTCAGTCGATCGCTCTCGCGGCCGATGCATCCCGGCTGGCTTCGTTGCTCCTCAGTTACATACCGGCAATATGCGCCTTCGTCGCGCCTTGCCAGCGACCGTGACCGCCGCCTCGACCGCGATCTTCGACCGACTTAACCATTCGAGGGCCCTGACCGAATGGGGTTGATGGTCACGCGCCGCGGCCCACCGCGGCGCAGCCTTCGGCGGCCCACGGCGGCGCGCCGCGTAGCCCGCCACGACTACTCCTTTTTGAGGTTGTTCGTGATCGGCAAATACACCTGCTGAAACTCGGACAACGCTTCGCAGCGCTCGGCTTGGGCCGTGAGCGCCGGGAACTGTTTGGCATCGATCAGGCCCGGGTGCGCGTCTCGAGTGAAGCGATACGCGCACGCGAAGCCCACGTCCGCGTGGCTCAAGCTTTCGCCAAGCCAAAAGGGCGAAGACCGAGTGCCGCGCTCGACGTTCAGCAGACTCAGGGTCTCCAGCACTTGGCCGCGGCAACGCTCGGTCCAACGCAGCGACGGCTGCATCAGATCGAGCGAGGCATACAGCAGCGACACCGACTTGTCGGCCAAGCCCGCCGCTAGGGCTGCGATGCGCAGCCCGTCACGCCGGAGCTTCCCTACGGCCGGAAGCAGCAAGCGCGCGGGCGGCGCGAGCTCGTCCACGTGATCGATGATGGCGAAGGTTTCGACCAGCGCGCTGCCGTCTTCGAGGAGCAGCGTGGGCACGCGCCGCAGCGGGTTGTACTGAGCGATCTTGTCCGCGTCCCCCCAGACCGACCAAGGCCGATGCTCGAACGGCAGCCCGTAGTAATGCAGCGTGATCGCGACGCGGCGCACGAACGGGGAGTCATACTGGCCGATTAGGATCATGGTCGATGCCCTCCAGGATCGAAGCCTAGGGCACGTGTCGAGCCCCGCAAAGGCCCCGGCTCACGAAATGGGTCGGGGCCTCGCGGGCTCGAGCAGCGGCCGTTCACCAGGTCGTGAAGTAGGCCCAGGGTTGGTTGCCAGCAGTGGTGTACACGCAGTACCCGCCGTTGACCTTGGCCGGGATGCTCGGCCAATTGCCGTTGTTGCAGGTCATCACGGTGCCGTTGACGGACAGCGTGCGGGGGCTCACGAAGTTCCCGCAGTTTCCGCCATTGATGTTGGCCGTGGTCTGGTAACACACAGCGCCAGTTCCCAAGTTTCCGGATTGCAGCGCGCCGTTGAAGGTCACCGGATTGCTGCAGAAGCCGGAGCACGGCGAGCCGCCGCAGCTGCCGTTGTTGGGGTGAGTGCAGCTCGTGCCGCTGCACACGTCATTCGTGCAGCTGTTGCCGTCGTCGGCGCACGCCGTACCCGACGGAGCTGCGGTGTTCGAGCACGTCCCAGACACGCAGCTATCGGTCGTGCATGGGTTCGAGTCGTTGCAGTTGGCGTTCGTTGTGCAACCTTGTCCGCGGCTACTCTCGGCGGGCCCAGCGCCGCTCGGCACGAAGCTGGTGCTCGTGGTCAAGAGCAGGCGATCGAATCGGAAGCCGTCCTCCCGCATCCAAAGGTTGATCGTGTGCACGCCGGCGCTGGTCACGCTGATCGTCGCCACCGGACCGTCTAGGGTGCTCTTGCTCCAGGCGTAGCTCGCCGAGAAGCCGGAGATGCGATCGGCGGAAGCGACTGCCGTACCGTCGATGCCAGCGTGAATCGTGCGATCCGCGCTGCCCGCGCCCAAGCCGCGGACCCAGACCTGATAGGTGCCCGTGGTCGCGAATTTCACAGGGAAATTTAGCTGCGGGCTGCCCGTGGTGTAACCCGTGTTCACGTTCGCGCCGTTGTTCGGGTTGCTCAGCATGCACTGACTGCCGGAGGCGGCGCCATCGCTCGTCAGGTCCCAGGTGTGGCTGGCACGCGGTGTATTGACGGAGAAATGCTCGGCCTCCATCACCACTTGTCCGCCCGTCTCCAAGAACGCGCCCAAGGTGCAGCTGCCATTGTCGGGATGGGTACAAGCGCCTGCGCTACACACGTCGGAAGTGCAGGAGTTGCCGTCGTCCGTGCAGCTGCCGGTGTTGTTCGTGTGCTGGCAACCCGTGGCGGCCGCGCAGCTGTCGGTGGTACACACATTGCCGTCGTCGCAGCTCAGCGTGCCGTGCTGGCAGCCGAGCGTGCTACTGCAGCTGTCAGTGGTGCAAGCATTGCCGTCGTCACAGCTCACGGCGCTGTGTTGGCAGCCGAGCGTGGCGCTGCAGCTGTCAGAGGTGCAGGCATTGCCGTCGTCACAACTGACGCTGCTGTGTTGGCAGCCGAGCGTTGGGTCACAGGAGTCAGCCGTGCATGCATTGGCGTCGTTGCAATCAAGAGCGGTGCCGCTCTGACAACCAAGGGTGGCATTGCAGACCTCGGTGCCATTGCAGGCCTGACCGTCGCTGCAGGCGGCGTCGTTGGCTTGGTGCGTGCAGGCCTTGCTCACCTCATTGCAGGCGTCTTGAGTGCAGGAAACCCCGTCGTCACAGGCGACCGGCGTGCCCGCGGTGCAGCTGCCGGAGATGCACTGCTCGCTGCCATTGCAGAACAGGCCGTCATCACACTGTGCGTTGCCGCTGCAGGCAGTCGCAAAGCCGCGAACCTCCACGTCATCGACCAGGAAGCCCGTGAAGTTGTTCAGCACCGAGTCAACCGTATCGAAGCCGAAGCGCAGCTGGATCGTCGCCGAAGGCAAGCCTGCGATCAGCGAGCTGAGATCGACCTCGCTGGCTTGCCAAGCGCCGCTGCCGTCGAGCAGCGCGACGCCGCCCGTGTTGTTGCTGGCCACGGTGGAATACGAGCCGCCATTCACGGACACTTGTACAGTCGCCTTATCGTACGGCGAGAGGCGCTCGGTCTGTAGGTAGTAGTTGAAGCGGAGCTTCAGGGCCGAACCGTCCGTCACGCTGATGGGCGTAGAAGTTGCCGTACCGGCGCTCACTACCCCTGCGTCGTAGTTGCACGAGCTGTCGATGCCGAAATAGAGGCTGCTCGGAGCGCTGTGGCCGGCTGCGGTCGAAGCGCAGCTGTTCGACACGTGCCAGCGGTTGTTGGCTTCACTGCCCAAGCTGAACTTGCCCAGGCCGTTGCTGAACGTCTCGCTGAAAATCGTTTGGACACCGACCTCCAGCTTGGCGTCGCGCGTGGTGTTGCCGGTGCCGTCGGTCAGGTTCGTGAACTGCAGCGTCGAAAGGTAGCCGCCCTTGGCCAGCGTGGCTGCGTTTGCTTGATTGATGCTCACGGTGACTTGGGCTTGCTGCCCAAGCGCGATTTGCCCGCTGCCATTGGTGATCGTGAGCCACGGCGCGCTCGCGTTCGGGCTCACCGAGTAAGACAGGGTCGCGGCGGGGCCGTTGTTTTTCAGGGTGTAGCTGACACTCTCGGGGGCGAACGGCCCGCCCACGGGCCCAGTTGCACCGAGGGTGCTGACCGGGCTCACCGACAGCCCAGTCAGGATCGGCGGGCAGCTCATCCCGTGAGCGCTGAAGCCGGCGCAGATCTCGGCGTAGTGCGGCGAGCCGTTGTCGAGGTTGGCGTCGTCGTCGTCGAGGGTGAGCAAATCCACGGCGATGCTCGCGTCCACCCCTGTGCCTACGTGAAGCGGCACGGAGCTCAACACGAGGGAGTTGACGAGATCGACGTACGTCTCGGGATGACTCGCGGCCAATGCTTTGCGGATGCTCCACATCGTCCCGCTCAACAGGTTGCCGCAGTCATGCGCTTCGGAGCCGCACGTGGAACAGGCCGTCGCCGAGTACTGGCAGGTGTTGTCGGCCGTGCGCAGCGGGGTCGTACACTGATTCAGGAAGAAGCCGTAACCGAGGCCCGGATCGCCAGCGAGGAGTGACGACACCGTGTCGCCCATGCCTTCACCGTACGCGCCCTGACCACTGCCGCCGGAGGTCACGATGTGATGCCCATACTCGTGATAGGCGACGCTCGCGAAGGCAGTGTTGCCATAGCTCGTGGAGCCAACACAGAAATTGATCGAGCCGCCGTCGTACCAGGCGTTGCCCGGACAGAAACCGTCGTTCCGATTCACGTTTACGGGGAAATTCAGCTGCGTCGAGATGACGGGATAGCTTGGCACGTACTTGAGCAAGAAATCTCGAACCTGATTGGCGCTCAGGTAGCCATTGCTTTGAGCGCGCAGCAGATCACTCGCGTTGTCCGGGTTGTGCACGAAGCTCGCCGGACCGGGCGGGGTGACCGTCTGCAGCAATTGCTCGGTAGTGCCCGCGGCGTTGGTGACGTCGAAGTATTGTCCGCCCGTGAGCGAGGTCACGTCGAGCGGCGTGCTCGTCGCATCAGCGAGCGTGAAGTTGCCCGTCAGATCGGCGAACGTCGAGGCGCCGCCGCCCGTGATTTCCGCGTATGGAAAAGCCGTGGACACTTCGTCCGCGCAGTCCATCGACTTGCTGCCCTGAGTGGCCAATGCACTGACCGTGCCGGTGACGTTTTCGAACACGACGATGTTCTCGACGTGCAGCACGTCCAACGTGGCGGCGTCTGCCACCAGGCGCCAAGACTGCGCTGGATTGGCGGTTTCCACGGTGTATTCGAGCGCCAGCCGCGGTTTGTCCGCTTGGCCTTCTTCGCCCGCGAAGATCACGGGCGTGGTCGCAGACAGCCGAGCCAGCGCGGCCGGGGCCGGCAAGAGCCGGCCGCTCGAGTCAGTCAGACCGCGGATGGCTGCTAGTGACTTGTCTCGATCGGCGGCCGCGCTGCGCGCGCTTGCGGGAGGAGTAAAGCTCGAGAGATCGTGCACGGAGGAGGACGCCCAAACCACCGGATTGTTGGGCTCGTTCTTCACCAAGGAGAGCAACCCCGAGCGAAATACGGCAAGCCCGCCCTTGGTTTGCCCATACCGATACAGCCAGAATTTGTACTGGCCGGTTTTGCGGTCGTACATCAAGCCAAGCGGCTTGGGCGTTGCCGTGAGCGCATGAGTCGGCGAGAAATCTTGGGCGACGAGCTCGGTGCTTGGCATACCGAGGGCTGCTGCGTGGGCCTGTTTGAAGCGATCCGCAGCGTCCGCGGCGGTGGCGCCGCTGGCGAGGGCCGTGCCGTAAAGACGCGACGGACGATTGCTGGCTGCATCGAGCTTTGCTCGAGGAAATGCCGCTTGCAGCGCCTCGGGCGGGCTTTGCAGCAACGCGGGGCGAGCAGCGCTCGGCGCCTCTTCCGGGTGCCCGCTGCTGCAGGCGGCCAGTTGCGCGCAGCCCCCCAATACACCGATGCCGATCAGTGCCCACGAACGCAAATCAGCCATTCGCTCTCCTCCCAATCGATATGAACCAACCCCGTGCAGACGCTGTCGACAGACAGCGACCTTTACCCCGAGCCGCTCAGACGAAATGAGCGCCAGTTTTTACTAGGCCCCGGCCCGCGCTTCGTCAACTCAAAAACGAGTCATCGAAGCTCGTCTCATTGGATGAGCGTTGGACGAGCGCGGCGTGCTTCTCATTCACATCGTTCGCACGCTCACGATTCGACACGCCTAGCGCCTTTTCGCTTTGGTGCGTCGAGCTCCGACAGGGAACCAATTCCGCAATAGTGCCCTCGACCGGTAGCGCGGCCGAGCGAAGAGTAAGCGAGGGGCCACCCGCTTGGCTTGCGGCCAATGGTTACAAGCTCGCAGATGCCTGCCAGCAACGGTGGCAGCTGTCCTGCCGCGTGATCTCGTGCTTTGCCGTGCGGGTTTCGTCGAGCAGCTGGTGTCCGGTGCTGCGATCGGTGAGCACTAGCTGGAAGCTCACGTCCATAGGGGGCGCGTCGGAGGCAAACTCTGCCAGTGCGTCGACCGCGGCGGTACCTGGAGTGACGCTCGGGGTCAGGCAAACGTGGGAATGAAAGCCCCAGCGCAAGCACTGTTCACCCGTGTCCGGTGTCCGCAGGTCGAGGGCGCCGCGATGGCACTGCCCTTCCGCGCACAGCTGCACGTCGACCAGGGTTACGCCCTCAGCCAATGCCACCGACCCGGTGAGCAGCGCGCCGTTCACACACCCGTAAGTGGCGCAGACATCGTCCTGCTGAGAACCGTCGGAGCAGGCGGCGCCGAACGCCGCTGCCAATAGAACGCATCCGTGCAGGACTGCGCCGATGATGCGCCGCGCGTTCAGCTTACCGTTTTTCATTGGACTCCTCCGCCCGTCGTTCGATCTCCCGAGAAAAGCCCGCTGGTCAGGCCCGCGTCCCCGTCGCGCTTCAAGTCACCGTCGATGTGCTCATGACCCGCAGTGCGGCTCAACTCAGCATCGACCAGCCATGGCCCGTCGTTGAACGACAACGTGGCCGCGAACGATCCGTAAGGCGCGCTGAGCATGGCGTTGCCGCTACCGACCTCGCTGCCATCGGCGAACGTCAGGCTTGCCGCGACCGGAACCCTGAGCAACCGATAGCAAGGGTAAGAGCTGCCTTCTCTTGCCGCTTCATTCCCAGTAGGCGCGATCTGAAGCGTGAGCTCCCCATCCGGAGGCGCGAAAGCGTCGGCTTGCCAGTGCACCGTGGCGGAGTAAGTGCCGGCGAAGGCGTCGATCAATTGCTGGCCACTGACCCCGTCGATGACTGCGTCGAGCGCGACGGGCTCTTGGCAGCTGCTCGCCGCCGTGGGCTGCCCCGTTTGCCCCCCGTCAGCGCAGCCACCTAGCAGCGCCGCGTTCAGCAGCACCCCGAGTGCGTATCTCCACCACGTCATCTTGAGCTGCACCTTGGGCGGCTCGCGGTTGCGCGTCAATGCACGGATCGCACAAATCCTAGCCGTGATCAGCGCATGAATGTGCATATAATGATGACATGGACTTTGACCTGTTGGCGGCGGATTGGCTGCGTTTGATGCGCGGAAAGCGGTCTCAGCGAGCGTTCAGCAATCGCTTGGGCTACGGCAGCAACATCGCGTACCGCTGGGAGGCAGGAGTTTGCTTTCCGAGCGCGGCGCAGGCGTTCGCGTTGGCCGCGCGCTTCCCGGCGCGTGAACGGTCGTCGCTGGCGGCGTTCCTTGGCGCCTCGCCCGCACAGGCGGCGGATTGGGATCTCGGGAGCAGCGCCGGAATCGCCGAGTTTTTGCGGGTCTTGCGCGGCAATACCAAGGTCGTCGAGCTGGCGCGTCGCTCGTCCCTCAGCCGCTTCTCGATTGCGCGCTGGCTGAGCGGTAGCGCCGAGCCGCGTCTGCCGGAGTTCTTGGCGTTGGTGGAAGCGGCCAGCTTCCGCTGCTTGGACTTCCTATCGCACTTCGTGCCGGTGGAGCAGCTGCCCTCGGTGGCGGATGAATGGCGAGCGTTACAGGCCGCCCGCAAAGCGGCGTACGACGTGCCGTGGTCGCATGCCGTGCTGCGCGCGCTGGAATTGACCGACTACACGGACCAGAAGAGTCCACGCCCCGGCTGGATCGCACGGCGCCTCGGCATCTCACGCGCGGAAGAGGTGCGTTGCCTCGCCACGCTCGCCGCCGCTCAACAAATCCGCAAGCACGGCGCTCATTGGATCATCGCGCAAACGCAGACCATCGATACGCGGGCGGATCCCGCGCGCGGCCGAAAGCTGAAAGGGGAGTGGCCGAAGGTCGCGCTGGCCCGGCTGGAGCGCGGAGTCCCGGGCACCTTCGGCTACAACTTGATGGCCGTCTCCAACGCGGACTTCGCGCGCTTGAAAGAGCTACACCTGGCCTACTTTCGCGAGATGCAGGCGCTCGTTGCCGATTCTGCGCCGAGCGAACGGGTCGTGCTCTTCAACACGGAGCTGTTCGCGCTCGATGCAAGCTCGCCTTGACCGAGAAGCTGGCACCCCGTGGCGGCCCGAGTCCGACGCTTGGGGTGCCCGGCGCGCGGCAGCGCGACGGCCGTGCTTCGGCGTCGCCTGCGAGGGGCAACCCCCCGGCGAGCTAGGTGCTCAGGCGACGAACGCGCCCAGCTTGCGGAAGCGTTGGTAGCGGTCTTCGCGGATGGCGTCGCGGGACAGGGCCGAGAGCTCGGTGAGCGTGGAGTACAGCACGCGATCGAGCCGTTTGGCCGCGTCGTCGTGGTCTTGGTGGGCGCCGCCGGGGGGCTCTTCCACGATCGTGTCGGCGATGCCGAACTCGAGCAGGTGAGGCGCGGTGATGCGCAACCGTGCCGCGGCGTCGGGCGCGCGCTCGGCGCTCTTCCAGAGAATGGCCGCGCAACCCTCGGGGGTAATGACGGAGTAGTAGCTGAACTCGAGCACCAACACGCGGTTAGCCACGCCGAGCGCGAGCGCGCCGCCGGAGCCGCCTTCACCGATCACGCTGGTGACGATGGGCACGGTCATGCGCGACATGGTCTCGATCGCGGCGCCGATGGCTTCGCTCTGGCCGCGCTCTTCGGCGCCCAGGCCCGGATACGCGCCCATGGTGTCGACGAACGTAAAGATCGGCAGGTTGAAGCGCTCGGCGAGCTCGTACATGCGGATGGCTTTGCGGTAGCCCTCCGGGTTCGGCATGCCGAAGTTACGCTTGGTCTGCTCTTTGCTGGTGCGGCCCTTTTGGTGGCCGACCACGACCACGCTGCGGCCGTGATATTTGCCGATGCCGGCGATCAGCGCGCCGTCTTCGGCGAAGCGGCGATCCCCGTGTAGCTCCACGAAGTCCGTGAACAGGCGATCGATGTAGTCGTTCGTGTACGGGCGATTGGGGTGCCGCGAGAGCTGCACCTTTTGCATCGGCGAGAGCTTGGCGAACACTTCGCGCGCAAGCTTCGCGGCTTTGTCCTCCAAGCGCTTGAGCTCGGAGCCGAAGCGGTCGTCTTCACTGGCGAGCTCACGGAGCTCGCGCACGCGGGTGATGAGCTCCACGACGGGGCGCTCGAAGGCCAGGATGTGAGCCATTCCGGCGGGACTCTCCCCCGAGACCGCCACGCTGTCGAGGCCTTGCAGGCCAGTTTGGCGAAGCCTGCAACGGGCGGCGCAATGCGTCATGTGCTGGAGGACGGCGCGCGCGGGTGATATGGAGGATCGCAAAATGCGCGGAAATGCCGAGTCGCCGTCTGCTGCACGGCCGTTGAAGCGGGCGGCGACGAGCAGCGTGGGGCGCGGCCGGGCCGTGGTGCGAACGGCCGTTCCCGCCTCGCCGTTGTACAGCGACGAGCTCGTCGCGCTGCATCACGCCGACTCGCTCGCTTGCTACGCGGCCTGGCCCGCGCCCGTGACGATTGTTTCCGACGGCGCGTACGGCGTGCTCGGCTTCGAGGGCGATACCTCCGACCACTTGGATGTGCCGGCTTGGTACGAGCCGCACGTGAAGGCCTGGAGTGAAGCCGCGACCGCGCGAACCACGCTCTGGTTTTGGAATTCCGAGATCGGTTGGGCCGCGGCGCACCCGGTGCTCGAGAAGCACGGCTTTCGCTACGTCAATTCCAACACCTGGAACAAGGGCATGGGGCACATCGCGGGGAACGTGAACACCCAGAAGATCCGGCGCTTCCCGGTCGTGACGGAGGTCTGCGTGCAGTACGTGTTCGAAGCGCGCGTGCGTGGCTTGCCGCTCAAGCAATGGTTGCTCGAGGAGTGGAAGCGCACGGGCCTCCCGCTATACAAAGCAAACGAGGCTTGCGGCGTGAACAACGCCGCGACGCGCAAGTACTTCGACCAAGGGCACCTTTGGTACTTTCCGCCGCCCGAGGCGATGCGCCTGCTCAGCGCGTTCGCCAACCGTTTCGGGGAGCCGAGCGGTCGTCCATACTTCTCGCTCGATGGTGAACGGCCCGTGTCGGAAGCCGAGTGGGCCGATATGCGTGCCAAGTTCGAGTGCCCGCACGGCGTGACCAACGTTTGGGAGCGGGGCGCCGTGCGCGGCGAAGAGCGCGTGAAAGTGAGCGGCGGGCGCGCCGTGCATTTGAATCAGAAGCCGCTCGACTTGATGACGCGCATCATCGAATCATCCAGCGATCCGGGCGACGTGATTTGGGAGCCCTTCGGCGGGTTGTTCAGCGCGTCACTGGCGGCGCGCGCCGCTCGGCGCCGCGCGTTCGCCGCCGAGATCGACGCGACGTACTATCAATACGGCGTGGAGCGCTTCAAGTCCCGATAGCGACCGGGACCTGCACGCTCGGGTGCAAACCCTTCACGTCGAAGACGCGGAACGGCTTTTCTTTGCCCTTCAAGTGTGCGGGCGGCAGCTCCTCGTACACGAACTTGCCGCTCAGCTTGGCGAGCGTTGCTTCGCTGACCAGCACTTGGCCGGAGTTGGCCACGCCGCACAGGCGGGCGCTGGTGTTCGCGGTGTCGCCGATCACTGTGTAGGAGAGGGCCTTCGAGCTGCCGATGTAGCCCGCGACCAACGGGCCCGTGTGAATGCCGATGCCGATGGCGAGCGGCTGCGCACCCTGATCGATGCGCGTGCGATTGAACTTGCCGAGCGCTTCCATCTGCTCGAGCGCGCAGCTCACGCTGCGCAGCGCATCGTCGGGATGTGCGACGGGCGCGCCCCACAGAGCCATGATCCCATCCCCCATGAACTTATCGAGTGTGCCCTCGTACTTGAACAACACCTCGACCATTTGTTCGAAGTATTCGTTCAGCAGATCGACCAACGCTTCCGGCCGCGAACCTTCGCTGAGCGGTGTGAAGCCGCGGATGTCCGAGTTGAACACCGTGCACTCCCCGACGAGCTGCCCGCCCTTTTTCACCTCGAGCTCGCCCGATAGCACGCGCTGAGCAATGTTCGGCGATAGCAGACGGCTGAACCGCTCACGGTTGACGATCTCGAGCTCCACCTTCTTACCCAGGATGTTGATCTCGATGAACATCGCGGCTTGGGCCGCGATGGCCGTGACGATCTCCATGTCCTTCGGCTGGAACTGAGCGAGCGTCTCGCTGTCCAACCACAACACGCCCAATATTTCGTTGTTGTGCAGGAGCGGCGCGACGATCGCCGAGCTGATCCGGTTCAGGATCATGCTCTTGCCTTTGGAGGCCGCGAAATCCATGGCCGCGTCGTGCGTGAGCACGGTCGCGCGCTCCTTGATCACGTGATTCATGATCGTGGACGACACGGGGATCGGCGCGTCCGTGCCGTCACGCCGCTGGCTGGCACCGGGCACCAGCTCACCCTGGGGATTCATCAAGAAAATCACGCCGCGATCGGCGCGCACGAACTTGAAGATCGTGAGCAAGATTTTGTTGAGCAGCGTCGGCAGATCGCGCTCGAGCGCGATCTCGCGCGAGAGCTCGTGACTCAGGCGCAAGCGCTCGTAGTCTTGCGCGAGCTGGTCCGTGTTCCCGGCCAGCTTGTCGTAAGGCACGAAGCCTTTGCCGGTGGCCGCGATTTGTGTGCCGATTTGGCGCGCCTTGTCGTTGACGTCGACGCGCGTGGCAGGCACGGCTGGCATCTGCGCCGTGCCCATCGGCGCTGCCGTGAAGCCGGGCGCGGGGTGGAAGCCGGGCGTCGCGGTGAAACCGGGCGCCGCGACGAAATTTTGAACCGCGGGAAACTGCGCGACTTGCGCCGTGCCATGCGGACCTGCGGGCGGCGCGCCGTATTGTTGCGCGGTCGAAGGCGGCGCGCCGACTTGCGAATGGGGTGGTTGCCAGCCCGACGGTGGTGGTTGTGCTGGCGCGCCATACGCGGGCGGCGGTGGTAGGGGCCGGCCCGAGCCGTCGTCATAACGCGCGCGCGTCGCGCCGAGCGCGATGTCGTCACCGTGTTTGAGATCCTGCTCGCCGACGACGCGCTCGCCGTTGATGTACGTGCCATTCAAGCTGCCGAGGTCGCGCAGGGTGAAGCCGTTGACGCGCCGCTCCAGGATGCAGTGCTCCTTCGACACGATCTTGTCGAGAAGCTGAATGGTGTTGCTGGGATGGCGCCCGAGCGAATTGTGGTCTCGTAACTCGACGACCTGCTGGCCTTCGGGTGTCGCGAGCAGAATGCGGGCCATAGGGGCAAAAAGGCTACCGTTCTCGGCTCTCGCCGACAAGGGCAGTGAGTTCACTCGTTGCCACCGCGAAGCACAGACGGATGTAGGCGCGTCGAATACTCCCACTCCTAGAGCGTCACTTCGTGTGGGCCGCCCGGCCGAGGAAGTGGCTCTGCTAGTCTCGCTCTCCGTGGCAGGTCACATCCTCGCAATCGATCAAGGCACGACGGGCACGACTGCCCTGGTGATGGCGCTCGACGGTTCCACGCTCGGACGAAAGACGTGTGAGTTTCCCCAGCATTTCCCAGAGCCCGGTCGCGTCGAGCACGACGCGGACGAGATTTGGCAAAGTGTGCAGACCGCCGTCGCAGGTGCGCTCGAGCTGTCCGCCGTGCGCGGCGACGAGATCGCGGCGATTGGCTTGACCAATCAGCGAGAAACGACGCTGCTCTGGGACCGCCAAAGCGGGCGCGCCGTGCAGCGCGCGATCGTCTGGCAAGATCGGCGAACTGCGGCGCGCTGCGCGGAGCTCAAGGCGAAAGGTCATGAAGCCCGCGTGCGTGACCTCACCGGGCTGGTGCTCGACCCGTACTTCTCGGGCACCAAGCTGGCTTGGATGCTCGATGCGGTCCCCGGCGCGCGCAGTGCTGCGGACGCGGGCAAGCTCGCTTTCGGCACGATCGACTCGTTTTTGGTTTGGCGCCTTGCGGGTGGCGCGTCGGCGGCGGCTCCCCACGTCACCGACGTCACCAACGCCTCGCGGACGCTGCTCATGGATCTCGCGTCGCGCACTTGGAGCGAGGAAATGTGCGAGCTGCTCGACATTCCGCGCAGCGTGTTGCCCGTGATCGTGCCGAGCGCGGAGCGCGTGGCCGTCACCCGCAATGTGCCGGGTCTACCCGACGGCATTCCGATCACCGGCATTGCGGGCGATCAGCACGCGGCGCTATTCGGTCAGGCGTGTTTCGCGCCGGGTGACGCGAAGTGCACGTACGGAACTGGGGCGTTCCTGCTCGTCAATGTCGGGCCGAAACCAGTGGCGAGCAGCTCTGGCCTGCTGTCGACGCTCGCCTGGCAGCTCGGCAGCGAGCCCGTGTATGCGCTCGAAGGGAGCTGCTTCATCGCGGGGGCCGCGGTGCAATGGCTGCGCGATGGGCTCGGCATCATCGCTTCGGCGCAGGAGATCGAGCAGCTCGCTCGACAAGTCCCGTCGAGTGACGGTGTTGCGTTCGTGCCCGCTCTTTCGGGTCTCGGGGCGCCGTATTGGGATCCCGATGCCCGCGGGCTGATCACCGGCATCACTCGCGGCACGACGCGAGCGCACTTGGCGCGCGCGACGCTCGAGGCAATCGCGTTTCAGGTGCACGACGTGATTACGGCCATGGCCGGTGACCTGGGTCACCCGGTCACGCGCATGCGCGTCGATGGCGGGGCTGCAGCGAACGACTTACTACTTCAGTTTCAAAGCGACTTCGGCTCACTCACGGTCGAGCGCCCGACCGAATTGGAGTCCACTGCGCGCGGGGCAGCAATGCTTGCCGGCCTCGGGGCCGGTCTATTTTCCGGCCTAAATGATGCGGCGCGAATGATTCGGCTCGATCGAACGTTCACCCCCGAGATCGACACCGACTCCCGAGTTACGGCGCTCGGGCGCTGGAGTGACGCCGTGTGTCGGTCGCGCTCGCACTGATATCGGAGTCTCGCGCATTTCCCCTTTCCGGTCGCGGTCGCCGGCCCCAAGATGATGCGTGTAGGGACTCGATGAGCTTTGGAAAAGAGGATAGAAATGGCTGACTCGGACTTGGGCTCGGGCGGCGCCCAGCAGTTGCGCGATATCCCAGTCGATTGGGAGGCGCTCGAGGATGCCTTCGAGAACAACGCGCCCGAGGTGCATAGTTACCTGCACTTGGTGAGCGGCGAGGTCCTGCGCGTCGTCGACGGCATCGCGGATCCCGAAATGCACTCGCGCATCGCTTCGGACACCACGTACATGCGCATCGAGCCGGTAAGCTCGCGTGAGCAATACCGTTGGATGGAGCGCTTCATCCCCATGGTCGAAGAGGGGGAGCTGCGCGACCAGCTCACCGCGGCCATCGACGGTAAAGGGGCGTTCCGTCGTTTCAAAGACGTGCTGATGACCTACGGCACGGAGCGCGAGCGCTGGTTCGCTTTTCGCAGCGAACGGCTGCGCGTATTCATGGAAGCTTGGCTCAGCGCTCACGGCTTGGCGCCTGTCGCGCGCCCGGTCTGGCCCGCAGAAACGCCGCCCGAGCCGGTCGTTTCCCAAGACGCCTTGGTCGCTCGCCGCAAGAGCAGCGCCGAAGCACTCCGCAAGCAGCTGCGTGATTTGGCTGATTCGCTCGGCGCTCGCGACTTGGAAAAGGTGACCGCCTTCGCCGAATTCGTGAAGGCCCGCCGTGCTGCGCGTGGCTTTGTGCATCGTCAGGACGGCAGCGCGGGCGCCGAGGCCGATTCGGCTGCGGACTCGAGCCCCTCCGGATCGTTGCCCGTGGCACAGGTCACATCCGAGGCCGCCGCCGCGGATGACGAGGAAGAGGCCACTCCGTCCTCACGCAAGCGCCCCGCCGCGCGATGAAGCGTTCGATCGCGGCGCTGGTCGCGCTCGGGCTCGCGCTGTGCACGGGCTCGCTCGTCGCGGAGCCGGTCTCGGTCGATCGCGCAGTCATCCGCTTCGAAGCGCCCGAGACGGGCGGTGCGCGCCGCCCGCGCTTCGTGTTCGAACGCGAGTTGTCTTTCGAGGCCCGGCTAGAAGCGCTGTCCGATCCCGATCGTGCCTCGTTGGGTGATGCGCCGTTTCGCGATCGGCACATCACGGCCGCGCTGGACCGGCACATCGCCGAGACCATCCTGGGCGCGCTGCGTATCGAGCCCGAGCCCACGGCCGCGGACCTCGAGCGCCAGAGTCAGGCCGCTCACCGTATGCTCAGCGATCGCGCGGGCGGGGAAGAGGCGCTCGATACGGCTCGTCGCGCGGAAGGCATCAGTGAGCGAGAATTCGCGCGCCTGCTGCTGCAGAAGGCCCGTGCCAGCCTGTACCTGGACCGCATGGTCACGCCCATGCTCGAACCGAGCGAGGCCGAGCTGCGCAGCCTTCATAAGTCCTCGAACACGCCCTTTCGTAACGCCCCCTTCGAGACGATTCGCCCCGCGCTCTTGCGTTGGTACGTGTCTCGTCGTTTAAATGCGGCGCTCGCCTCGTTCTACGAGAACGCGCGTTCTCGCATCGACGTGACCGTCCTCTGAAACGCCCCGCGCTCGTGCGCAATCGCGATACGCACTATGAAATCCCACTCGAAATCCGACGCTCGTAAGGTGGTCATCGCAGCGTTGCTCGGGAACCTGGGCATCGCCGTGGCCAAGTTCGTCGCGGCCTGGCTATCCGGCAGCACGGCCATCTTGGCGGAAGGCGTGCACTCGCTGGCGGACACCGGGAACCAGGGGCTCTTGCTGGTCGGCATGGGTCTGGCCAAGCAAGCGCGTCCCGATCGTTATCCGCTGGGCCGCGACAAGGAGTCGTACTTTTGGGCCTTCATCGTGGCGCTGCTCTTGTTCTTCGTGGGCGGCGTGTTCGCGGTCTACGAAGGCGTGCACAAGCTCGGCTCGGGCGAAGAGTCGCACGGCTCGTTGCTGATCCCGCTGGGCGTGCTCGCGGTCTCGCTGTTGATGGAGGGCGGCAGCTTCTTGGTGGCCTTCAAAGAGTTCAACAAGGGCCGCGCCGGGAAGGGTTTCTTCGAGGCCCTGTTCAGCGGCAAGGATCCCACGATCCCCGTGGTTTTGTTGGAGGACACCGCGGCCGTGTGTGGGCTCGTGATCGCGTTCATCGCGATCGGTATCTCGGCCCTGACGCACAATCCGGTGTTCGACGCCATTGGCTCGATCATCATCGGGCTTTTGCTGTGCGCCGTGGGCTTGGTGCTCGCGCGCTACACCCGCAGCTTGCTGCTCGGCGAAGGCGTGACGCCGCAAGTGCGCGATAAGACCGTGAGCTTGGTCGAAGCCACGCCCGGCGTGCTGAAAGTGACGCAGTTCCTCAGCATGCACTTGGGGCCTGACGCGGTCATCCTCGCGCTCAAAGTGCGCTTCCAACCGAAGATGCCGGTCGAAGACGTCGAACGCGTGATCAACGATATCGAAGCGCGCGTACGCGCCGACGTGCCGGAGATGAGCAAAATCTTCGTCGAACCAGACAGTGACTACGACGCCGCTCGCGATTTGTCGCTGCGCCCGACGCCTTAGGGCGCTCGGCTCATGGCCTCGGTGTCGAACGCGACGGAGATGCGCGGCTCGCTCGCGCTGAACGGTGCGGTGCGGTGATAGAAGTAAGACGGAAAGAGCAATAGCCGCCCCTCGCGCGGCTCGATGGCGCGCACGGGCGTGCTGCTCTGCACGGGAAAATCGCGCGGGCCGCCGCCGAATTCGAAGTAACCGGCGCCAGCGCCGCCGCTCATCACGCGCGGCACTCGGGGGTAGTAAACGGCGCTCACGTAGCTCGCGTAGTGTACGTGCGGCAGTAGATTGCCCTCGTGTTCGAGCACCGTCGCCCAGGAGCGCAGCGTGAAGCGAGCCGCCGCGCCGACCACGAACGGGTGCCGAGGCAACGCGCTCGATAGCCGCTGCAGGTAGCCGTCGATCGCCGTGGCCACGAGCCGCTCGAGCGCGCCCGATGCGCCCGCGGGCTGGTCGCAAAACTCGTCGGTGAGGCGCAGCGTCGGGCAGTGATAGCGCGGGTCGTCGCTCGCTGGCAGCCGCAGCGTCGGGTGTCCTAGCGCATGCCGGCTCAAGGCCTGGTTGAAGTCGCTCAACGACGCGAACCGAGGCGGCGGCCCCGCGAGATCGACGACCTCGACCATGCGCTCGAAGTCGAGCAGCTCGCGAGCGGCCGCGTGCTCCCCGAGCTCCTGCAGTGCAATCGACTGCAACCCCAGGGCTTCGACGTTGCTCGGCTCGAGGCCCAGCCAGGTGCTGCACGTGTCTAGCCCGAGCTGCCATTTTCCGCACTCGAGCGCAGTCGTGGCCAGGCTTTGCAGCACGCTGCGGGCATGCGGCGCGAGCTGGAGCGCGCGACCGAAGCTCGCGAGCGCGGCTTCTCGATCTCCGAGCGCGCGCGCGGCGGTCCCCAAGTTGCGATGCAAATGCGGCTCGCTCGGGCTCGCGGCGATGGCACGGCGAAAGCTGTCGCGGGCGGCCTCGAAATCACGCGCGGCATACTGCGCTTTGCCCAGGTTGTTGTGCGCCGAGAGCGCCGGATCGAGCGCGAGCGCGCGCTGGTAGCTCTGAATGGCTTCGCTCGGACGACCCAGGCGCGCGAGCGCGTTGCCCAGATTGAAATGAGCTTCGGCGCGCTCGGGCTGGAGCACCACCCGCTCACGCCACTTTTGCTCGCTCAGCTGCAGCTCGTCGCTCGACGGAGGCACGGTTGACTTCGAACCGACCATGACGCGGGCGCGGCTACCACTTCACGGTCACGCTCGGCGGCTGCAATTCCGCGTCCGCGTGACCGAGCTCGACCGTGACCTTGATCACCGCGGAGCCGTGCTTCTTGAGATCCACGTTGGGCGCTTTGCTCAGATCAGCGCGTGGGATCACCTGTTCGGGGCGCAGGGCGTGGATGATTTCCGGCGGGCCGCTGACCGTGACGTCCACCGTGCGCGGCACCGTGCCGCCGCCGGGCATGCCAATCACTTCCACGGGGCGATTTTCGAACTTCGCTTCACTCACCCGGCGCGCGACCGTGACCGAGACGTTGGCCGAGGCGGGGCCGATGTAGCGCGCGCGCACGGGCGCCGCGTCGATGGCGATCCGACGGCGATGCACGCCTGCGCTCAGCCCGGATACGTCGAACGCGGACAGGCGCGCGAACTGCATCACTTCCACGACGCTCACTGGGCCGCGCACGGTGAGCTGCGTGGGGTCGACGTCCGGCTCGCCTTTGACGACGTAGCCTTCGGCGGGTTGACCCGTGATCGCGGCTTGCAGCGGAATTTGCCGAGTCACTACGTCCTCCCACTCCAGATCGATGCTCGGCGGATCGATGATGGTGATGGTGGTCTCGGGCGGGAACGAGAAGTTCTTGGGCTCGAAGCTGATCGACTCGGTCTTGCCGCCGCGCAGATCGATCTCGATGGGCACGATGCCAGTTTGGATCTGACGATCGATGGCGCGCGCCGGGCCGCGCAGCGTCACGTGGATGCTGGCCGGGATCGGAGTCATCAGCTCCCGCTCGGCGCTCTCTGGCGGCAAGCGCATCACGATCGGCACGGGGATGGTGCGCTGCTGCTCGTCGGTCTGTCCCTGCAGGAAGGCAAACAGCCCCAGCGCAAAGGTGAGCGCTAGCGCTTTGAGCCCGAGGTTCTCGCTGAACGACTCACGCAAGAAGGTGAGCGCGCTGGTGAGGAGCGTCGACAACATCAGGGTTCACTCTGACGGGAGCCGTCGTCGGAAGGGTCGTCACTGGCGTCGGGATCACTGCCGCGACGACCGCGCGGCTCGCTAGAAGTCGTGATCGGCGTGCGCAGCGGCGCGATCGCCACCGGGGGCGGCGGGGTCAGCGACGGCCGGAGCGGCGGAGGCGCGTCACTCACCGGCCGCACGCGGGGCCGCACCGGGGAGGGGTCGGGCGGCTCGGCCAAGCTGATGCGCGGATGCGCGACTTCTGGCTCGCTGGTGCGGCGCCGCGAGCTGTCCGGCGCGTCCCCGCTGCGCCGCGAGGCGACGCCCTCGCGGCGCGACATCGGCGCGTCGGCGGCCGCCGCTTTCGGCGCTTTGCGGCTCTTCTTCCGCACCTTTGGGCTGAAGATGGCTTCCAGCATGGTGCGCAGCTTCAGGCCGTCCAAATTGCTGGCGATGTTGCCGTTGAAGCAAAAGCTGATCGTGCCGCGTTCCTCGCTGACGATCACGACCACGGCGTCCGTCTCCTCCGTGATGCCGAGGGCGGCGCGGTGGCGCGAGCCGAAGCTGTCGTCCATCACCCGCCCTTCGGGCATGGGGAAGAACACACCGGCCTTGGCGATCCGGTAATTGCGGATGATGACCGAGCCGTCGTGCAGCTTGTTCACGCCTTCGGGGATGAACAGCGTGACGAGCAGCTCACGCGTGACTTGCGCGTCCAGCACGTGGCCTTTGTGCACACCCACGAACTCGTCCAGGTTGGCGTCTTGCTCGAAGGTGATGAGCGCCCCGATGCGGTGACGGGCCAAATCAGTGGCCGCCTCCACGACCGCGTCGATCAACTTGGCCTCTTGGGTGCGAGCCATGCCGCCGAACCAGGCGCGGCTACCCACGCGCTGCAGACCGCGCCGGATGTCGTTCTGGAACACCACGACGATGATCAAGATCATGCTCGAGATCAGCGCGCCCATGATGTTGAGCACGGTCACCAGCTGCAAAACCTGGGCGACGATGTACAGCACGAACACCATCGCCAGGCCCATGCCGACTTGCATGGCTCGCGTACCGCGCAGCACGAGCAGCGCGCGGTACACGATGTAGTAAACCAGGAAGATATCGAGCACGTCCCGCACGACTTGCATCGGCGTGAGCGACTCGAAGAACGCGTACAGGCTATCGAGCATGGCTCACCTGGCCCTCTGCTAGCCTGGATTCACGCTCCACGACTGCCGCGACGCGCAGCGCTTGACGCACCTCACGCACGTCGTGCACGCGCACGATGGCGGCGCCGCGGGCGGCCGCGAGCACGCAGGCCGCGACGCTGCCACCGAGCCGCTGCTCGGGCGGCGTGCCGTCCACCGCGGCGATGAACGATTTGCGACTCGGCCCGACGACGATCGGCCCCTCGCTTTGAAAGGCTGCCAAGCGCGCGAGCAGCACGTAGGACTGCTGAGCGTTCTTGGCGAAGCCGATACCCGGATCGAAGAGCACGTCTTCGGCGGCCATGCCGACCGCGAGCGCGCGCCCCTGCGCGGCTCGCCATTCGCAGCGCACGTCTTCCACCACGTCTTCGTAGCCGCTGTCTGGGTACACGGAGAAGCCGGCCATGCTGGCGGCGGGGCCGCGCGCGTGCATGATGATCAGCGGCGCTTGGTGCTCGGCGCAGGCGCGCGCCAAATCAGCGTCGGCCAGGCACGAGACGTCGTTGATCAGGTGTGCGCCCATGCCCAGCGCATGGCGCGCGACCTCGGGGCTCGTGGTGTCGATCGAGACCAAGAGCCCAGTGCCGAGCGCGTGGCGCAGGGCGGGCTCGAGCCGCGCCATCTGTTCCCTCGCGGGGACGGCCGCTGCCCCGGGGCGTGTGGACTCGCCCCCGATGTCGATCAGATCCGCGCCTTCGCTCACGAGCTGATCAATGCGACGTGAAGCCGTGCTAACGCCGTCATAACGGCCGCCGTCGAAGAACGAGTCGGGCGTGACGTTGAGCACGCCCATGAGCAGCGTTCCACGCGCGCGGCGCAGATCTTCGATCTGTTTAGAGACGACTCCCACCACTATGCGGTAGCAAGATGTGCGCCGTCGCGCAAGCATTCGAAACTACCCAAATTGATGCCGTTTCGAATTATCGCGGGCTGGGGTCCTCGTTCGCCGTGGCTCAAACTTCGACCGCACTGATGAAGCCGCGCGCGGCCCACGACTCGAACCAGGGCCCGACTCGTTCCGCAATGGTGGCCGCTTCCTCCGGCACCTCGGCCTGCGCTCGTTCGCAAGCTGCCAGTAAGGGAGCCGCACGCATCAACGCCGCGAGCAGCGCGTGCGCCGCGTCCTCGATTGGCTCGTGAAATAGCTGCAAATCACGACGAAAAAGCAACCAGCAATGCCGGCTAGGCTCGGGCAAGATCACGGCTTCGCCGCTGCTTTCTGCTTCGATAAGCTGCTTGCGCAGCAGCGCGACGGGGTAATTCAGCTGCAGCAGCCTGACTGCCGGATGAATCACGAGCCGCGCGCGCTCCCATGCGCCTTCGGGGATCGCCGCCAGTGCCTCGGGTGTGATCGGCAATGCGTCAGCGGCGTCAAAAATTTCTATGTATCCGCGCTCCAAGCGCGCCATGTCGTGACACAGCGCGTGATTCAGCAGCCCGCGGCGGCCCTCGATGTACTCGGGCAGACGCAGGCCCAGATCGCGCAACGTGAAGCTTCGGGGCGGGAACGTCTCGAGGTAACCCTCGATCAGGCGCTGCCACTCGGCCTGTCCCAGAAGGCCCCTCACGCCGGGGAAATCTTCCCCGAGCGCGGAGGTGTGGCGGAGCCAGAATTGCTCGCGATAGATCTCCAGCCGCTGGACCGGAGTCAGCCGCCCGCTGCTTTTGACCAGCTGTTTGGCGCGCTGGGTCAGTAAGGCATCTTGGGGTAATGCCTTGCGGCTCATCACCTGAGTCGCCATGAATGCCTGGAGCACGTCGAGATCCGTCATTGGCTCGCCAGCACCTGATCGCGGACTGCTCGTGCTTTTTCGGCCTCGGCGAGCAGCACGGGCAGAGCCGGGATCGCTTCGTCCCACTCGATCAGCGTCGAGACCGGGCCGGTGAGCTCGAGGGTGCGTCGATACAAGGCCCACACTTCGTCGCTCACGGCGCCCCCGTGCGTGTCGATGATGTGTGTGCCCAAGTTGGTGTGGCCCGCCAAATGGATCTGGACGACGCGCTCGTGCGGGATGTTGGTTACGAATTCGAATGGATCGAAGTCGTGATTGTAAGCCGACACGTACACGTTGTTCACGTCGAACAAGAGCCCGATGTTCGCGCGCTCCACGATTTCGGAGATGAACTCCCACTCGCTGAGCGTGCTCGACTCGAAGCTCAGGTAGCTCGAGGTGTTCTCGAGCGCGAAGCGCAGCTCCAGAAAATCCTGCACCTGTTTGGCGCGCTCGACCACGCGCGCAACGGCTTGTTTGGTGTACGGAATGGGCAATAGATCGTGCAAATGGGCGCCACCCGCGGCGGACCAACAAAAGTGATCACTCACCCAAGGTGCCTTCACTTCGCTCAGGAGGCGCTTCAGCCGCCGCATGTACTCGCGATCGAGTGGCTCCGGCCCCGCGATCCCGAGTGACACGCCATGCGGCAAAACCCGATACGTCTCGAGCACGCGCGCGAGGTGGTAACGCGGCTTGCCGCCTTCGACCATGAAGTTCTCGCTGATCACCTCGAAGAAGTCGACCGCGGGCTGCTCGGCGAGCACTCGAGCGTGGTGCGGAACGCGCAGCCCGACCCCAATTCCGAGATCGGGCAGGCCGAGCCGGGCGCGGGCTCGGCTCACCTTACTCCTTCGGGCAATGACCGTTGCAGCCGCCTTTGAGCTTGCACTCGTTCAACCCCGCGCACTCGTTCGTGGCCGTCTTGCAGCCGCCCTGGCCCTTACACTCGTTCTTGCCCTTGCAGCACTCCTTGGCGCCAGCCGAGGCCGCTTCCGGTTCGGCGCTGGCGCTGGGGGCTGCCGGTGCGGGCGTCGTGCCACCGCAGGCGGCGGTCACGGCGCCGACCATCAGACCGGCTGAGGCTGCTTGGGCGACCGACTTGGAAAAACTGGACGACATGGGGTCCTCCGCGCTGTGGACGGCGATGGTACGGGAAGCGGAGCGTTCTGGATCGGGTAGACTGCGCGGATGCTCGCGCCCGTATCGCCCCCTTCCGCTTTCGCCGCCCGTCGTAGCCGGCTTTCTCGGCGTTTTTCGGGGTCCGCGCTGCTCGTTTCGGGCTTGTCGCGGCCCCGCAATTTTGCCGGCAATCGCTACCCGTTCCGCGCCGAGAGCCACTTCTTGTACTTCGTCGGTCGGGCGATCGAAGGCGCTGCGCTGCTCTTCGGGCACGGCCGGGCCACGTTGTTTGCTCCGCAGCCAGATCCCGAGGAAGAACTGTGGGCGGGGCGTCAGCCGAGCTTGGAGGAGCTTTCGCGCGAGCTCGCGATTGACGTGCGTCCGATCGACGAGCTCAGCCTGCCGGAGCTCACGGCCAGCTTGCCGGCCCAAGACAGCGAGAGCTCGATTTGGCAGAGCGAGCTCCTGGGCCGCGACGTGATTCACGGCTCGGGCCCCGAGCTCGAAGGCGTCGATCGTGATTTGGCCGAAGCCGTGATCGAGATTCGGCTGGAGCATGACGAGGCCGCGATTGGCCAGCTGCGTTACGCCGCTGGCGTCGCTGATCGCGCGCATCGCGGTGGGATGCGCGCGACGCGCCCGGGCATGCGGGAGTTCGGCGTGCGCGCCGCGATGGAAGCGCCGATCATCGCTGCCGGCTGCGCGTGCTCGTACAATTCGATCGTCACCGTGCACGGTGAGGTGCTGCACAACGAGCGCCACGATGGCTTGCTCGAGGACAGCGACTTGCTCTTGGCCGACGTGGGCGCGGAGACGCCCGAGGGCTGGGCTTCGGACGTCACCCGCGTCTGGCCGACGCGCGGTACGTTCTCCAGCACGCAGCGCGCCTTGTACGACGCCGTGCTCGCCTCGCAGCTCGCGGCCATCGCCGCGGTGAAGCCCGGCGTGCGGTACTTGGACGTGCACCGCGCGGCGGGTCTCGAGCTGCTCCGCGGTTTGCTCGATTTAGGCATTTTCAGGGGTGATTTGCCGGATTTGTACGCGCGCGGTGCGGCCGCACTGTTCTTCCCGCATGGCATCGGTCACCTGCTCGGGCTCGACGTGCACGACATGGAAGACTTGGGCGACCGCGCGGGGTACGCCCCGGGCCGCGTGCGCAGCGCCAACGACGGCGATCGCTATTTGCGTCTGGACCGCGATCTCAAGGCGGGCATGTGCGTCACCATCGAGCCTGGGTTTTACCAAATCCCCGCGTTGCTCTCGAATCGCGAAGAGACCCGCGGTCTGGAGTCGGCGCTCGATCGCAAACGCCTGGCCGAGTTCGGCGACGTGCGCGGCATCCGCATCGAAGACGACGTGCTGGTCACGGAAACCGGCTGCGAGGTGCTCACGAGCGCCATCCCCAAGACCACGGCCGAGGTCGAGGCTGCGATCAAAGATCGGTGATCTGGTAGTCCTTGATCTTGTACAGCAGCGCGCGGTGACTGATTTCCAAAACTTCGGCGGCGCGCGTGCGGTTGCCTTTGGTGCGTTGCAGCGCGCGGCGAATCAAGATTTCCTCGATGATGCGCATCGTCTTTTTGACGCTCAGCTCACCGCTGGCCAGCTGCATCTGCACCGGATCGCGCGCCTCGCGCAGCCGGTCGGGCAGATCTTGAGCCACGATCTGATCGCCCTCGGCGAGCACCATGGCCCGCTCGATGGTGTTCTCTAGCTCACGCACGTTTCCCGGCCACGGGTACTCGAACAACAAACGCCGTGATTCGGTGTCCAGCCCGCGGATCGACGTGCCCAGGCGCACGTTGTTGCGGGCCACGAAGTGGTCGATCAAGAGCGGGATGTCCTCCCGCCGATCGCGGAGCGGCGGCACGTGAATCGGCAGCACGTTCAAGCGATAGAACAAGTCTTCGCGGAAGCGCCCGGCCTTGGTCTCGGCCAGCAGATCACGGTGCGTGGCGGTGATGATGCGGGTGTCGATCTTGATGTCGCGCACGTCACCCACGCGCCGGATTTTCTCTTCTTCGAGGACGCGCAAGAGCTTCACTTGCAGCGCCAAGGGCAGCTCGCCGATTTCGTCGAGGAACAGCGAGCCGCCATCGGCTTCTTCGAACAAGCCGCGGCGATCTTGAACGGCGTCGGTGAAGGCGCCCTTCTTGTGCCCGAACAACTCGCTCTCCAGCAGGTTCTCCGGGATCGCGCCGCAATTGACGGCCACGAAGTTGCCGCCGCGGCGCGAGCTGCGATGGTGAATCGCGCGTGCCACGAGCTCTTTGCCCACGCCGCTCTCGCCGGTGACGAGCACGGTCGTCTTGTACTCGGCAATCTTGGAGATGGTGCGGAAGATGTCCTGCATCTTCTGGGCCTTGGCCAAAATGTCCTCGAAGCGATTTTCCTTCCGGATCTCGTCGCGCAGCGCGCGGTTCTCACGCCGCAGCAGCTCGCGCTCTTCGGCCTTGCGCAACGCGAGCACGATCTCGTCTGGCTTGAACGGCTTCTGCACGTAGTCGTACGCACCCGCCTTCATCGCTTCCAGCGCTTGGTCCATGTTGCCGTACGCGCTCATCACGATCACGGTGGCCTCGTTGCCCTTGGCCTTGAGCGTGGTCAGCAGGTCGAGCCCGCCCATCTTCGGCATGCGGACATCGGTCAGTACGACGTCGGGACCGAAGGAATCCACCATGCCCAGGGCGTCCTCGCCACTCTCGGCGGTTTCGACCTCGTAGCCGTGGCGCCTGAGCAGCGTGCGCAGGACTAGCCGGAGATTCTCTTCATCATCGACAACGAGGACGCGGCGCACTGTGCAAAAAATGCTACCCTACGGACCCCGATCCAGCAACTGCTGCATAGCTGGCTGCGGCTGCGGATCGTTTCGTTATCTCCCTGTATCTGCTAGGGAATCGGCTCGGAAGGACCACTCACCATGCTTTGCGGAGTCGATCAACTGTTCACCGGCCAGCTCTCCGGGCTGCGTCGTCGCTTGCGTGGCAGCCGTCTCGGAGTGCTCACGCACGCCGCTGCGGTCGACCGGCGCGGCCGGCATTTGCTCAGCGTGTTGGAAGAGCTGGGTGCCACGCCGCGCCTCATTTTTGCGCCCGAGCACGGCCTCGACGCCACCGCTCAGGCCGAAGAGGCCGTCGGCTCGGAGGCGGCCGAGGGTAAAACGCCGATCATCAGCTTGTACGGCAAGACCAAGGACGCCCTCACGCCGTCCGCCGAGCACCTCGCAGAGATCGACCTATTGTTGATCGATCTGGCCGACGTGGGCAGCCGTTACTACACGTACGCGTGGACCGCGCTGCTCGCGGCGCGCGCGGCGGCAGCCGCTTCGATTCACACCGTGGTGCTGGACCGGCCCAACCCGATCTCGGGCGATCCCACGACGCTCGAGGGCGCGCCGCAGCAAGAGGGCTTCTTGTCGTTCGTCGGCTTGGAAGCGTTGCCGATTCGCCATGCGCTCAGCATCGGTGAGCTGTTGGCTCAGTTCATCGAGCGCGACGGCAAGGCCCTCGGCGCCGAAGGCGCGCTGTCGGTGGTGTCGATGCTGGGTTGGGAGCGGCATCGCGGCGCCGAGGCTTGGGGCCGCCCGTTCGTGATGCCCTCGCCCAACATGCCCACGGCCGAGACCGCCCTGGTCTACCCGGGCGGTTGTTTGATCGAAGGCACGAACCTGTCGGAAGGGCGCGGAACGACGGCGCCGTTTCAGCTCGTGGGCGCGCCCTTTTTGGACGGCGAGGCCCTCGCTGAAGCCTTGATTGCGTCTGGCTCGCCCGGTGTCCAGGTGCGCCCGGTCGCGTTCCGCCCCACGTTCGAAAAGCACGCTGGCCAAACCTGCCGCGGCGTCATGCTGCACGTGACGAACCCGCTCTTGTTCCGTCCCGTCGCCACGTACCTGCGCTTGATCGCCTTGGCACGCGTCCAAGCGCCGGAAGCGTTCGCGTTTCGGAATACTCCATACGAGTTCGAGACCGAGGTTCCCGCCTTCGACTTGCTCACGGGCTCGGGTGCCGCACGCGCCGCGCTAGAGGCCGGTGCTTCCCCGGAAGACGTCGTGTCGCTCGTGGCTCCCGTGGATCCGACGCTCGCACAAGCGGTGCTCGACGCCGAAGCCAGACTGCAGCGCGCCGTCGCCTAGGGTGTGCCGGTGCCCGAGAACGAAACCCGACCGGTCGAGCTGCTCGTTCGTTGGCTCGAGCGCTGGCGGCATGCGATCGGTTGGGTGGCGCTGATCGGGCTCACCGTGCTCGCGCTCGATCGCCGCTGTCACGCCTTCTTCGTCAATCCCGATCTGCGCGCCGAAGATGGCAAGAGCGTCATTGCCTTCTTTTACTCGCACTGGGAGGTGCAGCGGCTTTGGCGGGTCAAGGCCGGCTACGTGCCTTTCATGCCCAACGTCCTCGGCTACACCGCGGTGCGGCTGCCGCCGCCGATCGCGCCGTACTTCATGACGCTGGTGCCCGTGATCTTCACGGTCGCGGCGTTCTGTATCCTCAAAGCCACGGCGTTTCGGCGCCACGTGGCGAGTGACCGTTTGCGCACGGTGTGCTGCTTTGCCGTTGCGCTCGCGCCGATCGGCTCGTTCTTCTTGGTTTGCCATACCGATTATTCGATCTGGAATCTTTTCATCTTGCTGCTCTGGCTGGTGATCTTGCCGCTTCCCGAGCGAAAATGGCGGGCAGCGCTGGTCTGTGTGCTGATGGCGATCTTGATCTGGAGCCATCCGCTGAGCATCGCGGCGCTGCCACCCACTTTGTATTGGCTGTGGGCGGACAAGCGGCGGTTCCAGCGCGGCCTGTGCGCGCTCGTCGTGGCCATCCAGGCGTTGCACGTGATCTACGGCACGCACGCCGAGACGACCGCACTGGCGCACGGTCACGAGAGCTTGTTTCAGCGCGGGCTGAGCGCGCTCCAGCTGTGCGGGAACGTTTATCTCGATACTGTCTCGGGCTCGGTCTTCCCATACTTGCAAGCGATCTCGCCGCTGCTCGGTCGAGTGTGCGCAGGCGCGCTCTTGCTCGCGCTGACCGCGGCCGCGGTGTTCCCGCGTCGGCTGCGCGTATCGCGCGGGCTACTGCTTTGGGTGCTCTATTGCATCGCCGTTCCACACCTCATGGTCGCCTTGACGCGCGCGAGCGGCTTGTGGAGCTCGCGTTACGTCTACCTCATGCGCATGTTCGCGCTGATTGGCTTTTGCATCCTGCTCTGGGAGGGGCTCACGGCTCTAGTCGCCAAGTTGCAGCGCTTTCCGCGCTTGCGCATGCTTTCTTGGCTGCCCGAAGTGTTGGTGATTGGCTTTTGCTTGAGCCTGAATCGCCCCGGCTCGAACGCGCTCTACGAGCAGCAGACGCCGGAAAACGGCCAAGTGATTCGGGCCTGCTTCGCCGAGCTGGGCCGGTTGCAGCACGAGCGCGGCAGCCGCTGCAACCTGGTCGTGCCGTGTCGGAAAAGGGGCGGGGACTGGGCGTTCACGCTCGACAGTCGAAGGACCTGCACGGACTGAGGCGCGCCGCGCGGGGCGTCTCGGGGAGCGCACGCTGAGCTGCTGCGCGCGCGAGCGAGGTGCAGCTCCAGCCCTCCGAGCGCCCAACCATTCTCTCGGGCCGCACCGGGAAGGGTACCAGTTCCAGAAGCGCTCGCTTCGTGATACGGAACCGGTCCTAGGCGCGGGCCGGTGGGGCCCGGAACATGGGAGGAACGAACATGAAGTATCGATCGATTGGGACGTCGAATGCGAAATTCGTGAGCGCGGTGTGTTGTTTGCTCGGTGTCACGCTCGGTTCATCTGCGTACGCCGCCGATCCGGTCGCCGCCGGGACCGCGCGCATCGGCACGCATCCCGATCTGCCGAGCCCCGCCGTGGCGTTCTGGAAAACCGGGTTTCCGTACGCGCTCATGACGAACGACAAGTTCACGTTTTTGAACTCGCCAACCAGCGACGGCTACTTGCTGTTCAACGTGGGCAATCGGCCGATGTTGCAATTGGATTGGAAGGGCGTGTTTTTCTACATCAATCGATTCAACAACGCGAACGTCGCCGTGGGCGAGCCATCGACAGCGACGTTCGACGCGGTGGCGCGAATCGGCAATCATCCGAGCTACGGCCGCAATTACGTGGGCTTTTGGCTGGATTTACCGAACTGCAGCAATTGTGGCGCGCGCGACTACGCGCTGCTCGCTGATTCGGAGAATACGTTCTTGAACGCTCCCCGCGCCGATCGCGGCACGCTCTACTTCCGAGCGGGCAACGTGGATTTGATGTCCATTGGTCCAGCGGCGGGGCAAGGATTGCAGGTCAAGACGCTCGCTTTCAAGCCCGGAGGTGGCGCGTGGTCTGCGCTCTCGGATCAGCGCGTGAAGCAAGACATCGCCGCGTTCAATCCGGGGCTCGAAGCCTTGGAGAAGGTTCGGCCCGTCAGCTTCCGCTACAATGGCCTCGCCGATACCCAGGTGACGGACTCGAAGTACGTCGGCGTGGTGGCACAAGAGCTCGAGCCCATCTTGCCGTTCATGGTGACGAGCCACGGTCGCAAGCTACATCCCGACGACAAGACCCCGACCGAGCTGAAGGAGGTCGATCCGAGCGCCTTCACTTACGTTTTGATCAACGCCGTGAAAGAGCTTTCGGCGGAGAACAAGCTGATGAAGCGCGTGCTGTGTGAGGATCACCCGAAGGCCTCGTTCTGCAAGCCAAAGCAGTAGGCGCTCGTTGATTCAGGACCGGGGCTCCGCTCACGGAGCCCCGACTGAATCGAGGCTGACGCCGAGCACGTGGCGCGCGAGGGCGTCGAGGTCGGCGCGCGGACCACTGAAGTGATAAGTCTGGTGCACGTGGCTGAGCGAGGCGCCGGGGGCTAGCGCGGCCGCCGGCGAGCTCGACTCGATTTCGTAAAAGCCGCCGAGCGGGGGCTTGCCGGGCGCGGGCGGCCCGTCGTTGTAGCTGTTGATCTCGTCGCCAGCGTAGGGCGCGTTTTGCTTCTCCCACATGCTGTTCACGAAGCGCGTCGCGCCGCGTTGCTTGTTGTACAAGACGAGCGTGAGCAGCTGCGCGGGCTCGCTGTAACTGCCGAGCACGCCTTTGGCACGCGCCGGCCCGAGCCCGATCTTGCTGCGGTATTGGCCATCGGCGCGGAAGGAAAGGAAGCCCTGCGATTCGTCGACGCGCAAGCGCTCGGCCGGCACCTTGCCGAAGTAGCGATCATTGACGATCTCGCCGCTTGCCGCGGGGTCGAACGGGATCACGACCTGCGTGCCGGAAACCGGCGCGAACATGCCCAAAATCCAGACGCTGAGCAGGCCACGTTGCTCGCTCCAGGCGTCGCCGCCCGCGTTGCTCAGCTTGTTCTCGGACTCATAACCGACCCAAGTCAGCGAAGCGGGCAACGCCATGCCCAGACGCGCGCTGGCTTGCTCGGCGGATAGTAGCGTGATGGTGCGCTCGATCGCGACGCGAAACGGCTGCTGCTCGTAGTTGTTGACCGAGAACGAATGGCCGTAGCTGATGCTCCTCGGTGACTCGCGCAGTGTTTGCCATTCGCCCTCTTGCAGCGCGTGCGGCGTCTGCCAATTGTCGAACGTAAACGGCTTGCCCGCGGGGAAGTACAACCCGTATTGCCCGCCCTCGGGGCCGAGCCAGAACCGGTCTTCCCCGCCGTAATTGTCGAACTGCGTCCCAGTTTGGCCAGCCTCGATGAAGGCGCGATTGAGGAAGCCCAAGCTTTGGCTGCCCGCCTTGACCGCGCTGGTCATCACCCGCGCTTGGTATTGGCCGGAGACGGCGATCCGCCCGCCGTGCGGCGCGGTCAGCACCTTGAGCGCGCCGTGTTGAGAAAGGAACGCGACGTCTTCCTCGAACGTATGGCTGGCAACGGAAGGAGCGGGGTGATTCATGGCAGGCACCTGAGCAGAGGTGACGGGAGCCGTCGCCGCCACGGCAGGACCCGATGGCTGGCAGCCGAGCGCGAGCGCGACGGTTCCCAGCGCCGCAACGCACGCAAGACGCCGACGACTCATGCCTGGACACGCTAGCCAACGCGGCAAGCGCTGACAAGCCAACGAATTTTGTTGGGCAAGCGGGCGCGGCGCGAGCTGGGCGTCGCGTAGCTCGCGAAAGCGCGCAGGCACGTTCCTGCGCGCGCTTCGAGGCTCAGGGCAAGAGGTAGCTGAGCGCCAAGTGAATGGTGCGCGTAGGAGCTTCCACGTCGTCCCAGTGATCGTTGGCCAGGACTTTGGCGAAGGCGAGGCGGTATTGAGTGCGTGCTGCGCGCGCGGCGCGGTTTTCGTAGTCGTCCGCGACGCCGGCCGTGACGTCCAAATCGAGTGCGAGCTGAGCGTCGTCGGTCAGCGTTGCCGCAACGAACAGCGGGTTTGCGGACGAAAGCGGCGCGGCCGTGAGCGCACTTTCGCCGAGCTCGACGTAAGCGACGTGCTCGATTTGACTTTCGCCGAGCTGCGCTGGCACGCCGTGCACGACGCCCTCCGCGAGCAAGCGGGCCTCTTGAAATTGTGCGATGTCCTCGGGTAGCTCGCTGAGATCGAAGCTGACGAAGCCGATGTAGCGAACGTTGTTGACGTCGTCACCGATGCATACGGTTGGCTCGTACTGCGCCTTTGGTTTGCGCAAGCAGTTGTGAATGCCTTCGTCCTCGCCGAAGGTCCAATTGCCGGTACGCTCGCCGTCGACTGGCAGCTCTACGGAGACTTGGCGTAACGTGCTGAAGGTGAGCTGAACCGGCGTGAGCGGTTGCCCGAGTCGATCTGCGGCGTGGGCGTTGAAGCCGTAGTGGTACGCGAGCGCTGCTCCGCCCTCGCTCTTGCCCGCGCGCACGTAGCTGAGCGGCGAGTGCGGAGTGAGGGTCAGCGTGGTCGTAGTTTCGTCCCAGCTGAAGCTCAGCGCACTGGCTGGCAGATCGACCGACTCGTACGCCGCTTCGGTTGCCGCGGTGTCCATCGGCTGGCTAAATGTGAGCACGATCCGCGCGTCGCTTGCGACACCGCGCGCGCCGTCGCTCGGGCTCACGCTGAGCACGCTGGGTGCCTCGGCGGCTGCTGGGGCGCCCGCGTCGGCTTCGCCTGAACCTGCACTCGCGACGCTGCTCGCGCCTGCGCGACCCGCGCCGGCGTGCCCGCGCTCCGACCGACCCGCGGCACCAGCGCTCCCGCCGTCGTGCTTCGAGCCGCTGACGACCGGTTCGGACTCCGGGCAACTCCGTGTCTCGTAGCAATCGTGCGGCACGGCCGAGCACGCGCCCCCCAGTACGCCGATCGCGACCAGTGCCAGCGCCCTGCGTTTGACCCAACTAAACCCAATAAACATGGCCATTCCCCCGTTTGCTCAGGAGTCGGCGCGGCACGGCGCTCGGTTGCGCAGGATCGACGGGCGGTGCGCCTGCGCGTGAAAAATCCACTAGCAGAGGGGCGATTTAGCCTCGTGGTTCCTCTTCCCAGACCGCGCGAGACGAGACTAATGTGTCGGCCATGCAGCAGCGATATCTCGGGTTGTTCGCGTTGGTTCTCGTGGCCTGTGGCGGGTCGAATAGTGCGGGTGAGGTGAAGACGCCCGACCAACTCTTGGCCGAACAAGAGGCGTTGGGCGATGAGCAGCTCAAGAAAGAGCGCAACGCCAACGACTACGCGGATACCTCCGGCTCGACCGAAGAAGAGAAGAAGCGTGAATGGGACGAGAAGCAGGCGGACCTCGAGCTGCACCGCGCCGCGCACTCCGCCGAGACGTGTCCGGACTCGGTCGTCGAAGGTGACAAAGCCATCGACCCGAAGACGGGCAAGCCGCCGAAGGGCTCCAAGGCCCCGACCAAGGGTAAGGACACGAAGGCGAGCATCACGATCCTGTTCGCCAACGACGGCCACGTGAAGACGCTCACCGTAGGCGCGCCCTACGACGAGAACCCGGTCGGCAAGTGCGTGCAGCGCGCGATCAACGCCGTGATCGTGCCCGCCTACGTCGGCCCCGAGCACACCGTGGAGTGGGAGATCGATCTCACGGGCGGCAAGAAGTCCGGCCCCGTCGGTGGCGAAAAGGGCGACACACCGAAGACTGACGGCTGACGTTCCGTAAACGAGCTTCTGGCTCGCTTAGGCGAGCCTCTCTCACGAGCTTCTGGCTCCGCTTAGGCGAGCCTCTCCCACGAGCTTCTGGCTCGCTTAGGCGAGCCAGAAGGCGAGCACGACGAGCACGCCGAGTAGAGCAACGGCGATCATGGCCAAGGCTTCCCACGGCTCACTGCGCGGATCGGTGAAGCGCAATTCGAGCGAGGTGATGCGGCTCACTTCCTGGCGCTTGCGGCCCGAAAGAGCAAGGTTAGCGGCGCGCAGTCCCGGGTCGAAGTGCTGCTCGGTCTCGATCATCGAACCCCGCGTGCCACGACTTTCAGCGCGCGTCGATAGCGCAATCACCGCTTGCGACGGGCACTAAACAGGTGTCACGTTCAGTGGAAGCGCGCCTTACCCTTGCTATCCCACCATTGACGATAGCGGTCTTGCGCTCGCTCGCGTTCTTTTTTCGGCAGATCGTCGTAGTAGCCAAAATATTCTTTGGTCAAGCTCTTCAGCTCGTCACCCGCCGTGCGACGCAGCTCCTGATTTTCGTGCATCAGTGAGTCGATCAACCACTCGATGCGGTGGCGCGTCGAGTTGGCCAGCCACCACTCTTCCCAGAGCGCTGCCTTGGTACCGAAATCTTGTCGTGCAATCACACCGAGTGCCCAATACGCGGAGCGCACGATGTCCGGCGAGCCGTCTTCCAAGAGCCGGATCAGGGTGGGGATCACGAGTGGCGCGCGCAGCTCGGCCAGCGCTTCGATCAAGGTGTGCCGGGCTTCTTCGGGCCGAGTCGCGTCGCCCACTGTCTCGGCGATTTTGGCTTGCAGCGCTTCGGCAGCCTCCACGTGATTGAGCAACAGGTGTGCTGCGGCGAGGGCTGCGCGCTGCACTTCGGCGTCGTCGTCGGTCAAGCGCCGCACCACGGCGAGCGCGGACTCGGTGCTCGGCATCTCGCCGAGCAAGCGCGTGGCCCAGGCGCGTACCACGGGATCCCCATCGGCGGTGCGCACGGCGATGAATGGCACGGGCCGCGTGCCCATGCGGGCCAAGGTGCGCAACACCGGTCCGCATTCCGAGGCTTTGCCCGGGCCATCCCCGGAGCCGCGGCGCAACTCGGCCGTGATTGGGCCGGGGAAGATGCCGGCGAGCACGGTGATCGCCGTGTCACCGATCTGCACCAGCTTGTCGCCCGCGCTCGCATCGCCCTCGAGCAAGCGATCCACGAACTCCTGCGTGTCACTGGCAAGATCGACGATCACGGTTGGCAGGCGCACGTCCTGCGAGGCGTCGCGCGGCGGTAGCGGGCGCGCGCTGTACGCGAGCGAGCGCGACGCGGGGGCGAGGGGGACGCCATGCTCGTCCGAGAGCGGCCCAAACTCGTCGTCTTCGTCGTAGTACTCGCTCGTGCCCTCGGCGACGTCGATGTCAGGCGCTTCGCTCACCGGGAGCGGGGGTGGGCCTTCGGGCACCAACTGCAGGCGCGGCAGGCCCGCGCGCTGCGAGCTCGTCGGCGGCTGCCCCGAGTCCGGTGCTGTTTCGCCCGGAGGCGCGATCTCGTCGAAGCGAGCGCTGGGCAGCGCAAGCTCGTTCCCGCGATCGCTCGAAGGCGCGAGCTCGTTCAGGCGAGCGCTGGGCGGCCCGCTGCCGACGCCGGGCTTGGTACCGCGCTCGAGCTTGGGGAACGGGTTCGGCGCGGGAATGGAGTCCCAACCGTCTTCGGGCGGCTCGCTGCTGCGCACGGGACGCCCCACGGAAGGCGGCGGCGCGCTATCGAGCTTTCGGCGCGGCGAGGCCGGGCCAATCGAGATCACCGGGATCGCCACCGTGGGCGCGGGCGTGTAGCGCGGCGTGGGCGGTGTGATCGGATCGGGGCCCGGCGGAGGCGGGGGCGGAGAGGAACGCTTGCCCGGCGCTTCCGGTGCAGGGCGTGGCGCGGACTTGGGCCCGATTGAGCCGCGGCCGGTGTCGAAGCGCTCTTCGATCAGCGAAGCCAGCGTCGCTTGACGCTCGCCAGCGTTGGGCAGCGGAGCCGCCTGGGGTCGCTGCCGTCCGAAGCGCAGACTTGGCGGAGCGAGGTCGGCGCCGCCCTTTTCACGCAGGCGTTTGCGCAAGATCAGGCGCTCGAACGCATTGGCGACCAATGGCGCAAACGAGATCACGTCACCGACGGCGCTGAGCTCGACATCCCGCTCGCCGTGATCCCCGTACAGGATGAGCACGGTCCGCCCGCGCACTTGGACTGGCAGGAAGAGCACCATTCTGCCGGGCCGGCGCTCGAGATCCTTGGCCAGCGCGCCGTCTAGCCCGCCGCTCCCCAAGCGAGTCAGCTCGTAGGTGCCCGCGTCGCGCGCGCGTGACATGGCGCTTGGCAGATCGAGCGGAACGCCCACCGCCACGATGCGCGAGCGCGCGGCGCCCGAGCCAGAAGCGTCGCGCCCCTCGGCCAAGTCCCCGTGCACCGCGAACAGCGCGGAATAGTCGAAGTATTGGCCGACGAAGTCGAAGAACGCGCGCAGCACGTCGTCCCGCGATTGAGCCTCCACCAGCGCGCGCTCAGCCATGGCGACCGTGAACGGCCCGAGCCGCCGCTGCCGGCTACTGGGGGCCGGCCGAGCCAAACTAGACAAATCCGGCATCGCCGGTGCACGCGGCACACGGGGCTCGATGCTGGGCGAGGGCTTCGGGGCGGGCGCTGCCGGCGCGGGCGGGACCGACGCACTTGGGCGCACGGTCTGTGGTCGCTTGAGCGCCGGCACTTCGGGGCGACTGGGCAACGAGCTGGGGCTGGGATCCGGCTTCCCGCTCAGACGCGCCAGCACCCGAAGTGAGCGCCGATCCAGCGGATTGCCAAAGTCGCGCGCGATCGCTTGGCGCACGCGCACCAAAAGCGCCACGTGCTGCACGATCTTCACCCCCAGCGAGAAGGAAAGATCCTGCTCGGTCTCCATGGGCAACGGTTCGGCCACGGCGACGGTGAGCGTGCCATCCCGTTCTTGCAGCGGGTAGAGCGCGAAACGCTGCGCGATGTCACCCGGTACCAGGCGCCTCACCTGCTCGGGCGCTACGGGGAGCTCACCGGTCGGTGCGGGCTCGAGCTCGTGACTGTCGGCAAGCACCTTGCTTAGCCGTTCTTCGCTCACGGCGGCTAGCTCCAGTAGATTCGTAATCAGGTCTCCGCCATACAGCGATTGACGAGACAGCGCCTCCTCAACGTCGCGGACCGAGGCGACCTGCTGGTTCACGATGCTGGAGCTCAGCGAGGGCATTTCTCGACCGAAATGCTTACTCGCACCGCCCGGATTTGGCTAGCAATCCCTGGGCCGCGGCGCTCCGGCTGCCTCGACTTGGGCGCTCGATCCCGCGTTGCGCGCGTTTTGCTCGCGTTTGGACTTGGAAGCGCTGCGCGGCCGGCGCCGGGGCCGGCCGTTCGACTCCCGGACTACCCGCTCCACTTGGCGCGATCGCGGAACGGGCAACAGCGACACTTGCGCTCGACCATGATGTCGAGTGCGAGTGGTGAAGTAGGAAGGTTCGTTCGCGCATCACCCTTGAATCAGTGTTGCCGGTACCAGCCGAGCCGAACACTAGTGCGTGGAAAGGTTTCAGAAAGGGGTCGTAGAAGCGACCCAGCCGCCCGAGTTCCGCGTCATCTATGATCGCTGGTTCGACGAAGTCTCGCGTTGGATCCGCGCAATGGGGGGACCCGAAGCAGAACGCGAAGACTTAGTGCAAGACGTTTTCTTGGTGGTGCACCGACGCTTGCCCGACTTCGACGGCGAGAACGTGGCGGGCTGGCTCTATCAAATCGCGCGCCACCGCGTGCGCGATTTTTTGCGTTTGGTTTGGGTCAAACACTTACTGCTCGGCAGCGTGCCCCTGAGTGAGGGCTTGAGTAAGGGCGGCGCCTCGCCCGCTGACGCGCTGGAGACCAGCGAGAAGCGAGTGATGCTCGAGTTCTTGCTCAAAAAGCTGAACGAATCCGATCGCACCGCGCTGATGCTGTTCGAGGTCGACGGCTACAGCGGCGAGCAGATTGCCCAGATCCAAGGGGTGCCCGTGAACACCGTTTGGGTGCGTATCCACAAGGCCAGAAAAAAGCTCAAAATTCTGCTCGCCAAATACGAGACCAACAACAAGCGATTTCGATCCTAGTTCGAACACGCTGCGCCCCTTAGTTGCACGAGCTCCCACAAGGACGATACCCCTGCGCACTCGACCCTTCCCCATCGCTGTCACTTTGCTCGGAATGATGGCGAGCGCTGCGTGGCTCGGCTGTAGCTCGAGCCAAAGCGATCCTGCGCCCGGCGGCGCGCTCAGTGGCGCATCGAATGCCGGAGGAGCGAGCAGCGCTGGTGCGGCCGGTGCAATTCAGCCGATGGCTGGTGCGGGCGCCGGTGCTGTTGCGGGCGTGCCAGTCGGCAGCGCGGGTGCCGGCGGAGGCAGCGCCGCGGGGGCGAGTGGCTCGAGCGAAGGCGGCGCGTCGGCGAGCGGCGGCTCGGCGGGCAACGCCAGTGCTGGCGCTGCGCCGGGTGGAGGTGGCTTCGGCGCCAACGCAGGCGCCGGTGCCGGCGGCGGCGGAGCCGGCGCCCCGCCGACCAATTGCAATCTGTCCACACCGGTCAGCTTTCAGAAAGACATTCAGGGCTTCCTCGCCAAGTCGTGCGGCAAAACCGTGGACGGCGGTTGCCACGTGACTGACTCTTCGAAGACGAGCCTCGGTTACGATCACGCCTACGATTGGATCACGGCGTTCGCGCATACGGGCTCCTGCGGCAAGACCGCGCCGTACGCGAAGCGCTTCGAGGTCGTGCTTGACTTGCTGAAGGGTCCGAAGCCGGCGAGCTGTCCCAACGCGCGACAGATGCCGCCGCCGGGCAGCACCGCCGCTCCGCTCACCGCGTGCCAAGTCGCAGCGCTGCAAGCGTGGCTCGCCGAACCGCTGGTTTCGCAGATGCACGTCCCCGAAAACGACGACACCAAGGACCTGTACCCCGCAGGGCCGTACTTGATGCCGCCGTTCAACTGAGCCGCGCGGCTCTGATCAGGCGCGGGATGGGGGGAGCGCCGGTTTGGTAGGCACCTTTCGCGCAAGGAATCGGGCCGCTCAGCCCTGGATCATAAACAAGCATGAAGACCATCCCTGCCGTTTCAGTGATCGCAGCGCTTGCTCTGCTCGGCTCGACCTCGCGTGCAGCAGTGACGGCGCGCCGAGCGCGAGTGACTCGCCGGTCGGGGTCGCAGGTGTTGCCAATGCGCCGAGCAGCAGCGGCGGGGGTTCGCCCGCCGCAGCAGGCGGCAACGCAGGTGCCTTGCAAGCGGGCCTCGGTGGATTGAGTGCAACCGCCGGGGGGGGCAAGGGTGACCCGTGTGATGATTGTCAGGGTGGCGCGGGCCCCGCCGCGGCGGGGGCGGCTGGTGCCAGCTCCGTTGGCGGCGCTAGCGGCGGCTCGAGCGGCGCGTTGGGCGCCGGTGCCAGCGGTGCGAGCGGTGCCAGCGGTGCGTCGTCTTACCCAACGACCGCGCCCACGCGCGATACGGCCTCGAAAGTCCCAATCTCGAAGCCACCCTCGGGCTATACCGTGGAAGGCAACTTCGCGTATGGCCCGCTCACCGCGCAGCGCTTGGACGTAATCTACCCGACGGGCGGCGGGCCCAAGGCGACGCAAACACTGCCCGTCGTCCTGATGTTCCACGGCGGCGCGTGGATCCATTCCTATACGAACAACTACGGTTCGGGGAAAGATCACATGTCCACCTTCTTCAATCGGTTCCTCGCGCACGGCTTCATCGTGTGCAACGCCGAATACCGAGTGAACGACGCGACGCCTGACGGCGCGCCCGCACCTGCCGCGGTGCAAGACGCCCTGCTCGCCGCCAAATGGTGTTGGAACTACCTCGACTACTTCCACGGTGACCGTTCGAAGTTCGTGGTCACGGGCGCCTCTGCCGGCGGGCACCTCGCGCTCATGGTTGGCCTCACGACGCCCGCCGCGGGCCTCGGCCCCACGTCGCCGGGCGACTTCAAAATCGCGGGCATCGTCTCGGGCTACGGGCCCGCCGACATCGAAGCGGAGATCAACGCGGTGGCCAAAGGTTGGATCCCGACCAATCTGCCGAACCGCGCCGCGATCGCCAAGCAAGTGAATCCGATCACGTACGTGCGCGCCGATGCGCCGCCGTTGATCGTCGTGCAAGGTGCGAACGACAACACCGCGCCCGTCCCGGACAGCCAGCGGCTGGTGAAGCTGCTGACGACCGCCGGTGCCGATGCCTCGATTCACCTCGTTCCGGGCGCTGGCCACGGCTTCGATGATTCGACCTGGCCCGACGCCGAGAAAGCAATGTTCGACTGGCTCAAGGCCAAGGGCATCCCGAAATCAGCCATCGCAAAATCACCCGCTTTGAGTGAATCGCATTGCGATCCAATGAGGGGTGGCACCCGCGCGAACTTACCGCCGCTTTTTGCGCCACCAACCAGCCTGCATTTAGGTGGCAGAGCGCGATTGCACGGGGCCGAATATAAGTTCCATCAAGGCCCGAAGGCGGCCCCCCCTTGTATGGGCATGATGAAACGCGATCTCCGTTTCTCGCGCCGCAACATCTTGAAGACGATTGGCGCGGGCGCGGCTCTCTTGCCCCTCTTGGAGTCGGATCCGGCGGACGCGCAGTGCCTCGCGGGCGGCATCAAGCGCATGTATATCCTGTGCTGGCCGGACGGCATGCTGAGCAGCATCAACAGCTGGTCTCCGGCAGGAACCGATCCGAGCAATTGGAAGCTCGCGCCGTTTCAGGCCTCGCTTCAGCCGTATCAGAAGGATCTGCTGCTGCTCAACGGCGTCGACTACACGTTCCTGCGCGACGGACCGCACAGCGAAACCACGGGTCACGCCTGTTACCCGGGCATGCTCACGGGCGCCAAATACAAGAGCGCCGGTAGCAGCACCGCCAATGACGTCGCGGGCGGGCCGTCAGTCGATCAATACATCGGCAGCAAGCTCAAGGCGGGTGGCTATGGCGGGCTCGTGAGCTTGAACCAAGGCGCCTTCGTGGAGAGCACCGCTCGCTTGTCTTGGTCCGCCGCTGGCACGGCCGTGATCCCGGACTTCGATCCGTATCACGTCTTCACCACCTACATTCAGGGCAAGATCCAGACGCCCACGGGCACGCCCACCACGCCCACCACGCCGATGGCGGACCCCAAGAAGGCCGCGCAGAAGAGCATCCTCGACGCGGTGATCGGGGACTTGAACCGCTTTTCGAAGGTCGTCGGCACTGCGGACAAGGCCAACATCGATGCTCACTTGAGCTACGTGCGCGACATCGAGAACGGGCTTGCGGGGATGATGGGCACGGGCACCGGCTCGGGTGACGGCGCCGTCACGACCGGCAGCGGAGCCGCGTGTGGCGTGCCCGCAGCGGCAACCGGAACCAAGGTGGCGTTCAAGAACACCGACAACATCCCGGTCATCGCCAAGCTGCACATGGATCTGGCCATCGCAGCATTCGCCGCAGACCTCACGCGTTGCGTGGTGATGCAGATCGGCGATCAGGGCGCCGCGCACTTGATCTTGTCCTGGCCGCCTTGCAACTACAAATCCGGCGGCCCCAACCCGGGTGATGCGAACACCGGTGACGTGAACGCCTTTCACGCCATCGCACATCGCAACGTGCAAGACAAAGTGGTTTGCGACACTTGGTATCAGAGCCAAGTGGCATACGTGATCGGGCAGATGAAGAGCGTGGTCGACGTCTCGGGCAAATCCATGCTCGACACCAGCGTGGTCGTGGGCATGAACAACATGCGCACCGGCACTCACGAAACCACGGGCGTTCCGGTAGTGATGGCCGGCAGCTGCGGCGGTTACTTCAAGACCGGTCGTAGCTTGGCGTTGCCCGCCGGCACGCCGAACAACGGCGTGCTCGTCGCGCTGTGCAACGCCATGGGCACCCCCGTCAGCACGTTCGGCGAAGCGAGCTACGGCGGGGAGCTCGCGGTGCTCAAGGGCTAATTCGACCACACGAATCTCAGTTGGAGAAATCATGAAAGCTAAAAGAGTGTGGCGAGCTTCGAGCTTACTGGGCGGGGGCTGCTGCGTGCTCGCGCTCGCGGCCTGTGGCAGCACCGGCACCGGCACGACGCCGGGCGATGCGCCCACGGCCACGCCCATGTCGGGCGCCGGTGCGGCGGGCTTGCCCCCCAGCGGAACCGCGGGCGCAGCTGGCACGGCGAGCATGCCGCCCATCACCGAAGGCCCGCCGATCGCCGAGAGCGCCGGCCTACTGGTGATGCGCCGCCTGACCTACCGCGAATACGACCACATGCTGACGCAGCTGCTCGGCGACACGACCTCACCCGCGTCGGGGCCGACCGGTTGGTCACCGGACGACACGGCAGAGAGTGGGTTCGTGGCGCCCGACAAGGTCGCCAGCTATCACGTCGTGCAATTCAACCAAACCGCCGATGCCTTGGTAGACGCTGCGCTGCAGACTATGAAAGCGGGCGGAAAAACCGGAAAGTTCGTGCTCCCGGCGGGCTGTACGGCGCCCAGCACTGCGCAGGAAACGTCCTGCGCGACGCAGTTCATTGCAAGCTTCGGGCAACAGGCCTATCGCCGTCCGATCGCCGCCGACGAGCAGGCAGACTTGCTCGCGTTGTTCAGCACCGTGCGTTCCACCGATGCATTCACGTTCCTAGACTCGATCGGTGCGATCGCCAAGGTGATGCTGCAATCGCCGAACTTTTTGTACCACTGGGAGCTCGGCCCGACCAAACCGATCAAAGGCGCAGACGGCCTCGTGCCCCTCTCTCAGTGGCAGATGGCGTCGCGTTTGGCCGCGTCGCTCTGGGAGAGCATGCCGGACGACACCTTGTTCACGGCCGCGCAAAAGGGCGAGCTCGGGACGCCTGCGCAAGTGCTGGCTCAGGCGCAGCGCATGATCGCCGATCCGCAAGCGGCGCAGTCCTTGTACAGCTTCCACTTGCAGTGGCTGCTCAACATGGGCTTCCACACTACCGATCTCTCCGCCGTGGATCCCAAGCCCGCCTCGCTGCTGACTGCCGCTGCGGCTCAAGGGCTGCAAACCGAGTTCACGAGCTTCATCTCGTCGGTCTTCGTGCCGCCCGGTGATGGCACGCTGAACAGCCTGTACACGGCGCCCTACGCCTTCGTGAACAAGGATCTGGCGGCAATCTACGGGGTGCCGGGGCCAGCCACCGGCTTCGCCAAAGTGAGCCTCGACCCCACGCAGCGCGCAGGCATCTTCACGCAGGTCGCGTTCTTGGCCGGCATCGAAGACACGATCGCGGACAATCCGATTTACCGCGGCATTGCCGTGTACACGAAGGCACTGTGCGGCCAGGTGCCCCCGCCGCCCGGCAACATCCCCGTGGTCAACTTCGTGCCCGGTGGCACGACGCGGCAAGCGTTCGACGCGCACGGTTCGTCGGCCTGCGCAACGGGCTGCCATTCTTTGTTCGATCCGCCCGGCTTCGCCTTCGAGAATTACGACGGCGTGGGCCAATACCGAACCACGGACGGGGGGCAGCCGGTCGACGCCACCGGCACCTTCAAAGGGCCGCTGATGGTTGCGGGCATGGCCGGCGGTAGCGAGTTCAAGTTCAACAACGCGGTGGAGCTGTCGAAGCAGCTCGCGGCCAGCTCCGAAGCGCAATCGTGCGTCGACCGTCAGTGGAGTCGATACATCTTGGGGCGGCCGGAAACCGCGGCAGACGCGGGCTCGCTGCAGGCGGCGTATCACGCGGGTGCCGCCACGACCGGCTTCTCGATCCGCGATATGTTGGGCGCGCTACTGGCTTCCAAGGCGTTCATGTATCGCCAGCCCTCGGATGGCGAGCCCATCTGAGCTCGTGCTTCGAGTCACTCGTTACCGCTTGGCGCTGAGTGCCTGCTCGCTGTGGGCGCTCGGCGTCGTCGGCTGTCGTGATGCCAAGCCCGCACCCGAGCCGGCTTTGGACGCAAGCCCTGCGCCTCCCGCGAGCTCGGCGCTTCAAGCGCAAGACTGGGCACGCTGGCCGATGCCGAACACGGCGCCCGGCTTGCCCAACACGCAGAGCTTCGACCCACAACCATCCGGCGTCGTGCTCGATCGAGTCACGGGCCTGGTGTGGCAACGGACGCTCGACGATCAACAACTGACGTTCGCCGACGCGACTCGGCACTGCGACGATCTGTCTCTGGCTGGCTTCGATGATTGGCGGCTGCCATCGCGGCTCGAGCTCGTTTCGATCCTCGACACGGCGCACGTGCAACCCGCCATCGACAGCACGGCGTTCCCCAATACACCGAACGATTGGTTTTGGACCTCGACCCTCGCGGGCGGCGATCCTCAATCGGCTTGGTACGTGTATTTCTATTTCGGTTACCCGAAGACGGATCTGGTCTCGAATCAATTTTCGGTCCGTTGCGTGCGCTCGCCCGATGCGAGCCATGCGTCGCTTGCGGCGCACTACGACGCCAAGACCGATACGGTGAGGGATCTGGGCACGGGGCTCACTTGGCAGCGCGCCGTGCCCGAATCATTGCTGTCGTTCGATGCCGCGCAGACCTATTGCGCGGGCCTCACCTTGGCCGGCAAAGCGGGTTGGCGAGCGCCCAGTTTGCCCGAGCTTTTGAGCTTGATCGACGATCACGCCGTCGACTCGCCGCGCATCGATCGCGTCGCGTTCCCGGATACACCGGGCGACGCGTTTTGGACCTCGTCTTACTTCGGCGGAACGCCGGGCCTGTCCTGGCAGGTTTATTTCGATCACGGCAACGGATTGTATGGCCTGCCGAGCGCCACGTTTCGCGTGCGCTGCGTCACGGCATCGCCGTGACGTTGCTGAGCAGGAACACGTAGTCTTGATAGTCGCCATTGCCGGCTTCTTCGACGGCGACCAAGTAGGTGTGCGGTACGGCCATGCCGGCAGCGTCTTTCAGCGGGTAGCTCTTGAAGCGGTGCACGTTGGCGGGTGCATTGAGCGCGTCTTGGCTGTAGTCCCAGTCACCGTTGCTCATGGTCCCGCCCTCGTTGAACTTTTGGGTCTTCTGATCCGAATACACCCAAAGCCCGAACGGAGCGCTGCCCGGGTCGAAGCTGGTCATGCTGCCGGTGCCCGGTGGCGGGTTGACCATGCGCGCTTTGTCTGATGTCTGTGCGTCCGTGACCATGGCCATCGTGCCCACCGTCGTGCAGCCGGTGGGGCAACCCGTGGTCGTGGTGTAGAAGCCGTAGGGTAGGGCGCCTACGGGCGAGAAGCGCGCGACGACGCTCAGCCCCACGTTGCCCGAGCCCGCCTTGACGAAGTGTGATGCCGCAACCTCATCCGTTCCGGCCTCGAGCCCCGGCAAGCTCGTGGCGTTCATGGACGTGTTGGGGTTCCAGTTGTCCTGAGCTTTGCCTACCTTCAACGAATAACCGAGCGTGGTCAGGATCTGACCGAGCGTGGGCTCGTAGTTGTCTTGCGTGAGCACCAAGCCATAAACCGTGGCCACGGCGCTGCCTGAAGCCAAGGTGGCGGTCAAATTGGCCGTGAGCAGCACGCTGCCGAGGTCTTTGTTCGTGGGGGCTTTGGGCAAGGTAGCCCCCGTGGTGCTGAGCTCGATGTGCACGGCGAGGTCCGCGCCAGCCGCGAGCTGCGCTGGGAAGGTCGGCGCTTGGCTCAGCTTGAACAGAGCGGCGTCGGTCCCCCCGAGCGCGATGCCATTGACCTGCACGGCGCTCGTACCCGCATTGTGCAACTGAATGACCGAGGTGGCCGCGGGCGAGGTCGTGCCGCGCACGCCGGTGACGGTGACGCGCGACGACGCGAAGCTCACACTGCCGCCCGAAGCTGAGCCGCCACTGCCCCCGCCCGGATTGCCAGCAGAGTTGGCGCCAGCGTTGTCGCCCATGACTCCGGCCGCGCCGGCCGTGGGCGAGGTGCCTCCGGTGCTCTGGGAGGCGCCCGCGCTGCCGCTGCTCTCCGCGGCGCCGCCCGTGCTCGCGCCTGAACCTGGCAGCATGCTGGCCCCAGCTCCGCCGGCGGTCGAATTGACGCCGCCCTGCGCGCCTGCTGCTTGCGCGCCACCTTGGCCGGGCTGGTCAGGCGAAGGCGAGCTCGAACAAGCGGCGCACAAGAGCAACGCCGAGCCTAAAGATCGCTTTTGACGCGAAACGAGTGTGTTCATTGGAATGACGCTGCGGGCCACAAAAGGCGCTCATCACTGGAAGGGACGCCGTGGCCGCTTCCTTTCTGCCTTGCTGCAACTTCGGGCGAAAAGGTGCTTCGCAGTCCCGCCCTTATCACAAGACGCATGCGCCGCTCGCTTCTCGTCTGCTTGATTTTTTCGTTGTTCTTTGAGAGGCGCGAAGCTCGGGCGGACGGCGCGAACGCGCCTCGCACTTTCGACAATTCAATCGTCTCGGGCTTCGTGGGCTTGGATTTCGGTGCTCGTCAGCTGCACTACCGAGACCGCGTGAGCAACGCCAACCTGCGTCCCTACGATCTGCCGAACGGCGCGTTGCTGCCCGCAGCGCCAGGCCTCGCCGCTTCGGCCGAGCTGTTTCCTCTCGCCACCACGGGCTGGTTGGTCGCGCGTGACTTGGGCCTCAGCGGGCGCACTCGCTATAACTTCGTGAGCTCGCGCGTCGGGGACATCTCACCGAAGACGCGCTGGTTTGCCTGGGAATTCGATGTCCGCGGGCGCATCCCGCTCGGCCCGCTCGGCTCTGCGCCGTTGCTCGGCATCGAAGCGGGCGTGGGTCGCGACGCGTTCTTGTTCACTGCGCCCGGCACCGCCCAGGACATCTTGCCCAGCGTCGATTACTACTACTTCCGTCTCGCTGCCGATGCGCGCATCCCCGTATCGGTGGCGCAAGTATTGGTCGGTTTCGGGTATCGACACCTCGAATCGCGCCGCGGCCCTAGCGGTGCCACGGTACCCGCGGCGGGCGCGCTCGGTGAGCATTTCCCGAACGCCGACTTTGCGGCGTTCGATTGCAAGCTCGGTGGCGCGCTGCCGCTGATGGAGCACTTCGAGGCGCGTTTGGTGCTGAGCTATACGCGCTATTGGGCCGACCTGAAGCCGGCTCCGGGCGCCACCTACGTCGCTGCCGGCGCCACCGAGCAGATGCTCAACGCGGACATCGGCCTCGCGGCATACTTCTGAATCACCGCTACGACACCGGGTACGCGACGACGGTCAGCGACACGATGATCTCGTCACTGATCGAGGCATCACGCTTGCCGGCGAAGCGCAGGCCGAAGTCGTGGCGCTTCACGGGAAACTCCGCGTCCACGTCCACACCGTTCAAGCGCACGTGGAGTGTGCCGGGGATCTCGATGGAGCGAGTGATCCCGTGCAATTCCAAGCTCCCCTTGACCGTGTTCGTTGCACCGAGCGCACCCCCGCTTTCCACCGAAGTGGAGCTGAAGTGCGCGTGAGGGTAGCGAGCAACGTCGAGAAAGCGGCTGGAGCTCAGCTCGGCGGTCAGCTTGGGATCCTCGGTGCGCAGCGAAGCCAAGTCGATGTCGACCGTTACCGAGGCTTGCTGTAGCGCACCGTTCGGGACGGTGATCGTGCCGCTGAACGTCGCGAACGACCCGCTTCTAGGGCCCGCGGCGCCAGTGGCTTGGAAGCTGATCGCCGACTCGCCCGAAGCAGAAGAAAAGGCGTAGCTCACCGAGCGCGGCGGCGGTTCAGCGACGGCGTTGGATGGTCCTGGCGACGCTCCTGCGGCGCTGCTGGATGCGCGTAATACGGCCGATTTCTTTTCGCTCGCGCGTCCACACCCGGCAACACCGAGCGGGACGAGTAGCACGAGCGCAGCGGCGGCTCGCCTCGAACGCTGAATCACTTTGCCGTGTACCCTCGCCACAGCCAAATCAGCCCTTCGGGCATGACTTGGTTGCGAGCGGCGTCGTCGCAATGACCCGCACCTTTGGCAAAAACGAAGCGCGTGTGGTTGCCCTTGGCGATCAGCGCCGCGGCCATGTTCTTGTTGGCGATCACCCAATTACGGTGCGAGGCCTCGTCACTGGTGTAACCGTTATCGTGCTCGCCAACCTCCAAGAAAACACGCAAGTCTGGGCGAGCCGCGGCGGCGGTGACCATGCTCGGGTACTCCCACGCACCGTTCGGATGCTCGGTGGTCGGTTGTAGCGCCACGAGCGAGCCGGAGAACGAAAACACGCGGTTGAAATCGCCGAACCACGCCAAGCCCAACACGGCGGGTCCGCCCGAGCTGCAGCCGTAGCCACCGCGCCCATTGGGATCATTCGTCAGCTTGAAGTTCGGGAATTTCGCCTTGAGCGCAGTGTTGGCCAGCACCGCGGGGATGACCTCTTTGGTGACAAAACGCCAGTAACGGTCGGAGACCGTGTCGTACTCGAGGCTTCGCTCACTGTTGGGGTGGACGTCAGGCCCGTTTTGGATCCCGATGATCACCAGCGGCGGCACGCGATGATCCGGCGACGGATCGTCGGCCAGATTTTGCACGACGGTTTGTAGGCCGCCGTAAAAGCCATCGGAAGAGACCATGAACGGTGATTCAGTACCGTCCACGTACTGCTGAGGTACGAAGACTTTGATTTGGCGAGAAAACGTGAGCGGCGGTGTGAAGTCGTCGCCCTTGAAGATCGCGCTTTGCGCCGAGGTGAGCGTGAAGCTCACGCTGAAGCCCGCGGGGGCACCCGACTTCAATTTCCCGTCCGGTGAGGCGGTGTAAGTCGGACCAACGTCGATCTCTCCATCTCCCGCGGTGCCCGGATCCCCAGAGCTCGATTTGCCTCCGCTCGCCGGCCCACCGCCGGAGCTCGTGCCTCCGCCGGACGGCGCACCAGCCATGCCCGCACCGCCTACTGCTGCGCCAGCGTAGGAGGGATTGGAGGCACCGGCGACCGAAGGCGCGCCGGCTGACGTGGAGGCAGAATTGCCGCTGCCAGCAGTGCTCTGACTGCCCGCTGCGCCCGCCGCGGGCCCGGCCGCCGCCCCACCGGCAGACACACCCGCAACGCCCCCCGTATCGGCGCCATCGCTCCCGCAGCTCACTGCGGCGATGCTGACTAGTAAGAGCGGCCCGGCCAAGCGACGACGATCGATCATGATGAGGGGATTAGGGGTGCTCGTCCAAGCACCTTTGCTGGCACGCTCATTGGGGCGGTCACCCGCAATGGGTAGCTCCCGTCAGTGGTCTACAAATCACGGGGCACGAGCGCACCTCATGCCCGCGTAGTAATGTCCACCGCGGCCATTGCCGGTTGGGACGTGGCGCGCGGAGGTGAGAACGCCCTCCGCAACATCTGCCATGCTGCCGCCGCGGAGGGCGTGACCTTGCATCGGGTCGGACGCGCTTGCGATGCAATCGTGACACGGCAGCGGGTAGGGGCCGCCCCAGTCCAACACCCACTCGGCAACGTTACCGGACAAGTCTGACTGACCAAAGCGACCATCCCCATTCGGCCGAGAACCGACCGGAATGAGACAGGGCCCAGTACACCCCGAGACATAGTAGTTTGCGTCGGTCGGATCGATCTGCCTGCTGGCGGACGGACTCGACCACGGGTACTGGCGTTGTCCGCTCGCATCACCACCGCCGGTGGCGGCGTACAGCCATTCTGTTTCCGTGGGGAGGCGGCCACCATCCCAGATGCAGAACGCAAACGCAGATTCCCAACTGATGCAGTTCACCGGTCGGCTCTCCCCGGCGACGTCTACCGGGCTCGGGGTCCACGTTAGTTCCGATTCACAGAACGGCCCCTGGTAGGTCATCAACGGAGAGACGAAGGATTGATTGGTTTTGAGCCAGCCCGGGTCGTTCGCCGCGTTCGGGTTCTTTCCGCTCCCCGCGACGGGCCTCCAGCCCGATTCGAGGGCCGCGAAGAACTTGCGAAAGCGACCAACCGTCACCTCGTATTTGTCGAGGCGGAAGGGGCTCACCGTCGCTGGGTAAAGTGGATCGTTGTCGCGATTGAAAGTTCCACCCGGGATAACACTCGTCGCGCAGCAGTCATCCGTGTGTGTCGCTCCGCAAATCGGCGGAAGCCCAGCGCACGACCCGACCGGGTCGACGCTCTCCGCGTCTGCGCTCACCATCGCATCGCTGGTATCGCCGGCGTCGACGGGTGGCGTTGCGTCGGGTTCCGCCGCATCCGGTGCGGTGGACGCATCGAATGGTTCGGAAGCGTCCATTCCAGAGCTGTCGCCACTCGAATCAGAGCCGCCTGAGGACGTGTCTACTACTCCGGAAGCGTCCGCGGGCCCCGCCTCTGACGCGTTGCCGCCTCGAGCACTTTCGATCGGAGGCTCAGGCTGCGATGGATTGGGCGCGACGTTGGCGCAGGCGAGCGTTGCGGAGCACGCGAGCAGGAACGAGAACGTTGTGCGCCGCGCGCGTCTCGACGGATCCCACTTCTCCACCTCGTTCAGAAGGGCTTCGGCCTCGCGAACCTTTCATCGAAACTACGACTCAGCGAGAGGCGTTCGTCTCCCGAGCGCGTGGCAATTGCCAGAAATACCGATTCGTCCGTGCTAGACAGCTCACTGGCTCCTGCTGGTGAGAGAGCCTGGAGGAAGCGTCATGTCTAAACGCACGCGCGAGTGGCCTCAGGGCGCTCGTTCGATCTCGAACGCCCTACTCGTGCTTTTGCTGCTCGCAGCTGGCTGCGGGCGGTCTCGCACGAGCCACGGCGGGCCGGGAATATCCGGAGCGGACGCGGGGGCACCGTCGGCCAACGGCGGCGCGCAGGACGTAGATGAAGGTGCTTCGCTCGCGGGAGCTTCTACGGCGGGGGGTGCAGGTCTTGTTGCCGGCGCAACCTCGTCGGGCGGCGCAGCGGGTGAGCCTTCAGACCCGGCACGAGCAGTTGCTCTGAGCGTCACGCCCAGCACCGCTTCGCTGATCAGCGGCGAGCCGTTGACGGTCGCGGTGACCGCGACTTTCTCCGATGGCACGAGCCGAGACGTTACCGACCAAGCAACGTTCGTTGCCGACGATGTAACGGTCGTTTCTGTGCAGCGCAATGTCGTCACCGGCTACATTCCCGGGCAGACGCGAGTCATGGTTTCCGCACTTGGCCTCGAGGCGAGCATCGCGATCGAAGTGCGCTCCGATAGCATCCTCTCGCTCACCGTTGTGGCAGCCAATATTGACTGCCAAGCTTCGGGATATTCAGCCGTGTTTCGCGCTTCGGGAGTCGCGGGCAACGGTCTGGTGCACGATGTCACGAAGCGAGCCAAGTGGACTACCGCGACTCCGAGCTTGTTGCTCTTTTCCGACTCGGTCCCTGGCGTAGCGCTATGCCTTGGCTCGGGCATGGCAAGCGTGTCCGCAACGGTGGACTCGGTGCACGGCGAGCTCACGGTGGACCTTCGCTCTCCGGCGGTCGTTGGGTTCAGAATCCTTTCTCCTGGCGTGGCGCGTCCGGACGATCCAGTGCTTTTCGACCTTCAAGTCGACTTCGACGACTTCGGATCTACCTCCTTCTTTCGATATCGGAACGTAGAGCGCTTCGCCTTCGTGTCGAGCGATCCTCGAGTGCTCAGCGTGGATCTCTCTGGCAGTGCTCGAGCGCTCGAGGTCGGGACGGCGACCGTCAGCGGAGTGCTCGACGGCGAGATACTGGCGAGCACGCTCCTCAGAGTGTCGGATTCGCCGCTGGTGTCGATTGCGATCGTGCCACAAGCTCTGGAGCTGGCTGCACCGAACCGAGCTCCATTGAGTGCCATCGGTACCTATCTGGACGGCACCACGGCCGACATCACCGGCTCGGTGCATTGGTCGTCCCCCGTCGTGCTCGCAGGTGACGGTTGGGCCACGCCATGGAATGCGGGCACGGGCGCTGTCGCGGCGACGCTCGAAAATCAGCGCGCTTCCGGAGTCGCAGTCGTGCTTCCGGGAACGCCAACTGCGATCGACTGGGAAACCGCGTTGACGACCGTTCCCCGGTTCGCCAGCATTCCTCTCCGAGTTGGCGCACGGTACGCCGAGGCACCCAACGCACAAGTCGTCGTCACCGACGTCGTGAGCTTCACGAACTCAGATCCGCAGGTGATTGCCGTTTCTCAAACTCCGGCGCTCGCTTCTGGGCTCAGCGTCGGAACATCCGATCTCGTAGCGGTGCTCGGAACCCTTCATACCGACCCTGCCACACTGACGGTGAGCGATGCTCAGGCGGTCGCTTTCCACGTCGGCTTCGACGAAGCGGGTCTGGGTGTCGGCGACACGCTGCACATCCCCGCGATCGTTACGTTCGACGATTCTCAAGACTACGACGTCTCGCCACGAACCATGTTCAAAAGTAGCAATCCAAGCGTGGCAACCGTCAGCAACTCGCCTGGCTCGCGGGGCGACGTCACCGCGCTCAGCCCGGGAAAAACTTCGATTACCATCAGCTTCTTGACTCTTTCGACGACCGTACCCGTCGAAGTCTATCCGTGAAGCCAACGCATTCCGGTTGTGGCGAAGTTTGCAACTGCCAGTGGGACAAGTCGCTCGAGCGGTTTGCTGCAAAGGTTTGCGCTGCGATTCCCCTAACCAGGGGAGGCGAAGCTCCGGCCAAAGGCACAGCGTCGTTCCGTTTTGCTGCGACAACCATCAGCTAAGGGCGCTCTGCGCACGGCCCAAGGCGCTCCCCGTTCGAGGCGATCATGATATCGAAGACTCAATTCATCGGCTCTGCAGGTGCGGTCGCGTTGTTCGTGATCGGCGGTTGCGCTCCGGACTCTTCTGTCGGTTCTGACAGCGTAGCCGTGGAAGGTGGCTCAGCGCCGATCGCTGGCTCGTCGACCGCCGCTGGCAGCTCCGGCAGTAGCTCGCCTGCCAATGGTGGCGCATCTGCCAATGGCGGTGCTTCGAACGGTGGCTCGATCGCTTCAGGAGGCTCGTCTGCAGCCGGTGGAAGCTCAGCCAATGCCGGCGCGTCAGCGACGGGCGGCGGCTCTGCCGCGGGTGGCCCGTCCGGCGGTGCCGGCCCGTCCGGCGGTGCCGGCCCCGGTGGTGACTCTCGCTGTGGAGCGTTGACGGGTGCCACTTCGTGCGACGGTTTCGAGAACGCCGCACCAGGCACAACTGGAAGCGATTGGACGATCGATATCGGAGCCAAGCCGAGCGCGGCCGCCGGTGCGATCACCGTCGATAGCACGAAGTTCTATCGCGGCAAAAACTCGATCAAGTATTCCGGCACCACGCGGGCGTACATCGTCAACAAAAAGATCTTTGCTGGAACGACCAAGGCAACGAACAACGAATTGTGGGGCCGCTACTTCGTTCTCGCGGGGGTTGCGACTTACCCTGCGGGCCACACGGTTTTCGGCACCTTGACGGATGCTACGGACAGTGCCGACCCTGCCCGCTTTCACTTCGTCGGTGGCTCGCGCCAAAAACTCATGGCCGAGATCAGAATCACGAGCGACGCTTACACCAACTCGGGTCAGGGGCAGAACCCAACCGCAGCGGCGCCGCCCTTTCCCGTGCCGACCGACAGTTGGCAGTGTTGGGAGTTTCACGTCACCGCGGACGATTCCTTTGCGTTCTACATCAACAACGCGGAAGTGGCCGACATGCGCATTACCAAGGGCAAGGCAGATGCTAGTGGAAAGTCGTTCTCGCCATTGCCTACCTTCGGTCAGATTCAACTAGGCTGGCAATCCTTCAGCGCCGACACCTCCGTGTCTGGTTGGATCGATGAAGTCGCTTTTGGACCAAGCCGCATCGGCTGCTCGATGTAGGTTGCGCGCTCTTCGATTGCTCGAGTGAAGCGCATCACACCCAGGCGTAGTTGAAGCTGATGCTAATCCGCTGCTCGTTACCGGCCTGCGGTGGCACTTGGTGCCTGAGCCAGCTTTCGAACAGGATCAATTCGCCGGCGCGTGCTTCATACGCCACGCGCCGGCTGTTGGCTGGGCGGCACACGGCGCGCTGAGGCGGCGAGCCCGCGAAATTCTCGAAGCGGGGATCCTCGAGCTCGAGCGGCGAAGAGCCAGCGGGCGTCGCCACGTAGAACGTGCCGCTGAGCACTGCGCTGGGGTGAGCATGAAAGGGGTGCGCGGCCCCTCCCGACATGATGTTCACCCAGCAATCGGTCATGCTCAGATTCACTTCGCTCAAGTCCATGTCGAGGCGAGCCGCGAAGCGACGAACGTGCGGCCAGACCTTGGTTTCGAGCTCTTTGAACGGCAGGTGGCTCCGATGCAAGCCGCGCTGCGTTCCGTAAGACGTGTAGCCCCCCGCATAGTGTTCGGTGCACCAGCGTTGTCCGGCCTCGTCCTCCTGCTTCAGTCGCTGACAAGCCGCGTGCAGCTCTTGCGTGAATGCTTCTCCACTGCGCCGAACTAGCGGGGCTCGGTAGACGCAGGTGGGAAACCAATATTGAACGGGCATTGCAATGGCGCGCGCCGAACGCGATCGCGAGATCAAAGGGGCCGTCAACACGGCACCTTTGAAGTTAGTGCTCGTGGCGTACTGTTTGCGAAATGGTATGGTCCCGAGACCGTTCGGTTGAAGCTGTCGGATCCGTGCGTCGCCTCCAATTCCTAGTCGGGCTCGCGTTGTGGTTGCTCTCGAGCGCGTGCACCTCGGCGCGGCCGGATTCGGCACCCCCGAACGGCTGTCATGATCCGTGTGCTGCGAGCTGTCTCGATGCAGCGGGTGCCTGCAATCCGCCGGTTCCCGATTTGCCACCCGTGGCGCAGCTTCGGTTCAACCTCGGCGTGCCCACGGGGCCAGATGACTATCCCTTCGCGCCCGCGGCGCTTCCGACACAACCTCCACCTCCCCATTCCACGATTTATCTCTCAGCTGCAGGTAGCTTCGATCCCGAAGGGAAAGCCATCTCGACGTTCTGGAACGCGCTTGACCCCGCTGGAAATTATCTGTCGATAGACCCAGACCCATCGGCCTTGCGCAGCTCCGTCGTCGTTCAGTCCGTGGGAACGTATCGAATAACGCTTGCCGCGGTGGAAGTCGGCGGCAACGAGCAATTGACGCAAACCCAGGTCGCACTCACCGTCGCTCCTCGGCCGTGCGCGGCCGACGGCTTTTCCTCTCCCTGCTCGGACGAGCTGGCCGTCGCTGGGGGCACGTTCACGGCCGGCTCCGCTGAAGACGTCGGGTTTGCCAACGAGCACCCGAGCCACTCAGCAACCGTTGCGCCGTTCTTGCTCGACGAGTACGAAGTGACCGTCGGTCGCTTTCGCAGATTTCTGAGCAGCTTCAAGGCGGACGGTTTCCCTGACGGCGCAGGCTCCCATCCGTTGATTCCAGGCAGCGGCTGGCAATCGGCTTGGAATGGCCAAGACAGCTTGAACTTCGCGATGTCCGTGAGTGAGTGCGGCGGGCCTTGGACCGAAGAGCCAGGACCATCGGAAGCTCGGCCCATCACCTGTGTCACGTGGTACCAGGCGTTTGCGTTTTGTATCTGGGACGGTAAACGCTTGCCGACTGAAGCCGAGTGGGAATTCGCAGCGGTGGGTGGCGCCGAACAACGCCGGTACCCGTGGGGCAGTGCACTGCCGACGCCGGAGTTGGCGGTTTACGGGTGCTCGTTCGACGGGCAAGTCGGCTGCTCCGACGCGGACCTGCCCGTTGTGGGCAGCCTGAGCGCCGGCGCGGGGCGCTTCGGTCAGCTCGATCTCGCGGGGAGCGTCTGGGAATGGACGCTCGACGCTTACGCGCCCTACACGGCTGCAACCTGTACGGACTGCGCGAACCTCGCCGTTGCGGAAGACGACGGGCGCGTGTTTCGCGGTGGCGCCTACGTGTACGACGATCAAGGCGAGCAGAGTGACTTGCGCGGCGCGGCGCGACTCGGGTTCGACGCCAAGTTCCCAGATCCCACTCGCGGCTTTCGCTGCGCTCGCTCACCCTGACGGCGTGCGCCCGGAGCGTGCTCGCGGCGGGCTAACCCAAAAAAAGATCGGTCCAGGGTTGCCCTTCCCGGACCGATCCACCGCTCGAACCTGGCTACTTCATCAGCTCGGTGAGCGGACCACCGGTGACACTCCCAAGAGTATCTTGGGTGACTCCATGCGCTGCCATGATCGAGAGCAAGATGCGCCCGGTGACCGGACCGCCCTTGGGGCCCACGAGCGCCCGCGGAGTGGTCGGATGAGTGACGTAGTTGACGTGACGACCGTCGATCTTCATCTTGCCGGCGCCGCCACCGGCGATGAACACCGGCATGTCCCAGTGATTGTGGGTGGCGCCGTCGCTGATGTCGCTGCCCAGGTAGAAGGTCGTGTGGTCGAGCAGCGTTCCGTCGCCCTCTTGAATCTTATCCATGGCGGCGAGTAGCGTCGCGGCTTGCTGCACCTCCCAGGTATTGATTTGGGTCAGCTTCTTGAGCTTGGCCGCATCACCATCATGGTGGGAGGTGGCGTGATGTGGAGACGAGCTGCCGGTGAGGAACTGGTAGTCGTTATTGCTGGTGCCATTGCCGAGCATGAAGGTGATGGCGCGCGTCATGTCGCATTGCAAAGCGAGCCGCATCAAGTCCAAGAACATGGGCATGTGGCTCTGCAGGATGGTGCTGGGCGTCACTCCGCGATCGAAGTTCAAGGTTTCGCCAGCCATGGGGCGCGTGTTCGGCACGCAGCCCGTTGTCAGTGGGCTAGTCGACACGTTTTGGATTTGAAGCTCGAGCGCTCGGACCGACTCGGTGAACTGGTCCAGCTTGATCTTGTCACCGGGGCTCAACTTGGTACCCAGGGTATCGGCTTGGCCCTTGACCAGGTCGAGGATGCTCGTTTGGTCCGCGACGAGCTGCTTGGCAGCGGCGTCCGCGGAGGCTGAGCTGCCCGACGTCGAGGGTGCCGTGAACCCTTTGAACAGCTTGTCCCAGAGCAAGCCGGGATCATAGATGTTCGGTTGTGGCGCGCCCTTGATCCAGGAGATGGCGCGCGAGAACGTGCAGTCCACCCGATCGCACAAGCCGTTGTCGCCCTGTAGTCCGAGATTAAGGACGGGGAATTTGGTTTGAGATCCCGCTGGATTCAAAACCGGCAACAGGAGTTGGTCAGCGCTCGTTCGAGCGTTCGACGTCAAGTTGCCGTTCACCGAGAGACCATTGAGGAAGATGCCCGTACCAGCGCCGTGATCTCCCGGGGGATTGCCAGGCACACTGATGGCTTGATTGTCGGTGCCCGAGACGATCAGGATCTTCTTGCGAATGACCTCGAGCGGCGTTGTGGCGGGCGTCGCGACCCAATCGGTAACGCCGGCTTGGCTACCGAGCACCGGCGTCCAGGTCTGCATGTTCATGCCGTTCGGGATGAACCAGGCCATGAACCGCTTGGGGTAGGCCATGGCTTGAGCACCGGCACGCTTGGTCCAAAAAGCAGACTCCAAAAAGGGCAGTGCCAGCGCGGCTCCACCGGCGCCTCTGAGCACTACTCGGCGCGAAATCTTTGCGGTCATTGAGTCCTCCTGTTTCTAGCGGATGGGCGCGTCACGAGGCCTCACCACGAGCCGTCAAGAACGCTTCACTGTGTGCGACGGCCTTGATCAAGTCGACCCAAGTGGGTTTGGAGCTCATTTGACCAGCGACGCCTTCGATGTACGCGCGCCCGTCCGGCTGCTCGAAGCTTCGCCCGACGCCGAAGGTCATCAGCTGCTTGGTGAGACACCAATTGAGACGAGGATCGTTCGCGATGTAGTTGGCAAGCGAGATGGCTCCATCCAACGTCGTGCCATCGAGAGTCGTTGTTTTCGCGTCGATCGGCACGTTGTTGTCGAGCGTTCGGTAGGCACCGACTGCATCGAAGTTTTCCAAAGCGAGGCCAATTGGATCGATCAGATTGTGGCACTGGGCGCAGAACGGTTGTGTGCGATGCTGCTCGAGCACTTGGCGGACCGTACCGCTCCCTTCTGCCGGCAACTCGGGGATGTTTGGGGGAGGCGGCGGGGTACCGTCGCACAGCAAGTTGTCGAGCACCCAGACCCCGCGCTTGACGGGTGATGTTCGCGCGGGCAACGAGGTGACGGTGAGGAATGTCTCTTGGGTCAGCAGTCCCATGCGGTGAGAGTCCGCCGGGAAGGTGACCTTCGCGAAGGCCGTGCCGCCGGGACTTGCGATGCCGTAGCGGTTGGCGAGGGCATCGTTGACGAAGCTGAAGTTTGCGGTGAGTAGCACCGAGAGCGGTTGCTTATCGGCGACCAGGTTCGCAAAGAACAGGCTGGTTTCCTGCGGCGCGGATAGGCGCAATGCGTCGCTATACTGCCCGGGAAACACATCTTCGTTGGGGGCGACCAGGGCCGTGTCGAGCAAGGACAGCCAGCGAGCGCCGAAGTTTTGCACGAACGCAGCGGAGCGGACCGGGTCGGCTATCAGCCGGTCGATCTGAGCGTCGTAGGTGGCGCCCCCGGTCGTCAGTTGCCCAGATGCGGCGGCCGCCGTGAGCTGGGCGTCGGGGGTGGTCGAGCCGATGAAGTACGACAAGCGCGTGGCGAGCTCGTAGTCGTTGATCTTGGTCGGGGTCACCGAGCCAAGCACCGCGGACCGCTCGACCCGAAATAGGAAGCTCGGCGAGAGCAAGACCGCACGCAGGGCGCCGGACAGCCCAGGCAGCGGATCGTTGTGCGCGGTTGCGATCGTGGTGCCCACGGTCACGAACGGCGTAACTTCGTCCGCCGTGACGGGGCGGCGATACGCCTTGGCCAGGAAGGGGGTGAGGATCGTGGTGAGGCACGTGGCCATGGTTGCGACGGTGGGCGTGCAGCTGATGACCCGTGTACGCACCGGATCGGTTGCGGGCCGCGCGAGCAGCTCTGCGACGAGGCCCTCGGCAGCCGACGCGACCTGCGCGAATTTCAAATCCGAGTAAACGAGCGTCTGACCATTGGTGTCGAACAGCTCGTTCACCTCGTCGTCCGGGAACATGTAGGTCGTGCTGGCTTGGGTCATGGTGCCCAGCAGGTCGCGCACGGTGTTGTCGTATTGGGGATTGTTGAGGCGCGCGAGCACCACGCGCCCGGCGTCGAGGCTGGTGGTTGCGGACTTGGGCCACAGCCCGCCGGTGGCCGGTGTGGGTGTCACCGTGCCACTGGCTCCGCCACCGGCCACGCTGCTCCCCGAGCCGCCAGTGGCGGCGGCGGTGTTGCCCGGGACCGTGTCCATGCCGTCCGGCAGGCTGGAGACGCCGGTACACGCGGAGGCGGAGCACGCCAGCAACAAAGGCGTCAACAGCCGCCCGGAATGCCCGAAGAGGGCTGTGATTTTCGACATACTGGGGGCCTCCGTGAAATGGGACGGAACCGCTGCCGAATCACTGGGATTGCGCGGCTGCTGCGGCCAGTGGCGGGCCGCTAACAGCACGGCTCCGCAGGTCGTGTTGCGTCCGATCATATAAAGGGTGGAACTGAGCAGTCCTTCTCGGAATTTGCGTTTCCGAGGCCAAGACGCCCCCTGACGATCGAGAAAATTCGCGCGCGATCCGAAAACGATGCGAAAGCGTCGCTTTCGCGTGACGGGCGACGCGCGGCTCCCCTTTGTTGTGCAAATGACCGCTCACCGCCGGGAGGCAAATTGCATGGCCTCGGGCCTAGTGGCCAGCTGTGCTGCCCTGGCTACGCTTTCCGTCGTTCTGGGGTGCAGCGGCTCTCCGTCGAACGAGCGTTCGCCGGTTGGCACGGCCGGGGGCTCGAGCGCCACGCCGCCGAGCTGTGTCGACTTGCCCGCGACCTGCGCTGGTGAGCACAAAGACTGTTGCGCGTCGCAGCCCGTCCCTGGCGGGAGCTTCCAACTCGACAACGAGACGGACCCCGTGTTCGCGACGACGATTAGCGACTTCCGGCTCGATACCTACGAAGTGACCGTGGCCAGGTTTCGTCAGTTTGCCGCTGGCTACCCCGGGACGTTGCCCGCGGCGGGTAGCGGGAAAAATACGAGTAACCCGTCGGACCCTGGCTGGGACCCAGCTTGGAACGCGCTCATGCCAGTCGACGAAGCAACGCTCGTCGCCAACGTGCAATGCGACGCCGCGTTTCAAACCTGGGGCAGGGGCGACGAGTTGGCGATGAACTGCGTCACCTGGTTCGAAGCGAACGCATTCTGTATTTGGGACGCGGGCCGGCTACCGACGGACGCCGAGTGGAACTACGCCGCTGCCGGCGGTGCTGAACAGCGCGTGTACCCGTGGTCGCAACCGCCCAGCAACGACGCCATCGATTCTTCATTCGCCGTTTTCGCACCCGCGACGGACGTGGCTCCCGTGGGCTCGAAGGCGCCGCGCGGGGACGGCAAGTACGGTCAGTCGGACTTGGCGGGTAACGTTTGGGAGTGGGTGCAGGATTGGTACGTTCCCTATCCGCAGTCCACTTGCGACAACTGCGCGACGCTCGTCGAGCCGCCCGATACGTCCGAGCGCGTGATCCGAGGCGGTAGCTCATACGACAGCTATTCGTATCTGAATTCGTTCGTGCTCGACGTGTATGACCCAACCACGCGCCTGAATTACATCGGCTTTCGGTGTGCGAGGAACCGCTGAGCGACAAGGCCCGGCGCTATCGGCTCGCGGGCATCTGCGTCGCGTTCGCGTGCACGGGTTGCGGGGCTCAGCCGGCTACGAGCTCGGGCGTTGCGGGCGCGGCCAACGCGGGCGCGTTAGCGGGCCTCATTGCCGTCGATACGACGTGCGGGCTCACGATCGATGACGCCTGTCCCGGCGACCCGGCGACGGACGCGCACTGCGGCCTGGAGGAAGCGGTGCTCGTCGTGCGCGACCGGCGCTCCGAATACGGCTGCGAGTGGCCCGAGGACACGGATCACGGGCTCACGATTTCGGTGCCCAATCAGGGGGTATTCCTCGTCGGGGGAACGCTTCACCTCGAGAACGCAGTCCTCATCCGCTCCGCCGTTGCCGGCTCTTTGGCCACGATTCGAGGTCGCGAAGAACACGACCTGTTCGGCGTCGAACCCATGCTGCCGGTCTCGGTGAGCTTCGAAGATCTACACTTGATCGGAGCTGGGCGCGGCCTCCAAACGCAAGCGACGGGCATCGCCATTTCCGGCGAGACCCCCGAGCGCGGCGCGACCGTCAACGTGACGCGTTGCTGGATCGAACAATTCTCCAACGGCGCTATCGTCGCGACCGACGTGAATTTGAACGTGTCCGACTCGACGCTTGCCGACAACAACAACGACTACGGGGATGGGGGCGGTGGCATCTTTTACGATACGAACGGGGACGCGGCCTCCCAAGTCGACTTCATGACCGTGTCGAGCTCGAGCATCGTGCGCAACCACTCCACGAAAGGAGCCGGCATCCACATCCAGTCGAGCAGCATCACCCGCATCACCAATTCGACCATCGCGGACAACGTCACCGACGGAGGGCACGGAGGTGGGATTAGCTTCGCCAACAACGCCGGGCCACTCGCCGACGGCGTGTTGCGCATCGTCGGCTCGACGATCGCCTTCAACGGTAGCACTACGTTTGCGGGAGCGGGCATCGCCGTCGGCGCCAATCGCGACTTGTTCGTGGACAACGTGAATAACCAGGTTTACCTGGCCGGTAGCATCGTTGCGAACAACTGCCTGGGTCAGGTCACTGCGGGTGGCACGTTCGCCTGCCTAACCCCGAGCGATTATTCGGGTGAGCTCTTCGGCTTGCAAGATTCCGTGCTCGGCAGCCGCGCTTCGGCGGTACTGGTTGGCCCGGACCAAGGAGGGTTGGGCTCGAGCGGCACCGTTTTGCAGGACGTGGACGCTGGGCTCGACCCGGAGCTGACCGATCAAGGAGGCGTGGGCGGGCATCATCCGCCAGTGCACTCGCTGCGGCCCGCAAGCCCCGCCATCGATGCCGCTGCTGTTCTCGCCACGCCGAACGCTTTCGATCAGACCCATCGGCCTCGCGGCGTGGCGCGTTCGGGCGCGCGTCAGCCAGGATTCGATTTGGGAGCGGTCGAAGCGCAATGAAGCCCTCCGTTGGGCAATCGGCGAATTATTTAATGTCTGCCCCCGAGCGACCCTTCATTGACTGCGGTCTTTGCGGACCGCGCGGAACGTGCAGGAGAAACCATGAAGACTCGATACCCGACTCCAGCCGGTGCTCTGGCATGCGCGGTAGTGGCGCTTGGCCTGTCCAGCGCGGGCCAAGCTCGCGCGGACTACGAGGCCAACAAGTACACCGAGCCGGGGACCAATCTCGTGCTCGAGTACAACCTTTACGTTCCGCCGAACCTGACGGCGGGCAGCAAATATCCGCTGCTGGTCTACCTGCACGCCGCCAACGACGAAGCCATGCCCCACCGAACCTTGGCGTCGGATGGCAAGGGCTGGGTGCCGCAGCTGATGACCGCGGACAAGGCCAAGACCGTCGCGTTCTACATGATCCCCATCTCTCAAACCAATTCTTCTGGTTGGGGCGATCCGGTGGGCCCAATCAGCGATCCCGAGAAATTCGAAGGCCGCTTGACGGTCGTGGCGCTCAAGGGGTTGCTCGACAAGTATCCGATCGATCGCGATCGCTTGTACGTGACCGGAGCCTCCATGGGCGCGCGCGGCACGTACGACCTGCTGCGCCGCTATCCGGATCTGTTTGCGGCTGGGGCGCCGTGCGCGTCCCCGGCTAGTCCGGCGGACGCCGCGATTTATGCCACGCAGAACATCTGGGCGGTGATGGGCTCGGTCGATCCCGTCGTGCAGCCCAATCGAGATACGATCGCTGCGATTCGCAAGGTCTGCGGCAACCCGATCTACACCGAGCTCGATGGCCACGGCCATGACAGCTGGCGCTCCATCTATCCAATGCCCGAATTCATTGCTTGGATGTTCGCTCAGCGGCGCGGGGTGCCGTGGCCGCAAGTGAGCAGCGCGCCGACGCCTGCGCAGATCCTCGCCGCCGAACAAGCGCCCGTGAAGGGCTTGAACCCGACGCAAGCCGAGGTGAGCGTCGCGCAGAATTGCCCGGCCTCGGGCGGCGGCGCTGCAGCCAGTGGTGGGGCGACGAGCGTCGCGGGGGCCCCGGCTTCTGCTGGCGTCGGCGGTGTGGACCTCGGGTCGAATGGCGGGCAGGTCGGGCTCGGAGATGGTAACGGTGGATCGGGCGGCACAGCAACGCCGAGCGCAGCGGGCAGCCCCGCTGCCAGTGGCGCCCCAGGGGCCGGCGCAGCCGCAAGCGGGGCGCCGGCCGGGACAGCGGGTGCATTGACGCCCGTAGAAGCTCCGCCGGCTGAGTCAGAGAACGGTTGCACGTGTGCTTCGCTCGGGCGCGCTCCCAAGACCGGGCCATTGTGGACCGTGCTGGCCGCACTCGCTGCGCTGACCTTGCTTCGCACGCGCCGCCGCTGACTGACGGCTCACCAAACGACCGTCGCACCCGCGTTGATGAAATTCACCGTCTGCGTCGGAGCTTCGATGCGGACAGTCACGTTCGGATCGGCAGCGCTTGGTACGCCGCGTTCGTACCAAGTGTGCTTCGCGCGGAAGTATTCGAGCGCGAAGTGCACTGGCCCCGTCGTTTGATAAGCGCCCACCGTAATACCCAGGTTCTCCTTGATTAGGCGCGGGTCGGTCGGCGCCCCCACTTCATTTTGCGGGCCCGAGTCTTGGTTGGTTTTGTCCAAGTGCCAAAGGCCGGCACCGCCAGCCAGCTTGAGGTCGAGCGCATCGATCAGGACCGCCCCGAGGCCGAACGCGCCGCGGGATTTGCGCAGCGTCCCCGTCGGATCCGCGGCGATCGAGCCCTCTTCGAGATACGTGATGGGGCTAAAGCCGGCGCCCTGGTAAACGGCGCCGCCGAGCTGGATGGGGCCGAGAGCAAGCAGCGCGCCGGCCTGTGCGCCCCAGGCGTCGGTGTGCAGATTTTTTAGCCTGCCCATGGCCGCGGGTGAGGTGTCCGCGATCGTGCCTTCGAGCACTTGCCAGAAGCCGCTCGCGAACACGCGGACCGCATCCTTATAGACGAACTTGGCTTCGCCCTCGACGCGCGGAAGCGGCGCGCGATCCAACTGTGCATGGCCAATCGTTGCTGGGTCATACAGCCCGACGGAGAGCTGCAGGCCGCCGAGCGAAGGAGTGCCGTAGACGATGCCGGGCTCGTACCCTGGAAACGGGGCACCGAAGCCAACCATGCCGCAGCCGCCGCCACTGGCGTCTTTGATCCCGCACGGATAACCGAGCCCGTAATTGTGCGCGATGTCGTAATCCACGAGGATCCCGCCGCGTCCAAAGAGCGCCATGTCACTGCCGAGTAACACGCTGCCCCAATTGCCCTCGATCTTTTCGTACAGCTCTCTCGGATCGACCTGCGCGGCGGCGTTCTTCGTGCGGCTGCCCGTGATGTTCATCCACAGCGCGACCCGTGTCGTTACTTTGAAGTTCGGGTGGACCTGCTTTTGCAGAGAAAATCCGAGAATGCTCATCATGAAGCCGTTGCGAATGCGCGTCGAATGCAAGCCATCATTCGAGTCGGCCGTGTCAGCGGTGCCAGCGCCCGTCTCCTCTTGTCCCTTCGATGCCGTTCCAGCCGCTACACTCAGGTAGGTGTTCACTCGGCCGTCGGTGCTGAGCTGCCAGCCCTCATATTGCGTGATAGGGATGTCCGCGAAGGCGGAGCTGGCGGCTGCTGTCACGGCCAACGCGACGGCGAGCGCTGCCGAGGTGGCGCCATTCGCTCGCGTCATCCCGCAACTCCTCGGGCGACGTCGGTAGTTGGGCATGCGGATCTCCTATTTTCGGATCGTCGTTGAAGCGGTGTTGGAGCATTCGCAGGGCAGCACTTCGAATGCTGCGTCTGCGTCGCCGCGAGGCATCGCTTGGTAGCGGTGCCTCGTGGCGCGCACAGCGGCCGAGCGCGGGGCCACGGGCGAACTTCTGTCAATAGTGCGGAACGGTCGCCCAGATATTTCGGTAGCGCACGTAATCTCGGTGGTCCTGGAGCGCGATCGGCTGCGGGCCGGCAACATCCGGGATGCCTGCCTCGGTAAAGCCACCCGGCGGGTTGAGCGTCACGTTTTGCTGCACCAACTGGCCATTGAGCGCGACTTGCACGAAGACCGCGTTCTTCGTCTTGTTGGGCGGCGTGCTCGCGTCCCAGACCGAGCCCTTGAACTCGATTTCGTAGGTGTTCCACGTCTCGTGCTGGGTGCACGCGACGACGAGCGGCGGCGAGACTTTGTACACTGCGCCGCAGCCGTCGATCAGCTTGCCCAGCATGGATGTATCGAGCACCTGCATCTCATAGGCGCTCTTGAGGTACACGCCGCTGTTGCCTTGCATTTGCACGCCGACCCCCGAGGCGTACGCGGGCGTCCAATACTCGACGTGCAAGCACACGTCGTCGAACTTGGCGTTGCTCTGGATGTTGGTGGGCGTTGGCTGCGGCACTACCTCCATCATTCCGCCGGGCAAGACTTTCCATTGGGCGGCCGTGGTCGGCTGATTGAGCCGGTGCCATTGGCTGAGGTCTGCTCCGTCGAACAGCACCACTTTGTCCGCGGCTGCCGCATTCATGCTCCATCTGTTGTCGGAGCCCTTCACCCAGTTGCAGCCATTGGCGGCAGGTGCCCCGGCTCCGCCCACTTCGCCGCCTCCCGCGAGGCCTGCCGCGCCACTCGGCGTTGTTCCGCCGCCGCCCACCGCGGACGTGCCTCCGGCTTCGGTCAAACCTCCTCCGCTTTGAGCGGCGCCGGCTTGGCTTGGGTTGCCGCCGGCGCTCACCTCATTGCCGGCGCCGGCACTCATGACGGGCCCTCCCGAGGTGCCGGCGGCGCTTGACTCGGAACCACCGGAGGGCCCAACTGGAAGCGGCTCATCCGAGGTTGCGGGCGTACACGCGGCCTGGTTGAAGGCCAACCCCACGCCCAAGCCGAGTGACAGGACGCAGATCAATTCGCAGTGCAGATGCCTCATCGAACCCTCACGGAAGAACCTCGATACGCAAGTTGCGGTAAAACACTTCGGCCTGCTCGGCTTGCCAAGCAATCGGCCCCGAGGTGACCGCAGCCCCATTGGCGGTCGTTACCTTCGAGACGCGATTGACCACGTGGCCGTTGACCGTGTAGACGGCGCTGTCGGCATTGACCTGCAGGATCAGCGGAGTCCAACCGTCAGCGACTTCGAAGTTGGCGCTGCGGCCGTGCTGAACGAAACCATTGGAGCCGTCGACCAAAACCGGGGCTCCACCTTCCGCGAAGATGGCGGTGTTGCCTGGCGCTCCGGGCGACGTGCACCGCGCGTACAACGCGAACACATCCCCAGTGGAGCCGAGCTTGTTCTGAAACTCGATGGAAGACGGCCAGAGCTGCGTGATGTCCCCGTGCAGGTGCCAAAGCACGCCCGCGTCTCGCGGATATTTCGTCAGGTCGGTATACGGAGCGAACTTCTTGGTGCCCCACTTGTACTCCCAATACAGGTTGTACTTGCTGTAGGACTTCACCGTAACGAGCGTGTAGTGCACCTGTGTCGACTGATCCGGAGCATCCGCATACACGTGGATCATGCCGTTTTCTGGCTTGAAGACGGCCGTTGCCTGCGCTCCGGTGAGCAGCGTGCCCGGGGCCTTCTCCGCGTTTTGCCGGTATACGTTGAAGCCCGTCAGGTCCGTGCCATTGAACAAATCAACGGCCGCCGCTCCAGCGCTGCTCGTTGCTCCCGCGCCGCCGGAGCTCGCTCCAGCCACGGGGATGCTTCCACCTGCACCTCCCGGCGGCTCGGCCGCGCCATTGCCGGCGATTGAGCCGGCGCCCGCACCACCGTTGTCCGCACCCGCTGGCCCGGCCCCAGCAACGATGGGCAATGCTCCGCCCTGATTGGCGGCGCCGCCAGCGGAAAGAGCTGCGTTGCCTGCCGTGGGGTGAGCGCCTGCTGCCGGCTGGCCTCCGACCGCAACCGCCTCAGGCTCGCTCGCCGAGCAGGCGGGCAAGCACGAACCGAGACCGGCGGCGCAGATCAAGAACGCTACGATCGCGGAGCGATCGCGCTGGCTTCGGCTTCGTAACGCCATCAGATGAGTAAAGGGTCGATGTCTCGCCGGCTTTGCCGCGATTCGAACGCAGCGCCTCGCCAAGAACAGAAAGGTTGCTCGCACGGTCCCCCTTGGCTTGCTGAACGCTTGCTTGGGCAATCGAGCTCGTTGCACCCGAAAGGAGCAGACGATGAAGCGAAACTCGATGCATAGATCCTACTTTGGATTGCTACTCTGCTCGGCCGGGGCCTGTGGCCCGCCTGCTGCGAGCTCGTTGTCTTCCGATTCGGATGGGCGCGCTGGAGCCGCCAGCGGCGGGGCACGAGCCCAGACCGAGGGCGGGGGCGCTGCGCTAGTCCCCGGGGGCTCGGCGCCAACCGTCGGGGGCGCCGCCAGCAGCCCCGAGCTCGAAAGGGAGCTAGCGGACCCAACGCTCAATCGCCGCTTGGTGGCCGGTCCATTCGCGCTCGTCGGGAATCTGCGCGACAGCTGCACGAACGCTGAAGCGGAAACCGGCGATCGCTGGTGCGCCATCAGCCGAACCCTCACGAGCACGAGCAGCGAGCTGTGGGTCGTGAATTTCACGCGCGCAATCGCGGCGGACGCGCCCATCGCCTGCGACGGCAGCAGGCCAGATTGCTTGCGGCTCAGCAGTGACTTGTGGGTCGATTATCAGTTTTGGGGAGATTCGCAGCCCGTGGTGCAACGCTTCGAAGGGGACACGCTGATCTTTCACTCCGGCCCAGCCACGAAACGCGACCCCTATGACGGTGGGATCTGGGCCTGGCGCCCAGGCTGGCAGAAGGCCGCGAAGTTGACGGAGCACGGCGTGTTTTGCTTTGCGAACCCTCGTTCGAGCTCGGTTGCCTGCATCAGCAACGCGCTGATCGAAAAAGACTTCAATGACCTCCTGGCGCCCCCTTACTATCGCGAGTTCGACTTGCTGGTCGGTGTGCTCACGGATGCCGATCAAGCTCAGCTACCCCTCGCCGCGCACGTCATGCACGCGCCCGACGATCAAAGCTTTCGCCTGCGTTTTTCGCCCAACGGGCAATACCTCGCGTACTCGAGCGTCGCGGCGCTCGGTGAGCCCGAGACCGTACGAATCATCCACGTACCCGAGGCGGGGGTCGCCGCAGCGTCGACAATCCTGAGCAGTGCATCCGAGTGGGAGATCGCGCACGACGGGCAGAGCATCTATTACCTGTCGGACTACCAGCGAAGCTCGGGGATAGTCGGGACTGGCACTCTGCGCATGGCCGATTTCCCGAGCGGTCAGGGCAGCGTCGAGCTGACGCCGCTCGTGCGCTCGTTCGAGCTGATCGGCACTTTCGACCTGAGCTTCCGGGCAGAAGATCGGGGGCTCGTCGCGGTTGCCGGCGTTCCGGACGTCTCGCTCGCCCCCCTGGTAATGCTCGAGCCACGCGTCCCCGAGCGAGCTTTTCAACTCCAGCGCGGCGCGACCAGCGTCAACGTCTCGCCGGATCTACGGCACACGCTCTACTTCACACCAATCAAAGACAACCCAGTCGTCGTCATCGCGCACAACGACGGGGCTGCAACCTGTCAGCTCACGGCCGACAGCAAGGCGGAGAGCTACTACGCGGAGTTCACCGACAGCGCGGCGTGGGTGGCCTGGATCGAGCGCAAGCGGACTGGCACGCGCTCGGAACAGGGTTTTCTTGCGCGACCGGGTGACTGCGGGAGCAGATTTCAATTCGGCGATCACGTGCTCGACTATTGGCTCGCCGGGGACGACTTCGTGCTCTTCAAGGGCTCGGACGCCAGCTCTTCGACGTTTTGGCTCGAGTACACGAAGCTCGCTGGGGCGTCGGGCAAACCCCAAATTTTGCGCGAGCAGCCGGACATCAACACCCAAATCATCCAAACGGCTGAGGGCACTTGGTTCGTGTACTCCGCTTCTTCGCAGCCGGAGCGCCCCGACCAAGGCCTGTTCGCTTATGGTCCGCTAACACCCTGAGCGAGCAACGGCGCTCGAGGGCCGCCGCCTTTTTCGGAGCGCGCCAAGGACGAGCGCGGGGAGCCAGTACGACGCCCCCGTGCGCCTAGACCCAAGGCCAACTGCGCAAGATCCGGAAGTATTGGAATTCGCGGCAGCGTCGACGACGACATGCTCGCCCGCGCCGCTTCCGCCACTTCCGGCGCCCCCACCGCTTCCGCCGCCGCTCGCTTCGGCGTCTCCGCCTGCGCTACACATGCCGTCGCGGCAAGCGAGGTCCGAGCGCCCGCACAGTTGCAAGCTCGAGCCGTTGTCCGCTACCCCATCGCAATCATCATCGAACCCGTTGCATACCTCGGCGCGAGGTTGACCAGGGATGCACGCGTCTGTGCAACCTTGAGCGTTGCGAGCGCACCAACCGAGACCGCAGACCGCCCGCGCATCCTCGTCGGTGCGGCCATTGCAGTTGTCGTCCCGGTTGTTGCAAGTTTCCAGCGCGCCCGGGTAGACGCTCGGATCTTTGTCGTTGCAGTCGTTGTCGCACAGCCCGTAGCCGAACGGAGGCTTGCAACCGACGACCGTCGCCGAGCCGCTCACGCCGTGACCGTCACCGTCGGCATCGGCGCAATACGAGGTTTGGGGCAGGTTTTCGTCGATTTGGCCGTCGCAATCGTTGTCCAAGCCATCGCAGACTTCGGCGGCGCCGGGGTAAACGTTTTGGTCGTTGTCGTTACAGTCATCGCCCTGCGCTGAGTAATTCTGCGGCAAGCTGCAATTGACGAGCACGCCAGAAGACTGTGCGCCCACGCCGTCCCCGTCCGCGTCGCGATAGTATTTGCTGCCAGTGCAGCCGAAGGCAACGCTGAACGCGCCGACGCCCTCGCCGTCACCGCTCGAACGCCCGTCACCGTTGGCAGAGTTTGCCCAGACGGAAAAGGCGACGCCGCCGGGTGTGCTGGGAGCGGTCCAACCGACTTGAAACGTGGTGGTTCCCCCGCTGCCGACGCGCGGCTTCGTTTGCGTGACGCCCAAGCCCATCAGCTTGGTGCCCGAGTCCACGATGCTGAACGTGCCCACGCCGCTCGAATCCAAGTAGAAGCCAGCGCTGGTGCCATTGGTCTGCGACACGGCGATCGTCAACGTAGTCATCTGCCCTGGGCTCAGTGCCATCGGGTCGGCTGTGATGGTTACGGTGGCTGGTTTGCCGCCGGTGTGGCAGCCGCCGCACCCGCCGGTGCCCACTCCGTTGGCATGCGCGAGCGCGTGGCGGCCCAGGCTGAGCACGAACAAGAGGCTCAGCGCGCACCAAAGCAGCGTGAGGGGCCACCTGGGGCATCGAAGCTCTTCGCGTGGGTGATGCACTGGGCACTCAGCTTAAGGGGCCCTCGGCGTCCTTCCTTTGCGAGCTTGTGCTGAGACGGCCGGCCCCGGAACGCGACGCGCCGGGGCCTCTGCAACTCGCCTCAGGCGGCGCTTTTCTTGTCCGGCTTGTCCGGCTTGTCGATCTTGTCGGCCTTGTCGATGGTGCCGCCCTGGGCCAGACGATGCGCCTGCGAGGGCAACAGCTCGAGCGTCTTCTTGCGCACAGCCTGGAACAAGACCGGATCGGTCAAGATCAGATCCCGCGTCTTGTCCCGCCCTTGCCCGACGCTCTTGCCCGCGAACATGAAGTGCGAGCCATTCTTCTCCAAGACTCCGGCTTGTGTCGCGGCTTCCACCAAATCTGCGCCGGTGTCGATGCCCGTGCCCCAGCGAATGTCGAACTCGGCCTCGGTGAAGGGCGGCGCGCACTTGTTTTTGACGACTTTCACCCGAGTTCGGTTGCCGACCACGTTTTCGCCGAGTGTCACTTTACCCACGCGGCGCACGTCCAAGCGCACGCTGGCGTAGAACTTGAGCGCGTTGCCCCCAGTGGTCGTTTCCGGATTGCCGAATACGACGCCGATCTTCTGACGCAGCTGATTGATGAAAATCAGCGTCGTCCCCGTCTTGTTTGCGATCGCCGTCAGCTTGCGCAAGGCCTGGCTCATCAAACGGGCCTGCAAGCCCATGTGTGAATCCCCCATGTCACCCTCGATCTCGGCCTTCGGCACCAAAGCCGCCACCGAGTCGATCACGACGAGATCGACCGCGCCCGAGCGCGTCAGGGCTTCGGCGATCTCCAGCGCTTGTTCGCCGCAGTCCGGCTGCGACATGAGCAGGGCCTTCAAGTCGATGCCAATGCCGCGCGCGTAGCGCAGATCGAAAGCATGCTCGGCATCGATGAACGCCGCGACGCCACCCGCCTTTTGCGCTTCGGCAATGGCGTGCAAGGTGAGCGTGGTCTTCCCGCTCGACTCAGGACCAAAGATCTCGACCACCCGCCCACGCGGGTAGCCGCCGACCCCGAGCGCCTCGTCGAGCACCAAGGCTCCGCTCGGGATCACCGCGATCGGTTCGGGGCTGCTACTACCAAGCTGCATGATCGTGCCTTGGCCGTAGGTTTTTTCGAGACCTTGCACGACTTGACGCAAAGCTTCTCGTTTTTGGGTTTTCTTGTCTTCACTCATGGTTGCCTTCTTTGTCTGCCTTCATTTGCGATCAGGTCCACGCACCCCGAGATGGCGAGCGAGCCCAAACTTTGCGTACGTGCCGCGCTCAACCCAGGCGGCTCGAGGCCGGGCTCAAGATTCGGCCTTGGATGGCTTCTGCGACGTGCTCGGTGCGCACGTCTTCCTGCCCCTCGAGGTCGGCGATGGTGCGCGCGACGCGCAGGACCTTGGTGAACGCTCTCGCCGAGAGCCCGAGCCGGTTCACGGCGGCTTCGATCAACTTGCGGCTCTGCCCGTTGAGCGTCACCACGCGCTCCAGATCGGCCCCTGACAGCAGCGCGTTCAGGCCCTGCTGCAGCTTCAGCCGACGTGCGCGCTGCTGTTGCACCGCCCGCGCTCGAGTCACGCGTTCCCGCACGGCCTCCGAGCTTTCACCCTTTTCGATGCGCACCAACGCGGAGACCTCGACTGGCGGCACGGACACGTGAATATCCAAACGATCGAGGAGCGGACCGGAGAGCCGCGCGCGGTAGCGGTCGCGCGACGGCTCGCCGCAGCGGCACGGCACGCGCGGGTGCCCGTAGTAACCGCAAGCGCAGGGATTGACGGCGCCGATCAGCAGGGGGCGGGCCGGGAAGCGCGCTCGCGCCCGAGCCCGCGCGATGTGCACGAAGCCATCTTCCAGCGGCTGACGAAGCGCCTCCAGCGCCGAACGCTTGAACTCAGCCAGCTCATCCAAGAACAACACCCCGTGGTGGGCGAGGCTCACTTCACCGGGCCGCGGCACGTCCCCCCCGCCCACCAAGCCCGCCTCACTGACCGAGTGATGAGGCGCACGAAACGGGCGCTCGCACACCACGCCGCGATCGTTCGGCAATAGACCGGCCACGCTGTGAATGGCCGTGCAGTCGATGGCCTCGTCGAAGCGCAATGCCGGCAGCAAGCTCGGCAAGAGGCGCGCGAGCATGGTCTTACCGCTGCCCGGTGGTCCCATCATCAGCAAGTTGTGCCCGCCCGCGGCGGCGACCTCGAGCGCACGGCGCGCGCTGGCTTGGCCGCGTACGTCGCTCAAATCGAAGCGCGAAGCCGGAAACTCGGGCTTGAACTCGGTGCGCGCGACACGCGGCAGCTCACGCTCGGCGAGCAAGTGCGCGACCAGCATGGCCAGCGAATCCGCCCGAAACACGGCGATGCCCGTGGCCAGGCCGGCCTCCGCGGCGTTGCCACAGGGCACCACCGCGCAGCGAATGCCGCGTGAGCGCGCGCCATCGAGCTGCGGCAACAGGCCGCGCACCGGGCGCAACGTGCCGTCGAGCGAGAGCTCACCGACGAGCAGCACGCCCTCGAGCGCGTGAACCGGCACGATGCCGACCGCGCCCAAGATCCCGACTGCAATCGCCAAGTCCAGCGCAGCCCCGCCCTTGCGCACGTCCGCTGGCGCCAGATTGACGGTGATGGCGTACTCGTCCAAGAGCACGCCCAGCCGCGCCAAAGCGCTGGCCACGCGAACCCGAGCTTCGCGCACGGCGGCTTCGGCCAGGCCGACCAATTGAAAGAACGACGGCCCGCGTGTCGACGAGACCTCGACCTGGATCGGATGGGCGTCGAGCCCGATGAGCGTGCTGGCTTCGGCCACGGCGAGGCCGAGCTCAGGGCCGCAGATGGCTGTGGTGTGTGCACCGTCGGGCATGCCGGCTCACTTGAGCAGTGGTCGTGCCGAGCGCACCGAGCGGTAAAAGCGGGCTGTGCAGGCTGGCGATCGCCAGTGCCTGGCCGGCGATTCGCCCGGCTGTTTCGCCACGAGCATGTTGCTTGACCGGAGCTTGCGCCAAATCGAGCATCGCGACCCGATGACGAACAACAGCAACGATCCGGCGAAGAACTGGTTGAAAGCGGAGCTGGAAGACAGCTTCGACGAAGACTACGAGCTCGAGCTCGGCGACGCGACGCTGTCCGAGGCCGTCGCCAAAGTCAAAAAGCACGACCACCCGCCGACCATCGAACGCGGCGACTATTTCAAGCACCTGCTCGAGCTGCAGCGCGAGCTGATCAAGCTCCAGACTTGGGTCGCGGCGACTGGTGCGAAAGTCGTGGTGCTGTTCGAAGGGCGTGATTCGGCGGGTAAGGGCGGCGCCATCAAGCGCATCACCCAGCGCCTCAACCCGCGGGTGTGCCGCGTGGTCGCCCTGCCCGCACCGACCGAGCGCGAGCGCACGCAGTGGTACTTCCAACGCTACACGCCGCATTTGCCGGCCGGCGGCGAAATCGTGCTCTTCGATCGCTCTTGGTACAACCGCGCTGGCGTCGAGCGCGTGATGGGCTTCGCCTCGGCCGACCAAGTCGAACAGTTCTTCGTGGATGCGCCTCACTTCGAGCGCATGCTCGTGAGCTCCGGGATCACTTTGCTCAAATACTGGTTCTCGATCTCGGACGAAGAGCAACAGCTGCGGTTCTTGACCCGCATTCACGATCCAATGAAGCAGTGGAAGCTGAGCCCGATGGACCTCCAGTCGCGCGTGCGCTGGGAAGACTACACCGCAGCCAAAGAGGAGATGCTCAAGCGCACCAACACGCCCGAGGCGCGCTGGTACATCGTCGAAGGCAACGACAAGCGCCGCGCACGCCTCAACTGCATCGATCACCTGCTCAAGCAAATCCCGTACAAGGAAGTGCCGCAGGAGGTGGTGTCTCTGCCCGAGCGCAAGTTCAACCCGAACTACGAGCGGCATCCGATCGAAAAGGAAATGTTCGTGCCGCGCGTTTATGGTTGAGCGTTGAGCGTTGAGCGTTGAGTGTCGAGCACTGAGCGCTGAACGCTCCGCGTCGCTTTGTTTCCAGCGCGTGGCCATTTTTGGGGGTCGCCTCGCGGGAGCTTGCGTGCGCCAGTGCGGCACGTCACTCGCCCGGCCCCGAACACTTTCGAGCGCGATCATTTCACTCACCTGACACCGAGCCTCGCGGCACTCTCGGATAGGGTTGTCTCCGGCCGTAGCGCGGTGCGGGCCAGGAGGGACAACCATGACAGTCGCCAATTCAGCGCTCGAACCGAGCGAGCACGTCTCTGAAAGCGAAAACGCCCCCGAACACGTTTCGCTCGATCACAAGCTGGCCAAGGGCCCCGGCAAATGGGTGCTCTTGCCATTCGGCATCGTGCTCGTCACCGGGCTCAGCTACGTCATCATGCAACTCTTGGGGGATCTGGGCTCGGTGCCCAAGTCCGTCTCGATCATGCCGTACCTGCTGCTCGGCATCGCGCTCTTGGTGGCGCTCGGCTTCGAGTTCGTGAACGGCTTTCACGACACGGCCAATGCGGTCGCGACCGTGATCTACACGCACTCACTCAACCCACACGCCGCCGTGATCTGGTCGGGCACTTGGAACTTCATCGGTGTACTGGTGTCCACGGGCACCGTCGCTTTCGGCATCGTGAGCCTCTTGCCCGTCGAGCTCATCCTGCAAGTCGGCGGGGGCGCCGGCTTTGCCATGGTCTTCGCGCTCCTGGCCGCGGCGATCGTGTGGAACTTGGGCACCTGGTATCTCGGCTTGCCCTCGTCCAGCTCGCACACCTTGATCGGCTCGGTGTTGGGTGTCGGCATCGCCAATCAACTGATGGCCACCAAGACCGGTACCAGTGGGGTGGATTGGGCGCAGGCCCTCAACGTGGGCAAATCCTTGTTCCTCTCGCCCGTGGTCGGCTTCGTGTGCGCGGCCCTGCTGCTCATGTTGCTGCGTAAAATCGTGCCCGACAAGCGGCTGTACGAGGCGCCGCACGGCTCGGCGCCTCCGCCCTTGTGGATCCGCTGCCTGCTCGTGCTCACCTGCACCGGCGTGAGCTTCGCGCACGGCTCGAACGACGGTCAGAAGGGCATGGGGCTCATCATGCTGATCTTGGTCGGCACCGTGCCCACCGCCTATGCGCTGAATCACGCCGTCCCCGCGAGCCACACGCAGGACTTCGTGGCCGTGTCACACCTGACCGCGGAGACGCTCGACCGCTACGGCAAAGGCGCGCAATCGAGCAATGCCCACGCCGATCTCGAACGTTACCTGCAGTCGCGACAGCTCGAGGCCGCGACCGTCCCTGCGATCAAAGAAATCGTGGAAGGCGTCTCGAACGACCTTTCTCGCTACAAGGAGCTGAAGCAAGTTCCACCCGAGAACGTGCGCAACTTTCGGAATGACATGTACATGGTGAGCGACGCCCTACGCATCATGGACAAGAGCGGCATGCCGAAGTTCGAGGCGGCCGATGCGGCCGCGCTCAAAAACTACCGAAAGCACGTGGACGAAGCCACGAAGTTCATTCCTACCTGGGTCAAGGTCGCCGTCGCGCTCGCGCTCGGTCTCGGTACGATGGTCGGTTGGAAGCGCATCGTGGTCACCGTCGGGGAAAAGATCGGCAAAGATCACCTGACCTACGCGCAAGGCGCTTCCGCGGAGCTCGTGGCCATGACCACGATCGGCGCGGCCGACGCCTTCGGGCTACCGGTGAGCACGACTCACGTGCTCTCTTCCGGCGTCGCGGGCACCATGGCCGCGAATCGCACTGGTTTGCAAATCGAAACCGTGCGCAATCTGATGCTCGCTTGGGTGCTCACGCTTCCCGTGTCGATGCTGCTCGCGGGCTCGTTGTTCTGGCTATTCAACAAGTTCTAGAGCGAAGCACTCGCAGCCCCGGCTCTAACACTACTTAGTCAGTTCTTTAGCAGGAGCAGGTCAAGATCGGCGCGAGCGGACACGAGTAAACGAGAGAGCCGGCGGGACCGGGCGCCTGCTGCGTCGACAGTCGGAGGTGACGCGGGACGTCCTGGCTCGCTGCACGGCCAATATTCAACGGCCGCCGCGGCCTCTCTATCTCGGGACGGAAGTGACCAAGTAGTACTAAGGCTGGGGCTTGTCCGGTGCAGAGCCCGGCATGGTGAACAGCCGGACCAGCGAGCGGTCCAAAAGCTCGAGATCGCGCGCAATGCCTTGTACGCTGAATTCCAGGTGCTGGAAGCGCCGCGCGCGGAGGGCGAGCAGTGTCTCGTCGTACCTGCCGCCCGAGCCCTGCAGCAAGGCGCTTGCCGCGGGCGCGTCGTTCGGCGGCAATGTCTCGTCCAGCTCGCGTTGCCAGACCGCGAGCAGCGCGTCGCGCGGCGACGGCTGCGCGGAAGGCTGCGGAAACGTGAGCATCCGAAACACGAACGTCGGATACAGGTGATCGGGGTCGCTGCCTCGCTCCAGCGGTTCGAGTCGATTCGGCGTGTGCACGAAGCGAATCGGATGCATCTCGTGGGTGAGCGCCATCGCGCCGAGGCCAGTCGCCGCGCCGCCACCAGCGATCCCGAGCACGATTGGCCCGTGCGATTCGTCGTCCACGAGCGCCCACGCGCCGGCGGCCGTCCCTATCGCCGCGCCAACGACCAGCGACGCCGCGGCGATCGTCAATTGGCGCACCTGCTCGCGCTGGCCCAACGCCAAGGCGGTTTTGTCGATCATGTCGGAGGTGCAACGCGCTTCGAACTCCACGGCCGAGACTTGCGCGCTGAGCGCATTGAGCCGCAGCTCGAGCTCGTGCTCGCGTTCCAAGAGCTCGAGGCTCGGCTCGTTGGACGCGGCTCGTGCTTCCAAGATCCGAGCCAGCAAAGGCTCGAGCCCTGCTGCCAGCACTGCGCGGCGCGAACGCGGCGGAAGCACGGAGAGCCGCGCGGCGAGGGCAGGGTCCGGCTCCTCGCGAGCCAGCGGCATACGATACGGACTATCGGCGGGCATCGCCTCGCGCGCGCAACGAAACTCGGCTTCATCGAGCACCGCGTTGTCGTTGCCGTCGTGCCCGGCGTGAACGGCGACGCGCCCGATTGGCGAGCACGCCGCGCCGAGTAGACACACGAGCGCCCATCTCGATCGCCACACCGGTGCGCACGCAATACTTCGCCGTTCCATGACCACCCGAAGCGCCCCCGAGCGTGCCAGCTCTCGGTCGACGTCACGCAACGTTCTGGTGAAAAGAAGATGCGCGTTTGGCGGGGCGGGATCAGCGACCGCTGAGCTGGCGGATCGCGGCGGCGTGCGGGCTGTCCGGGAAATTTTCGAGAAACGCGGCGGCGCGTCGCTGGGCAGTCGCGCCTTGGTCAGCGCGAAAGAGCAGCTCGATCATCAACGCTTCTCGCTCCTGATAGAGCGCAGGAGCGGAGAACATTTGACGCGATGCTTCGAGCGTCGCGAAGGCATCGGCGAGCTTGCCCGCGCGCAGCTCGGCGCGCGCGCTGCGCAGCGCGGCCGCCTCGGCCTGCAGCTGACTTGGGCGAGCATTGCCCACGGCCGGAAAGGCCGCGACCGAGGGCAGCTCGGCTGCTATCGGCGGCGGGCTAGGCAACGTGTTCGCCCCGTGCGCGCTGTTCGTCGCGCTCGCTGGTGGCGCGGAAGCTGGCGCAGCGGGTAGCTGTTCGGGGGGTATCGTCGCTGCGACCCACTTCGACGGCGGAGCCGGCGCGGCCGTCGGAGGCGTCGGAGGCGTCGGAGGCGTCGGAGGCGTCGGAACAATCGTCGCGCGCGGCGCGGGCTTTTCGAAGTGCGCGACGACCTCACTCGCTCCCGCAGCTGCTCCGTAAAGCGCCAGGCTAACCACGAAACCCTTACCCACGCCGAGCCAAACTGCGGTCGCCTTGCCTGCGCCAGTGACGACGCTCTTGACGCTGGTCGCGCTGACCGCGTTCGCCGCGGCCGGGATCGGCGCAAGCGCGAGCGCGCCGAGCATACTCGACCACACCGCGTCCTCCGCGCCAGGCGGCGGATCTGCCGCGAGCCCCGCCCGCAACACCGAGCGCTCCAGCTCGTCCGCCTCGCTCGTGTCATCCAGCAAATGCTTGAGTTCGGTCATCGCTCGCCTCCAGTGCGCAGTAACTCGGAAACCTCGCGGGCGCGGGCGCGCTCCACGGTGCGTCGGAAAATCTCGCGTCCCAAGCGCAAACGGGAATGCACGGTGGGTGCCGGGATCTGCAAAATCATTGATATTTCCTGGCCGGTGCGGCCTTCGAGCTCGAACAGCGTGAAGACCGCGCGCTGCTCGAGCGACATCGCGTCCAGCGCGGCTTCCAGCAGCTCGCGCCGTTCGCTGAGCTGCTCTTTTTCCGGATCGTGGACGGGTACCGTCTCGCTGCGCTCGCTCGAGTCGGGCTCGAACGCTAGCTGCTCGTGCCGTTGCATGGCGCTGCGCCTGCGATCGCTCGCCACGCGCAAACACACCGCGTACAGCCAGCTCGTGAGCTGCCCTTCCCAATCCAGCTCGTCGAATTTGCGATACAGCACCAGAAACACGTCTTGCACCGAGTCGGCGAGATCACGCTCGGGCACACCCAAGCGGCGCAGCGCGCGCCAAGTGAACGCGAAATGCTCACGATACGCCGCCTCGAACGAAGTCACAGTGCGCCCCGCACGCCGAGCGAGAGCGCGCCGCCCACTGCCGCCGAACGAAAAGCGTTGCTGCGCGCGCCGCCGCTTTGCACCGTGAAGCTCTGCGAAACGAGCGGCGCAATGCCCTGTGCACTCACCAGCCAGCTCAAATGGCGGCTGACCGGAAACACGACCTCGGGCCCCAAAGACAGCGCAAACCACGCGCTACGCTCGGCGTGAGTCTCGCGATAGCCCTTGCCCGAGCCGGCGAACGAACCGAGCAGCGGAGCCGCGCACCAATCGATGCGCGCACTTTCGGGATCCCCCCAAGCTCGCGCGCACGCCGCCAAGTAGGCGTAGCTCAGGCCGAGCTCGATCTCTCCGCCGTTGGTCGCCTTCGTGTCCGGAAACACGAACGCGCCCCCCAACGCCAAGGACCAACGCGAGCTCAGCTGCGTGCCCAGGCTCGCGTTCACGAGTGGCTCGCTGTGCTCCAACAAATTGAACGCGACGCCACCCGAGCCAGCGAGCAACAATTGCGGAAACCGCGCCCGCACCGCAGGCGGGGTGGCGACGCGGGCCGGCGCGGGGGGCTCAGGTCTTGATTGCGGTGGTACGAAGAGCAGCTCCGGCAGCGGACCGTTTGCATAGGGATCGAGAAAAATCGCAATCGTGACGGCGATCGCATCCGCCAAGCTTGCGCAGCTGGGACCCAAATCTTCTAGCGAGCGGGTGCCATGGCGTGCGCCGAGCGTGCTGATCTGCGCCGTGTAGCTGCCGAAACTGCGCGCAATCGTCACTTGAATCCAAGTCTCCGTGGGCTGGCCGAGCCCAACGCTCACCACGTTTCTTCCGGCCACGGCACGCACTTGCTCGGCCAGCTGCGCCGCATCCGGACAATCTTGCGCGCCATCGCCGCGCGTCACCACGAGCGACGCACGCGGCGCGTCCTGGGCCGCGCACGGCACGGAATAGCTCAGTGCACCGATCGCCGCCAGGCAACCGGCGCACAGCGCTCGCGGGTCAGTTGGGATGCGCCGGTCCACAGTTGGGTGCTACGCAAAGCGGCCCATCGCGCATCGACGAGTCGTACTGAGAACCCTTGGGGATGCAGTACGAACCGGCCAGATAGCTATCATTCGACAGATGCAGATCGTCGACCAAGTGCTCGCACTGCATCGATTCTGGACAGGTGCAGTACGGACCTGGCCCATCGCCGTCGCAGCGGCAACTGCAAACCGCGGCAACGTTGGCCTGTCGAGACACTAGCTGCGCATCGACTGACACCGTCACCGGTTGCGAGCCGTCCGGCACCAGGCAATCGCCAGCGTCGGCAACTTGTCCGTAGGGGCAGGTGGCACGGCCTTGGAAGTGATTGACGATGCAGAAGTTCGTTTCGCACTGGGGCGCGCGGTCATCGATATTGACTTCGTTGACGGAGAATCCACGAAAGTCGGAGACCCATTCGTCGGCGGGCACGCACGGCGCCCCAAGGACGGCCCGGGGGGGAAACGTGACTTCGGGCGCGCCACCCGACCCGCCAGACATCACGGTCGATCCGTCGCTCCCCAGCAGCTTGTCCGAGCTCCCGCAGCCCGCCAACACGCCCCCCACCAAGACTAGTGCTGCGCTTGCTTTCATGATCCAAATCAACGTTGCCTCCCGACGGATCGACCGTCCCTTGGATCAATGGGGCGCGGCTCCCGTTTTGATCACTTTCGATCCCCTCAGCGTCGATTTCGCTCGCCCACATTGGATCGGCGCCGGCTTTTGGGCCCCTCGGCCTGCACTTTTGAGACGGGATCCGAAGTGGGCTAATGTTGAGGATTACCCAGGCCGCGCTAGTTCTTCCATGCACGCTTACCACCTGCCCCTGATCTTCGTCGTCCTGGCGGCGTGCGTGGGCTTGGGCGTGACCATGCTGGCCCTGGTGTTCTCGATGGCGCCCGGCTGGCGGGAAGAGCGGCTGCTGGCGCTGATTGGCGGCTCGGCGGCCCTGTTCTCCGTGTTCGATGTGGTGACCTACGTGCCCGAGGTGTCGATGCAGCTGCGCGTCACCCTGGGCGACATCTCGACGACCGCGGGCGCGCTGCACATCGCCGTGTGGACGCTGTATGCGAGCCGCAGGCGGGGTGACTCGCTGACGCTTTTGGATCAGGTGGTGCTGGCCGCACTGGCCGTGATCGGTGTCGGCGGTTTGGTGCCCGGCCTCGCTTACTCCGCCGTGCAAGAGGTGCGAGAGGTGCCGTGGCTGGGCGTCCGCTACTACGATCCGGTCCCGACCCCGTGGGGCGAAGGGGCGTACCTGGTGTTCGGCGCGGCCTTGCTCATCACGTTCGTCCGCGTCGTGATCGACACCCGCAAGAAGCTGCCCGGCGCTCGTCTGTCGGCCTGGGTGCTGGGCGTGATCACGGTCGGCGCGGTCAACGACATGCTCGCGACCTCGGGCCACTACGGTGGTCCGAATCTGCTCGGCATCTCTTTCGCCGTCACCCTCGGGCTGCTCGGTTTCTCGATCACGCGCCGCTTCGTGGCGTCTGCAACGCTGCTCGAGTCGCTCAAGGCCGCCCTCGAATCGCGAGTCGAGGAGCGCACGCAGAAGTTGGCCGAAGCACAAGCCGCCTTGGTGCGGGCCGAGCGCCTCGGCGCGCTGGGGCAGCTTTCTGCTGGCGTGGCGCACGAAATCAACAATCCGCTCTCGGCAATTTTGGGCAATTTGCAGTTCTTGAAGCGGACTTTGACCCAGCGGGGCGCGTTTCAAGACGTGAGCGGCGCGGTCGACGACAGCATGATGGCCATCGAACGCATCAAGCGCATCGTACGTCGCTTGTTGGACGCGAGCCGCGCGGCCGCCCACGACGAAGTGACGACTAGCGCGTGTCGGGTGGCGGCCGCCGTGCGCGTCGCCGTGCGCGTCGCCGAGAGCACGCGCGGTGCGCGCCTGAAGCTGGAGCTCGACGTGCCCGAAGCGCTGTGTGTGCGCGGCGAGCGCTACATGCTCGAACAAGTGCTGACCAACCTGCTCGTCAACGCTTACCAAGCCATCCCCGAGACGCAGAAGACCGGTACGGTGCGCGTCGCGGCCGAGCAGCGCGGCGAGCGCGTTCAAATCACGATCACGGACGACGGCTCCGGCATGAGCGCAGAGACGCGCGCACGCCTATTCGAGCCGTTTTACACGACGAAGCCGCTCGGCAAAGGAACCGGCCTCGGGCTCGCGGTGTCCGCCGGCCTAGTGCACGCCATGCGCGGCACGCTCGGCTTCGAGAGCAGCGAAGGGGCCGGCACCGAAGCTCGCTTGTCGCTGCTCTCGGCGTCCGAGCCCAGCGAGGAACCCGCTTCGGAGACCACGTTGCCGCCGCTCCGGCAACGGCTCTTGTTCGTCGACGACGACGACGTCGTGCGCCGCGCCACCCAGCGCACGCTCTCGCGCGCGTTCGACGTCGTGCTCGCAAGCGGCGTGCAGAACGCGCTCGATACGCTCGACGGCGACGATCCCGTCGATCTCATCGTGTGCGACGTGATGATGCCCGACGGCGGAGGCGAAGCGCTGTACACCAGGCTGCGCAGCGATCGCCCGAACCTCGCGCAGCGCATGCTGTTCCTGACCGGCGGCGTGATGGTTCCTCATGCGCAAGAGTTCTTGGCGCAGCAACCTCAGCCAGTGCTCACCAAGCCGCTAGAGCTCGTGCGCCTCTTGCATGCCGTGGCCGAGCTCGGGCCCCCGCCCGCTCCCGGCGACAGCTTAGTGCTGCGCAGTTTGGGTTAGCTGCTGCAGCAGAGCCGGCAGCTCGCTCAGCGTGCTGATCACCGCATCCGGCGTGACGTCACCGATCGGCGGTGAGCCCGGATGCGGGCGCCACACGCCACGCATTCCGAGTTGCTGGGCGCCCCACACGTCGTCGATCGGCCGATCCCCCACCATGACCGCTTCGTTTGGGGCCACCGCCAAGCGATTCAGCACGTGCAGGAACGCTTCGCGATGCGGTTTACTGTGCGACATGTTCGAGGTGTACGCGCGCTCGTCGAGCAGCTCGAGCAGGCCGTCGCGCTCCAAGAAGTGCTCGTGAAACGCCTCTGGCCAGTGCGTGTTCGACAACAGGCCGAGCTTCAGCCCTGCCGCACGCAGCTCCCGTAGGGCGGGTACCGCGTCGGCGTGGTGTACGATGTGCGGCGTCCAGGCATCCAGGTGACGCTGCGCGGCCTCGTTCACGACGGCCTCGCTCACGTCTAGGCCCAGCGCGCGTGACTCAGCGGCCAGGATGTCCTTCAGCGTGCCGGTGTGCTGGGAGCTCTTCACTCCGTCCCAGTAACGGAGCTCGGCCGCGAGCAACTGCGAGGTGAGCTCGGCTTCTGGTCGGCCCGTCGCGCGCGCCAAGTGGTCGGCCGCGAGCTTCCACATGTCATAAAGCTCGATGTCGGCGTACTCCGACAGGGTGCCGCCCCAGTCGAAGATCACTGCTCGGATTGCCATTTCTGCGCAGCATACTGCCCGGCCCGCGCGACTGGGACAATTCGCTTCAATTCACGCGCGCTTCCGCGCTGCAGCTCGCCTCGATTTCCGGCCTCGAGCCTCCCCGTGTCACGGGTTCTGTACTAACGAGGACACATGACCACCCACACGGCTGTGTTGATTCCTGGTGATGGCATCGGACCGGAAGTGAGCGACGCGGTGCTCAGCGTGCTCGAGGCGGCCAAGGCGCCCCTGAACTTCGAGACGCATCACGCAGGGCAGACCGCACTCGATCTCAAGCTCGGTGACACTTTGCCCGAGTCCACGTTGAGCGCGATCCGGCAGCATCACATCGCCCTCAAAGGGCCGTGCACCACGCCCGTCGGCAAGGGCTTCAGCTCGGTGAACGTGGCTTTGCGCCGCACGCTGAACCTGTACGCCGCGGTGCGCCCGATCCGCAACATGCCCGGCGTCAAAACTCGCTTCGACGACGTCGACCTGGTGATCGTGCGTGAAAATACCGAGGGCCTTTATAGCGGCATCGAGAACCTGATCACGGATGGCGTGGTCGTCAGCATGAAAGTCGCGACGCGCGTTGCTTGCCGCCGCATCGCGCTCTGGACGTTTCGCTATGCGACGCACCGCAAGCGCAAGAAGATCAGCGTGTTCCACAAGGCGAACATCATGAAAATGAGCGACGGCATGCTGCTCGACGAAGCGCGCAAGGTGCACAAAATCGAGTACCCCAACATCGAGTACGAAGAAGTCATCATCGATGCCGCGCAAATGCGCATGGTTCAAGATCCGAAGCAGTTCGACATCGTGATGTGTGAGAACTTGTACGGGGATATTTGCTCCGATCTGTGCGCGGGTTTGGTCGGCGGCCTTGGTGTCACCCCCGGTGCGAACATCGGTGACGATGACGCGGTGTTCGAAGCTGTGCACGGTTCCGCGCCGGACATCGCGGGCAAGAATTTGGCCAATCCGCTGGCCTTGTTGATGAGCTCGACGATGATGCTCAAGCACATCGCCGACACGCGCGGGGACGAGGTGTGCCGCATGGCGGGTGAGCGCATTCGCCGCGCCTATGACCGTGCCCTGGAAGATGGCCAGAAGACGCGGGACATCGGGGGCTCGCTCGGAACCACGGAGTTCGCGCGCGCGGTCAGTGAGCGGCTGGACGGCTGAGGGGCACACGTGTCGCCGTGCGCGGCAGACCGCCTTGCGTCAGCCGAAAGCTCGGCGCAGGGCCGTCCTTCACCGGAAACAGGAACGTGATGTCGGCTGGCTGGGCATCGGGGCGGGCGCCAGGGCGGCCCTCGCCCCACAGGCTTGGTGCCGAGATCGTTCGCGATATCGGCAGCTTGGAGAGAAGGCTCGTGGCCCGGCCTCCGAAGGTCTAGCATTCTCCCTCATGTCCCACCGTGGCTCGAGGCACCCGGAGGCGAACGTGGAAAGTACCAGCACCGTGCGGGAGCGGATTGCGCAGGCACTGCGTGGCTCGTCGCTCACCGCGCACGAGATTTCGGTGCGCGCTTCGGTGCAAGAGCGCGAGGTCGCCGAGCACCTGCGGCACTTGGAGCATTCACTCACGCACAGCGGCGAGCAGCTGCAGAAGTGCGCGCCGCATTGCATCAAGTGCGGCTTCGAATTCACGCAGCGTGAGCGACACAGCCGCCCGAGCCGCTGCCCGCGCTGCAAGAGTGAGCGCATCTCGCCGCCCAGCTTCCAGATCGTGCGCTGACCGGGGCCTGCGAGCGGCCAGGGCGCCAAACCTGGTACTGGTTCCACATTTTTGCTAGGCTGCGCGCGTCATGCAAAATATCCTCATCACCGGCGCGAACCGCGGCATTGGGCTGGCGCTCAGCCGTCGTTTTCTGGAGCTCGGGCAGCGCGTGTTTGCCGGCGTCCGAAACCCCGACAAGCAAGGCGCCCTCGGCGATTTGCCTGCCGAACAGCGGGCGCGGCTCACGATCGTCCAGCTCGACGTGGGCTCGGACGCTTCGGTTCGAGAAGCGCAGCGTCAGGTGTCGAGTCAGGTCAGCAAGTTGGACGTGCTGGTCAACATGGCGGGCGTCTCTCCTTTCCCGCACGATGCACGGCTCGGTTCGGTCGATCTGGACAAGGTGCGTGACACCTTCGAGACCAATGTGATTGGGCCGCTGCGCGTGGCTCAGGAGTTCGCTCCGTTGCTTCGCGCCGGCGCCAGCGCCGAGCGGCCAGCGCGGCTCGTGAACGTGAGCTCCGGTGTCGCCTCCATGGCAGGTAAAGACAACGGCATTTTTTACGCCTATGGCGTGTCGAAGACTGCCTTGAACATGCTTTCGATCACCGAAAGCTTCGATCTCAAGGGCGACCACGTGTGCGTCGTGGCCCTGGATCCAGGCTGGGTCCGCACCGAGCTCGGCGGCCCGAACGCGCACCTGGCGCCCGAGGAATCCGCGGCCGCGTGTGCCGAGCTGATCTCGCGGCTGACGCTCGAGCAGTCCGGCAAATTCCTGCACTACTCGGGCAGCGAGATCGCGTTCTAACTGCTCACTTCGCGGCTTCGAGCTCGCACACGGCGGCGATGGTGTGCAAGCAGAAGCGGTCGTTCCATTGGCCGTCGTGCTCGCCGCCGGTCCATTGGAACGCGCAGTGCTCATAGCAATGGGCCATGAGCCCGCTGTCACCGCAATCGGTATCGCTGGTGTTAGGCTGGTTCGAAGACCAATTCGTGTACGTGAACGGTTCGTTCGTGACCCAACTGAACGTGCCTGGCTCGGGGTTGTTCGGTCCCTTGCCATCGTCCGCGCCGATCCAGTGCTCTTCGCTGTTCAGGCCCCACACGAAGTCGTTCTCGGCTTCGTTCGCGAGAGTGACGAGGTGCCCGCCCAGGGTCTTGCAGTGCGCCTGCGCCGCGGTGAACGTCGCGAGCTCGTGCACCACGAGGTAGCAATGCTGCGTGTCGGGGAAGTAAGTGGCATCGGCCCCGAATTGAGCGCAATCACTGAAGCTGCCCGCGCTGCCGCCGAGCGCTGAACCGCCGCTCGCGCCGCCACCGCTCGCGCCGCCACCAGTCGCGCCGCCACCACTCGCCCCGCCGTTGGGCGAGGCGCCGGCCGCGCTCCCCGCGCCGCCGTTCGGGGGAGCCGAGCTCTCGCCGCCGGAGTCGTCGGCGTCGCCCCCGGCGCCTTCCGGCTTGCCCGCGCTGACACCGGCGCCGCCCGCGTTCGGGTAAGCCGCTGCGCCGCTTGCGTTGCCTGCTCCGCTCTCGCCGAGGGTGCCGCTGCTTCGAAACAGATCTGAGTTGTGCGGAGCGCCGCAGGCGGCGAGGCCGAGCGAGAGCAGACCGCCGGCAACGAGGCCAGCGTTAGCGAGAAGGACGCGCATCGAGGATGTTCTTCCTGAAACCGGGCAAATGGCGGACCGGGAACGGTTCCACAATTGTGCGCACAAAGTGGCACAAATGCACGCGGAGTTGGAAGGACAAACCCGCGCAGCGCTCCCGTTCGATCCGTCACGCGCGGCTTGCACCGAGCGCGCGCGTTCGCTTTCGTTGCTCTCGCTGCGCGCGGTTCGCGCTCGCCGCGGAATTTTCCGACGCGGATGCGGAACTACTTGTGGGTGACTGTGTTGCCGCCGCCGAGATCGGCAAGCTTCGCGCTCAGCGCAGCGCTGCTTCCGTGCGCGTCACTTGGCACCACCCCTGAGTGTGAGTGGGCAACCGAACGCACCGAGAACTCTTGCACGACCGCGCGGCGCGTTGCCGCTTGCGGCAGGAGCGACTCTTGCGTCGGAGCGAGCAGCTCGGGCAGGCACGCGTTGCAGCGAGCGCACGGCTCGGACACGCCATCGCCCAAGTATTGATTGAGGCAAGAGAGCTTACATTCGGTGGCTTCGGCGAACGCGCTGACGGACGCGAGGCGCCGCGCGTCCCGCTCGCGCAGGGCGTAGAGCTGCGCGCCCAGGCGTCGGCAACCTTCATCTAGCTCCGGAGCGGTGCACAGCACGCGCACCCAGCCTCCAGTGCGCGAGACGAGGCCCGCGTCAGCGAGCAGCGCCGTCAGCCGATCCGTCGTGCGCCGGCTTTGACCGGTGCTCAGGGCCAGCGCCTCGAGCGTGACCGTACGCCCCTCCAACGCTGGGGTTTCCAGGGCACGACCAAGCTCGGCCAAATGGGTGGCTTTGAAGCGCTGCTGGGCGAGCATCACTTCATGCAGGCTGCGGTGACTGGACTCGTGCAAGAGCACGCACAGCGCGGGCTTGCCATCGCGGCCAGCACGTTGGATTTCACGCAGGTATTGCTCGAGCGAGGCCGGCGACTGGTAGTGCACCACGAAGCGGAGATCTCGCTTTCCAGGGCCACGCCCGAAGCCGTCGATGGGCTCGCCGATCCCGGGGAGCCCGCTCTGGGGCGCGAACGCGCTCAGCGCGACCATGACCGAGCGCTGCCCGGGGAGCGTGAAGTTGAGCAGCTCAGCGGCGCGATCAATGGGTGTCATGCCGCTGTGATGACGATGCGCGGCAATGCCCGCGCCACGCAAGGCGGCGTACACGCCGTCTACATCGTGAGGCGTGCCGCAGAACACGAGGCCTGGTAGCTCCAAGCGCTCGACCAAGCGCACGAGCGAGGCTTGCCGCCCTTCACCCCGCGCGAGCTTGGTCACGAGCTTCAAGTTTTCAGGCACGGGGGCGGATTGCACGGTGACGGGCGCGCTCAGGCCGAGGCGCTCGCGGATGTCGCGGCGTACGGCGCTGGTGGCGACGCGAGCCACGGCCATGACGGGCGGTGAATCGAAGCCAAGCAACGTGCTGGCGAGCTCGGCGTACGACGGACGCAGCTCGTGCGAAGCTTCCGACGCGCAGTGAGCATCTTCCACCACGAACAGCGCGATGCTCGACTTGGCGAGCGCCTGTTGCACGTCCACCAGGCGCAGCGCTTCGGGCGTGAGCAGGACGAGCAGCGAGCCGCCGCGCGCGATGCGCGAAAGCGCCGGGCTGCGCTCGGGTGTACTGAGCTCCGGCAACAGGCACACGACCGCGAGATGCCGCTCTTTGAGCGCAGCTTCCTGCGCTTTGAGCTCTGCGACCACCGGTGACACGACGACGGTCGGCTCGTTCAGGTACAGCGCTGCTAGCTGATAGCAGCTGACCGCTCGCTCGTCGTCCGGCATCACGACCAGGCTGTCGTGACCCTCCAAGGCGGCGCGGATGGCGACGCGCTGTTCGTCGCTGAGCGCGGGGCGGCCCAGCTTTTGGCAGCTCTCTTCCAGCTGACGCCAAGTTTCGAGGGTGACGCGGGCGCGCGGCGACCGCTCACGCATGCGCGGCCCCGGCTTCGGCATGATGACGGTGCGCTTCGCTGCAGAGTGCTCGCCGCGCGGCTCACTAGCGATCTCGATCGGTGCTTCGGGCGGAAGCTCGACCACGGCGGGCGTGCGCGGGGCGCGAGCAACCAAGAGCCGTGCAGCGAGCCGCTTCGGCTTGGGCGGCAGAATCAACGAGCGCAGCACGCGCGCCGGCTTCGCCTTCGCCTTTGCCTTGGGCTTCGCAACCGCGACCGGCTTGCGAACAGGCTTGGCCTTGGCTTTCGCCTTGGGCGCGAGCTTGCCCTTGGGTGTTGCTTTCGGGCTGGGCTTGGCCGCGCCGCGCACGGATGCTGAACGCTTGGCGCCCTTCGGCATCGCTTTGGGGACGGCGCGCGGGCTGCTGGCCTTTGCGGTTTCGCCACGGCCAGCTCGGCCCGCCCGAGAAACGGCCTTCTTCATGGTCTTCTTCGATCGTTGGGGCATTCACGCGCTCCCGTCCGTTCGGGACCACGACTAACACCACCCGTGACAGAAATACAGTGTTCAAATGCATAGCTACTTCGCGCCCCCCGGCCGCATTCCGCAGCCGCGCGGAGGGGCTAGGCTCGGGGCGTGAGCTTTCCATTGTTCGAGCTCGTCCCGAGCTTGGCGGCGCGAGTCAGGCGCGTCGCGCTGGGCGAGCTGCCGAGCCCGGTCGAGTCGCTGGCGAAGCTGTCACGCGAGCTCGCGGTGGGGAGTGAGGACGCCTGGGTCAAACGTGACGACCTGTCGTCGCCCGTGTACGGCGGGAACAAGGTCCGCACACTCGAGCTCTTGTTCGGCGACGCGCGCGCGCGCGGCTGCACGCGGGTGTTTGCCACGGGCGCATTCGGCTCGAACCACGCGCTGGCGACGGCCCTGCACGGGCCCAGGGTCGGCCTGGAGCCTGGCGCGCTGCTCTTTCCGCAACCCATCTCGCACGCGGCGTTGCTCAACTTGCGTGCGCTGAGCGAGAGCGGTGCACAGCTGCGCGCACTACCCCATTGGAGCGCGCTGCCGCTCGGCATGGCATGGCTGCGCGTCGGCGCGAGCCCGCCCCTTTACGTGATGACACCGGGGGGCGCGACTCCGCTCGGCGCGCTCGGCTATGTCTCGGCGGGCCTCGAGCTCGGCCGTCAGGTCGCGGCCCATGAGCTGCCGTTGCCGCGCACCGTGATCGTCGGCGTGGGCTCCACGTGTACCTCGGCGGGGCTGCTCGTGGGGCTCGCGCTGGCCGCGCACTTTCGCCTCGGTTTCGAGCCTGCCACGCGCCCGCGCCTCAGCTCGGTGCGCGTGACCCCCTGGCCGGTGACGAGCCGCCTACGGATCTTGAGTTTGGCTGCGCGTACGGCGCGGCTGCTCCACGAGCTCAGCGATCGCAAGCTGCCGCTGTTCGACAGCGCGCTGCTCGGCGCTCGCTTTCATGTCGACGGCGCGTACTTGGGGTCGGGCTACGGTGAGCCGAGCGCTGCGGGTGACGAAGCCGAGGCGCTCTGGCAGCGCTTGGGGCTCAACGCGCTGGACAGCACGTACAGCGCCAAAGCCGCTGCGCGCGTGGTCGCCGGGATACGCGCGCGAGAACCAGGACCTTTGCTATTTTGGTCGACCAAATCGAGCGTGCCGTTGCCCGTGCCGCCGAACGCCGAGCGAGCGCGGCGAGCCGTGCCGGCGCGTATTCGCGCTTGGCTCTTGCGCGCTGAGCGCACGCTGCGGATCGTTTAGCCTTTGGGCACGAGGCTCGCCAGCGCGCGCATCAGCATCGTATCCACGCGGTGGTAATACTCGCGCGTGACGGCGATCGATTTGTCTTCGTCCGCGGCCTCCAGCGACACCACGAGATCCCGCAAATGCTGGGGAAAGCTGGGCTCCAGCATCCACAGTGCCGGGAAACGATCGAGCAGCTCGCGGTAGGCATCGAGAAACGGGTTGGCAATCCAGCGCACGGCGACCGAATGCCCAGCGTCCAGCAGTGCATCGAGCCAGCGCTGAAAGCCGTGCGCGATCACCACCGGATCGCGGCGTTCGAAGGCCGCAATCAGTAGTTCCGTGATGTCGCGCAAGCGCGCGATGTCGTCGGTGCTGGCGCGCTTGGCGGCCAGCCGCGTCGCGAACTCCAGCACGAGCAAGCGCGCGGGCAAGATGTCCTCGAGCAGCGCGTGGATCTCGGCGGCGTTCCCGGTGTTCTCCAAGAACGGCGGCAGGAGCTCCATGGTGCCGGTCTTGCGAAAGTCAGCCACGGTCACGCCTTGGCCGTGGCGCACCGTGACCAACCGGGCTTGCTCCAACATGCGCACGGCTTCGCGCAGCGTGTTGCGGTTCGTCCCGTACTGCGCGGCGAGCTCGCGCTCACCCGGCAACCGCTCACTCGGCTTGAGCACGCCTTTCAGGATCTGACTTCGCAGATCGCGAAAAATCGTGGCCGCGATGTTGGTCGAGGGGGGAGCGCGATGTTCCATGGCGGGGAGCAGTGTCGGCCCGGCGGGGCCGGCCCACAACCCTACAGCAAGATCGACACGCCGGCCGAAAAGTACGGATAGCCCAGACGGAGCAGGAAGCCGACCGAATCACTGACCAGGAAGCGGCCGCCCACCGAGAACGAGGCGTCCACCGAATTGTCGGTGAAGTTGCCGTCGTTACAGTAGCCGGGGCCGCACGCCACGCCGCGGTCGACACGGTAATGCTGGAGCACGAGGCCGCCCTCACCGAACACGCTGATCTTGGGGAGCAGGAAGAAGTTCCACTGCACGACGACGGGCACCGTCCAAACGTCCGCCGTGACTCCGTAGCCGTTGTTGTAGATCCCGCAGCGGTTGTTACGGCCCGCGTGAGCCCAATCGAGCCCGAAGCCGATGCCCATGTTGTTGTTGATCTTCGGGATCGGGCCGTTGTCCAAAAACGGAATCGTGGCGCGGAAGCCCGGGCCGAAGCCTTCGTTGGCACACGTGTAGTAGTCGTTCCACTGCACCACCAAGTGCGGCTCGAGCTCCGCGGGGTACTGCCGGTGATTGCCCGGTTCCTTGATTTGAGCCGAGGCCAACGCGGGAGCCGCGAGCACGGCGAGCACGACGCAAGTTTGCGTGAAGCGCATGATCTACCTTTCTTATCCTAAGCTATCGTTCAGACGCTGCTCGACTTCCACGAGCAGCTCCGCTGCTCCCGAGACGATCGAAGAGCGAGCATTGACTACCCAGTCACGTACAACGGATTGGCCCGCGTCGTCCATCGCTAGCCGCGGGCGATCCGCCAAGATGCTTCGCAACCGTTCCGCCACCAGCTCCGCGGGAGCGTCGGAACGATACGCGCCGCGCTGCCGAAGGTTGTGGCAGAGATGCTGAAACCTCGATTCGATATCACGGTCCGTCCAATGGATGTGGCTCGCCACGCGCGTCGTCAATCCGCATTCGACGGCCGACAAATACGCCTCGTTGGCCGCGGTTTCACGCGCAAACGCGGCGTCCAACAACAGCTCGACACCGACGTGCGCGACGGCCCTTGCGCTGCCACGTGCAAGCCCTCGCTCGGTTAAAAAGGTCGAAGCAACGCGAGAAAATTCCAGGAACGATTGCGAGCCGTGGAACGCGTCGTCGGTGCGATGGTGAAAGGCGAGGCCCGCACTCAGTGCGTCCTGCGTGGTCTCGGGCGGCCGCGTCCGCAGCATGGAGGCGAAGTCAGGCAGCATCGCACCGAGCACGAACTCGGGCCGAACCGCCCCGCCCCGAGAAATGGCCTCGTTGCGCTGCGCGATCAGGGCGTGCCCAAAAAAATTCATGGCAAAAACGCAGGCAATGCTTCTATGAACGATCGATGACCGCCCACCGTTTCGAAGTCGAGCTCGTGGCTCGGGCGCCGCTGTCGAGCCGGGTTCATCGGCTTCGCTTCGCCGCGCTGTCGCCGTTCGTTTGGGCGGCGGGGCAGCACTTGGTGGTGGTTCACGGTCAGGGGCAAGAGCTTTTCCTACCCTACTCAATCGCGTCGGCCAGCGACCCGCAAAAGCCCGGGCAATTCGAGCTCGCCGTTGCAGTTGGCGCCGGGGCCGACGTGCTGGACGCACTCGCGCTCGGCGAACGGCTCACCGTCCTCGGCCCCTCGGGGGACTTCACGTGGCAGAGCGCGCCGAGCCCTGCGGCGCTCTTGGTCGGCGTCGGTACCGGCATCGCCCCGCTGCGCGCGCTGATCGAAGAAGAGCTCGGTCGTGCGTCGCTGACGAGGCTGTGGCTAATCGCCGGACATCGCGCGCCGGAGGACGTGCTGTTCGCCGAAGACTTGGCGCGTCTAGCGAGCGAGCATCGCCGCTTTCGTTTCGTGCCCACGTTGAGCAATGGCGGCAGTGACTGGTCCGGGCATCACGGCCGCGTCCAAGCGCGTTTGCTGGAAGCCGTACGAACGCTCGGCCCGCTCGACGCATACGTGTGTGGCCGCGTCGATATGGTGGCTGAAGTCGTCGACCTGCTGCTCGCTCAGGGCATCGCTGCGCCACGGATCCGCAGCGAAGGGTATTGAGCGATGCTCAGACGCTGGCGCCCGTGGCGTGCGGGCGCGATTTCGAGGCAGCGCGCCGCTGGGACGGCGCCGGAGGTACCGGCGTTCGTGAGAGCACCGGCCGCGCCGGGTGCTGCAACGCTGCGGCCGCTGGCGGATGCGACGCCGTAGCAGGCGGCCTACTAGGAGCGCTCGGCAAGAGCGATTGGATCGGCAAGGCGCCGCCCGTGCCGAGGCAGTTGGCGAGCAAGCTGGCCGCCGCTTGCAGATCTTCCAAACGTGGCTCGCCCGCCTTGCTGGCAGTGCAGCGCGCGCGCGCCAAGCGATAAGCCGCGCGTCCGAAGCCGTGCGATTCATTTACCAGGCGATGGTAGCCGTCACTCGCTTCAGCGAGCCGAATCAACCACTCTCCAGGGTTAGCGAACTCTTGTGGTGTGGGACGCATGGCGATTCTCGGGGAGGGTGGGTCTAAGCACGGCGAGCCGTGAGCGGGGTGGCTTTGTAGTGACAACGGCCGCATTCCGCGGCGCGATTAGGGTCGTGCGCTGCAACGTGCGTGCCTTGCAGCGCATTCCGGCGCTTCACGCTCGGCAATCGTGCCGAAACACGTGAATCGCGCGTGAGAGCCGGCTCCGGCCAATTGGCCATCGCGCCACCGTCGCTGGAAGCGCGCGTTTGACGTCTCTTCGCGCCATGACTCGCGTGTCAGGTCAGACGCACCTCGCTGCGTCGAGCGGCGTTCGCAGCGCGAAGCCAGGTACGCGCTCGACCGCAACCGAGTCCGCGCTCAGCGGAACCGCAACGACAGAGCAAATTCCTGTTTCGAATTTGCCCGTCCGTGACTCGGCCCAGCCGTTTCGGCAAACTCACGCCACATGGCCACGAGCATGCGCGCAACGAAGAGCAAACCCAAGCTGCGCTGCTGGTGGTGCGGGGACGACCCGCTGATGGTGAAGTATCACGACCAGGAGTGGGGCGTGCCGGTGCACGACGACCGCGTCTTGTTCGAGTTCCTGACCCTGGAAGGTGCACAAGCGGGCCTCAGCTGGAGCACCGTCTTGCGCAAGCGCGAGGCCTATCGAAAAGTGTTCGCGGACTTCGACGTGCAGCGCGTGGCTCGCTTCACGCCACAAAAGATCGAACGCTTGCTGCTCGATCCGGGCATCGTTCGCAATCGGCTCAAGGTCGAGTCGACCGTGAAAAATGCGCGCGCCTTCCTGAAAGTGCAGGAGGAGTTCGGAAGCTTTTCCGACTATCAATGGCGCTTCGTGGACGGTTCGCCGATTCAGAGCGGCGTCCGCGTACGCTCCGCCATTCCCGCGCGGACCGCGATCTCCGACGCCTTGAGCAAGGACCTGAAGAAGCGCGGGTTCAGCTTCGTGGGCTCGACCATCATGTACGCGCACATGCAAGCGGTGGGCATGGTCAACGATCACTGGGTCGACTGTTTCCGCTCTGCGAAGCTCGCCGTCAAAATACCCAAACCGCCAATCCGACGTCGAATCTGAGCCTCTGGCCGAATCGTGGCAGTGAGAAAAAGGAGCGCCTTTCGTGACCGCCAGTTGCGTGAAAAGCCAATCGCGCGCTAGCAACTAGTCTCGTGCGTCAAGAAACTCTGACGATCGTCGCGAGGGTCGCCGAAGCACCGCCGTACACGGAGTTGCGCGCGGCGTTGCGGCTCATCGCGGCGGATTGCGTGCCCGGAGGCGGCAAACGGCCGCGAGCATTTTCCGATCCGTCGCTCGGGATTCACTTCGCGCGGCTCGTCCTTTTGGAGGAGCCAGCTGACGCCACGCATGGCTCATCGTTGGTGTTCGAGTCCAACTTCGACACGGAGCTCGACGGTGTTGGGGAGGCGCGCGACGCGCACCTCGAGCTCCTGTGCGACGCGGTTCACGCTCCGCTCGACTCGGTGTTCCGGTACTGCGTGGGCTTCGGCAACAGCTCGAGCGCCGCCGAGCTTGCCGAAGCTTTGGCGGATCATCAAGTGCAGGCGAGCGCATCGTACCAGGGGCACCCGCACCGCGATCTGGCTCGGATTCGTCTCGAGCAGCGCGTGCGCGACGTGCTCCTGGACTTCTTCTCGCAAGCGCAACGTCTCCCGCGGCGTGAGCTGTATCATCAGGCTCGCGAATACGTTCGGCTGCGCGTCACGACGGATCCGCGGCTAGCGGGGCTGGACCTCGACGCGCCCGCACCACCCATGCCGGACGCCGCGCTGCGCAGCGCGCGCTTGAAAGCGGGCTTGATTCCGTGGCTCCGCAACGTGTCTTCGGATCTCCTTGCGTACGCGCTCAACCAGCTGCGCAATATCTTCTATTGGCAGCGCCATGACGCGCAGTACGAGCAACGCGCCCGGCAAGAAGCTTGGAACGACGCAGACTTCGGCAATTTCCGGGACATCGCCGAGACCGAGGATCACGCGCTGCAGAACGCTCTCACCCATCTGGTGAGCTTGAAAGGCCCCGACCGTTTGGGGGTGCTGCGCGCTTCACACGGCTACATCGACGTGATGGCGCGCACTCACTTCGACGAGATCGGGCAGCTTGGTGGCATTCCGACGATCCACTTCGCGAAGTGGCTGCTGGTCGACGGTGATTCGCGGTTGCTCTTCTTGAGCAACTACGACAGCAGCTGGGAGAGCTACCTCGGTGACTTCGTGGACCGCGCCGCGGTCGGCCTCAACCTGGCGTGGACGTGCACCGAAGAGTACCCGCGCACCTTCCTGCTGGCCCTGCAGGGCGCTACCGACGAAGAGCGCTTCAAGGCTTGGAGCCGCTCGCATCAACGCCCCACGCAAGTGTTCTACACCGCCTATCCCGAGCTGAGCATCGCCGCCCTCAACAACAACACCTGGATTCGCAACGGCCTGCACAGCCCGCCGGGCGCCGCCGATTTGCGCGCCTGGTTCCGACGTCTGACCTGAGCCCTGACCGCCATGCTGAACAACACCGCGCTCGACCTGAAGGACATTCAAGGGTTGATCCTGAGTGGCTATGGCCGAAAGCCGGCTGCCCGCTACGCCATCTTCGAGATCGTGAACGGTAACGATGCCAAGCTCTGGCTGCGGCGTTTCATCGATACGGTGCAATTCGGCACCTTTCGCGGCTCACGCCGGCGCGACCCGCCTTACCTCGGGGATCTGTGCTGCAACATCGCCTTCACGCACGCTGGCTTTCGCGAGCTTGGCCTGCACCAGACGGCGCTCAACGGGTTTTCCTTGCCGTTCATCGAAGGCATGTGCGAGCCCAGCCGCGCGCGGCGTTTGGGTGATGATGGGCCGAGCGCGCCGAGCCATTGGCGTTGGGGGAGGCCCGAGCAGCGCGTGCACGGCATGCTCGCCGTGTTCGCCGGCGAGACCGAGGCGGACGCCGAGGACTGGGTGCGCATTCAAGAGTTCATCACGGCGCAGCTGTGCCGCGCGCACGGCACGCACGTGCTCACGGTGCTCGACACGGTGGCTTCGAACCTTACCGTGCGCAAAGAGCATTTCGGTTTCCGGGATGGCATCGCCAACCCGCGCATCGGCGGCCTGCCGCGCGATCGCAGGGACGACATCATCCCGGCGGGTGAAGTGCTGCTCGGTCAGCCGAACGCCTACGGCAAGCTGCCGATGTCACCCGCGGTACCCCAAAACGCCGACCCGCACGGGCTCTTGCAACCAGCCGCCGATCAGCCCGAGCGCCGCGATTTCGGCCTGAACGGGAGCTACTTGGTGTTCCGCCAGCTGTACCAGAACGTGCCGGCCTTCTGGGAGTTCGTCGAACGAGCGCGCCAAAAAATCCCAGACGCTCCGCCCGGCATTGCGGGCCGCGAGTGGCTGGGCGCGCGCTTCGTGGGTCGTTGGCCCAATGGCACGCCGCTCGCGCTGTATCCGCACGCACCCGGGCCGCCCGTGGAGAAGGAGCTCGATAGCTTCGTGTACGGTCTGAACGAAGACTCCTTCGGCGAGCGTTGTCCGATTGGCGCGCACATCCGCCGCAGCAACCCGCGGGACACCGCGCTCCCGATCCCTCACGATCCCGAGCTGAGCGGTGATCCCAAAGACGCAAAGGTGCGGGCCGAGCGCCTCGAGCTCACCAACCGTCACCGGATCTTGCGCCGCGGCCGCGCCTACGGACCACCGGTCGACGAGAACTACGATCTCGAAGCGTTGCGCACCGTGCCCGGTACCGAAGAGCGCGGGCTCCATTTCTTGTGCTTCAACTCCAACTTGAGTCGCCAGTTCGAATTCGTGCAATCGAACTGGGTCCAAAATCCGGCCTTCGCGGGGCTCTCGAGCGATCCGGACCCGCTGCTCGGCGTCGACCGTGAGGTGCCATTTCCAGCGACCGACTTCACGATTCAAGGCTGCCCCGTGCGCCGCGTCCGCGATCTGCCGCGCGTCGTCGAGACCCGCGGCGGCGCCTACTTTTTCATGCCCAGCCGCCGCGCCCTGGAATTTTTGGCGCGCGGCTGACGCGGCTCAAGTCGCGAAGGATTCCCAGTCCAAATCTGCGCACAGCACGCGCACGCCGTCAGTCTCTGGAATGGCGATCGAGAACGTGACGCAAGCGCGCGCGTCGGCGATCGACAAGTAAGGTCGAGACACCTGCACGGCCATGGGCTGCGCGATCGCGCGCCGAAAGTACGGCCGCCGAAACCAATTGGCCCCTTCAGCATCGGCGCACGGCAAGTAGCGCGGATCGAGCCGGCGCGCGGCCTCCTTGGTGCCCATGTTGGCGCCCACCTGCACTCCCTGCGCCGACAGCAAATAGCAACGCTGCACACCGCCCAGCGCCAAGAACTCGGCAAACGCGGGCTCGGGCTCGCCGCCGAGCCGGAACAACTGCGCCGCGTCCTCGAATTTTTTCATGTAATGCGCAAGCATCGAACGTTCGCTGCTCGATTGGCGCCGCACGCGGTCCTGGAAGCACTGGAACAGGTCGTTCAATACGCCGCGGTAGTCTTCGTCCGGAGTCAGCAGCGAGCGTGGCTCGCCGAAATAGAAGCCTTGCACGAAGTCGACGTCGCTCTCCATCGCGATCAGGGCGTGCTCGGCCGTCTCCAGACCCTCCATCACGACCAGGCAGCCCGCTTCGTGGATCAGCGACACGAGGCCGGGCAGGATGCGCCGCACGCGTGAGGTGCGAATGGCCTCCACCACCATCGAGCGATCGAGCTTCACGATGTCCGGCTTGAGCCGCCAGATGCGCTCGAAATTGGACTCACCCGCGCCGAAGTCGTCGATCGCGACGAGGCAGCCGAGATCGCGGAAGTACTGCACGCAGCGCGCCAAGTTCTCTTCGTCGTAGGCGGTCGTCTCCAAGATCTCGACCACGACGCGGTGCGCGGGCACGCCGTAGCGCTCCAGCACACGCGGCAAGATGGTGCGCGTGGAATGCCCTTCCAAGATCAACGCCGGGCTGACGTTCAGAAAAATCCAATTCTGATCGGCGCCCTGCAGCACGCAATTCTGAACGTGCAGCGCGCGGCAAATTTGGTCGAGCGCGATCGCGTCGTCCCCCGCTTTGCGGAACATGCGGTGCGGCGATACCAAGCGATCCTCGGCGTCGTACGCGCGCAGCAGGGCTTCGTAGCCGACCGGCTTGTGATGCGCCAAGCTGAGCACGGGCTGCAGCGCGGTGCGCAACGTGTACTCACCGAAGCGCGCGTGAGCGAGGCCGTTTTGGACCTGGATGTTGGCGAAGATCTGTTGCAACCAGGCAAGGTCCACACGATCCGGCGACGAGGGCGGAGGATGCGACGACCGCCGAATGGTGGGCGTTCGCGATCGCTGCGGCGGATGCGAGGACCGGGACACCTCTGTCGTCGCGCTCACTGGCTCGGGAATGGGGCTCTCATCCGGATCGTGATCCGTGAGATCGGCCAGGGAACGACGAAGCATGGCCCCATAGCCTGACACACCACGCATTTCAGGGCCGTTTCGCCGACGCCTTGCACCATCTCGAGATGATGCGAGTTTGTGCGGGTGCCTGCATGCGCTCGACCTACACTGCCCACACTGGCCGCGTGGGTACGAGCATGAGTCACGAAGCGCTGTGGTCGAAGCGCTGCGCGAGCGCGGTGCTCGGCGGCCTGCTCGGATTTGCGGGCTTCATGTCCATCGCCATGTGGCTCTATCCGGGTGGTAATTGGCTGGATCGCAGCGCGCCCGGGCATCGCTTTTTGTACAACTTTTTCTGTGACTTGACCCAGCCGGTATCACTCTCAGGAGTGAGCAACGGGCTCGGTTCCGCATTTGGCCAACTGGGGATGTGGTGCTTTGCGCTGGCACTCGGCGGTTTCTTTTGGTTGGCACCGCTGCACTTCACGGATCGGGTGGGTAGACGTGCTGGTGTGTGGGTGCGTCGCCTCGGTGTGGGAGCGGTCAGCGGGGTCGCGCTCGTGCCTGTGCTGCCATCGCAGCGGTTTGGTCATTTTCACGGTTTGCTCGCGCTGGGCGCGGGGGGCCTGGGCATCGTCGCGGCGCTCATCACGGTGATCGAGCTGTGTCGCGCGCAGGGTGCCGCGCGCTTTCTCGGGCGTCTCGGCGCGCTGGCGCTCGCCGTCGCCGCATTCGATGCCGCGCTGTTCGCCTACCACCTGAACGACCTCGGGCCGACACCGTTGCTCTTGCCTGCCGCGCAGAAGGTCGCGGCCGTCTTGCTCAGCGCCTGGATGTTCGGTGTGGCGTGGTACCGACCGCGACCGGAGCGGTCCAGCGTCACTCGTCGCCCCTGAAACGTTCCATGGCGCGCCGTTCGGCCTTCGTGGGGCGCCCTGCGCCCCGACCACGCACCGCAACCCGCTCTTCCTTGGGCGCGGGCGGGGGCGAATGATCTTCGTACAGCAAGCGCGCTTCGGGCGGGCCGAGGCGTTTGTCGGCGAGCTTCAAGACCTGCCACACGATGCTGCCGCGAGGCGCGAAGGCGCGGATCTCGTCCCCCACGCGCAATAGTGAGCTGGAGCGCGCGGGCTCGCCGTTGATGCGCACGTGATTGGCCTCGCAAGCCGCCTGGGCGAGCGTTCGCGATTTGAACAAGCGCGACGCGCACAGGAAGCGGTCGAGCCGCACGGACTCCGTCAAACGCACTCCACGTTACTGAACCGTGACCTCACGCCGCGGCCCGTCCGCGTCCGGTTGTTGCGGTTGCTGAATCACGACATTGGCGGCCGGAGGGGGAACCGGAGGCGGTGCCGGCTGGGGAGGGACCTCGACGGCAACGGGCGGGGGTGGGGTGGGGGGTGGGGTGGGCGGCGGGGGAGCCGGAGGCGGCTCGGGGCGATCGATGACCGGCGAGAAGCCGCGCTGCATCGGCGCCGCTTGCTCGCTTACGGTGGGCGGCGGCTCCACGCGCTCGTTCCGGGCGGGAGGGCTCGGCTGCTCCGAGCTGCGCCCGATGCCGGGGAAGCTCCGCGGCAGCGAGGCGCCCAGCAACGCGCGCGGTTGCATCGCCGTCCGGCGATCGAGCAGCGCGCTTTCGTCCCGTGAGCTCAGTGTGCTGGCGGCGCCATCGAACTGCGTCGGGATGAGCAATAGCGCCAGCGCGACGAAGGCCAAGGACCCCGCGGTGAGTCCGACGCACGGCGCCCAGCGCCACTCGAAGAATTCACTGACCAACGGAGGAACTCGCATGACCGACATCCTTACTGCGAGACGAGGCGTCACCGCCCCTGACCGTGGCTAGGGTACACTCGACTCGAACGATCGTCACGCACTCGGTGCAGCGTCGCGTTTCGGTTGAGTTTCGCCGTGGCAGTTCGCGACAGTTTGCGTCCAATGCGCGAATTGGGGCGTGCGCTCAACCGCCGGAAAATTCGTCCTCCGCGTCTGCGCCGGGGGGCGTCGCATCGTCGCGATCGACCAGGTAATTTTCGGGCAAGCTCACGGCTTGCGTTCCCGACCCCTTGCCGCGTGGAACGCGCATGGCCGACGGCGGAAAAGGCTGCGCCGCGTCGATTTGGGTCAAGGCCTGCTGCAGGTCCGCGAGCGTAGCGATCTGCATGAGCCGCTGCCGGAGCTCGGCCGAGCCGCGAAAGCCCTTGGTGTACCAGGTCGAGTGGCGGCGGAAGGAGCGCATCGCGGTGCGCTCACCGAACCAGGTCGTGAGCAACGTCGCATGCTCGAGCATGATGTCGCGGATGCTGCCCAAGGTGGGCGGATTTTCGGGCTCGCGTCCGTCGAACACGGCGGCCAGATCGCGGAACAACCAAGGCCGCCCGAGGCAGCCGCGGCCGACGATCACGCCATCGCAATTGGTGGTGCGCATCATGCGCAACGCGTCCTCGGCCTCCCAGATGTCGCCATTGCCGAGCACCGGGATCGAGTGCACCGCTTGCTTGAGCTCCGCGATCGCGCTCCAGCGCGCTTCACCGTCGTACAGCTGAGCCGCGGTGCGCGCGTGCAAGCCGACCGCGCGGCAGCCTTCGCCCTCTCCAACGCGGCCCGCATCCAAGAACGTGAGTAGCTCGTCGTGGATGCCCATTCGGAACTTGATCGTCACCGGGACGCTCCCGGCGTTCTTGACGCACGCCCGCACGATGGCCGCGAGCAGCTTCGGCTTGACGGGGATCGCGGCGCCGCCACCCTTGCTCGTCACTTTGCGGACCGGGCAGCCGAAATTCATGTCGATGTGATCGACCCGACCCTCGCCCACCAGGCGCTTCGTGGCTTCACCCACGAAGTACGGGTCGACGCCGTACAGCTGCAAGCTGCGCGGGCTCTCTTCGGGCCCGAAGTCGGCGATGCGCAACGTCTTCTGATTTCCCTCGACCAGTGGTCGCGCGGTGATCATCTCACTCACGTATAGTCCGGCGCCGAAGCGCCGACACAGCGAGCGAAATGGGTAGTTCGTCACGCCGGCCATGGGCGCGAGCACGACCGGCGGCCAGACGCGCATCGGCCCGACTTGCAGCGGCGCAAACTCGCCGGGCGCGGCGGGGGCGACATCACGGTTCAGATCGCTTTTGTAGACGGCGTCCATCTCGGATCCCTCGAAATCACTTGGCGTCGAACGGTAAGCTCAGGCGCGGTTTCTTGTGACGCCACACCGACCACTCGGCGGCCGTGCTCGCCGCCGAGACATCATCGCAGCTCGGCGGTGCATCCGGGCCCAGCAAACGGCGCGGCTCGGTCTCACGGCTGTCCGCGAGCAAGATGCGCTCGTGCTCGTCCAGGAAGTACGCCGTGGTCAGGCCCTGGCCGCTCTTCGAAGGCCACGCATAGGCGTAAAACTGGCGCTCGGCGCGCTCGTCGTCCACCGCATCCTTCGGCTGCGCGGTGAGACCGCCGCCCTGCTTCGGCAAGCAGACGATGACCAAGTAGCCACCGACGTCTGCCGCGGGGCCGAGACGCGTCTCGACCAGCGCAGGATAATTTTGGAGCACTGCCGGGTCGGTACGCGCGCCACCGCGCACCCCGATTTGCCCGCTCAGCTCGCCCAAGAACCCCGCCGAGCCGACGTGATCGCCGTCCGGATCGAAGAAGGCGTTTTTCCGCCAAGCATCCTCGGCGAACAAGATCTCACGCAGCCGCGATACTTCACGCTGCTCGGTGGCCGTCGTGCCGCCTTCGACCATGCCTGGCATGGCCTCGAGCACCAGAAAGCGAAACACGCCGATGGTCGCTGCCACGAAGCCAACGGCCAAACAGAGCTTGAGCACGCGCACTGCTCGCCGCGGTTCGCTCGGTAGCGAGACGAAGCCGAGCAAGCAGGCCACCGCCGCGAACAACGCGAGCTTGGTCACCAGCAGCGACAGCAGCGCGACCGCACACACGATGCTGGAGCGCAGCAGCACGGAGCGCGGCAGATCGCCGCTCTTAGCGGGGCTCCCGGACGCAACGTCGGCTTCGGCGGTCATGGCGAGCGGGCCTAGTAGCACTGCCCAGCCGAAATGCGGGGACAACGGCGCGCAGCCACCCAGAAAACCCGCGAAATTAGCGCTTGGCGCCGCTCGGCGGACCGGGCTTGCCCGACAGCCGCACGCCTTCCACCAGCTCCGGCTCGATGGTTTCGTTGCTCACGGAGTAACCGACCAAGGGACGAGTGCTCGCGTCCGGCTTCTGCTTCAACGGCGGGCGGCTGCTCGCGGACGACTGCATCGCCGGAGGGCTGGTGAGCGCTCGGCGCAGCTCTTCCGGGGGCGGCGAGCTCCGGGCGGCCGGGGGAGGGGAGAGCCGCGAGGGCGGTGGCGAGAGCCGACTCGGCAACGGTGCGGCGTTTGGATTACTGCGCGGCGGGCTGAGCACGCTGCTGATCGCGGGCACGCGCGGTGAGACGGGAGGAGCGCTCGAAAGGCTCGCCAAGGGCGGGCTGCCAGCCGCAGCTGGCACACTGGCGGTGCTTGGCGAGCTGGCGTGCGGTGAGCTCGCCGGCGCCGTCGGACGGCTCAGCCGCGCTTCCATCTCGAGCTGGTCGAGCGTGAGCGCGGCGCCCAGCGCACGAGCCTGCGCGGAGTCGCGGCGCGTGTCGGTCGGCGGAGGACGAGTGGACAGCGGGATCCGTGGCCCGCCGAGCTCGGCCTTGAGCCGATGAATGAGCTGCAGCGCTTCGTCGCGTTCTTTGCTGATGCGCGCGACGGAGCTCTGCGCTTCATCGCGTTGCGCTTGCAGGCGCGATACGGTTTCGCGCGCTCGCTCGCGATCCTCGGCCAGCTTTTGCGCGGTTCGCTCGAGCTCGGCGCGCTCCGCGCGCTCCAGATCGGAGGGCGGTGCAAGCGAGGGGGTGAGCTCGAGCAGCTGCATCGCCGGCGCTTCCAGGCTGGGCAGCGTCACGAGCGGGGGCGGCACCGTGACCAACTGCCGGCGCTCGAGCTCGGCCAAACGACCACGGAGCACCTCGAGATCGGTGTCGCGCCGCTTCAGCTCGACTTCCTGCTCGTCCAACAGTTTGACGAGAAAGGTGTCTTGCTGATCGATCAGGAACGCGCGCTCGCGTTCGTGCTCTTTGCGGGTGCGATCGAGCACCAGCTCGAGCTGTTCGATCTTCACCTGATAGAGTTGCTGTTGCCCGCTCGCCGCACCGAGCATGTCGCGTAGGGCCTCGAGCTCGGAGGTCAGCGACTCGTTGGCTTCGCGCGCCCCGCCCACGCCGTTGCCCAGGTGCTGGATCGCTCGAAATAGCCCGGTCAAGCTAGCCTCGGCGCGCGCGCTGGCCGCCAACGCCGCTTGCAAGCGCGCATCACTCTCCGTGCTCAGCGCGGAGGAGGGCAGTGGTGTCGGTTTTCGCTGAGGTCCCGTCGGGGGCGGGAGCGTGGGAGAGTTCGACATGTTCGGGGCGGTCTCGGACGAAGACCGGTACTGTGACCGGATGGTACAGGCTTGTTGGACCGGGTTCGAGTACAGCTTTTGCTCGCCCTGCGAAGTGTCGCCAAGCCTTCAGTGCGATTTCAAAGGGACAATGAGCAGAACCTGCAATGGCCGACTGGGAGAGGCGGCCCGGGTCACACCTTTACGCTGATCAGCACCCTCCGATGTCGCCGTATTTCCAATGAGACGGTTCTACCCGCCTAGCCTCCGCTCCGGTCCAGCGTTATGCCTTTGAAATCATGGGCGCATCCGTCTCGTTCGCCGCGACCCCGACGTCGGGCGCGGCCGCTCCCAACGACACGGGCTTCGCGCAGCTAGATACCGCGCTGGAGGTGCTCGCGGGGCGCGCGACCGCGTTCGCCCGCGCGCCATTGGTGGACAAGGTGGCTTGGTTGCGCGAGATCGGCGCGCGCTTTCACGAGCTGTCACCGCGCCTGGTGGCGGCGGCTTGCGCAGCCAAGGGCGTTCCGCTCGGTACGCCACTCGAGGGTGAGGAATGGCTCGCGATGCTCGTGCCCATTTTGCGCAACCTGAGGCAGCTCGCAGATTCACTGGATCAAGTGCGTCGCTTCGGAGCGCCGAGCGTGGCCGCGTCGCGCATCTCCCTAGCGAGCACGGGTGGCGTCGCGATCGAGGTGACGCCGCACGAGTGGTACGACGGCTTGTTGTACGCGCCGTTCGGCGCCAAGACCTGGCTCGAGCCGAGCGTGGACGCAGAGCGCCTGGCTGACGCCCAAGCGAGCTTCTACAAGCGCCGTGATCCGGAGGGGCGCGTCGCGTTGGTGCTCGGCGCGGGCAACGTGGCGTCGATCCCGGTGCTGGACGTGATCTACAAGTCGTTCGTCGACGGCGCGGTGTGCCTGCTCAAGATGAGCCCGGTCAACGCGTCCCTGGGCCCGTTCTTCGAGCTTGCGCTGGCGCCCCTCATTTCGCGCGGCTTTTTGCGGATCGCGTACGGCGGGGTGGAGGTCGGCGCGTACCTGGTCGCGCATCCGGCGGTCGACGAGCTGCACATCACGGGCTCGGCCGAGACCCACGATCTCATCGTGTGGGGGCCGGCCGGAGCCGAGAGAGAAGCCCTGAAACGGCAAAATGCGCCGCTATTTCGCAAACCCGTGACGAGCGAGCTCGGCAACGTGAGCCCAGTGTTGGTCGTGCCGGGCAAATACAGCGACGCAGAGCTCGAGGCCATGGCTCGCGGCATCACCGGCATGGTCGTGCAAAACGCGTCGTTCAATTGCAATGCCGCCAAGATGCTGATCACGCCGCGCGGCTTCGCTCAGCGCACGGCGCTACTCGACCGGCTGCAAGCGCAGTTGTCGCGCGTGCCGCCGCGTCGCGCGTATTACCCCGGCGCGCAGCAGCGCTACCGAACGCTCACCGAAGGCGCCGAGCACGTCATCCGTCTCGGTGATGCGGGCGAGGGCGAGCTGCCCTGGACGCTCATCTGCGATCTCGACCCCGAGTCGAACGCGCCGCAATTCACGATCGAGCCGTTCTGTAGCATCCTCAGCGAAGTCAGCGTGGGCAGCGCGGACCCGGCCGAGTTCTTGGCCAGCGCCACCGCGTTCGCCAACGAAAAACTGTGGGGCACGCTGAACGCGATGCTCTACGTGTCGCCCGCGACCGAGCGAGACAAGACGCTGTCTGCCGCGCTCGATCGCTCAATCGCGACCTTGCGCTACGGCACCATTGGCATCAACCAGTGGCCGGCCTCGGCCTACGCCCTCGCCACGTCACCCTGGGGCGGGCACCCCAGCGCAAGCTTGGCGGACGTGCAGAGCGGCCTCGGCTGGGTGCACAACGGGCTCATGCTGGAGCAGGTGGAAAAGACCGTGCAGCGCGGCCCACTGCGCGCCTTTCCAGCCCCCCCGTACTTCCCCGGACACCGCTCTTTGGAGCATTTAGGGCGTGCTTTGGTGGATTTCGAGGCCGCGCCGAGCGCCCTTGGCCTGACCAAAGTTGGCTACTTTGCGGTCCGCGCCTGAAGTGTCAGAGTCCCGCGCGTTCAACATGCCCGACACCGACGACGTCCGAATCGAAAGCCTGCGCCCGCTCATCCCGCCTGCCATCTTGATGGAGGAGCTGCCCGCGACGGCGCAGGACATCCAGCTCATCGCCGACGCCCGCGCCGAAGTCGCGCGCATCGTCAGCGGTGAGGACGACCGGCTCGTGATCGTCGTCGGGCCGTGCTCCATTCACGATCCCGAAGCCGGTCTCGAATATGCGCGCTTGCTGAAGCCCGTGGCCGACGAGCTGAGCGTTGACTTGAAGATCGTGATGCGCACCTACTTCGAGAAGCCGCGCACCACCGTCGGTTGGAAGGGCCTGATCAACGATCCGAAGCTCGACGGCTCGTTCTCCATCAACCTCGGTCTGCGTGTGGCGCGCAAATTCTTGCTCGACGTCGTGCAGCTGGGCATGCCGACGGCCACCGAATTCCTCGACCCCATCTCGCCGCAATTCGTGGCCGATCTCGTATCTTGGGGTGCGATCGGCGCGCGCACCACCGAAAGCCAAGTGCACCGCGAGCTGGCCAGCGGTTTGTCGATGCCCGTGGGCTACAAGAACGGCACGAGCGGTGACGTGCAAATCGCGGTCGACGCCGTGCGCTCCTCCGCCGCGCCGCATCGTTTCCTGTCGGTCACCAAGCAGGGCCTGGCCGCCATCGTCTCCACGCGCGGCAACAAGCATTGTCACATCATTTTGCGCGGCGGCCGAAACGGACCCAACTACCACGCCGAAGCCATCGCGGAAGCCGCTGCCGCGCTCAGCAAAGCCAACTTGCGCCCCGCCGTGATGGTCGACACCAGCCACGCCAACAGCCAAAAAGACCATCGCAACCAAACCAAGGTTGGTGACTCCTTGGCCGCCCAAATCAGCGCCGGCAGCCAAGCCATCTTCGGGGTCATGATCGAGAGCAATCTGGTCGAAGGCCGGCAAGACGTGGTGCTCGGTAAGCCGCTGACGCACGGCCAAAGCATCACCGACGCGTGTCTGGGCTTCCCCGAAACCCTGCCCATCCTGCGCAAGTTAGCGGCGGCGGTCCGTGCACGTCGCCAAAGCAAAGCCTGAGCGGGTCATCACTCACGGCGTCCGTGAGCAGCTGACCGCGCAGTGAGCTGCGTCGAGCGCCCTCGGGGCGCCCCAAGAAAGCAACCCCTTGGCGGTCTAAGGCCTCGCGGCGCCGCGTGCTCGATCCTCTTCGAGCGCAGAATGGATTGACAGCGCGCCGTTCACGACGCCACGCAGCCCGATCAACAGCGCGTCGTACGAGAGTGAATCCACCGGCACGCTCTGCGTGTAGCCGGCGGGGATCGCCGGCGCGAGCTCGGCGAGCCAAGTCACGTCCGCAGGGAACAGACCGGCATCGACGATGTCTCGCTCAGTCATTGGTAGCGTGCGGTTTTTCTTGAGCCGACTCGGCATCGCGACGCCTTCGGGCGTCGCATCGTGCACGGCGATCACCTTCAAGTCGGCGCGCGCGGCGAGCAGGCGCCGCGCTTCTTCGGACAACGCCGGCGGGTAACCGCTCTCGGCCACGATCAGCGCATTGAGCTCGGAATGGGCGCCATTTTTCAGCAATAAATCGACCAGCACGTCACGCTCGACCACGATCAAACAGGCCGCTTCCGCGGGCGCGTAGCTGGCCGCAATCCCCGCGAGCGCCGGCTCCGCAATCAGGCGCTCGCTTGCATGGGCAGAGAGCCACTTCGATAGCCAACGCTGGATGGGCTCACGCGAAGCGGGCTCGCGCCGCGTGACGACTCCGGTGCCGACCATGGCGACGCCACTCAGCGTGCAGGCGATGCCCAGCACGAGCGTGATGCCCCAATCGCTCTTGAGCGCGTAGACCCAAGTGGCGAGCCCGAGCACGATCATCACGAGCCCAATGCCGCCCCGGCGCGCGACGTAGCGCGTGACTTTGACCTTGTTGCGCGCGTACGCGAGATACAGCTGGTTCTCGGAAAAGAAGTGACGGCCGTCACCGCTCGCGCGCGCCACCAAATCCAGCCACTCCGCGTCGGCGATGCCGTCTAGCTGCGGATCGAACACGGTCTTGTTCACGATGCCCTCGACGCCGCTCCGAGCCGATACCGGGCGCGTCGCCTGCCGGCTTCTGCTTCGGCCTTCAGCCGGGCCAGGTACTCGTCGTAATCGACTTGCATGGTGTGGCGCCGCGACGGCACGTAGCGGGCGAACATCTCGGCGCGCTCGCGCTCCGTTTGCAGCTTGCGCGCGGCGCGTTCGGGCAAATCGTAACTTCCGCTCAAGTACTCGGCGACGAGCTTGGCCTGGGCCTCTGCGAGCGGCATGACCGCGCCCACGGGTTGCGCCAGGCCGATGAACATCAGATCTTCCCTGTCGAGCGGGAAAATTCGCAAATACAGCGGCAAGTCATTGTCTTTTGCCGCGGCCACGCTGGGGTCCAAAAAGGGGAAGCTCACCTTGTACCCAGTGGCATACACGATGGCGTCGACCTCTTCCACGCTCCCGTCGGCGAAGTGAACGCGCGTGCCCTCTCGGCGCACCAAGGCCGGTTTGGCACGCACGTCGCCCGAGCCGAGGCGCGTCAGTATGTCCGGCGAGATCGTGGGGTGAGCCTGATCCAAGTGGTGGTCCGGCTTGGGCAAGCCGAAGTCCTCCGGGCGTCCCACGGCGAGGCGATACCAAAGCTCGGCGAGCGCGGTGCGCATGCTCGCCGGCAAGAACGCGGGTAAAATCGAGTTTTGATCGATCGGTTTGCCGAACGCATATTTCGGGAGCACCCAAGCGCCGCGCCGCGCGCTCAGGAACACTCGTTCGGCGACACCCGGGTGCCCGAGCTCACAAGCGATGTCCATCGCCGAGTTGCCCATGCCGACCACGACCACGCGCTTTCCGCGCAGCGCGTATGGCTCGTCCGGATCGAGGTAGGCATGCGAATGCAGCTCGAGGCCAGTGAACTCGCCCGGGATTGCCGGGTCGGGTAAAGCGGGATCCCAGTGATGCCCATTGGCGACGAGCAGCGCGTCGAACTCCTCGTTCGTCGTTTCGTGGGCCGTGCGTAGCGACAAGCGGAAGCCACCTTGCGGGCGCGGCTCTGCGCGCTCCACTGCGGTCTCGAAGCGGATCACTCGGTACAAGTCGAAGGCCTGCGCGTAATCCGCGAAGTAGCGTGCGATCAGGTCGTGCCGCGGGTAATCGGGGTAGTCCCCGGGCATCGGAAAGTCCCGAAACTGCATGCGCTCGCGAGAGGTGTTGATGTGCAGTGAGCGGTACGCGCTGCTGAGGCCGTTCTTGTTCTTGAACACCCAATTGCCGCCGACGCGATCGCCCCTATCGAAGCACGTGACCGAAAGCCCAGCGTCGGCGAGCGCCTTCGTTGCAGCAATGCCGCACGCGCCTGCGCCGATGACGGCCACGCGCTTGCCGTTCGTTCCGTGATTCATGCGGTTTTCGCCAGGTGCGCGATGTAGGCCGGGTGGATACAGGGCCGCGCAGTCGGGGTTCGAGCGACCTGATTGAAAGCGGCTCCGGGACCGGAGCCGAGCGTGAACGAGGCCAGCGAGGCGATGGACGGGCGGCGGAGCGCGGGCATTTTCGGGCGGGCGGAGGATGGCGGGGTCCCGTTCGTCCCGCAAGACTGCTACGATGACTCGAGGAATTTTCTGGCAATGCCGCGCATCTTGGTAGTCGAAGACTCAGCGAGCATGCGCTCCTTCGTGAGGAACGCGCTCGAGTCGGACCCCCGCAGCTCGCTCGGCGTGGACGTGGTGGAGGCCTCCAGCGGCTTCGAGGCGCTGCGCCTCCTGCCGCGAGGGCCATATGATCTCGTGATTACCGACATCAATATGCCCGACATCAACGGGCTCGAGCTGATCAGCTTCATTCGCAAGAGCGACGCACACAAAGGCACTCCAGTGCTCATCATCTCGACGCAATCGTCAGAGCGGGATCGCGCTCGTGGCCTCGCGCTCGGAGCGAACGGCTACTTGATCAAGCCTTTCTCGCAGGAGGCGTTGCTCGAAGAAGCGTGGCGCTTCCTCGCCTCGCCCACCGAAGCAGCTCAAGCCAAGCCACATGGCTGAGCTTTCCGACAAGGCGCGCGAAGAGTTTTTCTCCGAAGCGCAGGAAATCATCGAGACCTTGTCTCGAAATCTGCTCAGCCTCGACGCGAGCATCAAGGCGGGCACCACCGACCCTTCGCTGATCAACGAGGCCTTCCGGGCGGTTCACACGCTCAAGGGGCTCGCGGGTCTGTTCGGCGCGGTTCGCCTGGGAGCGCTCTCGCATCGCCTGGAAGACGTGCTGGATGACCTGCGGCTCGGTCGTATCGAGCTCGCGCAGGACGTGCTGGACGTCCTGTTCGGTGCGGTCGACGCATACACCCGCATCCTGCAGGCCGAGAAGGCCGACTCCGAAGAGGAGCTCGACGTCGAGCAGCTGTTCGTCGATCTCGAGCGCATCGGCGCGGGCGCCACGGAACACCAGAGCCCGGTCGCGGGCTACGAGCTCGATCCCGGGCTGCTCGCGGTCCTGACGGAGTACGAAGAGCACCGCCTACGCGCCAATATCGATCTTCAAATGCAGCTGTATCGGCTGCGCGTACAATTCGACTTGTCGACCATCGACAAGGTGCTGGAGGAGATGAAAGAGCGTGCCAAGCGGCACGGCGAGATCATCACCTATTTGCCCACGGGCGAGGCCACCAGCGCAGATACCATCGAGCTCGATCTGTTGATGGCCTCGCGCGACGATCTCGCGACGTTGATCGGCTCGCTGGGCGCCGACAACGTGGTCATCGAAGAGATCCCGCGCCGCGCGCGGCGCTCGGCCACCCCGGGCACGCTGCCGCCTCGCCATCAAACCGCGCTCGGGCGGCCTGATTCGGTGGGCCTACGCGGCGAGCTCGAGCGCGGTGGGCTCGACCAGGCCGCCTCGCTGCGTTCGCTCACGCAGACGGTGCGCGTCGACATTCGCAAGCTCGACCACCTGATGAACATCGTGGGCGAGTTGGCCATCGTGCGCAGCGCGTTCGGCCGCATCGCGGAGAAGTTACGTGGCGAGGGCCAGCGCAAGCTGGCGACCGAGCTGCAGCGCCTGCACCGAAACTTCGATCGCCGGCTGGGCGAGATGCAGGACGGCATCCTCGAGGTGCGCATGGTGCCGCTCGGCCAGGTGTTCGATCGCTTGGCCCGCGTGGTGCGCCAGATCAGCCGCGAGGTCGGGAAAGAGATTCGACTCGTCATCACCGGCGCCGAGACCGAAATCGACAAGCTGATCGTGGAAGAGCTGAGCGACCCGCTGATGCACATGATCCGGAACGCCATCGATCACGGCATCGAAGTCGGTCAGCGGCGCGTGGAGGTCGGCAAACCGCTGGCCGGGACGATTGCGCTCAACGCCTTTCAAAAAGGCAACCACGTCATGATCGAGGTCGAAGACGATGGCCGCGGCATCGATCTGGCGGGCCTGACCGAGAAAGCGATCGCGCTCGGCAAGCTAACGCGCTCGGAGGCTCAAGAGATGAGCCGAGACGAAGTGCTGGCGTTGATCTTCTTGCCCGGTCTGTCCACGCGCGCCTCCGCAGACGACGTGAGCGGGCGCGGTGTCGGGATGGACATCGTCAAGACCAACATCTCCAAGTTGGGCGGCGTGATCGACGTGCACAGCGAGGCTGGCATCGGCACGAAGATGACGATTACGTTGCCGATCACGCTCGCGATCGTCAGTGCGCTCTTGATCCAAGCCGGCAAGCACACCCTCGCCATCCCGCTCTCGTCGGTGTCCGAAGCGATTGCGTTCGAGGAAGGGGCGGTGCGCTTGGTGGACGGTCGAGAAGTGATCACGCTGCGCGGGCAGACCCTGCCGCTGTGCCGTTTGGATCGGCTGATGGCTCTGGAGTCCGCGCCGGACTCCGCCTCACGCCGGCGGTTCGTGGTGGTGGCTGCGCTCGGTCAACGGCGCCTCGGCTTGGTCGTGGATTTCTTGTACGGCCAGGAAGACATCGTGATCAAGCCACTCGGCAAATCACTGGCTGGTGTGCGCGGCTTCGCGGGCGCCACCGAGCTCGGCGATCAGCGCGTCGGCCTCGTGCTCGATGCGGCAGGGTTGATCGAAGAGGTCTTGGCGGGCATCGACGCGCCTCGATCGCTGGAGCGCAAGAGTGGCTAACCTGACGCAATCCACGGCTTCTCGCCTGGCGCGCCGCATCGGCGACCGCGGTCCGGTGCGCGAATTCTTGATGTTCGCGCTGGCAGGCGAGCTGTACGGCGTCGAGCTCACGCGCATCAAAGAAATCCTGAGCCCACCGCCCATCACCATGGTGCCGCGCGCGCCGCACAACGTGATCGGGGTCTGCAGTGTGCGCGGTCTGCTGGTGACCGTGCTGGACCTACGGCGAACGCTGAGCTTGGAGGAGCGCTCGCTGACCCGTCGTGCGCGCATCCTGCTGGGTGCGGCCGAGTCGGGCGAAGTGATCGGCTTGTTGGTGGACGAGGTGAAGCACGTGGTGCGCCTCGCCGCGAACGAGATCGAACCCGCCGCGACGGCCCTCGGTGGAGACATCTCGGAGTTCGTGCTGGGCATCGGGCGCCCGGCAGGCGAATTCCTGATCTTGCTCGACCTTCCCTCGATCGTGTCAGGCTAGCCATGTTCAAGGAATTTCGAGGAACGCAGTCGATGGCGCTCGGTAAGCAGGATCGCCCCGACCCGCAAAAGAGCCTGGTTGGCTTCGTCGTGGGCGATATTGCTTACGCGGTGCCCATCGCGTCCGTACGCGAGATCGTGAATCCCGTGCCGCTCGCGGATTTGCCGCACGCGCCGGCCGCCATCGCCGGCGTCGCCGATCACCGCGGGGAGATCGTGCCGGTCATCGATTTGCGCGTGCGCTTCGGCCTGCCGGCGTTCAGCGATCCTCGCAAGAGCAAATGGATCTTGATCGAGGTCGAGGGCCGCGGCGTGGGCCTCGCGGTGGATCGCGTGACCGAGGTGTTCGGTAAGGGCATCTCGGAGATCAAGCCGCCACCGGTGCTCGGCGCGGGCGACGAACTGCGCGGCATTGCTGGCGTTACCACGCACGATGGGACGCTGACCTTCGTGCTCGAGGTCGGGCAGTTCGACGTGCTGACTCGCCACATCCCCGAGCAGAGCCTGCGCGCGTCGATGAGGAGCATTCGATGAACCGCGCGGCGGACCTGGAGGCGTCGTTCGCATCCGACGATCCGGAGTCGCGGCGGCGCGCCGTCGAAGTCTTGGGGGACGCGCTTCGCGATCCGCACAACGAAGGCCCGACCTCCGACGTCGAGTCCCAATCGCGCTACCTGCTGCGTGCCCTGGGCGATGAAGATTGGCGCGTGCGCAAGCAATCGATCGACGTGCTGCGTTCGCTGGCACCGTCCGCCGAGCACCTCGGCGGGCTCGTGCTGTGTCTCGAGCCCGGTGACAACGTGGGCTTGCGCAACGCGGCGGTCGAGGCCCTCGGCGCCTTCGGCGAGGCCGCTGTCACCACCCTGTCCGAGAAGCTGCCCACCCTGGACGCCGACGGCAAGAAGCTCGCGGTCGAAGCTTTGGCCCGCACGCTGTTGCCCTCGGCGCTCGAGCCGCTGCGGCCGCTCTTGTCCGACGCGGACCCCAACGTGCGCGCGGCGGCCATCGACGCGATCGCCACCGTGGGCGCCACGGCTGCCATCGACGCGGTCGAAATCTTGGCTGCATTTTTGGCGCGCCCGGACGAAGTAGCGTTCGTGCGCTTGTCCGCGCTCGACGGCATCAACCGTCTCGGCTCGCTGCTGCCCTGGCGCACCATCGAGGCCATGCTCCAAGATCCGGTGCTGGAGCGTTCGGCGTTGGCCGCTGCGGGCCGCTCGGCCCACCCGGAGGCCTTGCCCGCGCTGCTTCTGGCATTCGAACGCGCGCGCGGGGGCGGTGTCATGGCGGTGCTCTCGGCCCTCGTCGAATACACGCGTGCGTTCGCCCAAAACCCGCTGCTGGTCCGTGCCGAGACACCATCGCAGGCCCTGGTCGAGCGCCTGCTCGAGCTCGCCGGCTCGCGCAACGAGGACTTGGCCTCGCGCAAGGCGTCACTGATCGTCGCCGGCGCCTTGGGCATCGAGCGGATCGCGCCCATCGCGGCACATGCGCTCTCGGACGTGCGGCTGCTGGCCGAGGCCGACGAATCGCTCAGCCTGCTCGGTCCACGCGCCGTCTCGGCCTTGCTGGAGCGCGCCGCGAGCGCGGATCCGGACACCCGCGCCGCCTGTATCGAAATCGTGACCGGCCTTTGCGACGCCGGCTCTGCGCCCGTGGCGATCGCCCAGATCCGAACCTGGATCCCCCAGGGCCCGCCGGTAGTGGTGCGCGCGGGGCTCGGTGCTATCACCCTTTTGGGTGATGCGAGCTGTTTTTCCACGGTCAGCGCTTGGCTCGGCAACGATGAAACCTCGAGCAGCGCGGAGACGGCTCTGGCCGCGCTTTCCCAGCGCTTTCCCGAGCCCGCGCGGTCACTCGCGCGCGCGGCCAAGGCGGACGGCGCAGAAGCGCACGTCGCCGCCATCATTCATACCGTCTTGCCCGCGCCGGTTCGCGCCACGGTCGCCGAAGACGTCGGGTACCTGTCGCTGCTGCTCTCCAATTCGCAGAAAGCGGTGCGGCGTGCGGCGCTCGCCGGTCTCGGCAACGCGGGCAGTGAGCTCGGCGTGCAAGCGGCGGCTTTCGCCCTCACCGACGAAGAGCCCGAGGTGCGCTACGCCGCAGTGCTGGCGCTCAGTCGGTTGCGCAGCCCAGACGGCGTCCTCTCCGGACTGAGCAAGTTGCTCGAGCTCGTCGAGCGCTCCACCGACGAAGAGCTGGTGGCTGCAGCGCTCGGAGCCTTGGCCGAAGCGGGCGACGCACGCGTGCTCACCGTGCTGCGGCCCCTAGTGCGAAATGCCCCACCCATGGTGGCGGTGGCAGCGATCGAGGCCCTCGCGCGCGTGCCGGATGCGCGTCGCGTGGACGCGCTGATCGAAGGGCTTTCGCACGGGCAACCGGAGGTCGTAAAGGCGTCCATGTTGGCTCTCGGCGACACCATCGATCCTCGCGTGCTCGCCCACTTCGGTGCATGCCTCGATCACGATGCGTGGGACGTGCGCCGCTTGTCTGCCGACATGCTCGGTCGCGCCGGGAGTGACTCGGCGAGCGTCTTGCTTCGGGCGCGCCTCGCCAACGAAGACAACCCGCTCGTCCAAGAGGCGATCAATCGCGCGCTCGAGCTCGGTGGCGGCATGCGCCACACCCCGCCTCCTCCCCGAGCCGGGAGCCTCAGGCCGAGATGAGCTTTCGCAGCTCCGGTGAGCCGCGGCCTCGGCTCACGTCCGAAGAGTTCTTACTCCTTCGCGACGTGATCTACGAGCATGCGGGGCTGAGCTTCGACGGGGACGCGATGTTCCTGTTCGATCGTAGGCTCGGCGAGCGAGTCGAAGCGCTCGGCCTACGCAGCTTCAACGACTACTACAAGTACCTGCGCTTCAACGCGCGCGGCCCGAGCGAGCTGGACGAAGCGATCGAGCGGCTGACCACGAAGGAGACCTACTTCTTCCGCCAAGAGTATCAATTGCGCTCGTTCGCCAACGAGCTCTTGCCCCGCATCGCCACCCGAAACGCGGACTCCAAGCGGCTCTGCGTCTGGAGCGCGGGCTGCTCGACGGGCGAAGAGGTGTACACGCTCGCCATGTTGGTGAAGGAGTCTGGCCTGTTCGAGGGCTGGGAAGTGCGCGTCATCGGCAGTGACATCTGCAAGAGTAGCGTCGCCACCGCGCGGCGCGGCGTTTACCAACCCACCTCATTTCGCACGACCACCGAGGCCATCCAGGCGCGTTATTTCCGAGACGAGCCGGACGGCATGCACGTCGTCGACCAGATCAAGCGACTGTGTCATTTCGGTCAGCTGAACCTGCTGGATGCGGGCCGGGCCAGCATGGTCGGCCGCGTCGACGCCGTTTTCTGCCGAAACGTGCTGATTTATTTCGACTTGCGCTCCCGTCGCCGAGTCATCGACACCTTGCTCGAGCGGCTTTTGCCCGGGGGCTATTTGCTCCTGGGTCATTCCGAGTCGCTCCTGAACCTGTCCACGGCCTTCGAGCTAGTTCACTTGCGGGAAGACCTCGTGTACAGAAAGCCATTGATCACTGAGCGTTGGGATAGCGGAGGTCGCAAATGAGTAGCCAGTCACATCCGCCCTTACGTGTGCTGATCGTGGATGACTCGGTGTTCAACCGCCGGAGCATCACCGAAATCCTGTCCACGAGCTCGGACGTGGAAATCGTTGGCAAGGCCGCGGACGGCGAAGAGGCGTTGCGTTTGGTCAGCATGTTGCGCCCGGACGTCATCACGCTCGATCTCGAGATGCCGCGAATGGACGGCTTCACCCTGCTGCGCATCTTGATGACCAAGATGCCGACGCCGGTGATCGTCGTCTCGAGCTACAGCCAAAAAGAAAACGTATTCAAAGCGCTCGAGCTCGGCGCGCTCGACTTTGTGGCCAAGCCCGACCGCTATGCGGATCCGGATCTCGCGGCGATTCGCGACGAGCTCTTGCGCAAGGTCACGCTCGCGCGCGCGGTAAAGCTCGGGCCGCCGGCCGCGCGCCGCCTGCCGGACGTACCGCTGCAGCCAAGCCTACCGGATGCCGGTCCGCCGAAGATCCTGATCGCGCCGCGCCAGGTCGTGGCTATCGGGTCTTCCACCGGAGGCCCGAGCGCGCTGATGGAGATCTTCGCGCGCTTGCCGGAGAACTCGAAGTTCGCGGTGGTGATCGCGCAACACATGCCGGACAAGTTCACGCGCACCTTCGCCGAGCGCTTGGATCGCCGCAGCGCCCTGCGCGTAGCCGAAGCTCAGGACATGGACGCGCTCGGCGAGGGCATGGCCTTCGTCTGTCCCGGCCGGCAGTGCATGGAGCTCGAAATGCCGCCCAAGGGTCCCTTGCGCATGCGCGTGAAACCGCCGGACGAACGCGATCGCTACGTCCCGAGCGCCGATCGCCTGCTGAGCAGCGTCGCTTACGCCGTCGGCAAGCGCGCCATCGGCGTGATCCTCACCGGCATGGGCGACGACGGCGTGCAGGGCGCGAGAGCCATTCTCGACGCGGGCGGCATCGTGATCGCCGAGAGCGAGCTCACCGCCGTCGTTTATGGCATGCCCGGCAGCGCCGTGCGCGCCGGCGCCACGACCATGACCTTGCCCCTGCCCGAGATTGGCGACTGGATCGCGAAGCTTTAACGCCAAGGTCGATCTTCTGTTGATGGTCACGCTTCACGTCGAGGGCCGTCCCAGCCTTCGGCGGCGCGTGGCGTCGCGCGCAGCGAGCGACATCGCAATCGCGTGGCCCATGGATCTGAATCCAGGTCCGTCACTCGACTTCTACGTCGTCCAGTACCAGCGACGGCGGACCGTATGTGCATTCAGTACAATCCGCGATGAACCGCACGATGACGTCGCTGCCCTTGTTCGTTGGCGGAAGCGTCATCGCCAGCGGCGCGCTGTGGATGCCGAACGCAGGATGGGGCACAGGAAACTCTACGAGCCTGCAACGGCAATGAGTACGTTCCAGTGATCGCATCGGGGCCCACCGGACCTGGATGCGTCGGCCACGCGGATCACTAACGGGAGCTTCGCCGCGACCCGTCCCTGCCAAATGTTCGAAACGGCCATCGCCATCGCGATCGACCCCGTGCAATGTGAGGGTCGTTATCCGGACGGCTGTGATGCGGGTCGGCGTTCGCGTTTGCAGATCCAAGACTGGCAACGCGATCGGAAGGTCTATCGGCGCAAAAGCTCAGCCCACTCAGCACCACAACGTTGTCCGCCCTTGGCGCTGGTTGTTCGTGGTCTCGGAGCTGAAACGCCAGCGTCGGCTCAATCTAAACCCGAAATTGGAGCTCTCCCATCAATGAAACGCGCCCGGCTCCCTGAGTGCGAACGGCGCGACTTCTGCCAAGAAGCGCTCGCCGTTTTCGAGGGTCATCTCGTACGTGCCGTGCATCGAGCCAAAGGGCGTCTTCAAAGGGCAGCCCGAGGTGTACTCGAAGCTCTCGCCTTGGCGCAGCGTGGGCTGATGACCGACCACGCCGGGCCCGCGCACCTCTTCGACGTCACCGGTGGCGTTGGTGATCACCCAGTGGCGATTCAAGAGCTGAACGGTTTCCGTGCCTTCGTTCACGATCGTGATCGTGTACAGGAAGAACCATTCGTTCCGGCGCGGTTCGGAATGATCAGGGGAGTAGCGCGCTTCGACGCGGACGCGAACACCGCGGGTGAGGGCTTCTGAGGTGGACAAGGCGGGCGGATTATAGCGGGGCTTGGGCCGAGCTCGGCAGGGCGTGCGCCGAAATCAGGATTTGAGCGGGAATTCTGCGGCAAAGCGCGCGAGCGGTTCGGCCAATAGGCGCTTGCGCCAGCCGTCGAGGGCGGCGCCGAGCTGGGCGGTGCCGCTGTGCAAGGCGTGCACGCGCAAGGCTTTCATGATCCGTGAGGGGAGGGCGAGCTCGGGCGCTACCTCCAGCGAGACGCACAGCTCTGCCCGTGCCGCCGCGAGCCAACCGTCGACTCGCAGCTCGGGCTTGGTGGCGTAGGCCGGAGGATCGATGGGCACGAAGCCAGTCGCATCCGCCGCCTCGGCCGCGTTCGTCAGCCCGGTCACGAGCGTCTGCGACAGCTCACGCGACCAATTGCGAGGTACGCCCTTGATTCGTTGCAAGTCGTCGATCGTGCGCGGAAGGCGCCCGGCCAACGACAACAGCGTCTTATTTTCCGGCGCCTGCTCGCGTTCACGCGCAGGCAAGCCGTTGAACCACTGGATCAGGTAGCGCAGCGCGGCTTGCCCGCGATGATCGAGCTGCCAAGCATTGCGAAATGAATCCAGCGAAAGCAGCGTGGGCGGCGCAGCTTCCGTCCAGACGCTTTCTGCGGAAGCGACTGGCACCAGCTCGGCTCTGCCGAGCGCCGTCACTCGCTCGTTCAAGAATCCGTACAGCTCGGGCAAGTGCTCGACGTCCGATGCTGCGTAGGCGAGCTGTGACGGCGGCAGCGGGCGCCGCACCCAGTCATCGGCCTGGTGAGCCTTGGTGCCACGCAAGCCGAGCGCGCGAAACTGCGCGTAGGCGAGGGAGACGCTGTGCTCGACCGTGCACAGCGACCAGGCGATCTGAGTATCGAACACGCGCGGCCGCGACTTCAGCTTGAGCCGGTCCCCGATCAGCATCACGTCTTGCTGTCCGGCGTGCAGGATCCAGAGAGGGCTCTCCTGGAATGTGGCGCCGAGCGGCGTGAGGTCGCGCAGCGCGATCGCGTCGACCAGGAAAATCTCACTTCCAGTCGAGACTTGCAGCAAGCACAGCTCGATCCCCGAGCGGTTGGATTCGAACTCGGTGTCGAGGAACAGGGCGGGTGCGCCGCGCAGGGCGCCAGCGAGCTCGGACAGTTCGGTGGCCGTGGCGATCAGCTTCACGACTCTTCCTTACAGGATTCGCCCGCAGTAAAGGGCCCCTGATCGTCGCAACGCGGCGCGGCAATCGATCGCCTCGCCGGGGCTCTCGTTTTCGACCGGCTCGTGTGTAGAATGCGCCCCGCCAGGCGGCCGAACGGCCGCTCGACCAGTGACGATCTCACGACTCTCCAAACCCATTACCCTCGCCCCGAGCTAAGCCCCCCACTTTGGCAGCCTGTTACTTCGACGTCGACGGAACGCTGGTCAAGACCAACTTGGTCCACCCAACGCTCTATTACCTGGTCAACCAAGGCACACCGCTGCAGACCGCGAAGCGCATCGGTCGCGCGCTGATTGGTGCGCCGCGTATGGCGCTTGCCGAGCTGGTCGATCGCCGCACGTTCAACGAGCTGCTGTTCGCGAGCTACGCGGGCATGAGCGAGGACCGAATGGTGCTCCTGGCCGAGGACACGTTCGAGAACGTGATGCGCCCTTCGCTGTTTCCGGCAGCCAAGGCGTTGATCGAAAAGAGCCTCGCCGCGGGGCACGATGTCGTGCTCATCTCCGGCGCGCTCGAGATCGTGCTCGAGCACGCAGCGCGCTACCTCGGCGCGCAAGAAGTGATCGGCAATCGCTTGGAAATGAAGGCAGGCATCGCCACGGGCAAGCTCTTGAAGCCGGTCGTCGCCGGCCCCGAGAAGGCGCGCCTGATCCGCGAGCACGCAAAGCTCAAAGGCTATGATTTAGCCGAATGTTTCGCGTTCAGTGATAGCTACTCCGACGTGCCCATGCTGAGCGTCGTTGGCCATCCTGCCGCGGTGAACCCCGACAAACGCTTGGCGCTCCTGGCCAAGGCCTATAGCTGGCCCAGCTTCGATCTGAATCATCCGCAATGAATCATCCCTGCCTCGTCACTCTGGAGCGCGATAGCGCTCCGCGCGTCTTGTTCTCTGGCGACCGTCTGGTGGAAGTGGATTTGCCGCCGGGTACGCGCTGCATCTATCCGAAGCCGCCGATGGAGGGCTTGAAGGATCCGGACTCGGCCATCCGCTACGCCATCAATCATCCCCAGGGCAGCGAGCCGTTGTACGCCAAGCTCCGCCCCGGGATGAAGGTGACGATCGCGATCGACGACATCTCGGTGCCCTTGCCGCCGATGAAGCGGCCGGACGCGCGCGAGCGCGTGCTCACCATCGTGCTCGGCTTACTCGCCGACCATGGCGTGGACGACATCGAGCTGATCGTGGCGACCGGCATTCATCGCCGCATGAAGCCGAACGAAATTCGGCACATGGTCGGCGACAAGATCTTCGACGCCTATTACCCCGATCGCCTGTACAACCACGACGCCGAAGACAAGCACAACATGGTCGCCATCGGCACCACGCGCCATGGGGACGTGCTGGAGCTGAACCGCCGCGCAGCGGAGAGCGATCTGCTGATTTACGTGAACCTGAACTTCGTGGCCATGAACGGCGGCCACAAGTCGGTCGCGGTCGGCCTTTGCAGCTACAAGAGCCTGCGCCCGCACCACAACCCGCGCACGATCGCCGAGAGCGACAGCTACATGGACCCGAAGCGCTCCAAGCTGGCGACGGACATCGAGCTGATGGGGCGCTTGGCCCACAAGCACCTGAACATCTTCACCATCGAGACCACGGTGAACAATCGAATGTTCGATCGTTCGCTCGAGTTTTTGACCAAGAACGAGGACGACCTCAGTGGCTCGGAGCGCATGAAGCTCAAAGCCATGGTGATGGCCACGGCCAAGCTGCCGCAAGGCGCGCGGCAGGCGATCTTCGACAAGTTCCCCGCCCCGTACGAGATCACGGGCGTCGTCGCCGGCGCGACGGACGCCGTGCACGAGCAAACGATTGCCCGCAATTTCGATCAATATTGCGTGCCAATCGAGGGCCAGGCGGACGTGCTCGTGACGGGTATCCCGTTCATCAGCCCGTACAACGTGCACGCGTTCCTGAACCCGCTACTCGTGCAGGTGCTGGCGCAGGGCTATTTGTTCAACATGTACCGCAACGCGCCGCTCGTGAAAAAGGGCGGCACGCTGATCATTACCCACCCGTGCACGGACAAGTTCGATCACGAACAGCACGCGCCGTATATCGACTTCGTGCACCGCTTGCTGCCCGAGACGCGCGACTCCGAGACTCTGCGCAACCGCTACGAAGAGAAATTCGCCCAAGACCCGGCGTTCATTCAGATGTTCCGCACGGGCTACGCCTACCACCCGGCCCACCCGTTCT
>JBEQTH010000104.1:0-59130 GCA_040348785.1 Myxococcales bacterium | reverse complement strand
CCACCAGCTCGAGCATCTCTTTGTCTTCGACCGCGTCGCACTTGTTCAAGAACACGACGATCTTGGTCAGACCGACCTGACGAGCCAAGAGCACGTGCTCGCGCGTTTGCGGCATCACGCTATCGAGAGCAGACACGACCAGAATCGCGCCGTCCATCTGCGCGGCGCCGGTGATCATGTTCTTGATGTAATCCGCGTGGCCCGGGCAATCGACGTGCGCGTAGTGACGGCCTGCCGTCTCGTACTCGACGTGCGAAACCGCGATCGTCACCGTCTTCGTCTCGTCGCGAACGATGCCGCCCTTGGCGATATCGGAGTACTTGATCTCCTTGGCGAGACCCTTCTTCGACTGCACCTTCACCAGCGCTGCGGTCAGCGTGGTCTTACCGTGATCGATGTGACCGATCGTGCCGACATTGACGTGCGGTTTGGTGCGTACGAATTTTTCCTTAGCCATCGCGAGAGCTCCTTAACTTTCCTTGTTACTTGGCAATGAATCTAGTTGCCGGGTCAGCCGGTGCCGTTTACCCGAGCGACAATCTCTTCTTGCACCGCCGAGGGCGTGGCCTCGAAGTGCGAAAACTGCATGGTGTACGTCGCGCGGCCTTGCGTCTTGCTGCGCAGGTCCGTGGAGTAACCGAACATGGTGGCGAGGGGCACGTCGGCCGTGACGACCTGGGTGTTCTTGCCGCGCTGGCTCATGCCCTGAATTTTGCCCCGACGCGAGTTCAGATCGCCGATCACGTCGCCTAAATTCGTGTCCGGCGTCACCACCTCGACCGCCATGACCGGCTCGAGCACGTGCACGCCAGCGCGCTTGGCGCCGTCCTGGAAGGCCATCGAGGCGGCGACCTCGAAGGCCGGGCCGGACGAATCGACCTCGTGGTAGCTGCCGTCGAACAGGCGGGCTTTCACGTCGTTCATCGGGAAGCCGGCCAGGACGCCGCGGCCCATGGCCTCGCGGATGCCCTTTTCGATGAAAGGCACGAACTCTTTGGGGATGATGCCGCCGACCAAGGCGTTCTCGAAGACGAAACCCGAGCCGCGCTCGCCAGGCTCGATCTCGATTTTGACGTGGCCATACTGGCCGTGCCCGCCGGACTGACGAATGAACTCGCCCTCGGCGGTGGCCTTCTTGCTGATCGCCTCGCGGTACGAAACCTGCGGCTTGCCGACGTTGGCCTCGACCTTGAACTCGCGACGCAGGCGGTCGACGATGATTTCGAGGTGCAGCTCGCCCATGCCGGCGATGATGGTTTGGCCGGTATCCGGGTTCGTGTACGTGCGAAACGACGGATCTTCGTAGGCGAGCTTGCCGAGGCTGACGCCCAGCTTGTCGAGATCGGCCTGGGTCTTGGGCTCGATCGCAATCGAGATCACCGGCTCGGGGAACACGATCTTCTCGAGGATGATCGGCGCCTTTTCGTCACACAAGGTGTCGCCGGTGCGCGTGTCGCGGAAGCCAACGGCCGCGTAGATGTTGCCGGAGTAGCACTCCTTGAGCTCTTCGCGCTTGTCGGCGTGCATCCGCAAAATGCGGCCGATGCGCTCGCGCTTGCCGCGCGAGGAGTTCAGAACCATCACGCCGCTCGAGATCTTGCCCGAGTAGACGCGGAAGAAGGTCAAATTGCCGAACTGGTCGTTGGCGATCTTGAACGCCAACGCCGCGAACGGCGCGTTGTCGTCCGCCGGGCGCTCGAGCTCGCGATCTTCCTTGTTCGGGTCGACGCCTTTGACGGGTGGAATATCGAGCGGGGAGGGCAGGAAATTGACCACCGCATCCAGCAGCATCTGCACGCCCTTGTTCTTGAAGGCGGAGCCGCACAGCACGGGGACGAACTTGAAGCCGACGACGGCTTTGCGAATTGCCGCGTAGATCTCGTCGTTCGAGACATCGCTCAGGCGGCCGTCCAAGAACTTCGCCATGATCGCGTCGTCGATGTCGGCGCAGGCTTCGATCAGCTGCTCCCGCAGCTGCACGCACTTTTCTTTGATGTCCGCCGGGATCGGCTGCCAGGCGTATTTCGCGCCTAGCGAGTCGTCGTCGAAGATGGCGGCTTCCATCCGGATCAAGTCGACCACACCGATGTGCAGCTCTTCTTGACCGACCGGCCATTGCACGGGCACCGGCGTGACGCCCAAGCGATCCTTCATCGAATCCAGATTCATCTGGAAATCGGCGCCGGTCTTGTCGAGCTTGTTCACGAACGCGATGCGCGGAACGTTGTACTTGTCGGCTTGGCGCCAGACGGTCTCGCTCTGCGGCTCGACGCCGTTGCCACCGTCGAACACTGCGACCGCGCCATCCAACACGCGCAGGCTGCGCTCGACTTCGATCGTGAAGTCGACGTGGCCGGGCGTGTCGATGATGTTGATGCGGTGCTTCTTGGCCTCGTTCGGGCCGAACGCCGGCGTCCAAAAGCAGTTGATGGCGGCCGCGGTGATGGTGATGCCGCGCTCTTGCTCCTGCGGCATGTAGTCCATCGTGGCGGCGCCTTCGTGCACCTCACCAATCTTGTGATTGATGCCGGTGTAATAAAGGATGCGCTCGGTGACGGTCGTCTTGCCGGCATCGATGTGCGCCATGATGCCGATGTTGCGCGTGCGTTCGAGGCTGGTCTCGCGGGCCATGGCGTCTTGAGCTCAAGAAGTCGATTCGGACGGAACATAGACGAAACCCCCTCCAACCTTCGGGCTCCCTTTTTCGGGAACCGCTTTAACGGCTGGAAGGGGTTCGGGGTATTGCGAGGTGCGCCCGCGTTCGCGAGCAGCGGTTTCGAATAACCCGATCCTATGTCGTCTTCTTCATCTTGCTTGGAGCAACTCCTGCGCGTTTGATGCCCGAAGATCAGTCCCTAAACTCACCAACGATAGTGAGCGAACGCCTTGTTCGCGTCAGCCATCTTGTGCGTGTCGTCCTTCTTCTTGACGGCGTTGCCACGCAGCTGCGCTGCGTCGACGAGCTCCGCCGCGAGGCGCTCACGCATCGTCTTCTCGCCGCGGTCGCGGGAGTAGTTCACGAGCCAGCGCATGCCGAGGGCAACGCGACGCTCGGGACGAACTTCGACCGGAACCTGGTAAGTGGCACCACCGACGCGGCGGCTCTTCACTTCGAGGCGCGGCTTCACGTTGTCGAGGGCCTTGCGGAAGATCTCCAAGGGGTCTTCCTTGAAGCGGGCGCTGATCACGTCGAACGCACCGTACAGGATGCCTTCGGCGGTGGACTTCTTGCCGCCGATCATCAACGAGTTGGTGAACTTGGCGACCAGCTTGTCCTTGTACTTCGGATCGGGCGTGATCTTGCGCTTCGGAACGTCTCTACGGCGGGGCATCGCGATATCCTTTGCGTTCGGCTAGTACTTATTGCTTGGGGCGCTTCACGCCGTACTTCGAACGGCTGCGATTGCGGGTAGCTTTGTTGGTGCTGCTCGGACCAGCGGCGCCGGACGCATCGAGCGTGCCGCGAACGACGTGGTAGCGAACGCCCGGCAGGTCCTTCACGCGGCCACCGCGGATGAGCACGACGCTGTGCTCCTGAAGGTTGTGACCTTCACCCGGGATGTAGCTGATCACTTCCATGCTGTTCGTGAGGCGCACGCGACACACCTTGCGAAGCGCCGAGTTCGGCTTCTTCGGAGTGGTCGTGTACACGCGCAGGCACACGCCGCGCTTTTGCGGACAGGAACGGAGTGCAGGGGACGCCGTGCGCGTCTTGATGACTTCCCTGCCGAGACGGATCAGCTGTTGTACTGTAGGCATTTGCGAAAAAAAGCCCTTTTTACGGCGCCGGTGATGAAAGGGGTGGGCCGGTTTTGGGGGAACGGGAGGGTAGCCGCGACGGCAATTCTGTCAAGCGTTGCGACGGGCGGGCCTCATACACCTATTTTGGTCGCTGTCCCAGTCCATCATCATGGAGCCTAGCGTTCGGTCGTGGGGGCGGGCGCAGGCCCCCCGGCCGATAAGGCATTTCCCGCGACATTGTCGATAGTCGGGGCTTTGAGGACGGGGGCGGCGAGCCAACGCCATTCCTTCTTGAGGAGGCCTAGCGTGGGGGCGTCGAGCGCCGGCGGACGGTCACCCATGAACAGGGAGCGGGCCTCGGCCCCTCCCCTGCCCGTCAGCACGGCCTTTTGCGAAAGCTCGTCCCGGTGCGCCGGGCCGAAAGCGAAGAGCGCGCGCTGACCGCCCAAACGGGCAAACAGCGACGACTGCGAGGAGGGCCAACTGCTCGGCGAAGGCTCGATCAAGAGAACGCGCGAGAAGAACGCCGGCTCTTGGCTGGTGATCCAAGCCACGTGATCGGCGCCCAGCTCGAAGCCCGTGAAGATCACCGGACCCGTCGAGACGTACAGCCCGTAACGACGCTTCAGCTCTTTGAGCGCGACGCGCAGCTCGCTCGCCGTCGCCTCCGCAGAGCCGAACGTGTACCGCGGATCGCTCGCAGGGAAATCAGTGCGCTGAATGCCGCGCGGGCAAAGCACGAACGGCGCGGGCCCGGCGACGCTGCGCAGCGCGCTGCACGCCCACTCGGGGCGATCCGCGGCACCGTGAAGCGCGATCACGATCGCGCGCGGCGTCGTGGCACCGAGCGGCACTGCGAGCGCGGCTTTACCGAAACCAGGGACGTCGAGCTCGACGAGCCACGCGTCGGCTTTCAACGGCGTGAGCTGTGGGCCGTGCGCGCGCTTTTTCTGATTGCAGGCACTGAACGAGAGTAGGACGAGCAGCGCGCACAGCAGCCGCGCACGACGCCCAATCGACGACGCAACGGCCGCTGCCTCACAAACGTACCTGACCACGACACAGATCGTCCCACACCTCTGCGCTCAACACCACATAACCGTCGCCCTGCCGAACCCAGAGCAGCTCTCGAGTGACGACGCTCGCCAGATCCAGAGCGTGTTTCTTGACCTTGAACGAGCTGGTCAATTCCAATGCTGCAACCTGGCGCACGAAGCAGGGCCGTGCGTGCGCGGGCAAAGCGAGCGTTGCGCGGGCAAAGGCCTCGGCATCGAGCGCGCCGTCGTGCACGACGACCTCGGCAAATCCCGCGCGCCCCGGGTAGCCGGGCACCGCCACGCCGAACACCGCGACCCCTGGAAAACCGAGCTGGGCGTCGAGCACGCGCTCGACCTGCAACGCCGAGACGTTCTCGCCCTTCCAGCGAAAGCCGTCACCCAGGCGATCGACGAAGTAAAAGAAGCCGTGGCGATCGCGGCGTAGCAAATCGCCGCTGCGAAAGTAGGCATCGCCGGGCTCGAACACGTCGTGCGCGATGCGCGCCGTGGATGCGGCTTCGTCGGTATAGCCGCCGAACGCGCCGTGGGGCGCGTCGGGCTTCGGGAATACGCGAAACAAAAGCTCCCCCGGCTCGTCCGCGGCGCAATCGTGAGCGCGACCGCGCAGGTCTCGCTGGAGCTCGAGCCGATCGGCGTTCAAGCGAGCCAGACGGAAGCCGCGACGCCGTTCGAACGGCACGTGCCCGAGCGAGCCGGGCGTACTCGTCAAATTGAGGATCGCCGCGGGCGCCTCGGTGGAGGCGTAGAACTCGCGGATCTGCGGCTGCCCAAAGCGCCGCTGAAACGCCGACCAAACCTGCGCTTCGAGGCCATTACCCACGGCCACCCGCAGACGCAGCGCGCTTTCCGCGGGCGTCACCGGTGAATGGACCAGGGCGCGACACACGTCGCCCACGTACAGAGTGGCCGTGGCACCGTAACGAACGAGGTCGCTTGCGAACTCGCGCGCGCTGAATTTGCGACGCAGGGCGACCGGTACGCCGGCAACGAGCGCGGCACCGATTCCGATCAAGAGCGCGCTCGAATGATGGAGCGGCAGCGCGCAGTACAGCTTGTCTTCGTCCGCGCGAAATTCGAACGCCACGCTACCGAAGATGGTCGCGGCGGCGCGCGCACGCTCGTGACGCACTCGGCACGGCTTCGGCAAGCCGGTGGTTCCCGAGGTGTAGATGTAGACGAAGATCCCGCGCGCGTCGGCGCGCGACGCGGCGAGCTCGCGAGCTTGGGCGATGCGCGCATCGAGCTCGCTGCCGGCCGCGCCGAGCTCGAGCTGCGGACCTGGGTTCGGCAGGGCGCAAAACGCCTCGGCGTACGGCGCTTCGACCAGGGAGAGCCGCGGCTTTACCGCCGCTAGGGCGTGCGCCAGCGGCTCGCCGCGCAGCTCGGGATTGATCAGTGCCGCCGCCGCGCCGGCATAGCTGATGGCGACCACGAGGCACAGGTAGCGCGGCGAATTTCCGGCAATGAGCGCCACCACGTCACCCGGCTCGACCCCGGCCGCGACCAGCACGCTCGCAGCCCGGCGCACGTAGGCGAGCGCTTGCGCAAAGCTGAGCCGTTCGTCGTCGAGCTCCCAACACGTTCGATCCGGATAGCGCGCCGCTTGTTGCTCGAGCCAGGCCACGAACGGCGCGCCGCCCGAAGCTTCCGCGAAGCGCGCGGCGGGCAGCACGCGCCCGAGCAGGACCGGCAAACGCGCGAGCTCGGCCGCGCGCTTCACACACCAAACCGCGGGACCAAACGAGCTCACTTTCACGGGGCACTCGAAAACGATGACGGACCCGAGCATACTTCGGCGGCCAGCATGCGCGAGTACAACTTCGACGGCTTGGTCGGGCCCACACACCATTACGCGGGTTTGAGCTACGGCAATTTGGCCAGCGCCAAGCACCGGGGTGAGGCGGGGGATCCGCGCAGCGCGGCCCTGCAAGGTTTGGAAAAGGCGCGCTTCTTGGCGCAGCTCGGTGTCGGTCAGGCGCTCTTGCCGCCGGCGCTGCGCCCCAACTTACGCGCGCTGCATCGTCTGGGTTTCTCTGGCGCCACGCGTGACGTGCTGCCACGCGCGCTGCGCGTCGCGCCGGAGCTGCTCGCGTTGTGCAGCAGCTCGTCGTCGATGTGGGCAGCCAACGCCGCGACCGTCGCGCCCTCGTGCGACACGGCGGATGGCCGCGTGCACTTCACGCCGGCCAATCTCGCGTCGATGTTCCATCGTAGCCTGGAGGCCGAGACCACGACGGCCACCTTGCGCGCGATCTTCGCCGACCCCGAGCGCTTCGTGGTGCACGACCCGCTGCCCCCTGGCTTGCTGTTCGCGGACGAGGGCGCGGCCAATCACACGCGCTTGGCCACGGCGCAGGGCGTCCTGCACGTGTTCGGCTGGGGGCGTGCTGCGGATGGCAGCGCGAGCCCGCTCGCCTTCCCGGCGCGGCAAACACGCGAAGCTAGCGTCGCCTGCGCGCGCTTGCACGGCCTGCGTGAAGATCAGCTCGCCTTCTTGCAGCAAGCGCCCGCGGGTGTCGACGCCGGCGCGTTTCACAGTGACGTGCTCTGCGTCGGCAACGAGCGGCTGTTCTTGGTGCATGAGCTGGCGTTTGCCGGCTCGGCTCCGCTCGCCGGGCTGCGGGCCCGACTCGGGGGCGAGCTCGAGCTGGTCGTCGCGAGCAACGCTGAATTGCCTGTTGCCGACGCAGTGCGCGCCTACCCGTTCAATTCGCAGCTCGTGACCCTCCCGGACGGCGGCATGGCCGTGATTGCGCCCGAAGAGAGCCGCAACACGCCCACGGCGCGCGCGTTCTTGGAGCGGGTGCTCGGCGAGCCGAACGCCGTGCGCGCCGTGCACTACGTCGACGTGAACGGCTCGATGAAGAACGGTGGAGGGCCGGCGTGCCTGCGGCTGCGGGTGCCGCTCACGGAGCAAGAGGTCAACGCGATCCCCGCGCGCGTGCTGCTCGACGACACCTTGTACGACGCCGTGCGCGCCTGGATCCTCCGTCACTACCGGGACCGGGTAACGCCGCAAGACTTGGGGGATCCGGATTTCTTCGCCCAGAATCAGCGTGCGCTGAGCGAGCTGTCGACGCTGCTCAACGTGCCGATCGATCTGTACGAGTGAGCGACGGCGATCAGTGCAACGCCACGAGAGGCGGGTCGTTCGGCTGCTTCGGACCGCCGTAGCCAGCCAGGCTCGCTTCGAGCTGCCAGCTCTCCACGGTCTCGCGCGCGCGGCTCATCCCTCGAAAGATCAGGCGGTAGTCGGGCCCGGGCTCCAGCTCTTGCAGCAGCCGGGCCGGGAGCGTACCCGCGCGTGCTGCGGCGTCGAACTCACACACCGCCGCGAACTTTCGCTCGTAAAAGCCATACAGACTGAAGTAGGCCGTGCCGGCTCCGCTGGACGTCCAACGCAACGCCGCGCCATCGGCTCGGTTGATGTCCGTCGGTGCGGCTACGCCGTTCACGCTGCTGAGGACGACGGTGGGCGGGCTGCGCACGTCGAGTGAGAAGGCCGGCACGGTGCCGCCAGTGGCCGCGAAGGTGAGCGGCTTGCCGCTCGTGGGCCACAGCTCGCCCACCGCGTTGGCCTCGTACCAATAGTCGTACAAGAGCCCCACGCCCACGGTCGTGCTCGGCTCGCTCGCGGTGGTCACGGTGACCGCGCCCGCGTCCTGCAGTGGGACACTGGGCAAGTAAGGAGCCGAGCCCGGCGGACAGTCATAATACCAACACTCGCCCAATCGCACTTGGGTGCAACCATCCCACTGTCCGCGCGTGGTCTCGAAGATCGCGTCGATCGTGAACACGGTCTCGCTGCCCGAATCCGCCACATATTGCATGCCGCTCAGGAATCCGCGCGGCGCGAGCGGAGCATCGACGACCGAGCTCGTGACTTCGGTGCTCGCTCCTCCAATGCCGGCGCCGCCGAGCGATGGGCTGAGGCGGCCGCCCGAGCCGCCAGCCACGTCTTGCTCGCTGCCCGCGCCGCCCACAGGCTCGACGGGCAAAGGGGAGCGACCGGCCTCACCTTCAACCGGAGCGTTGCTCGCGCCAGCAAAGGGGTCGTAACCACCGACGCTGGACGGTGAGCCCGCGCCTGCTGAAGCGCCGCCAACCGAGACTTCCACGGGGGTTTCCAGCGAGCCCCCGCAGCTGACCAGAGCCAGCGAGGAGCACAGCGCGAGTCCTAATCTCATCAACCCAAAACTACGCGCGGCGGCCGGATGCGGTGCGCAGCGAGCCGTTTTTGTCTCTGCTCGCAACCAACACGAAGTGCCATACTCGGTGCCTGGGAGATACCGTGCGCGGAGGGCGTTTCACCATGGGCCGGAGTCGATTGTTGTTTACGGCGGGCGCTGCGTGCCTGCTCGCTGCATGCGGTGGGCGTTCGCGAAACCCGGGCGAGCCCGTCGATAATCTCGGCGCGGCAGGAGCGGCAGCCGCCGGTGCACCGAACGCGCAGGCCGGAGCATCTGGCGCAGCCAGCGGCGCTGCGCCGAGCGCGGGTGAAGCAGGTGAAGGAGGCGCGGCATTCGAGCCGCCTTCGGTCGACATCACGGGTCGCTGGGCCCTGTTCCAGTTCGAAGACCCGGTGGGCGTGCAGCTGTTCGTCGACGATCGAGGCAAGATCATCGGGCACGCTTGCGATGCGGGAGTGCCGCCGATTTTGGCATACGCTCCGTACCCATGCGGTAACGTGTCAGGGACGGTGAGCGGCAACCGAGCTTCGTTCTCGCTCCCGTTCGATGACTTCCCCATCACGTACGCGGCAGAAAACATCGTCTCCGCGGATGGCCAGCGCATGACGGGTCGCTTTCGCGCCAACGGGGGTTGGCTCGATTACCCAACCGCCTGGCTGCGCGTGGCAGATGGCGAAGCCTACCTGCCTTTGTTGACGAGCGAGGAAGCTCGGCCCGACGTGCGCTATGATCTTCGCCTCGTCAGCGCCGGTCCCGGCGCGACGGACTATATCTCAGGTCAAGTGTACGCCCTGGTTTCGTACAACGACGGGCTGTACGGGGAGCTCGGTTCGTTTTATCACACCGAGCTGACGGCCAACGCGGCGGGCGATCAGATCCAAGTGGGTCCCGTTCCGCCCACTGCCCCGGAGCTCGCCGTGTCGATGAAGATCGACGTTCAAGACAAGCTGTTCACGCGCGTGACCGCCGTGACGGCGTCGGGCCACGAGTACCTGTTCAGCGCGAGTCCGACGCCACAACCCTGAGCTAACCCGTCACTTCGGGTCGGGTTGCCCGCTCTTGGCTGGATACGACGCTTGAATGGTCTGTACTTTGGGGTGGGTGGGCCATGGCAGACCGAAGCCCATGCTCTTTTTCATGGCCGCCGGAGTGATGCGCTTGTCGAAGCTAGCAGAGTCTTTGGTCAGCCGCAGATCGATCAGCGCGACGCGCGAGCTCACGGTCGGGATCGGGTTCTTCCCGGTTTGGATCTCGTCTTGAACGATCATCCCGTTGTTGTCGACGGTGAACAGAAGCTGGCGAATCGCCTTGCCGTCGTGGCGCAAGTTGCATTCCCATTTGCCCGGGTTGTCCGAGAGCACCGTGTCTTTGGGCTGGGTCTTCGGCATGTCGTATTGCAAGGTCGAGCGCTTACCCCACAGCAGGTCCGCCATCAGATCCATTTTCTGCCAACGATAAGTGACGCGCTCGCCGTTCGTCGGCTGCACGTCGGCCTCGATGGTGCCGGTAGCCGAGCCACCTTGCGGTGAGAGCGGGATATCGGCAAGCTTCTTGGTGCCGTTCACCGTGCAGCGCAGCGTGCCTTCGTTCAGGTAGTCGCCGGTCGAGAACCAGACGTAGAAGTCGACGCGTCGGTAAGTGCCGTCGTTTTGGAACTCGTGCCCTTCGTAGGCGTAGCCGGCCGCGAGCACGTCATCCGGAAAGATTTGCCAGGTCTCCCATTGGCCTTTGAAGTGATAGGCGGTCATCTTGAAGGTGCGAACCAGGTACTCTTTCTCGCTCTGATCGTCCCAATAGATGAGATCAGCTTCGAGGTCCCCTTTCACCTTCAAAGGCGTCCCACCGTACTCGCAGGAGCCGATGCCGTACGCGCCATCGCGATCGATGGTGCACTTGGCCGTGGCGAGCAGCTTGCCGTTTTGCTTCAGATCGATGTGTGCGGTGTCAGTCTTGGAGCTGAACCCGGTCATCTCGACGTATGCGCGAAAGTCGTAGCCCTCGTCGCTGCGCGTGCGCAGCGTGAACAGTGCGCTTGCTTCGTCCAAAATCACGGGCGGGCTGTGTTGGCTAGACGGCGCGAGCGCGCTGCTGGCCGTCACTGCGGCCCCTGACTTTGGCGCAGCCGGCGCCTTGGGAGCGGGCGCGGACTTGGGAGCGGCGGCTGGGACTTTGGGGGCCGGCTTGGCGGCGGGAGCTGCCAATGCGAGCGACGGCACGATGATCGAAGCAAGCGTAACGATAAACCTCATGAACCCTCCACGGTGATCAACAGGCATATGCTCGAGGCCCAAGACGGGTGCGGCGAGGCGTGGCGATTGGCGCGAGCTTTTTTCGCAGCTCGGCAGGGGATAGGGCCCGTAAACCGTGCACTTTCACGGTTCTTGCAGCGCGGAGCTCTCGGATCGCCTGTACCCGTCTATCCGACTGCGATAAAGGCTTAGCCGCGCCGATGACCAACTTGATACCAGACCGCGCGTCCGAGGGACTCAGCGAGCCCGTCGCGGGTGCGGAGCCCAGCGTGAGCCCGAAGCCCGCCGTCGAAACGCCCCCCGTCGCGACGCTCGATCCCACTTCACGCGGCGCTCGGCTTCCGCTGACGCGGCTCGAGATCATCTGCCTCGTGCTCGGCGCATTGCTGATGGTCGCGTTACACTCGCACTTTCGCTTCGCTGGCTTCGGCGAGCAAGACGAGGCGCGCCTCGCCAGCGACGCCATCAACTGGCACTTCGAGCGCGTGATCTACATGGACAAGGTAGACTACCGGCTGCACACGAGCCCGCTCTACATTCATGCGCTCAAGGTCGCGCTCGATCACGGGCTGCGCATTCGGTCGCTCCCGTTCGTGATGAATCAGGCCAGTGTGCTCTTCAGTAGCGCGTGCTTGGTCGGTCTGTATTTGCTTTTTCGGCGCCTCACGAGACCCGCGGTGGCAGCGGCAGCGACGGTGATTTACGGATTCACGCCGGCTTTTTGGCTGGGCAGCGTGTACGGCATGCCCACAGTGCCCTCGCTCACCTGCTGGGTGTTCGCGGTGCTCGCCTTCGCGGAGGCGACGGACGAGCCAAGCTTCCGTTCCCGACGCTTTCTGGGCTTCCTGGCAGTTTCTGCGGCGCTGGCGGGCGCAGCCTTCTCGCTCAAGGCGGACATGGCGCTCTCCGGAGGAGCTTTGTTGCTGGTCATGCTGTGTCGCGATCGTTTGCGTCTGACTCACTTGGTCGCCGCGGGCGCGGTGCTCGTGCTTGGCGTGGCCTGCTCGCTGCTCTATTCGCACCACCTCGCCGCGCCGGCCACCGAGGTTGCCACGGCGGTGCCGGATCCCGCCGAGGTGCACGGCTTCTTGGAGACGTGGAACGCGCGTTTCCCGTTCAAATGGTCGCTCTTGATCGATCCCAAGAACAACACGACCATCACCCATGCCAGCGGCACCTTGCTGTTCGGAGTGATCCTGCTCGCCCTGTGCCACGGCTTCGCCGTCGGTGGCTCGCGGGCACGCTTCACCTGGGGCGCCGCCGCATGGGGCCTCTCGCCAATGATTTTTTGGGGCATGAAAGCCGGGAACTCGGCCCGTCACAACTTGCCCGCCCTGCCACCGCTGATCCTGTTGGCAGCGCTGATGTTGTTTCAGCTGTGCGGGGAGAAGACGCGCAAAGTCTGGATCTTGATCTGCCTACTCACGCTAGTGGCTCAGCTCGACACCACGGGCAACAACAGCGTCAATCCGAACATCGATCTGACCACGGCCTCGCACCAGGTGGAAAGCTCCTCGAACTCCGTGCATCGCCGCTCCCGAGAATGGGCCGAGTCCCCGGCGCTCAAGAAAGCGCTCATCGAGAGCGAATACCTGCAGGCGTACTCGGAGTTCGAAGTGTGGGCCGCCGCAAAAACGCCGAGCTTGCAGGTGAGCCCGAGGGCCGTGCTGGACGGGCCTCGCGAAACGCTGATCATCCGCGTGAGCGGGGCACGCGCGGCGAAAGCCAAAGCCAACGCCCTGCGCGAAGAGGGCTACGACGTGTACTCCGTGCAATACCCGCTGTGAGCGCGCTCGTCGCGAGGCGCCCCGCGCGACAAGTGAGTCAGGGCTGAGTATCCGGCGGCGGGCTCGGCTCAGGCCCGTCCCGATCTGACGCCGGCCGCTCCGCGCTGCTCGCTGCGCGTGGCGCGGTCTCCGTCGGGATCCGATAGATGTTGATGTTCTGGTTGATGACGTACGTCGGCTCGAGCTCGTTGATCCAGCGCGCACAGTTCGAGCTCTGCCAGCGGTAGACGTACTGCACGTGCACCGCCGCCCATGCGCCGGGCGGTAGCCGTGTTCGGCAACCGAGCTCCTTGAACTCGAGGCCCAAGAACTCCACCTCCTGCTTTCGAGTGCCGGTCTCGGTGTAGTAGTAGAGCGGCTCGAGCCGGTGGGCTTGGGCGAAGCGCACGAAGTCCTCGCGGTCCTGGCCCCAGTCGTCGCCAATGACGGCGATGCGCGGCCCACGTCCCAGAGCGAGCACGTTGAAAAAAACCAAGAAGTGCGGTGCGCAGCTGAGCGCGCTCAGCAGACTACCCAGGCCAACGATCTGACCTGCGGCCAGCCAGGGGCCTTCGAGCAGCTCACCGAGACGCGCAAAGGAACGCGCACCGAGAATGCTCAGCAGCGGAATCATGGGCAGACCATGACGAATACCCATGTTCAGATTTGACTTCACCAACACCGCGAGGAGCAAGCTGGCGACAGCCAAGATCAGCGAGCTGACCACGGACAGGCGTCGGCGGCGCGCCAAGATGACCGCGCCCAGAGCCAGCAGCACGATCAATGACAGCGGATCTTTGACCAGCAGCAGCACGGGGAAGTAAGCCGGGCTCCCTTCCTTCGAGCTCTTGCCCATGAAGTAGGTGGGGTAGCCGCGGCGATTGTGCTCTTCGATCGTGAACAGGCCGAACAGGTACGGATGCGGCAGAGGGATGCGCAACGACTGGGGCAACTTGGGCAACACCGTCCGCTGCTCCAGAAAACGCCCGTGGTAGCCGCTCGTCGTCCAATGTTTTTGCTCGGGCTCTTGCAGAAAATCGTGCACGGTGAGCAGCGTGCGATCGAACTTGTAGACCGCGTTGATCGTAAACAGCACGATCAGCCCGGCCAACGCGAAATGAGCGAGCCAAGCGCCTACTCGTCGTATGAGCGATGCCTGGCCGGCGAATCTGCCCACCCCCAGTACAGCGACCATCAACGTGACCAACACCACGATCGGGGTCAGCAGGACGCCGCTGTGTTTGGTCAAGGCGGCAAGGGCCAACCCCAAGGGCATCGTCAGGAGCGCCCAGCGGGAGCGGGTGCTGGCGTAGCGGATCGTTTCGCCGACGCCGATCATCCACATCGTGGCTTCAGGCAAATCCGTGGCCACGTAACGGGCTTGCCCCATGAGCGTCGGATTGAACGCGATCAGGAGCAGGGCACACGCCGCGGTTGGCCAGCCGAAAAACGAGCCGCAAAAGAAGAATACGTAAGCCCCGAGGAAAACCAGGAACAGCACCGCCATGTAGCGGCAGTTCATGAGCTGAATGCGGGCCCGGGCGTAGTCGATCTTGAGGTACTCGCCCGCGGGCGGATAGCCGTTCTTCCACGTGGCAAGCTCGGCCGTTTGCGGGTTTCCGCGATCGAAGATGGTCGGGATGGCGTCGAACGCGTTGGCGAACGGCGGGTGCTGCACGTGCACGCGCATGTCCCGGTTTTGCCAGTAGCTAATGCCGCGGACGAGGTGGGCCCATTCGTCCTCGGTCGGCGAGTCGTGCCGAATGCGTAGCGTGGCCAGCGAGTAGCTCGCGGTCAGAACGACGAGCAGAAACGCAAAACTTCGTTGCCCCCGCAATAACTGCTGAAAGACCGCGCGCAACCGAGAGACCCAGACCATTCGCGCGGGCGACTGTGGCACGCAGGGTGAACGGAAACAAGCAAGGCCCCGGAGCCCCGAGCGGCAAGCTAGTGCCCGCGTTTCGTGGGCTCCAGACCGTGGGCAACGCGGTCCGGTTCGTCAGCGGCTTGTGGCGCGGTGACCCGAAAGCTCAGTCGGTAGCGACGCGCTCGCCAGTGGCGACCACGCGGTACGACCGAACCGACTGGTCCATGGCGGCGAACACGGCGCCGATCAGCCCTGCATCATCACCCAGCGCGCTGACGACGACAGGGATGCGCGCGCCTTTCAGCGAGTGCCGGGACATGGAGGCACGCGTGGTCTCGAGCAGCAGATCCCCCGCGTCCATCACGCCGCCACCGAGGACGATCATTTGCGGGTCGAGGATGTTGACTAGGTACGAAACGCCTACGCCGAGGTGCTCACCGACCTTCGTGAAGATCCGTTGAGCGACGGCGTCACCCGCACGCGCTGCAGCGGCGACGGCGACCGCATCCAACGGGTTGACGTCACGCAGTGAGCTCGGTTCACCCTTGTCCAGAGCCGCGGTCGCGGCGCGCACGATGGCGGGGCCGGAAACCAGCGCTTCGAGGCAACCGCGCATCCCGCATGAGCAAACCGGACCGTCTGCGACGACCGCGCAATGCCCGATCTCCCCGGCGAAGCCTTGAGTGCCGGAGAACACGTGGCCGTCGATCACGATGCCGGCGCCCACGCTGCTGCCCACGTGCGCCCAGACGAAGGATCGCACGCCCTTGGCGACGCCCGTGCGACCTTCGGCAATGGCGCCAGCGCTAGTCACGTTGTTCACGACCACGGGCACGCCGAGGGCGGTGGCGAGCATCTCGCGAATTGGCACGTCCGACCAAGACAGATTGGCGGCCAGCGCAACGACGCCAGTCGATGAGTTGACCATGCCCGGCACGGTGACACCCACTGCTTGCAGGCGGTCACGCGGTAGCCCCGCGGCATCACACACCTCTTGAGTGAGGGCGACCACGGCGGCGACGGTGCCTTCGGGATTGCCGTGCAGGGTGGGCACTTCGCGGCGGACGCGGATCTCACCCCGGGCATCAGCCAGGGCCACGGTGGTGGTGTTCACCCCGAGGGCGATCCCCAAATACGCGGCAGAAGCGTCGTTGAATTCCAGCAGGCGGGCCCGGCGACCCCCACTCGCGACCGTTTTACCGAAGCCGACTTCCTGGACGATGCCACGCGCGAGCAAGTCTTCGACGATGGCCGAGACGGTCGGCTTGGTCAGGGTGGAGCGACGGGCCAGATCAGTGCGCGAGACTCGACCGCCGCGGCGGATGATGTCGAGCACGATCGAGCGATTGACCTCGCGCATGGCGCGACTGTCGACCTTCCCTTGGACGTCTTGCTGCATGATGTTCACCGGGGGGCTGTGGAACTGGTTCCATGAAGAGTGTGACTCAATACGCAGCGAACGTCCACGAAGTTCGGTGCGTGAATCTTCATAACTAAGCGCTGACGCAGAGGGCCGAGGCGCCCAGCCTGCAAAAGTGTCCGTGCAGAAGAATGAGAATCAGGCGCGTTCGACGAATTCGATAGGCCTGACGAATTGCCGATACATTGCAGCGTAACGGCCGTTCCTCGCCAGCAGCTCGGGGTGCGTTCCGCGCTCGATGATCTTTCCCTGATCGAGAACGAGCACCAGGTCCGCGTGCCGAATCGTACTCAGCCGGTGCGCAACGACGAAGCTGGTACGCCCTGCCAAAAGCTTCGTCAAAGCCCGCTGCAAGGTCGCCTCGGTGAGCGCATCCACCGAGCTCGTGGCTTCGTCTAAGATCAAGACACGCGGGTCAGCCAGCATCGCGCGCACGAAACAGATGACCTGTCGTTGACCCAGCGACAGCCCACTGCCCTTCTCACCGATCCTTGCCCGAAACCCGCCTGGCAAATCCGTGATCAGATCGGCCACTCCCAGGGCATACGCGGCCTCCTGCACCGCCTCGTCCGAGGCCTCCGGGCGGGCGAGCCGCATGTTCTCGATCACGGTGCCACTGAAGAGGAAGTTATCTTGGGTCACACTGGCAATCTGCCGGTGGAGCGACTCACTGGTGACCGTCCGCAGGTCGTGGCCGTCCATCAAAATTGCGCCAGAATCAGGCAAATAGAGCTTGGCGGCCAGATTCACGACCGAAGATTTGCCGCTACCGGTAAAGCCAACCAGGGCGACCGTCATGCCCGGCTCGACTACGAAGTCGAGCCCCGAGAGCACCTGCTGTCCGGGCTGATAGCTGAAGGAGACGTCGCGAAATTCTACTTTGCCGGAGAGCGGAGGGAGCGCGACCGCATCCGGTGCGTCCTCCCAGTCAGGCTTCACGTCGAGCAACGTGAACACGCGCTCGGCGCCTGCCATCGCCGTGAGCGCCTGGTTGTACTGGTTCCCCAGGTTGGGGATAGCGGCGAAGAACGCGTTGGACAGGAACAAAAACTGGATCAGTGCCTCGAGCTTCACTTCGTGGCTCAACGCTTGATAGCCGCCAACGACCAAGAGGATGGCGAGGAAGAGTTGCCCGTTGAACTCCAAGAGCGGCAAGAACACCGCCGAGCTCCGCGCCGCGCCCATGTTGTATTTCGAGTGGTCATAGATCAACTGCCCGAACAGGCCGCCGTTCACGTCCTGGCGCACGAAGCCCTGGATCTCGCGGATGCCATTGACCGACTCGGCCAATATGGCCGTGACACGACTGAAGCTTTCTTGTTGCGCGCGGTACGCTTGGCTCAATTTAGCGCGAAAATGCCGGATCATGGCCCACAAAATGGGCGCCATGGTGGCCACGACCAAAAACAGCTTCCAGTCGTAATACAGCATGAACGCCGCCGAGACGATCAGGTTGCCGGCCTGCACCGTGCTCACGAACGCAACGTCTTGCACGCCCACGCGCACGGCATCCACATCGGAGGTGACGCGACCGATCAGCCTACCGACCTGCGTGCGCTTGAAGAAACTCATCGGCAACGTGAGCAGGTGGCGATAGATCTGGTTGCGCAAGTCGTGCACCACGGCTTCACCGAGGCGAAGCGCATAGCGGGCCCGATACACGAAGCCGATCTCGGTAACGGCTGCGAGTAGCAAGAAGCCGGCCACCCCGAGCGTCGTGCGGTGCAGGTCTTGACGCGCAATGGGGCCGCTGATCACGGCCGCGATCGACCAAGTCACGAGCGGGGTGAGGATGGCGCGGGTGACCACGAAAAAGACGAGCGCGTTGCGCATGCCCGCGAACGGCTTGGTGTAGCCATACAGACGACGAATCACCGCGAAATCCAGCGGTCGCTGGTCCTCGTTGCGCGAGGCGGGCGCTTTGCTCACCGCGCCCCCTGGCTGTCCAAAAGGGCCGTGCTCTCTGGGTCGGCCGCTTGGAGCGAGGCTGCGGAATAGTAAACGCCACGCAGCTCTAGCAGGCTGCTGTGAGTGCCTCGCTCGACGATTTTTCCCTCGCTCAACACGACGATGGCGTCGGCGCGGCGCAAGGTGGCCAAACGGTTGGCGACGACGACCGTGGTGCGACCGGCGGTCGCGCTGCGCATCGCCTCGAGCACTTCGTGCTCGGTCTCGGGGTCGATGGCGGTGGTCGGGTCGTCCAGCAGCAAAATCGGCGGCTCGAGGATTAGAGCGCGGGCGATGGCGAGCCGTTGGCGCTGACCGCCGGACAGGTTCACCGCACCTTCTTCCAAGACCGTATCGTAAGCCTTGGGCAGCGCGACGATGAACGAGTGAGCGCCGGCCAAACGGGCCGCGCGTTCGACCTGCGCCCGCGAAGCCTGTGGATTACCGAACGCGATGTTGTCCGCGATACTGGCTTTGAACAGCAGGCTCTCCTGAAATACGAGCCCGATGTTGCGCCGCAAGAAGTCGAGCTCGAGCGCGCGCACGTCGATGCCGTCGATCAAGACGCGGCCGGCCGTGGGATCATGAAAGCGCGGGATCAGCTCGAGCAGCGTGCTTTTGCCGGAGCCAGTGGCCCCCATGATCGCCAGACACTGGCCCGCGGGTACCTCCAGGTCGACGTGGGCCAAAGCCGGGATGCCTTCGCCATAGTTGAACGTCACGTCTTGCAAGCGCAGCTCACCCCGAATCGATGGCGGGCGAATTGGCGAAGCTGGCGTCTCCACGCCGAGCGGCGCGTCCAACACCTCGAACACGCGTTGCGCGCCGATCAGGCTCTGCTGCAGGGTGTTGATGATACCGGCCATGCTCGCGACCTGGCTCGAGAACTGCTGCAGTAGACCGGCGAACACGATCAGATCGCCTAGCGTCATCGCGCGCTCGACCACGAGCCAGCCGCCGTAGAACAGCAGGATACCGATGTTCACTTCGGTGATGAATTGCACGCCGGGGCTGAAGCGACTGACGTTGACGAAGATGCGCTGTTGTTGATCGCGAACTAAACGGTTCTTGGCGACGAAGCGCTCGTACTCCGCGCGCTCGCGGCCGAACACTTTGGTCACCTGGATGCCGTGGATGCCTTCGGACATCGCGAGCACCATCTCGTCCACGAGCTCGCGATTCTTGGCGTACGCCGGCCGCGCCCAGCGGGCGAACACGGACGTAGCGAACCAGAGCAGCGGCGTGAGGCACAAGCACGCCAGCGTGAGCGTGAGGTGCGTGCGCGCCATGTACACGACGTACACGACGAGCGAGAGGATCATGATCGCGCCCTGCAACAGCACACCGTCGACGAACGAGCGCACCGACTGCACGTCGCCCGTGACGCGATTGATGATCGAACCGCTCGCGTTCTCGTCGAAGAAGCGAAAGCTGAGCCGCTGCAGCTTGTGGAACACGCGCGTGCGCAGCTCGGGCACGAGCTTGAGGTGGATCAGCTCGCCAACCGCTACCGAATACGAGTAGTTGAGCACGCCGCGCGTGCCAGCCATGGCGAGCACGAGCAAGCTGATGGCGAGTAGCACTTGGCGCGGCGTCCACGTCGTGGGCGGTAGAATGCCGAGCGGCCAGTGCGGCGCGGGCGAACCCGGCGCGAGTGCCGATCGCGTGACGTCGATCGCGACGCCACTGAAGCCAAGCCCGCTGATCCCGAGCGCGAGCAGGACCACCTGAAAGGCGAAAACCGTCAGGCACTCACGACGGTACTGCCAACTCAACGCGAGCAAGCGGCGCAGCAAACGCGAGCTAGCCTGCGCGGCGTTCGATTGAGTGGAGAGGCTCGACGTGTTCAACCCAGCATGCCCGGTGCTCGAAGGCGGTTCCCGCCGTTTAGCACTTTGTTACCAAGTGAACGAAGGCCAATGAAACCCTCACGAGTTGCTGCGCGAACACAACTGAGCGCGAAAGTGCAGGAGTACTTGCGCAACGGGGAACCATCCTTTATGCTTCCAATCAGTTCCGATGCACTCCGTTCGCTTCCAGTTTTGGTTTGGCTATTGGCCCGCGTTGAACGCGGCGTCAGGGCTGAGCCTTCTCTTCTGAAAGCAGACTCGAGAAAGCACAAAACCCCTGGTCGCCGAGGCGCCCGGGGGTTTTTCGCTTTTGTCTCCTGACAATTCGCACTTCTCCTGACCCCTCACGGCGCGTTCTTCCACACACCGAGATTCACCATGCTTGAAACCAAAGACCTGCGAATCGTGGATACTACCTTGCTGAAGAGCCCCAATGAAGTGACCGCCGAGCTGCCGCTGTCGGATCACGCCGCCCGCGTGGTGTTCGGTGCGCGCCAAGAGATCCAAGCCGTGCTGCACGGGGAGGATTCACGCCCTCTCGTCATCGTCGGACCTTGCTCGATTCACGATCCCGCGGCAGCGCTGGAGTACGCCGGGCGGCTGCTCGAGCTCAAGCAGCGCTACGCGCAACAGTTGTTGATCGTGATGCGCGTGTACTTCGAGAAGCCGCGCACGACCGTGGGCTGGAAGGGCCTGATCAACGATCCACGCCTCGACGGCAGTAACGACATCCCGAGCGGGATCCGCACCGCGCGTCGGCTCTTGCTCGAGTTGGCGGAGCTGGGCATGCCTGCCGCCACCGAAATGCTCGATCCGATCATCCCGCAATACATCGCTGATCTCGTGTCTTGGACGGCGATCGGCGCGCGCACCACGGAGAGCCAAACTCATCGTGAGATGGCGTCCGGTTTGTCGATGCCCGTGGGCTTCAAAAACGGTACCGACGGCGGGCTGGGCGTGGCGATCAACGCCATGATCGCCGCTTCGCGCGCGCATAGTTTTCTGGGCGTCGATCCGAATGGTCACGTGGGAGTCGTGCGCACGCGCGGCAACCCGCACACGCACCTCGTGCTGCGCGGCGGCAGCGCCGGCCCGAACTACGCTCCCGCGCAAGTCGCCGCCGCTGGTGCCGCGCTCAGCAAGGCCAAGACGAACGCACGCCTACTCGTCGATTGCAGCCACGACAACAGCGGCAAGAACCACCTCAAGCAGCCCGAGGTCATGGCCGAAATCGGCGCGCAGATCCGAGGCGGCTCCCCGCACCTGCTCGGAGTCATGATCGAGAGCAACTTGGTCGGCGGCAAGCAGGAGCTCACCGAGGACAAGTCCAGCCTATGCTACGGCCAGAGTATCACGGACGCGTGCGTCGACTTCGCCACCACGGAGTCGATGCTCGAATCGTTCGCCGAATCTGCGGCGCTCTCGACGGAGCAGCGCGCTTCGGCCTAACACTACTTAGTCAGTTCTTGAGCAGGAGCAGATCACGATCGGCGCGGGTGGACACGAGTAAACGAGAGAGCCGGCGACGACCCTTGGAAGCACCCGAAGGGGTGAACCGGGCGCCTGCTGCCTCGACAGTCGGAGGTGACGCGGGACGCTGGGCTCACTGCACGGCCAAAATTCAACAATCGCCGCGGCCTTGCTGGCTCGAGATCGAAGTGACCAAGTAGTACGCAGAGCGGGTCCTAAGACAAAGAAGCCGCTCGCGGAGAGCGTTAAGTGAACGGCATTGGTTTTAGGACCCGCTCCAAGAGGCCGTCATTTCCACGGGCCGGCGATTTGGCGCACCGAGGCGTTGAAACGGTTCCAAACGTTGATGATGCCGATGCTCACGATCAGCGCGGCGAGCGTCGGTTCGTCGTAGTGGCGGGTGGCTTCGCTCCAAACTTCGTCCGAGACGGCTTCGGGGCGATCGGCGAGGCGGGTCACGGCTTCGGTCAGGGCGAGCGCGGCGCGCTCTGCGTCGCTGAAGTAAGGCGCTTCACGCCAGGCAGCGACGGCATAGATACGGTCCTCGGATTGCCCAGCTTTCTTCAGCTCGTGGCTGTGCATCACGACGCACGCGCTGCAGCCATTGATCTGGCTCGCGCGCAGGTGGACGAGCTTCTTCGTGACGAAGGGCAGTTTTTCGGACTCGGTGGCTTTGTCGAGCGCGAACAGCGCGTTCATCGCATCGGGCAAAACTAGCGCGGGGTTCTTCATTCGGGCTTGCATGGCTGGTCTCCACTCGCAGTGAAACGACGCGACGTGCGTCGCTCACAGCCCTGACGAAGCCCCGCGGACGAATGTGACCGGCGGGCAAAAAATTGCTCTGGTTTTGGTAACAGGCTCGGACGCTACTGCTCGGTGTACTGCAGGGTACCCGTCGCGAACCCCTTTTGCTGGGCCCGCTCGAGCACGCCGGCCAGCGTGGCCCGGGGCAACGTGCGTTCGCGGCTCAGGATCCACAAGTAATCGCGCGTGGGGTGACCAACGACCAAGTACTCGTACTGCTCACCGACGTCGATCACCCAATAGTCGCCGTATGCGTAGCCGAAGTTGAGCGACAGCTTGCCCGGCACTTCCGGATCGCTAGCGACAGCGCGGGCCGCGAAGCGGCGCACCGGGCCGTCGAGCTTGCCCTCGTGGCACTCGTTGATCACGAGCAACTCGGTCGCCGACTTCACTTGGTAGTCGGCCGTGGTGCCCGTGCAATCCTTCTGGGTGAGACGCGGCAAGGACGCGACCTCGTACCACCTACCCTGCATGCGCTGCAGATCGACCTGCGCCACGTCGAGCGGCTCGTGATGGCAGCCGAGCGCGAGCAAGCCGAGCAACATGAAGTGCGACAGACCCATGGCCTGGCGAAGTATCCAGGGTCCATGACCCCGTCAACCAGGGGCGTGAGCCGTTTGGGTGACGTTTTCGTGTCTCGCGCGCCGGCGCGGCAAGGGACGCAGCGCCAAGATCGAAAAGTGGAACTCAGAAATCCATGATCGCCGCGACCGCCGCCTTCGGCTGATGCGCGTCGTTGAACAGGAGTGGGTAATCATTGCGCCCCGCGACAGGCTCGCTGTCGAGCCAAGTATTGTCATCGGACACACCCCAGAACGTGACACTGGTGATGTTGGCCTTGTTCTGGCGATACACGGCGAACAGATCGGCGAAGCGCTTGGCTTGAGCCGCCTCGAGCGTGGGCGTGAAGGGCACTTCGGGCGAAGCCACGAAGGAACCCGTCGAGTAATCGCTGTACACAGTCACGTCCAACTCGCTGATTTTCATCTTGTAGCCGGCGGTGACGAACTTATCGAATGCGCCTTGTAAGTCGGCCGCCGAGGGCCAAGTCATGTTCTCGTGGCTTTGGAAGCCCACGCCGTCCACCTGGATGCCCTTGGTCTTCAGCCAAGCGAACAGGGTCAAGATCTTGTCGGCCTTCACGGTGACGACGTACTCGTTGTAGTAGAGCTTGCCCTTGGAGCTGCCGGGGGACAGCGCTTCGAGCGCGTCATGAGCGTACTGAAACGCCCAGTAGATGTACTCTTCGCTACCGAACAGCTCGTACCACTTCGAGCCTTCTGGGCCGTCGCGGTAAGTCTTGTCGGCGGTGTCGCTGATGGCTTCGTTCACCACGTCCCAATTGTCGACCACGTCCGCATAGCGGCCCACGACCGTGGTGATGTGAGCCTTCAGGCGTGACTTGAGCAGCTCGAGGCTCGTGGCATCACCCGCGGTGACGCCAGCAAACATCCAATCCGGCGCTTGACGGTGCCAAAGCAGGTTGTGCCCGGTCATCTTCATGCCGTGACTGCGCGCGAAATCAGCGATGCGATCGGCCTCGGCCCAGTCGTAGGTCGATTCGGCTGGGTGAATGTCCTCTATCTTCATCGCGTTCTCACAGGTCAAGTGATTGAACTGCGAGGCCAGGACGGCGTTCACGTTGTCCAAATGCCAAGAGCTGACGGCGGCGCCGATCGGAAAGTAGTCCGCGTACTTTTGTGCAAGCGAGGTGCCAGCCACCGGCGACCCGCCCGAGCCGCCTGAATCCGCGGCCCCCCCTGCACCCGCGTTCATCGAGCTGCCCGCGACGCCAGACGAGCCCGCAGCGGAATTCGGCGCGCCGCCGCCGGGGGTGGCGCCCGCCGCGCCTGGCGCTCCCGCAGCGGCCCCCGAGGTCGAGCCCGCGTCACAGGCCGCGGTGAGACATAGGCAGCCCGCGAGGAGCAGTGACGAGGCCTTGGACGAAGACGCAAGACGAAATAAGGTGCGCATTCTGGGACCGGTTCCAGTTTTTGACACACCTCCCGAGCCGCGCAAGCTCAAGACACGGCGACGCCGAGGGCCGCGCGGATTTGGCCGAGCTCATGTCCGAGAGCGAACTGGAACAAGTCGGCGCGCCTCTCTTCTGGCTGGGTGAGCCGGGTGCTCGGAAAACGGCGGTCGAGCTTCAGTGTCAGCTCCAGATCCCCGCAAGCGACCAGCGCCACGCGGCCCGCGACCAGCTCGGCTGCGCGGATGAAGGCCCGAGAGCACGCATCCACGTCGGACACCGGAAATGCTTGCGCGGCGGCACGCAGGGCGTCGAGCGCTGCGCCGCGCACCTCGCGCTTCAGGCCGCTCGCCAGGCGCTTGGCGTCACCATCGATGGCACGCATGCTCGCCGCACCGCCGACGGCCAACGCGGCCAAGAGCAGCTGCGATAGCTCGCTCGGGCTCGGGAAGTAACAGAGCGCGGCTTGCTCCGCTCGTGCGAACGAGAGCTCACGCGCCCACAGACACACGAGCTCTGGGATTCCGAAGCCGCTGCCGAGCGAGCGCGCACAAACCACCAGCGGCCGCTCCGGGCCGGGCGTGAGCGTCACGGTGCCCGGAACTTCGGGCAACACCCAGAGGTCCGAGGCGGGCACGCTCAGCAAGCGGGACGTCCAATACAAAGTCTTGGCCAGGGTGGTCGTGCTCGTCTGCGGATCTTGACGAGCGTCATCGGGCAGTGCGAGCTCGCGACGCAGGCGGCGCGCATCTCGAAATCCGATCCGGCCCAGGGCAGGACCGAGCGCGCGCAAGAGCGCGGTCGCGTGAACCTCGTCGCAACCGACGCTCAGGCGCTCGTTCCAGTCGGTGTAGGACAGCGCGCTGCGCACGGCTTGCAGCCCGTCGGGGCGATGCGTCGTCGCCAGCAGCGACTCGTTGATGTCCGCCTCGCCGAGGGCCTCTAGACACAACGCTGCGCGATACGCGCCGTCGCGATCCCCGGCGCGCTCGAAGTCCTTGAGCAAGCGGCGACAGTGCTCGGCGGCGCTCGACGCTGGCTCGGCCTCGAGCGCGAGCTCCGACTCGCTGGGCGCTGCGGGCCGCGCCGGTTGCCGTAAAATCGGCGGGGGCGGGGGCGGGGGGCGATGCGACCCCTTCGCGCGCGCCGGCTTTTTCGGCTCGGGGATCGCGAAGCGCGGCGCCGTCACTTCGTCCGTCTCCGACTGCAGCGGCGCACGAGGCGGCGGCACGGTGAGCGGTTTGGCACCGGGCACGACCACGAATGGTTGCGCGCCGAGGAAGCAACCCGCCGCGGGGATGTCGGCGAACATCACCTCCTCTGCTTGCATGGCGCGAAACAGCGCGTCCGGCGTGAGCGGCTGCGCGCTCCCGGTTTGCGCGTCCAAGATCAGCTGCACGAGCCCCGTGAAGGGCGGCGGGCCTGCAGGCGCGCGCAACGACGGTAAACGGACGGCGATCAGGCTCGAGATGCTCGAGTCTCCGCCGCTCAACGCGCTGCCCATGGCGCGCACGACATCGAGCGGCGCGCCGCTCGAGCCCTCCGCCAAGGTCGTGTCCAATACGACCAGGGATACGTCGGCCGCTTCGGCCAAGCGACGCCGCAGACGCGCCAACGTGAACGACGACAGCTTCGGCCCATCGAGCAGCAAGGTGGGACCACGCTCCTCGGAGTTGAGCGCATAGCCCCAGAAGTAAAGGACGAGCTCTTTCGGTCGCTCGCCGAGCCGCGCCAGCAAGTCATCGATGCCCTCGGCTAACCCGCGCTGCGCGGGAAAGGCGTGCACGATGAAGCCCGCGTCCGCTTCAGCGAGCCTGCCGCCGAAAAGCTCGACATCGAGCTCCGCGTTCGGGATCGGGGCAACTTGTCCGTTCTCCTCGTAGGAGGACGCAGCGACGATGGCGAGGCGCATGTTCGGGCGAAGCTTCGAAGTACCTCAACTCGCGATGCTGGGCCATCTCTCGCGCAGTAACCACGCCAAAGCCGTACAAATCTGCACTCTGCACAGAATGTTTCGTAATGAGCGCTACCCAATTCAGCGCGCCGATTTCTGATCCGGATCGCTGCGCTCGTTTCGACTCGCCGAGACCATGCTCGGACAAACACCGAGCACCACGGCGGGTGGAAGTAGTGCCGGCGGCGGCGAGGTAGGCGCGGGTGGTTCTGCGGGCGCGCCGCTCGGCGGCCGGGTCGCGTCGTGATGCACCGCTTGAACGTTTCTGAGCACGACCAGACGGTGCGCGACCTGCTGCAGACCGACATCCGCCTGTCCGAGAATTTTCCGTCTGACGACACGGCCTACGGCTTCGACAACTTCGCAGCCGCGCTCAACGTGACCGACGCGTGGGCATCGACCGGTCCGGGCAGATCGCCCCGCTGGAATCGCGATCCCGAGCAGCAATCGCTTGTCCACCTCTCGCTGTTGTAAGGCGCGGGCGTGCCCGCAACGCAGTTCGCCGACAGCACCGGACCACCCCGGGGCTACTGTCGAGCTGCGACGCAGACTCGACTCACTCGAAGGTCTGCATCTCGATCGGGAACTGCGCGTCAGTGACGGGCCCCAAACTGAACAGGCTGTCTAGCATGGCACAGCGATAGGGCTCGGCCCCGCGATTGCAGATCGCGAGCTCGTACTGCAAGGACTGCAACGTGACGGCGTTGCGCGGCGCGGGCCGCAAGGATTGCGAGACGAAAGCGTGCGTGGTGAACGGGCTCGCCTCCGACTGCTCGGAGGCGTGGCACAGGCCGCAGGTCGTGAGCTGATCGTTGAACATCACCCGATCGAAGGGCAGATTCTGCGGGATGATGTCCGTGACTGGAAATTCGATCTCGGCTTTGAGCGAGCGATAGTCGGGCCGCTGTTCGCCGAACTCGAGCAGGTTGGCGCCCACGCCATCCGGCACGATCGACATCCGGTTCGGGCCGAAGAACAAGAACATGCGCGGGCTGCGCACGCCGACGGCCGGTTGTGCGCTCAGTACCCCGAAGGTCGCCATCATCGACAAAGGGCGCGCGAGCGACTCGAGAAAGCAGGGGATCGACAGGGGCTTGGGCAGCGCGTTGATTAGCGCGACCGTCTCGGCAATGCTCTGCGGATCGTTCGACACGCCGGCCGGCGCGCGGCACGACTCGCTCGGCTGGCGATACTGAGCACCACCAGCACCCGCGGCGGGCGCGCCAGCGCTGCCACCCGCTCCGGGTGCGCCGCCACTCGCCGGGGGCACCGCGTCCGAAGGCGAGCCGCAACCCAGTGCGATGAGCCCCCCGGCCAGTATCGATAAGAGACATGCGCCCGAGCTGCGCGCGCTGGCCGTACCGTGCATTGCCCCTACCTTGTAGCGTCAAGGCGCAAAGATGCAATGCGCCACAACAGCGCACCCAACGCTTCCGGGCGCGATCAGACGGCGCAAACGTTTTGACTCGATTCTACGAGACGCGATTTCAGGGCGCGGGTTTGGCGACTTCGCCCACGCAGCGGAAGCCAATGCCGTGGCTTTGAGCTTCCGGCACCTGTCCGTAACGAAACGCCGGGTGTAGCCAACTCTCGTAGCCGCCGTTGAAGGCACCGCCGCGGATCACGCGCCGTTCACCCTGGGCCGGCCCGCGCGGATTCGTGGACTTTTCCGCCGAATACGGGCCAAACCAAGTCGAGGTCCACTCCCACACGTTGCCCACGACGTCATACGGACCGAAGCGCGAGCGACCCTTGGGAAAGCTGCCGACCGGCGCGGTAGCGACGAAGCCGTCGTCTTGGTCGTACAGCGCGGTCAGCTCGGCGTCGTGCTTCTTGCCCCAGCTGCTGCACTCCGACCCGCAGGCGTTCAAGTGTTCTGCGGTCGGTGGCTCATCACCCCACGGGTAGACGCGGCCGTCTGGGCCACGCGTGGCGAACTCCCACTCCGCCTCGGTGGGCAAACGCTTGGCGTTCACCGCGCAATAATTGTCAGCCATCTCCCAGGTCACGCAATTGATCGGGTGATCTTGCTTCGTGGGATCGTCGAAGGTGCACAGCGGGGAATACAGCTTGCGATCGCGCTCGCTGATCTTCGGCCAATCGACCTCTTTCGGCGCGCGCTTGCACTTGCCCACGTCGGCGCACGCCTTGTATTGGGCGGCCGTCACTTCGTGCAAATCCATGCAGAAGGCGTCGAGCGCTACGTTGTGCGACGGCTTCTCGTTGGCCGGCGCGTCCTTCTCCTCCGAGCCCATGAAGAACTGCCCGGCCGGGATCTTCACGGTGTCGGCGGGGCACTCGGGCGGCGGCGGCACGACCTGCGGCGCGGACGGACGAGCCGCGGCTGCGCGTTGCTCCACCGCTGCCGGGCTGGGCGAGCTGCCATGCGTAGCAACGACCAGCCCGCCCACTGCGATCACACCCAGGGCGAGCGCCGCGAGTGCTTTGCGCGAGCTCTTTTGCGGCACCGGCGGCACGCCGCTCGATACCGACGGTGGCACGCTGCTCGGTATCACCGGGCGCGCGGTGATCGGCGTGAAGCTGACGCGCGACGCGCGCTCCCGCACCGCGCTCGACAGCGGGAGCCCGCTGGCCGCTTCGAGCTCGAGCCAAAACTGACCGGCGCGGTTGTAACGAGTCGCCGAATTCACGGCCAGAGCGCGCGCGAACACGGCTTCCACTTCATCGTTCACGACCGCACCGAGGGCGCGCGGCGTGGGCCGGTGCGTGGTGCTCATTGCCGCTTGGCCGAGCGCCGCGACGTCTGCGTTCTCCAGCGGGCCCTGGCCCGTCAACAGCTCCACCGCGACGCGCGCCAGCGAGTACACGTCCGTCCATGGGCCCGTCGCGCCGAAGTCGCGATTGAATTGCTCGGGCGCGGCGTACTGCGGCGTGAAGGCCGTGATGTGCGTGCCCGTGCGCGCGAGCGAAGCCGAGAAGCTTGCATCCGACATCATCTTGGCGACGCCGAAATCCAAGACCTTCACCGTGCCGATTTCAGCCCGAGTGCGAGCGGAGACCAAAAATAAATTCGACGGCTTCACGTCGCGGTGGGCGATGCCCTTGGCGTGCGCAATGTCGAGCGCCATCGCGACCTGCGCGAGCAATTGAATCGTCTCCGGCAGCGACCACGGCCGCGCCGACAGCGCGCGCTCTTGCTCCAAGAGTTGATCCAGGTTTTGGCCCTCGAGCCACTCGAGCACCATGTACGGCAGCCAAGTGCCACCTTCCGCCGTGTACGTCCCTACGTCACGCGGCTGGACGATGCTCGCGGTCTCGGTGCACAGCTCACTCAGGAAGGCGCCCTCTTGGATGAACGCCTCGTGCAAGCCCGCGCGCATCTCCTCCGGCGCCGACGACAAACCACTGAACAGCTTGATAGCGACCGGCTTCTTCCAGATCACGTGCTCGGCGCGGTACACCATCGCAAATCCGCCCTCACTGACGAAGGCCTGCACCAAGTATTTGCCTTCGAGCACGCGCCCGACGAGCAGCAACGGATCTTTCATCGCATCGAACGCTACGAGCCGGTTCGGCGATCGGATCGATTGAGATTTTTGGGGGGTCAGCGGGCGCGGCGCGCCGAGCGCGGCGCAAAGCTCACAGCCGGCCGGCGTAGTCCTTCTTCATCATGTCGTAGACGGCGAGATCCGGCCCCGCGCTGTGCGCATTGCCCATGGCACTGAACAAGGCGTGGCCCGTGTTCCAATCACCCATTTGGGTCGGCTCCCAATTGAAGGTGCCGATCCCGCGGTTGTCCGGTAAGTCGAACACCACGTCGTTGATCTCGCGTTGCAGCGGGCCGTACTCCGCGGCTACGAACTCTAGCATGGGGAACTTCGTGGCCAGGCCGGCGAAGGTGTTCGCCCAGTCCGTCTTGGTGTTCGCGGCGCTCGCCGGATCGCCCTGATACGCCTGGTAGCAAGACTCCCCGAATACATCGAACACCACGCCTTGCTTTTGCGCGTTGCTGATGAAGCTCGTGCTCACGCTGAGCGCGCCGCCAGTGAAGCCGCCCTTGTCCCCCCCGCGATCGATGTGGAGCATGATCTTGATACCAGGATCGACATCCTTCACGCCTTTGACGCCTGCTTTGAGCAACGTCCCGAGGTTCGTCCAATTGGAGATGCTGCCGCTCACCGGGTTGTCGCCCGTGGGCAAGCCGTCCGCGTCACAGCGGTGAATCAACATCCCGGGCGTGATTTCGTTACCGATCTGAACCATGTCCGGGCGCGCGCCGCCGGCGATCAGCTGCGAGATGGCGTCCTTCGTGTAGTCATGAACTGCGGTCGCGAGCTGATCGATGGTGGTGAAGCTCTGCCAGGCCACGGGCACGCATTGCTTGCCGGGATCGGCCCAGTTGTCGCTGTAGTGAAAGTCGAGCAAAAAGCCCATACCCGCGGCTTTGATGCGCTTGCCGAAGGTGATGGTGTGCGCCAAATCTGCGAAGCCGCTTTGCTTGTCGTAACCGTCGGCCGCTTTCGGATCGACGAAGGTCCGCAGCCGGATGTAGTTGAAGCCGTGGCTCTTCATGAGCGTCAGGATGTCGCGCTGCATGCCGTCGCTGTACGTGGCGCCGCGCGCTTCGGCGGCTTGCACGGAGGTGATGTCCGCACCGATCATGTACGTCGCGAGTGATGCACCGGCGGCGCCGGCTTGGCTGTCGGCGCCCGCGAGCCCTCCGCCGTTGCCGGCCGTACCGCCCGGCGCGCCGCTTGCGCCGGCAAGGCTCGTGGTTCCACCGCTGCCCGCGAGGAGCGCGCCGCCAGCCCCAGCTTGAGCCGCACCAGAAATGCCCAAACTCCCAGACAAGCCAGCAACGCCAAGCCCGCCGCCGGAATGCGCGCCCGCGGTCTGAGGCGGCATCTCGAGGTTGCCCGCGTTGCTCGAGCACGCGAAGCCCGGCACTGCCAATAGCAGCAGGCGAGCACGGCGAACGGCGAGTTGCTGACGCATCGAGATCATCATTGGCATTGGTCGATCGGGAGGGGCAAAGCCTACCAAAACCTTTGCCAGCGGCGCACGATTGTAGTCTCGCGGTCGGGCTACCGCTCCGCCGTAGTCGGCGTTGCGCGATCACAGTGCGCGTGTGAGACTGGTTTCATGGTGAGTCGGGGCCCGGGGTTTTTCTTCGTTTTGTGTGGGCTGTGGGGCTGTGGGAATGCTGTCCAGAGCTCGGACCCGCCGGGCGCAGGTGCCGGCGGCGGCCCTTCGGCTGCGGGCGGCGCGGGGGCTGGTGGCAGTCACGCAGCCGCTCCAGCCGGTGGTCGTGGAGGCGGCGCGGGCAGTGCCGCGGCGAGCGGTGCCGGAGCGGGCGGCGCGCCACCCGACCCCTGCTGGAACGTGGTGTGCACGGCGCCGCCAGCTGCGACGTGTGAGGGCTATTCGCTCAGGTCCTACGACGCACTGGGGAGCTGCAGCAACGGCACGTGTCAGTACGGCTCGCATCTCTCGCCATGCGGCGCCGGTTGTTCGGACGGTCACTGCATGGGCGCCGACGTCTGCACCGTTACTTGTGACTCGACGCCCCAAGCCACGTGCACGAACGAGCACACCTTGAGCACGCGCCATGGCGGGTTGTGCGAGGGCAGCTTGTGCAGTTACTACTGGTCGGATACCGCCTGCCCGTTCGGTTGCGCCGCTGGCGCGTGTTTGGCCGACCCGTGCGCGAACGTGGACTGCACGCTCGCGCCCGCCATTTGCAAAGACGCGCACACCAAGACGACCTACGGTTCGTGCAACGCCGGCACGTGCAGCGACGCGACGACGGACACGGCCTGCTCGAGCAATCAACAATGCTCCGGCGCGGGCGTGTGCTCGCCGTGCGCTACGGACACGGCTTGTGGCGCAAGCTGCGCCGCGTGTGGGGGCGCGACGCCCAAGTGCAAGAGCCTGGGCTTCACTTCGCAATGCGTGGCGTGCCTCGCTGATCTCGATTGCGGCGCGAACGCTCGCTGTGACGTCGCGAGCAATACTTGCATCGCGCTCAAGGCCGACGGCGCGCCGTGTGCGGTCGATCTGGATTGCGCCAGCAAGTCCTGCGGCGGCTCGTGTTGCCCGACGGGGACGAGCTGCTACTGCCCGCAACCGAGCCCGGGCAATCTGCTGACTAACCCGGTCTTCGACAAGGACTTGAGCGGTTGGAACGCCGTCTCTCAAGGGACCGACACGTTCGCGTATGCGAACGCGGCGAAGACGAAGGGCGACTGTCCCTTCTCTGGCTCCCTGGAGCTGACCACGGGCGCGAAGGTGGGCAGCGAGAGCGCGCAGTTCTCCCAGTGTGTGACCATCGATCCAGCGTCGACGAAGAGCTATTACTTCGGCGCGGCGATGCGCAATGGTGACTCGAGCGGCAACGCCCCATGCACGCTCGGCGAGTGCTACTTGCAGTGGATGAGCGGCGCGAGCTGCGCGGCCCCCGAGGGCACGGCGCCGATCCGCGTGCAGTCCTCGAGCACGGCTTGGGGCTTCTCGGTGTCTCCGCCGCTCGTGCGCCCGGTGGCTGCCTCGAGCGCGAACGTCGCCTGCCTAGTGCGGAGCGGCGCCAGCGGCGGCTCGTGCGTGTTCGGCTTCGACCAGCTCTCGTTCACCGAAGCGCCGGACAAGTTTTAGCTCCGCGAACCAAGGGCCACGGCAAAGGTGAGCCGTCTGGGCAGCGAGCGGGAACTCGTGCTCCGGTATGACCAACGGAACCGCGACGCGTCCTCGGCGCTCTCTCCTCGGCAATGGCTCGCTCCTCAGCGGGCTCGTTGCCGCCAGCGTCGGGTGGGCCGTTGCTTGCTCGAGCTCGGATGCAGAGCCGCCGCCGGCCGCGGGCGGCAGTAGCGCGCTGGGCGGAGGCGCCGGAGCGATCTCGGTTGGCGGCTCGGCCCCGGCCGCGGGTAGCTCGGGGGTCGCGGGTGGTGGCGTGGCGACGGCCGGCGCGACCGCGAATGGCGGGGCGGGTGCCTCGGCCGGTGGCGCGTCGAGCACTGGCGGTGGCTCGTCCGGCACAGGTGCGGCAGGCGGTAGCGCGGGCAGCAGCCCGGGCGGCGCAGGCGGTGGCAGCGCAGGCGGCGCGGGCGCGGGCAGCGCGGGCGCGGGCGGCATGACGAGCGACTGCGGCCTCGTCCCAGTCACACCCAACGCCAGCCAAGCCACGCGCAAAGTGCTCTGCTACATGAAGAGCATTTACGGCACTCACATCCTGTCTGGCCAAGAAGAAAACAACGACGACAACGGGATGAACACGGTCTTCGCCGCTACCGGGAAGTATCCTGCGATCCGCGCGTTCGACGTGAACAACAGCAAAGCGCCGCAGCAGTGCGTCGATCACTGGAACAAGGGCGGCCTGTGCATGTTCGGTTTCCACATGGGGATCAACGGCCAGAAGTACGACGCCACGGTCAACATCGCCAACGTGCTGAAGAGCGGCACCGCGGAGAACTCGAGCTTCAATCAGGATCTGGATCGCGTCGCGTCCTACATTCAGCCGGTGCAAGACGCAGGCGGCGTCGCTATCGTGCGCTTGTTCCACGAAGCAGGGAACGGCTGCGCCTGGTTTTGGTGGAGCAAAGGCACTTCCGCCCAATGGCAGGACTTGTTCCGGTACGCGTTCACCTACCTCACAGCGACGAAGGGACTGAAGAACACGATTTGGATCGCGCCCCTGTGCGGCAGCCCGAGCAACGCCTACAACCCGGGCTCGAAGTACATCGACCTGGGCGGTGCCGACAACTACGCCAAGATGGGCGACTTTGGGCCGATGAATAGCATCTTCAAGGCGACCGAAAGCGCGTTCCCCAACTTGATGGTCGCCTTGCACGAAAATGGTCCGATCCCCGATCCCGATCAGCTCAAGTCGACCGGCACCAAGTGGCTGTTCTTCAACACCTGGTGCGATCCGTATCCATCTCCGCAATGGAACCCGGTGGATCACCTGAAAGCGGTCTACCAAAGTGACTACGTGATCACGCGCGACGAGCTCCCCAGCTTCAAGTGACGCTCACCAGCGCTTGCACACGCTGACCAATAGCTCACGCAGCCAGCGTTGCGCAGGATCGTTGTCCAAGCGGGGGTGCCAGATCAAACGCAGCCCGAACTTGGGCAACGCAAAGGGCGGCGGCAAGAGCCTGAGCGGGTAGTCGTTCGCCGCTTGGCGCGCCAGGCGCGTGGGCATCGTGTTGATGAAGTCGGTCTGACAGACGACGATCGGCGCGATCAGGAAGTTCGAGACGCGCAGCGCGATGCGCCGAGTGTGCCCGCGCCGCTCGAGCTCGGTGTCCACCAGGCTGCCGGTGGTGCCCGACGGTGCGACCACGATGTGCCGCAAATCCAGGTATTGCGCGAGGCTGAGCTTGCTTTTGATCACGGGGTGGTGACGGCGCACCATGCACACGAAGTCATCTTCGAACAGCTCTTGGATCGAGAAGGAGCTCGGAGGCTTGTTGCCCGATACATCCAGCGCCAAGTCGAGGCCGCCCGACTCGACCAGCTCCCTCAGATTCGGAAACATGACGACGGACAGGTCGACATCGGGCGCCTCGGCGGCCAGGCGCCGCAGCAGCGGCCCCATGATCACGGCTTGTGTGTAGTCCGCCATACCGAGGGTGAAGGATCGCTTTGCCGTGCGCGGATGGAACTCGGGCTCAGCGTCGACCGCGCTCTGCAAGTCGGACAGACCGCGCTCGAGCGTGGGCAGCAGGCGCGCCGCGCGAGGTGTGAGCTGGAGCGTGCGCCCACTGCGCACCAACAGCGGATCTTCGTACATCTCGCGCAGACGAGACAGGGCGTGGCTCGTGGCCGACTGACTGAGCCCCAGGCGCGCCGCCGCGCGCGTGACGTGGCGCTCGCTGAGCAACGCGCGCAGCACCACGAGTAAGTTCAGGTCAATCGCGGCCAGTGGCGTAGCATGCACCATGTGCATGATTATACTGCCGACATTGCATTGGACGCATCCCTCGTCGGGGCCGATATTGCTGCTCGTCAACAAGGAGCGCAGCCAATGTTCGTCATCACCGGTGCTACGGGAAATACGGGTTCAATCGCCGCAAAAATACTGCTTTCAGCCGGCAAGAAAGTGCGCGCCGTGGTGCGCGACGCCGCCAAAGCCAAAGCGCTCGCGGATCTGGGTGCGGAGATCTTCGTCGCGGACATGACCGATCAAGCGGCGCTCGGGCGCGCCGTGGCGGGCGCGCAGGCTGTGTTTTTGCTCTCACCGCCGGACCTGGCCGCGACGAATTTCATCGCCGATCGCAAGTCGCTGACCGGCAAGCAAGTGCAGACGCTGGCCAGCGCGCAAGTGCCGCACGTGGTCGCGCTCTCATCCATCGGTGCCCAGCACGCCGACGGCACGGGCCCCATTCGCACGACCTACAACCTCGAGCAACAGCTGCTCGCGTCGGGGTTGCCCGCCACGTTCGTGCGCGCCGCCTTCTTCGTCGAGAATTGGGGGGCCGTGCTCCACCCGGTGAAGCAAGACGGCGTGTTGCCGAGCTTCATCCGCGCCGACCAGGCCATCTCGATGTCCAGCGCGCCCGACATCGGCAGAGCGATCGCCAACGCGCTCCTGGAAGGCCCGCAGGGCACGAAGATCGTCGAGCTGAGTGGCCCGGTGGACGTGAGCCCGAATGACGTCGCCGCCGCGTTCTCGAAGATCCTGGGCAAACCGATCCAGGTCGTCGAGGCGCCGACCTCGGCCGTGGTTCCGACGTTCACGTCGTTCGGCATCTCTCGGAATATCGCCGAGCTCTTCCAAGAGATGTACGAAGGCATCGCGAGCGGCAAGGTAGCGCCCGCCGGCGGCCTGAGCGTCTACGGCACGACCTCGCTCGAGACCACGCTGCGCGCTTTGCTCGGTTGAGCCGGCGCAATCGCCGCGCCACGCAAAAGGGGCTAGGAAGCCCGCTCTCCGACGGCTGTGTGCAGCGCGCGTGCAGCCGTCGTTCTTCGTGTGCCGGTCACTTGCACTTGAGCGTGGCGAACCCCTTACCCGCGCCGACCGCGGCGCGTAGCCCGTCGTGGATGCATTGGAAGGCATCGGCCTTGTAGCTGTAGCCGAGCGCCTCGGGATACGCGGCGGTCGTCGTCCAGGCTGTCGCGTTGACGGTGCCGGTGCTGCCGGCGTCCCAGCTGATCCCGAAGCGATTGCCGGGCCCGACATCGGCCGCGGATGCCAAGTTGTTGTTTCTCAGATCCCAGAACCCAATGGCATCGCTATCGCGGGCCGTGACCGGATCGCGCACGTTTTCGAAGTAGTTCGCCTCGACAAGGGAGTAGCCGCCCATCCGCACGTTGACGCCCGACGCCGAGATCTTGAGGAAATAGTTGTTGAACAGGTGCGAGTAGCCGTGGCGCTGGAGCGGCGCGCGCGAACCGATGTTCTCGAACAGGTTGTGATGGAAGGTGATGTGACGGACGGCGTCATCCGTATCGGTGAAGCCGTTCAGGCTCACTTTGTGGTGGTCGTGCATGTAGTTGTACGAGACCGTCACCTGATCGGCGCCCTTCTTCAGGTCGAGCATGCCGTCGAAAGCGGTATCGCCCGCGCCAGGGCACACGGCCATGGACGTGAACAGCTCGTTGTGATCGATCCAGATTTTCGTCGGAAAGCCGGAGCTCAAGCCTTCGATCGAAATCAGGTCGGATGCGTCACCACCGGGGTTCAGGCCGATGGTCATGTTGCGGACGATGATGTTGCTCGAGTCAGAGGCGATGTGCAGGCCGAAATTCGCCGAAGAGCCGTCCTGGCCGAGGATGGTGATGTCGCTCTTGGACTTGATCTCGACGATTTGCGCGGGAAGCGTGTGCTGCACGCACGGGTCTTTGATCGACGTGAAGTCGAACTTGCCGGTGTACTCGAGCACTAGGCCGCCGCTGCCGGCGTAGCCGTCGATCGCGGCCTGCATCTCGCCCATGCTGGCGACGAGCGTGTGTTTCGCGTTCCCGCCGCCGGTGGTGTCTTTGCCGTAGCCAACCGGGCCAGCTTCCGGCGCGCCGGTACCCGCGGCGGTCGAGCCCGCCGCGCCGGCCGCTCCGTTGCTGGGCGCGCCAGCTGCCGAGCCGCTGGCACCCGCGCCGGCGCCGCCGCTGTTACCGCTGCCGCCACTTGCCGGGCCCCCGGCCGCGTTCGATGCGCCGCCGAGCGGCGCGCTACCAGCGTTGGCAGCCGCTCCACCCACAGGAGTGAGCGCGCCGCCTTGCGCGTTGCTACCCGCACTACCCGGTTGGCCGGCGCCGGCGATAGACGGCTCGCCGTCTCCATTTGAACCGCTCCCGCACCCGACCAACAGACACGGAACGAAAAGAGCACTAACCAGCCAGAGATCTCGCGAACGGCGTTGCGGCATGCCTCTAATGCACGAGCGCCCAGATTAGATCCCCGCGCTCGTGAATTTCTTTGCGAGCTCGCGGCATGCCACCCGAGTGTGCAGGTACCGCGGCACCTACAGCGTACGCTTGAGCCAGTCTTCCAGTGGCTTCAGGAAGGTCTGCTTCCACTTGAACCCGAAGTACGGATCGGCCTCCCCCAGCTCGGGATGGGACTCGATGTCCACGTGGTCGGCGTGCGTGAATAGCGCGGCCGTGTCGAACATGGCGGGACCGAAGCCGGTGCCTTCGACGTACACCAACAAATCACCGCGGAAGCGGTCGACATTTCGATAATACGTGTCATCGCGACCGGCCAGACCACAGGACAGATCGCGAAGGGCCGCGAGCGAGCCGTAGTTGTCGAACAAGGGCCCCGCCAGCTCCAAGCGTTGCTCGTTCGTGTACACGAAATTCTGGGTATTGAAGTCGACGATGGTGCGAATGAAGCCCGCGGTCGGGGACAGCGCGCCCACCGGGGGCGGCGTTCCGAACACGTAGAACATCGATTGCCGGTTCGTGGTGCCCGGCGGGAAGGCGGGGATCGGCGACAAGCCCGATGGGTTATCGTGCGCGAGTGTCAGGACCGTACCCAGCACGGCCGAGCTCGGGTCGAACAAGCCGCCGCCGGCGATCGCGCCTTGCAGCGTGGTGCAGATGGTGTCGTTGTGAGCGCGGATCGCGGGGTCCAGCGTGTAGAACGTGCCCTCGTACAAGAACACCCCCGCGAACTCGTTCGGGGCGCGGTTCACGGTGGCAAGCGCGCTGTTGGCACCCGCCGAGAAGCCGCCGACCACGGGCTTGCCGCGCGGATTGAACGATTTGAGCAGCGAGAGCGCGAACAGCGCGTCGTCGGAATAGGCATCGAAGCTCCAGCTCGCCATGGCGCTACAGTCCGTACCGGATTCGCACGAGCCGGGAGCGAGCTTGGTTCGCCGCTGATCGACCAACCACACGTCGTACCCGTCTTTCGCGAGCTCCCCCGCGGCGGACTTTCCGTACTCACCCGTTTCGCTGATCTCGTAGAACGCGCCGGGCAACAGGAACGGGCTCAGGAGCAGCACCGCGCCCTTGTTCCCCCCGTGCTCTTTGCTCACGTGAGTGATCGCGAATCGGTTCAGGCGTTGGTGGCCGACCTCCACCTGATATACGACCCGTTCCAGAGCCGGGTGCGGGTGGCTGACGTCGGCAGAGCGGATGTCGTAACTGCCGAAGGCGTTGAGTGCGCATGCTGCAAGCAGAGCTGCGGGTCCAATCATGACCTTGAACCTTAAAGGGACTCAACAGCAGCGTAACTAGGCATTTGATTGAGACGCTCGTTTATCAATTCGAGATTTTCTTACGCGCCAACTCGCAAATGCACCGATACATGCCTCGGGTGACTCAGGCGCACACATGCGCGTCCGGCATACATGCGCGCCGTCGGTTACCGCCACCTTTGCGAGCCTGTCGTCCGCTCTATCACCCTCGTGGTTTATGTCGGTGACGACGGCCTTGGGAACGACGTCAGGCTGCCCACAAGTACTGCGCTGCGTAAGCGCGCCAAGGGCGCCAGCGTTCGGCGCGCTGCAAGAGCTCACGTTCGCTAGGCCGCTTTCCGCGCGCGTCGGCCAGCGCGCGCATCAACCCGAGATCGGAAGCCGGGAACGCATCGGGCTCACGCAGCTGGCGGAGCGCGATGTACTGCGCGGTCCACTCACCGACCCCCGGGATCGCGCGCAGGCGCGAAACGGCTTCGTCCAGCTCGCAGCTTGGGCCCAGCAGCTCGGGGTTCTTCGACACCGCGGCCGCCAGTGCGGACAGCGTCGCGGCCCGAGCCTTGGGCACGCCAAGCGTGCTCAAATCCGCCTTGGCGAGCGCGGCTGGCTTCGGGAAACAATGCGTGAGCCCGTGCTCCGGCGACTTCAGAGGCCGGCCGTAGCTCGCGACCAAGCGCGCGGCCAAGCGAACGGCGGCCGTGACCGTGATCTGCTGTCCGAGGACGGCCCGCATCGACAGCTCGAAGCCGTCCCAAGCGCCCGGCACGCGCAGGCCGGGGCGCTTCGCGATCAACGGCGCAAGCGCCGGGTCCTCGGCCAAGTGCGCGGCGATCGCCCGCGGGTCTGCCGCCAGATCGAAGACGCGCCGCAAGCGCGCGATGATCGACGGCAAGGCTTCGAGCTTGGAGATGCGGATCCGCGCGCGCAGCGCGTTGAGCTTGCCGGGCGCGGGGCTCACCGAAACCGTGCCCTCCACGCCGTCCAGTGAGACCGTGCGCGAGTAACAGCCGTCCGCGACGTGCTCCACCCCGGAGATGGCGCGCTGGCTCAAGAACTCGAGCATCGCCGGCCAGTCATAAGGCGGCTGATAGCGCAGCAAGAGGCTGAATTCGCCCTCGGTCCCCGCAGCCACGTCCTGACCACCCAAGCGGCGTAGCTCACTCGGTGCGCGTTCGAATAGGTCGGAGAATGTCTCGTTGAAGCGGCGCACGCTGCCGAAACCCGAGGCGAACGCGATCTCGGTCATGGGCAGCCGCGTCTCGTGAATCAATTGCTTGGCCAGCAGCACCCGCCGCGTTTGTGCGACGCCAATCGGCGAGGCGCCGAGGTGCCCGCGAAACAGCCGGCGCAGTTGGCGCTCGCCGATGCCGAGGCGCTCCGCGAGTGCCTCGACATTGCCTTCGTCCGACGCGCCCAGCTCGATCAAGCCGAGCGCGCGCGACACGGTGTTGGACGTTCCGCGCCACGCGCCCATGTCCGGCGCAGTCTCGGGACGACAGCGCAAACAGGGACGGAAGCCGGCCTCCTGTGCGGCGGCGGCCGTAGGATAGAAGACGACGTTCTGCGAGCGGGGCGTGCGCGCGGGACACACCGGCCGGCAGTAGATGCCGGTCGTGCGAACCGCAGTGAAGAACCGGCCGTCGAAGCGAGCATCGCGCAGCGTGATGACCCGGTAGCAAGCGTCGTGGTCCAGATCCATGCTCCGTATCTGGCACGCCCCGAGCGCTCGCTCTAGCGGTTTTCGGACATGCTCGTCGACGACTAGCCAAGTCCGCAAAAGCGCCGTAGATGTCCGAATTCCGCCAGCCCGTGCCAAGAGCGGAGCCGACACTCCAGGCCTCGAACCAACCGCGAGGTGCACCGTGAAAAGCCAGCCGTCCGAGCTCATTCTACAAATCGAGCGCATCGACACCCCCACCGGGCGCATGCTCGTCGTCAACGACGAGCGGGGGCAGCTGCGCGCCATCGATTGGGAAGATCACGAACAGCGCATGCAACGCTTGCTCGGCCGTTACTACCGCGAGACGCAGCTCATCTTGCGCGAGGTGGCGCGCAAATCCGCCGCGCGCCGCGCGCTCGACGCCTACTTTGCCGGCGAGCTACGGGCCATCGAGGAGCTGAAGACCGCGACGAACGGCACCCAGTTCCAAAGTGAGGTGTGGAGCGCGCTGCGGCGCATCCCCAGCGGCCGCACGCTGAGCTATGGCGCGCTCGCGAGCACGATCGGCCGCCCCGCCGCGGTGCGCGCAGTGGGTTTGGCCAACGGCGCGAACCCGATCGCGATCGTGGTGCCGTGTCATCGTGTGATCGGCGCGAACGCGATGCTCACGGGTTACGGAGGCGGCCTAGAGCGCAAACGTTGGTTGCTCGCCCACGAGGGCGATCGCACACGCTGAACTAGCTTTCCGCTTTTGGCCCTGTAAAAAAGCCGCCGAGCGCCGGTCGGGGTGCGCCGGTCAGTGATTGAGCGCGCGGTCCATCGAGCGCGCTCGCGAGCGGCTGGCGGCAGCGGCCGGCATGCGCGTTGGAACATACGTCCCGAACACGAAATCCCAGAGCGGAGTGGACACTCCGAAGCGGCCCAAGTCGTGGTGGTGGTGGTGCAGCAGGTGATAACGCTTCAGCCAGCGGCCCACGCGGCTCTGCGCGCGGCCATGGTGTAGCCACCAGTGCATCGAGTCATAGCCGACGTAGCCCAGCGCGGTGCCCGCGAACGCGGCCGCTGCGACGCCAACGGGCAGGAGCAGCCCATAGGCCGCAATCACGATCAGCGCGAACGGAACCGTAACCATGGGCGGCAGCACGAGCCGGCCTTCGTCACTCGGGTAGATGTGATGGTAGCCATGGTGCAGAAACGCGGCGATCCGGCTTGCGCGGTCCGCGCCCACGGGGCGATGCAGCACGAACCGGTGCAGCACGTATTCGAGCAGGGTGAGCCCAAGCAGGCCGCCCAGAAATGCCCCAATCAAACCCCAGATCGAGACGCGACCGCTGGCATACAGCAACGCGCCCACGATCAGCGGGCTGAACAGCAGCGCTGGCACCGCTGGGTGGGCGCGGCCGAGCCAACGATCCATGAACGCATTTCGAAACACTTGAATCGAGCGCTGACGCGGCGGCTCACCGAGCGCTGCGCGGACACAGACGTCACTCAGCCAGCGCTCGTGGAGCGGTGACAATTCGGAAATCGACTTAAGCACGCCCGGCCTCCTGGGCAGAACAGATCGCAACGTTGCGCACGACACTCGACATCGGAGGACACGTGAGGTCAGCGGCCCTGATTGCCTAGTGGTAGGCGCGCACTTTTTCGCAGCTAGGCGCGTCGATCGCCGAGCCGATAGTGGCGCGAATGTTACGAGGCGTGTTCGGCGCTTCGTCAGGTGCTCCTGTTTTAGTATCGTCGAAACAGTGAGCGCGACGGCGGTCACTGAGCCAAACCCGAACCGGGCATGCTCCCGGAGTGACCAAGCCGACCGACATGGTTTCACTCGCAGTACCGCACGTCACTGACAGCCCGTTGCCGAACGAATCGCAACTCTGCAAAACCCGGCACGCTCCCCGGGACACTTGTCCGTGGGCTCGTCGAAGGGCTGGCGTGCGGCGCGCCGGGGATGCCCTCGCCCTCAAAAATCGTAGAGTGAATTCACACTACGATTTCGAAATTGGAGAGGCTTCTCAGGAGCTCACTCGAGCTCACTCGAAGCTCACTCACCGAGAGCGGGATGAGGGCGTGCCCGCCCTCGGAGGCGCTTCGGAGCGGTGTCGGTGAATTATTCTGGTCGTGCTTTCGCGACGGTTCAGTGCCACTTCGATGCGAAGTGCGCGCTCGCGCGGAGCGGAAATGTGGCTTCCTTTCGCTACGGCTGATTCTGCAACTCTTTGGGCGACATCCGCACGGAAGCGAAACATGATTGTGTGTCGGCGCAGCCTGGTTCTGCGTACCCACGGAGATCATGAGCTTGAGGCACTCGCTTCCCTTGTCCGTCGTCTATTGCTGCGCGTTGAGCTGCGGCAACGCCCCTTCTGCATCGCCAGCGACGGGCGGGGCTGAGGCACACGCGGGTGCAACCTCGCTGGGAGGAGGCACGACGGCCGGAGCCGCGGGCGCGCTGACGGCAAGCGGCGGAGAAACGTCCGATAACAGCGCGGGCACGACGAACGGGGGCGCGAACACGGCGGGTGCCCCGAGCGGCGGCGCGAGCGTGGGCGGCGGCACGAGCGCCGGCAGCGGCGGCGCGAGCGCAGGTGCAGCGGGCAGTGAATCAATCCCGGTGCCCGCCGGATACAAGCTGGTTTGGCACGATGAGTTCGACATCGACGGCGCGCCGAGCGCCGCCAACTACAACTTCGAACGCGGCTTTCAGCGCAACGAAGAAGCACAGTGGTACCAAGCGGATAACGCCAGCATCGCAGGCGGGCTGCTCGTGATCGAAGCCCGCAAGGAGACGGTGCAGAACCCCAACTACACGGGCAGCGGCGATTGGAAAACGACTCGCAAAACGGCGGAGTACACCTCCTCGAGCGTGACCACGAGCGGTAAGCAGAGCTTTCAATACGGACATTTCGAGATGCGCGCGCGCATCCCCACCGATTCGGGGATGTGGCCCGCGTGGTGGACGCTCGGCGTGAAGGGTCAGTGGCCCTCGAACGGCGAGATCGACATCATGGAGTACTACAAGGGCAACGTGCTCGCGAACGTAGCCTGTGGCACCGCCACGGCCTATCAAGCCAAGTGGGATTCCACGGCCACGCCGCTCACTTCGCTCGGCGCAAGCTGGGCCGCCCAGTTCCACGTTTGGACGATGGACTGGGACGAGCAGAGCATCGCGCTATCGGTCGACGGCAAGGTGCTGAACACGAGCACGCTGTCCAGCATGCTCAACGCGGATGGCACGAGCCCGTTCAAACAAAAGGCTTATCTGCTCGTGAACCTCGCGATCGGTGGCATGAACGGCGGTGACCCGTCGAAGACGACGTTTCCAAAGCGCTACGAGATCGACTACCTGCGCGTGTTTCGGAAGGAGTGAGTGATCAGTGGCGCGACGCGCGGCGACGCCGCACTCGCAGCGACAAGAGGAGCGTGCAGGCGAGCAAGCCGCTCGCGGCTCGGCCGAGTGAGGGCGGTGAGCTGCGATCGAGGCGACAGGCGCAGCCGCTGGAGTCGGTATTCGAGGTAGCGGAAGACGAGAGCCCGGCCGCTGCGCCGCTACCGGCATCGCCGCTCACCGTCGGTGCACCGCTGCTGTTCGTTGAGCCCGCGCCGCCGCCGTTGCTCGAACCGGGGCTGCCGCTCGCCGAGCTAGAGGCGCCCCCGGCGCTGCCGCCAGCGGAGTCGCCGCCAGCGTGGCCGCCGAGCGCGGGGGCTCCTGCCACGTTCAACGACCCGCCAGAGGCCGACGTGCCAGCATTGCCGGGCGCTCCGCCCGCGGTGTTGCTCACTCCAGCCGCGCCTGCGCTACTGCCGCCGGTGCCGCCATTGCCAGCCAGGCCCGCCGCGACCTCGTCTCGGATCACGGTGCCGTGACGCAGCGTGGGGCTGACCGTACCGGGCACGCTCGCTTTGGCGGACCAAGAAACGAGATCGGTGCTCGTCATGTATTGATAGGGGCCGGATTTTTGTGGGTCGACGTACATCTGATAACGACCATCATCCAGGCGGACGATGGTTGGGCCTTCCAAGCCGTTGCCCCAACCGGCCCAGTCGTCTTTACCGACGAAGGACCACGGGCCCGTCAGGTTCTTCGCAGTAGCGTGCTCCACGAAGCGCGTGCGCTCGCTCTTCACGAAGGCGTGATACGTCGAGCCGAGCTTGGCCACGAAAGTGTCGATGTAGTCGGCACCGATGCCAAGGGCGGTGGGGCCGCTCCAGGCGGTGAGCGTACTGTCTTTGGCCGTGAAGAAGTAGGGCTGAAAGTCCGAGTGCCCGGTGTCGATATTGGCGATGATGCGCACCACGCCGCCGTCGATGAACCACTCCGGCGCCCAGACGTGCAGCACGTTCGGAACGCCGGCCGCGACGCTCGTGACGTTCGACCAATGCACGAGATCCGCACTGACCGCGATGCCGAAGTGGTCTTCCGGATTGCAGCAGCTCGCGCTGTTGGGATCGGTGTAGGCGACGTAGTACTTGCCGTCCGAATACTTCATGACCGTCGGATCGCGCAGGTACGTGGTGTTGCCGCCAAAGCCGGTATCCGACAGCAAATCGAAGTGTAGCGCGTCGCTGGACGTGTAGATTGAAAGCTTCATGCCTGCGGCGTCATCGCCTTTGAAGCTCGAAAACACATAGCGGGTCGCTGCACCTGCTGGGCGCGCGATCAGCGTGCCGAAAAGCGCTGCCCCAGCAATCAAAACGAGCGAGGGCGTCGAGCGGGGCACTCCACGACAAGGGGATGGCTTCCCGTGTCCTTGCCAGAAATCTGTCGGCGCGTTACGTCTTCGACTCGGCCACGGCGCTGTCCACGGCCTTCTCTTCCAATTGCTCGGCTTTCGCCTTGCGGCGGTGGCGGTGCTGCGCTTCCTCGACCGAGTGCGAGCAGAGCAAGTCGATGTCGCGCTTGGCCATTTGGGCGAGCGTCTCGTAGTGCGTGTGGAGCGCGTGCAGCTCGCGCTCACTGAGTGACTCCACGTCGATCAAGCGATTGCTGGCGCCCTTCATGGCGGCCACGATTTCGTTCAACTTCAAGTGCAGCGCGAGTGAGTCTTTGTTTTGAGAGCGCTGAATCAAAAAAACCATCAAGAACGTGACCACGGTCGTCCCGGTATTGATCACGAGCTGCCAGGTATCGGAGTAATGAAAGAGGGGGCCCGTCAGCACCCAGACCAGGACGACGGAGACCGAAAGCGCGAACGCGCTGGTGCTACCCGTCCAGGCCGTGACTTTGCGAGCGGCGGACTCGAGCGTACGCTCGAAGGCGGACTGTCCCGCGTGCTTCGAGGCGCGGTGTTTTGCGGTCATGCGAAGGCTGTAGCAGAAAGCGGCGGCAGAGGCGCTTGCGCTCGCCGCCAAACAAGGCGAATCGTCGCGGGCGATCATGGTTTCCACGCCCACTTCTGGCCCCCACGGCCCCCGCTCACTCAGCCGTAGCGACTACCGCACCTTGTCTTTGGCCGCGCTCGGTGGAGCACTCGAGTTCTACGATTTCGTGGTGTTCGTGTTCTTCACCAAGGCGTTGAGCAGCATCTTCTTTCCGCCGCACATGTCGGAATGGCTGCGTCAGCTGCAGACGTTCGGCATTTTCGCCGCCGGCTACCTGGCTCGCCCCGTCGGCGGGATCGTGATTGCGCACTTCGGGGACCTGCTGGGCAGAAAGAAGATGTTCACGCTCAGCATCCTGCTGATGGCGGTGCCGACGCTGGGCATGGGTCTGCTACCGACGTACGCCAGCGTGGGCGCAGCAGCACCCATCCTGCTCTTGACGCTTCGCATCTTGCAGGGTGCGGCCATCGGCGGTGAAGTCCCGGGCGCGTGGGTGTTCGTCTCCGAGCACGTCCCCGAGCGGCACACGGGCTTCGCCGTGGGCACGCTGACCGCTGGGCTCACGGCAGGCATCTTGCTCGGCTCGCTCGTCGCAACGACCGTCAATAGCGCGCTGTCGCCCGCGGAAGTGGCAGATTTCGGCTGGCGCATCCCGTTCTTGCTCGGCGGCGGCTTCGGCCTGTTCGCCGTGTACCTGCGGCGCTTCCTCGCCGAGACTCCAGTCTTCAAACAGATGCACGAGGCACGCGCGCTGAGTGAAGAGCTGCCGCTCAAAACCATCCTGCGCGGGCACGCCCCGGCGGTGCTCTTGGCGATGGGCATGACCTGGGTTCTGTCTGCCGCGATCGTGGTCGTGATCCTGTTTACTCCGACCTATTTGCAGACCGTGCACAAGGTCGCCCCACGCGTTTCGCTCCAAGCCAACAGCGTGGCCATCGTGTGCTTGACCGCGGGCTGCGTGATCTTCGGCTTGCTCGCCGATCGCTTCGGCAGCAAGTGGGCCCTGTCGCTCGGTAGCCTGGCCCTGCTCGCTTCCAGCTCGTACTTTTATCACTCCTTGCCGCTCGAAGGCCCTGCGCTGTTCGCCGCGTACGCGATCACGGGCCTGTGCGTGGGCAGCATCGGCGTCATCCCGTTCGTGCTCGTGCGCGCGTTCCCCGCGAAGATTCGCTTTTCCGGGCTCTCCTTTTCTTACAACGTGGCGTACGCGATTTTCGGTGGGCTCACGCCGGTCGTGCTCACGCTTTGGATGAAGAGTGACAAGCTCGCGCCCGCACATTACGTCGCTGCGCTCGCTGCCCTCGGTTGCGCGCTCGCCTTCGTGCCGCTTCCCGGCACGAAGCGCTGAGGGCGCGCTTCACGGAGCCGGGTAGCGTTGGGCCGCACGAAAGTGCGCTTGCGACGCGGACTCGAAACCGACAAGCTCCGGTTCGATGCGGATCCGACGGGCTCTGTGCGTGCTCGGGCCGTCGCTGGCGGCGGCCCTCGGCGCAGCATCGGTCCCCTGGCTCCGGGTTCGAGTCAGCGACCTCTTGGGCGCCGCAATTTGGGGTCTCGCCCTGCTCGCGTCGTTCATCGGCTGGGGCGCCGCGTTGCTGCGCCTGCTCCGCCTGAGTCATCCGTTTGGCTGGGGCTTACCAGCGGCGCTCGGCATGGCGCTGGCCGTCGCCATCGGTGGCGTGCTGCAAGTCGGGTGGTGGATGTCACCCAGCAGCGCTGTCGTGCTCTTGGCGGGCGGGCTCGGCGCGCTTGCCTGGGTACGCTGGCAAGATCGAGAAGATTTGGTGGACCGAGCGGCGAGCTGGTTCCGGCAAGTCCGCGCCACGCCCTGGTTCAGCCTGCTCATCGCGTCATTGTATTGCCTCGCGCTTTTTCGCTTCCTGGGGAGCCTGGTCACGCCCGTTGCCAACCCCTGGGACGACCTAGAAGCTTATTTCGTATTTCCGAAGGCGTTGCTGGCGGACGGCGCGCTGCATGAGCCGTTCTCCGTTCGTCGCTTGATCAATCTCGGCGGCCACCCCTATCTGCAAAGCCTGCTGCTCGTGGGCTCCAGCCCGGAAAGGCTCAACGGCTTCGACAGCGGGCTGTGCTTATTGACGCTCTTCGGCTTGGTCGACGGCTCCGCGCGCAGGCATCGAGCGGCGCGCGTCCTCACGCTCCTGTTCCTCCTGGGCTTCGTGTACGAGGCCCACAACGTGAACAGCGCGCTCTCGGGCAGTGTGTTCTTCTTCGCGTTGTTTTGCGTCACTGACGTGTACGCGGCCGACCTGGACCGTGTGTCCGTGCAAGCAGTGCTCGCCGCGCTCGGCGCAGCGGCGTGGACGATGCGTCAGAACTACTTGGTGACCGTGATCGGCGTGCTCTGCGCGACCTATGCGCTCCACGCCTGGCGCGGGCGCTTGCGTTGGGGGCAAGCGGCGCTCGGTTTGGCGCGCATCGCCGGCCTAGCGACGCCGCTGCTGCTTCCGTGGTGGGCCGTCGCTTGGCGCTCGGGCGGAACTTTTTTGTACCCAGCCGTGCTCGGGAACGGCCGAGCAGACTTTGGCCTGACGGGTGTTGTCTCCGTTCGCGAAGAGCTCGCGTACTTTGGGTTCAATGCGCTGTGGAACCACCCGGTGTACTCCATCTGGCTGTTCGTCGCCGCCGCCTTGTGTCTCGCTCGCATCCCGAAGAACCTGAGCTTCCACGGACTGTTGATCGGGACTGGCATCGGCGTCTTCGCAATCATTCACGCCTGCCGCTCGTGGGACGACGTCGAGTCGATGTCGCGCTACTACATGGCCTTCGAGATTGCGTTGGTGCTCGCGGTCCTCCTCGAGTGTAGTGATCCTTTCGGTAGCGGCGAGGCCGCCGCGCTGAGCTCCCGGACCAAAATCGCCTTCGCGTTGAGCCTACTCGCAGCGCTCGTTCAGCTCGTATGCACCGCTGACCAAGTGCTCGGACAGTATTCGCTGTGGGGCCAAAAAATCGTCACGCAGCTGCCGAAGCCCACCGCCGTCGAGCCGCAAGATCGAGTCTATCAGCGCCTGCAACGAGCAATTCCCGCGGGCGCGAGGTTTTTGGAGATCTTGGATCAGCCGTACCGCCTGGATTTTCGGCGCAACCAGATCCTGATCTGCGACATGCCCGGCGGCTCGAGCCCGCCCCCGGGCTTGCCGATCTATGGCGACGTTCGACAATACGAGCGCTACTTCGCAGAGCATTCGATTCGCTACCTAGCGTACACCTTGGGCCCCGCTTCCCCGGAGTACCGGCACGGTCTCTGGCTCGGGCGCCTTCGCAAGTTGGACCCCCGAGCTCGGACGGGGCACACGCTTTCCACCCTCTTCCGCCACGTGGCTGTGATCTACCTCGATGTCTTCGACAAGCTCGAGCAACTCGAGCAACGCCACGCGGCGATCTTTCGCGAAGGGCAAATCCGCGTGCTCGATTTGGCGTCCGGGCCGCCGTCGCCCTAGCCGCCTTAGCTACAGCCGAATGCGGCTGGTCTGCGGGCCGCGTTGGCCCTGATAGCTACTGCCGCGCTCGGCCGAGCCGTAGGGGACCTCCGCGGGTGATTTCAGCTCGTGAAACACGAGCTGCGCGACGCGCATGCCTGGGTAAAGCTTGACCGGGATCGGGCCGATGTTCGACAGCTCGAGCGTGATCTGACCCTGGAAGCCCGGATCGATAAAGCCCGCGGTCGCGTGAATCACCACGGCGAGGCGACCGATGCTGCTCCGGCCATCGACGGTCGCCACCAGATCATGCGGAATCGCGACTTCTTCGATGGTGGAGCCGAGCCCGAACTCACCGGGGTGCAGCACGAAAGCCTCCCCATACGGCACGTGCAAACGTTGGCTGGCCGCGACGAGCGTCTGCGGATCCCGCGGATCGAGGCACGAGACTTGGCTCGGCCGGTAAATCACGAACTCATCGGACAGCCGCACGTCGATGCTCGCTGGCTGAATTTGCAGCCGCTCGTCCTCGAGTGGACCGACCTGGAGATCGCCTCGGGCAAGCCGCGCGCGGATATCGGCGTCCGACAAGATCATGCCCGCCACAATAGCAGGACCACAATTTTGCCGCGGCAATAAGAATGCACGACCGGCGCTTTTCGGGCAAAGGCTCGCCGCAGGTCCGGGGATTCCTCTGCTATCGTGACCAATGATGTCGGAGGATCAGTCGCGTCGCCCGCAGGCGAAGAGTGAGGCAGATCAAACGTTGCTCGGTGTCGCCCCGCCGCGCATCGATAGCTCGGTCGATACTTCCCAGCGCGCGCCGGTCTACGTGCGTTCCGGGACTTCGGTCGCCGATTCGGAGGCCGCGCCGTTGTCGCGCGCGGGGCTTCCGAGTCAACCCTTGGGAGTTGCTGCTGGCGCCCCCGTGAGCTCGAGTGCGTTGCCGAGCACGGGCGCTGGCGGCGCGTTCCGCGAGCGCGTGGTTGAGCTCGCGCGTCGGCAGCCCGCGCTGTGGATGGTGCTCACGCCCGCGTTGCTCGCGGGCCTCGTGATCCTCGCTGCGCGGCACGCCCCAACCGGCAGGGCGGTCGTAACGCCGATCAACAGCGCGGAGCTCGCGCCATCCGCGGCGCCGGCGGTCGTGAACGACGAGCGCGTCGCAGGCGCCTCGATCGCCGAGCTGGAAGCCAAACCTGCCGAGTCACTGAGCGCGCGGGAGCTCGTGCTCGTGGCCGAGGCGCGCTCCCAACGGCAGCAAGCCGCGGCCAGCGCGCTGCGGCGCAAAATCGAGAACGACCCGGCGCTCGCCAAAGACAACGCCGTGACGAGTGATCTGGCTCGCTTCGCCGCCGATGAGCGCACGGCGCGCGACGCGCTGGCTGGCATGGCTGCGCTAGAAGCGCCCGTCGGTGCCGACTTGCTGTACGAGACGTGGACTGCCACTGCTCAACGCTCCGATGCCACGGACCTCGCCCGCGCGCTCTTGTACAGTAGCGATGTGCGGTCCAAGGCGTCGCCCGCGCTTTCTGTCGCGCTCACGCTGCGCGTCGCCGAGAGCTGCGAGCAGTATCAGGCCGTCTTGCCGCAGGCGCTCAAAGACGGCGATCGCCGCTCGCTGCACTTGCTCACCAAGCTCAACGCCAAGCGCGGCTGCGGCCCGAAGAAAGCCGCAGATTGCTACGCTTGTCTGCGCGAGCACGGCGACGAGCTCACGGCCACGATCAACGCCGTGAAGAGCCGACGCCCGCCGAGCTACGCCGCGCAATAGGCGCGTGTTGCCTCGCGATTCAGGCGGTGCGAGCGTGAAATATGTTTGCCGATCTTCGGTGACAGAGTAGACAACGACAGGCTTCACCTGGGGGTGAGCCGCTGCACGGATCCTCGATGAAAAAAGCGCTCATCACTGGCATCACCGGTCAAGACGGCTCGTATTTGGCCGAGCTGTTACTCGCCAAGGGTTACGAGGTCTACGGCCTCATTCGTCGCTCTTCGAGCATCAACACCGACCGCATCGACCACCTGTACAAGGACCCTCACGAGGCGGGCGTGCGCCTGCGGTTGATCTATGGAGATCTGGCCGACGCCAGCTCGCTCAATCAAGTGCTCCGCAACGTGAAGCCGGACGAGGTGTACAACCTCGGCGCGCAGAGCCACGTTCGCGTCAGCTTCGATACGCCGGAGTACACGGGTGACATCACTGGTTTAGGCACGGTGCGTTTGCTCGAGGCCATTCGCGAATCGGGACACGAGTGCCGCTTCTATCAGGCCTCGTCTTCCGAGCTGTACGGCAAGGTCGTGGAGACGCCGCAGCGTGAAACCACCCCGTTCTACCCGCGCAGCCCGTACGCCTGTGCCAAGGCTTACGCCTATTACTTGACCGTCAATTACCGCGAGAGCTACGGGATGCACGCCTCGAACGGCATCCTCTTCAACCACGAATCTCCACGCCGCGGCGAGACGTTCGTGACGCGCAAAGTGACGCGCGCTGCGGCTCACATCAAGTTCAACCTGCAAGACAAGCTGTTCATGGGCAATCTCGACGCCAAGCGGGATTGGGGTTTCGCGGGCGATTACGTCGAAGGCATGTGGGCCATGCTGCAGCAGGAGCAGGGTGACGACTACGTGCTGGCGACAGGCAGCACCCACTCGGTGCGGGAGCTGCTCGAGGTCGCGTTCGGTCACCTCGACCTCGACTGGCAGAAGTACGTCGAGCTCGATCCGCGTTACTTGCGACCGGCAGAGGTCGACTTGCTCTTGGGTGACCCGAGCAAGGCCGAGCGCAAGCTCGGCTGGCAGCCAAAGGTCGGCTTCCAAGAGCTGATCAAGATGATGGTGGAGGCCGACCTGGAGCTCGTGAAGCGCCGGATCTACGGCGTGGGCGCGACGCGGCCGAGCGGCTTTTCGAGCAACCAATCGTGATACGAGCGTAGGCCGAACGGGCGCGGCAGATCGAGGAAGTCCGCAGCGCGTTGCTGGAAGCCGACGGAGGGCCAAGCTCGCTCTACATCCGCGGGACGGGTGATGTGGTGGTCGTTGATGCCCTTGAAGCCGATCGCCAAAAAGCCGGCTTCCATCAGCTTGTTCACCGACGGCATGCCCAGCAGGAACAGGCCGCCGGGGCGCAGCACTCGATACACCTCGGCCAGGGCCTTCTTGTATTCGGCGAGGTGCTCGAACACCGAGAAGCACACCACGAGGTCGAAGAACTCCGACTCGTACGGCAGCTCGTACACGCTGCCCTTCGCGAGCGTCGCATCGCAGCCGCGCCCCTTCAAAACGGCGTGAACGATGCTGGGCTCGGCGTCTAGATCGATACCATACAGCTCGTCGACACCCGAGCGCAGCGCGACCTGAACCGCGCCGGCGCCATAGCCCACCTCGAGCTCCCGGGCATAACGCCGGTTCGGCAGTAGGCGTAGCCCGCGGTTGATGCGGTCCAAGTACAGCCGACCGACGAACGGTTTTCGATAATACTCGATCGGATCGCTGGGCCCGTTTTTCGGGAAACCGTCGATCATGTGCGACGCAAGCTCGAACAATTGCGGCATGGTCCGTCAGAGCCCCATTCTCAGTTTTTTGAAACCAAAGGCGGTCATCTTCAAGAGCAGCCAGCCATGGCTGAAGCGATCGATCTTGGTCTCGCCGTAGATGCGCGCCCGATATCGGACGGGCAAGTCGATGATCTGCAGATTGAGCCGGGCCGCGCCGAACAGCAGATCGAAATCGCCGAAGGGATCGAAATCACCGAAAAACGCGCGATTGGCGGCGATCGCATCGTAGTCACGCCGATACAGCACCTTGGTTCCACACAGCGAATCCTTGATCGGCTGCTCGAGGACCCAAGACAGAGCCGAGGAAAAAAACTTGTTTCCGAGCAGATTCAAGAAGCGCATCGCTTCGCCCTCCATCGGATACACGAGGCGCACGCCGTTGATGAACTGACCCTTACCGCTGACCAGAGCCCGGTAAAACTTGGGCAGGTCCTCCGGAGGCACGGTCAAGTCGGAGTCGAGGATCATGAGCACGTCGCACTGCGCAGCGGCGAACCCTTTGCGTACGGCGTCGCCTTTGCCCTTACCCGAGCCTTGCAGCACGAGCTTCAGCTCGAGAGGCCCGCGGTACTCGCGCATGACGGCTTCGATTTCTTCGACCGTTCCGTCCGTCGAGTTGCCGTCGACGAAGATGAGCTCGGTGCGGGGCCCCATCATCGGCGTGCGCAATACGGCTTCGCGAATGTTCCCCCGCTCGTTGCGAGTGGGACAAATCACGCTCACGCTGGGCAGCCGCTCCGGCAACGGCTCCGGCTTCGCCCGGGCCACGAAGTAGTCGACCAAGGACAGCTCGCGCGCGAGCGGCAGCTTGGAGATGACGCGATTGGCAAACGCGGAAGCCAGCGGGACGCGAGCCGGAATGAGGACATCGGTGCCGCGCCTGAACACCTCGAAGCCCGACAGCCGCAGCAAGTTCTCGACGTCGGACATGGACAGCCAATTTTGGTCTGGCCAGCGTGTCTTCTGTCCGATCCGCTCTGCGAGCTTCAGGACCGGCTCCCAAAGGAAACTGTAATACGTGACGATGAGCTGACCGCGCTCGCTGAGCAGCGGGCGCAAGCGCTCCAGCACGAGCTCGATGTCGTCCAAGAGCCCGATCGCGTCGCTGAGCACGATGGCGTCGAACGGGCCCTCGGGCAGCGGGTCGCGCTCGACGTCCAACACTCGGAAGTCGAGATTGGGGTGACGCTTCTTGGCCTCGGCCACGATGCTCGACGAGACGTCGATACCCGTCGCTTGGGCCGCGCCGAGCGAAGCCAGCAGATCGCCGAGCCCGGAGCCAACCTCGAGCACGCGGGAGCCGGGGATGATCAGGCTCGCTAGCAAACGCTGGACCTCTTGGGCGTAGTAGTCGTGGCGAGTGGCGGCCTTCAGGCGCAGCCCGGTCATCGCCTCCAGGCGTTGGACGCGCAGTTTGCGTCGGGCCGCTTCGCGGCGCTCGAATTCCGAAATGGGCGCCGAAGCCGGCCCGTTACTGTCGACGAGATTCACTGAACACTCCACCCTTCAAGCACTGGTCTCTCGATTGGCTTCGAACCAAGCGATGGTCTTTGACAAGCCCTCATCGAACGAGACGCGCGCGGAAAAACCGAACCGCTCCTTGGCGCGCGTCACGTCCAGCATCCGCCGCGGCTGCCCATTGGGGCGCGAAACGTCCCAGGCCAGCTTCCCGCCGTAGCCGATCAGCGCGGCGATCTTGTGCGCCAAATCGCGCATCGAGATCTCGAAGCCTGCACCGAGATTGACCGGATCCGGATCGTCGTAGTGCTCGGCGGCGGCCAATAGCCCGCTCACGGCGTCGTCGACGTACAAGAACTCGCGCGTCGGCGTGCCGTCGCCCCACAGCACGACCTCGCTCGCGCCGCGTTGCTTGGCCTCCACGAACTTGCGAATCATGGCCGGGATCACGTGCGAGCTCTCCAAATCGAAGTTGTCGCGCGGCCCGTAGAGGTTTACGGGAAAGAGCATCACGAAATTGGAGCCGAACTCCTGACGATAGGCTTGGGCCATCACGAGCATCGCCTTCTTCGCGACGCCGTACGGCGCATTGGTTTCTTCCGGGTAGCCATTCCAAAGGTCGTCTTCCCGGAAAGGGATCGGCGCAAACTTCGGATACGCGCAGATCGTGCCGGCGATGACGACCTTGGGCGTCCCCACGCGACGCGCCTCTTCCAGCACATTGAGGCCCATCGCCATGTTGTCGCGAAAGAACGTACCCGGGTGCTTGAGGTTCGCGCCGATGCCACCCACCTTCGCTGCGAGGTGCAGCACCAAATCGGGGCGCTCGCGCTCGAACAGGGCACGAGTGGCTGCGGCGTCGGTCAGGTCTACGTCCGCCGAACGCGGCGACACGATGGCGGTGGTGCCGCGCTCGAGCAGGGCTTCACGTAGATGGCTGCCGAGAAACCCGCTGCCGCCGGTCAACAAAACTTTGGAACGAGACAGATCGACGCTCATGGATTGACCCGAGGGAGACTGAAATCCCGGGGACCATACTCCCAGAATGGGCGTTTCGCATACTCCGAGTGGAGGCCAGCGCTCGCCGGTCGCGGCCGCGGGGGGCGATGGAAAAGTGCGTTGATCGCGCGCCCTTGACCGGGCGGGAGACTCGGGCCGCTCCGGCGCCACGGCATGAGGCGCGGGCGAGCGGCCGTCGCTCGAGTCAGCTCAGGGTGCCCGTTCGAGCTCGAACGAGCCCCAAGCGAGAGTGCCATAGACGAAGTCGAAGCGCGCGCGGTTCCCTGTCGCATCGAAGGCGAGATTCGCGATCCGGCCTTGATAGCCGGACTCGCCGAAGCCGGACCCTTCGTAGCCGTAAATGATGTCCAGATCACCGTTCACGGAGTGGTCGGCATTGACCGTCGTCAGCGACCACTGCTTCAAGCTGCTGTCTTTGTCAGTGCCGTAGTACAGCGCTCGACAGCAATCGAAGTCGGTGGGCTCGTAGTCAGAGTGGCTCGTGCAGTGGCCGCCATAGCCACCGTCCGCGCTGAAGGTGAACAGCACGGGATAGGACGGAACGAATTGCGTGTGCGCGACGCCGCGCCAAGTGCCGACGAACGACGCCCGAGACTCGGTCAACGTCTGCTCGACGCTTTGGGCGTCGTTGCTCGGGCGCGGCTGCCAAGCGGCGAGCGGCGGAGCTGGCTCGGTCTTGCACAGTCCGTCCGTGGTGCCGCCCGTGCCTATCACCGGCCCCGAGCCCGCGTAGTGCGCGCCACCAGCGCCCGCCGCGCTCGGGTAGCCGTAGGAATCGGACCCTCCCGCGTTCCCGTCGTATTCGGGGCTGGCAGCACCGCCACTGCCGACGATCGGCGGCAGCGGCGTGGCCACGTCACCGCCCGTGCTCGGTCCGGCGCTGCTCGGTCCGGCGCTGCTCGCGCCGCCACTGCTGGCGCCGGCGCTGATCGCAGCACTGCCCGCGGCCGCGTTCGGGGTGCCCGTCTCGAGCGCCGTGCCTCCACACCCGAGCGCCAGCCACGCCGCTGCCAACCAACCGACACGACGACGCTCCATGGTCTCGGCTGTAGCAAGAGCGATGCCACGACGGTCGAGCGCAGCGCGGCGAAATCTGGCTGATACGCGAGCAACCCGGTGTGCCGGACTGTGCCGCTCCGGACATCTCTGACGCGGGTCTATGTTTTTTGGGGTAGCGGGCGTGGGCGTCGCAGCGCGACCCAAAGCTTGCAGGACGGCCCGCGTTGGGCCGTCTCTGACCGATTCACTTCGACTCCACAGGCTCGGGCAGCGCGCTCGCCGCGGCGGGTTCCTGGAGCAACGCTGGCGGTGAGATCGCGCGATCTGCCCTTGGGTATTTGGTCAGTGCGCCGACTCCGTCTCTTCGAATTTCGTGCGATATCGCGGTTCGGCAATGCCCTGTTTACGTTTGCTCGACGACCCCTGGTTCGAGCCGTGGGCCAAAGCCATGTATCATCCTCATAGATGGACTTGGCGGTGGCGGTTCGGGCCGAGCAGAGGCGCGCCCTCTACCGGCAAAGTCCGCTCGTTTTGTGGGCCAATGTCGTCATCGCCGCGCTGGCCGCAGCGGCCATGTGGCACGCGGCGTCTCAGCGTGCGCTGAGCGCGTGGGTGGTCGCGATGGCGCTGATCGCGCTGCTGCGCAGCGAGCTGATGCGGCGGGTTCAGCGCACGCCGCCCAGTGCCCCTGCGCTCGACGCCTCGGGTCGACTGTTCGTCGCGGGCTCGATTGTCGCGGGCTCAGGCTGGGGCCTCGGGATCCTGCTCTTCTTCCAGCCCGGTGATCCGGTGTCGCAGATCGTGCTCACCTTTGCGATCGGCGGCATGACCGCAGCCGCAGCGGGCACCTGGGCAAGCCACCCGCCCGCTTTTTGGGGATACTTCTTGGCCTCCGTGGGCCCGCTCCTATTCCGTACCATCGCGCTCGGGGACACGGCCCACGTGGCGATGGGCAGCATGCTCCTCGCCTACACCGCGGGCATGGCGCGAGTGGTGAGCACCAATCATCAAACCCTGACTCAGGCGTTCCGGCTCGGACTCGAGAATACCGAGTTGCTCGCACGCCTCTCGGCATCCCGCGAACGCCTGGCAGAGACCAATCGCACCCTGGAACAGCGGGTGCTCGAACGCACTTCGGCCCTCGAACGCCAGGCAGAGGCCCTGCGTGACGCTCAGCGGCTCGAGGTAGTGGGTCGCCTCGCGGGTGGCATCGCGCACGACTTCAACAACCTGCTCACGATCGTGATGACCAACATCGACATTTTGGAGGAGACCCAGCACTTCGACGCCGCGGGCGGCGCGGCCGTCGAGGAGACCCTGACTGCCGCTCGCCGCGGTGCGGATCTGATCCGCCAATTGCTGGCCTTCAGCCGTCGACAGCGTGTCGAGCCGCGCGTGCTCGACTGCAATCGCTTGGTCGCCGACGTGGCACGCCTCCTCCATCGCCTCGTCGGCGAGCGCGTCGAGATGCGGGTGGCGCTGCACGGCGAGCCCCTGCCGGTCATCGCCGATCCCTCGCAGTTCGAGCAAATCTTGGTCAACCTGGTGACCAATGCGCGGGACGCAATGCCCCAAGGCGGACAGCTGCGGATCACCACCGAGCTTTCGTTCGGGCTACCCGCCCCGTCCGAAAGCACAGGGAAGTATGCACTATTGAGGGTCGAAGACGACGGCGTGGGCATGGACCCAGAAACGTTGCGCCGCGTATTCGATCCGTTCTTCTCCACGAAGGCGGCGGGCCACGGCAGCGGCCTCGGCCTGGCGACCGTGCACGGCATCGTTCAGCAACACGGCGGCTGCGTGCTCGTGAGCTCCGAGCCCGGCTGGGGAAGCCAATTCTCGATCTACTTGCCGATCACGGATCAGCCCGCAGTGCCGCGCACCGAGCCCCCGCCGCCTCCGCAACCCGCGGCGTCCGCGCCGCAGCCGGCCACGGTCTTGGTCGCCGAGGACGAACCCACGCTGCGCTCGGTGATTCGGCGCAGCTTGTCGCGCTTGGGTCACACGGTGCTACTCGCCGAGGACGGCGTCCGCGCGCTGCAAGTCGCGGCCGCTCACCCCGATCCCATCGATCTGCTGGTCACGGACGTAGTCATGCCGAACATGAGCGGCGCCGAGCTCGCGCGGCATTTGACCGCGCAACGCAAAGGCCTGTGCGTGCTCTTCATCTCCGGCTACAGCTGGGGCGAGACCTTGCCGGCCAGCGATCTGACCGACGGCGTGGCCTACCTGCAAAAGCCCTTCGACACCCGAGCCTTGGAGACCAGCGTGGCCGAGCTGCTGATCGCCAAGCTCAAGCCCGCTTCCTGAAAAAAGTGGCTCGGCTCAGGGGCCCGTCGTGGTCAGACGCTGGTGGTAGGCGAGGTACAGGTTCGGGTCTTGGTAATCGAACTGCTTGGCGAAGCTAGTGTCGACGGCGCCGATCACGTGCGCGAAGTTGATCGAGGGCGCGATGGAAAGGTTATCGTAGTAGTAAGCGAACGAGCCGTCGCTGGGACTGACGCCGATGTAGTAAGACTTGCCCGCTTCGAGCTGGACGCTAATCGAACCCGAGCTCTGAAAGCCGACGCCGGAACCGGTCGTGGTTTTCTGATACTTGAGATCGAACTCGCCGCTCATGTTGGCGTTGGTTCCTTCGAACACCGTCCAGATCAGGGTGCGCGGCTGGGGCATCGAGATGTCCGCTTCGATTCCTGACGACCGCCCGACCCCAAGTCGGTAGCGCCCCGCGCTGCTTCGCGTTCTCTCAATAGTGCCGATCAAGGCGGGTATTGGGTCACGAGAAGCGAG
>JBEQTH010000044.1:0-8217 GCA_040348785.1 Myxococcales bacterium | reverse complement strand
GACCGGTAACCTGAGGCTCCGCTGCCGGGCGCACAATCAGCGCCACGCGCAGCACTGCTTCGGCGCGGGCCAGATCGAAGCAGCGCGGGCCCGCGCGAAACAGCGCAGAAACGAGCGCATTCCATCGAGGGCCAGATGATCGTCCGCTACGAACTTCGTCTAACGTCGACTACCTTCGCGAGCTGGAGATGACGCTGGAATGAAGTTGCCGGAGTTAATTTACGGTCGTCTCGGGCAAGTAACGCGAAAGACCCAGGCCCTTGCATCAAACCTCAATTCTGAGGGGCGCATCCATGAATTCGGCGCAGGCCCAGTCCTAGACACGGCAACGGCGGAGGGCCTAGTTCTGGTCGACAAGGAGCCTGAGCCGTCCAAGTTCGCACAGTTTCACTGCTACCTGATGCCGAAGGCCATAATTAAGGTCTCGGCGCAGTCGGAAATCCGAAACAACGTGCATCGCTGGTTGATGGCTTCGTTGGAAGACGAGACGAGGTTCCTTTGCACTTTGGGCGGCGAGGCATGGCTAGGGCTCGAAGAACGCGAACCCGCGGTTGTGCACCGCTATGTCGACGCAGCAATCCTTCATTGGCCATTGATCAAGAAAGAGCGGAAGCGCTTCGGTCCGCGTCACAGTGAATGGGACGTCCTTGACCTCTGGCGAACTTTGGCTGCCGCGCTCGAGATGCTCGGTGTGACCGCCGAGCAACGCATGGAAAAGCCTGGCAGGGAACCGCGTGAATTGCTGGCGCTGGTCCCGGGGACTCACGAATGAGCGAGCTCTCCGAGAGTCTGCACTTTTGGCGCGTTTCGGCGCCAAAAGTGCGGCAAATGGTAGAAGCAGTGGGCGCCCCCGGGTGGATCATCGCCGAGAGCGAGCGCTGGACGTCGTTCGTTTCGTTGGAGGAACACGAGCATGAGCAGCTCGCCGAAACGGTGTCCGCCATCACTTTGCACTGGGCCTATGCGGAAGACTTCTGCCTCGTGCTGACGGTTCGTGAGGGGGACACGCTGCTGGGAGAATGCGAGCTGGCTTGGTCGAAGGTTCCAGGCGAGACAGCGCCAGTACCGATGCGAAGCGAGCAGCTGGATAGGCTCGTCGAGATGGGCATCTTCGTCGATGACCCCGCGCAGCTCGAGACGCTCGCGTCCGCCGTGATCGCTGGCGAGGCGCGGCCCGAACAGCTCCGCGATTTGGCGGCGCAGCTGCTCGGGTTGCCGGCTTACGAGTGGCTGTCGCCGAGCTATTGCGCCGACCTCGGGCTCGCCAAATTGCGAGAGCGATATGCGACTGCAGACGAGATCGAGAGCGCCTGACCCGGCGCTGGCCCCCCGCGCGGGCCTTTGGCCCGCGCTTGACGGGGGCCCTGGCGCGCACAGCGGAGCGAGCACGCCAGGCCGTGATGCAACGCTGAGCGATGGGGGCAGCCCCCAACCCCAGATTCGAAATAATCTCGCGCTCGGTGTCGATCGCGGGGCGGCTCGTTCGTCGCTTCAACGAGGCGGCCGGGATGGCCTGGCGCCGACGAGCTTCAGAGGCGACAACCGAAGGCGCGGCCTTCACCGAGTCAGGAAAAACCCATGCGATTCGTCATGATCATGTACCCAGGGCCGAAGGCTGAGACGGGCGTTTTGCCGGAGGAAAAGAGCCTGGCTGAGATGGGCAAATTCAACGAGGAGATGGTGAAGGCGGGCGTGCTTTTGGCGGGCGAGGGCCTGCATCCGACTTCGGCGGGCGCGCGGGTGCGCTTCCCGGGCGGCAAGGCGCAGGTGAGCGACGGTCCATTCAGCGAGGCGAAGGAGGTCGTCGGTGGCTTTTGGATCATTCAGGTCAAGTCGAAAGAGGAAGCGGTGGCCTGGGCTTCGCGCTGTCCATGCTCGGGCGACGAGATGATCGAGATTCGTCGCGTGTACGAAAGCGAGGACTTTGCCGCGAGCGATCCCACGGGCGAGCTGCGCGAAGCCGAAGAGCGGTTGCGCAAGCTCGCCGCGGCGAATGCCTGACAGATGCGGGCGCGCTCGGCGCCGCTATCAGCTCACTTCTTGGCTGACTTCTTGGCGGCCTTCTTGGCGCTGCTCTTGACCTTGGCGATCTCTTCTTTCGCGACTTCGATCACCGACTCGGCAACGGCGACCAGCTTGTTGGCTTCGAGCTTCACCGCTTCCACGATGCCGGCTTTGCTCGCCGCCTTCTTGCCGGTCTTGGCGGCCTTCTTGACCGACTTCTTCGCGGTCTCGACCGCCTTGGTCGCTTTCTTGGTCACCTTCTTGGCGACTTTGCGGGCCTCCTTGCTCACCTTCTTGGCGGCCTTGCTGGCTTTCTTGACGACGGGGGACTTGGCGACGGATTTGGACTTGGGGCTCGACATGTCCGCAATCTTCCATCATCTAGCCACTGCTAGGCAAATCGAGGGCGCGCGCGGCGCGGCGCTCCATTCGATTCGCCCCTCAGCAATGAGGGGCTAGGCCGGGCGCTTTACGTTCGGGTGCTCGTTGTAATACGCATCCAAGCTCTCCTTGGAGATGCGCAGCTCGATCAGCCCTTCGCGCTGGATTTTGGCCTGGCAACCGAGGCGCGAGCCCATTTGGACGTCGAAAGCTTTGTCCAAGATGTCCTCTTCGTCGTCCGCCGCGGGGGTGAGCAGCTCGGAGCCGGTCTCGACGTAAACGTGGCAGGTCGAACAGGCGCACACGCCGCCGCATGCATCGCCCTCGGGGGCCCCGGCGAGCTTCGACGCCTTGAGCAGGGTGGTGCCGAGGGGCACGTCGATCTCGATGCCCTGATCGAGGAAGCGGACCTTGGTCATCGGGATTCTCCATGTTTGGCGAGGTGTGCTTCGACGCCAGCGGCGTGGGCCACGCTCTCTTCGACCGCGCCCAAGTTCTTGCCCGCGATCGCAGACTGAATGGCGCGGTTCATGCGACGGCCCGCCCACTCGTGCGTCGCGTCGTCGAGCGCGCTGATCGCGCCTTCGACGAGCGAGGCCCTCGTTGCCGACGAGGCCGCGCTGCGCAGCGCGTTCAGCGCCTGCTCGATGCGCGCGCGCTCGGCGGCGTCCAACAAATCCGCGTCCGTGGCGAACGCTTTGTCCGTCGCGAGCAAGATGCGCGTGGCTTCCACCTGCGCGTCGCGCAGCCGGCGCAGCTCGAAGTCACTCTCGCCGTGATCGAGCGCGTCGATCAGCATCTGCTCGACTTCCTCGTCGGTGAGCCCGTAGCTGGGCTTCACTTCCACGCTTTGCGTGATGCCCGTGGTGAGCTCGACCGCTTTCACGCTGAGCAGGTTATTCTCGTCGACGTTGAAGCTCACCTCGAGCCGCGCGAAGCCCGCGGGCAGCGGCGGAACCCCGCTCAGCTTGAAGCGCGCGAGCGAGCGACAGTCACTGGCAATCTCGCGCTCGCCCTGCACCACGTGCAAGTCGAAGCCCGTTTGGTTGTCGGCGTACGTGGTGAACGTAGCCTTAGCGCCGGCCGGAATTCCGGTATTTCTGGGTAAAATCTTGTCTACGCCGCCGCCCATGGTCTCGATGCCGAGCGACAGTGGCAGCACGTCCAAGAGCAGCACATCGTCGCTCTGGCGCGCCAACAGATCCGCTTGAATCGCCGCGCCGTAGGCGACCACCAGATCGGGATCGATGTCACCGAGCGGCTCTTTGCCGAACAGCTCTTTCACGTACGAGCGCACGCGGGGCACGCGCGTGGAACCGCCCACCAAGATCACACCGCTGAGCGCGCTCGCCTCGAGCTCCGCGTCGCGCAGCGCGCGGCGGCAGGCTTTGCCCGTGCGCTCCAAGAGCGGCTGGATCCAGACGTCGAAGTCCGCGCGTGTGAGCGAAAAGCTGATGTCTCCCCCACCCTTTCGGGGCAGCTCGATGCTCACTTCATTCGCGTCGGTGAGCGCGTGCTTGGCGCGACGCGCCCCTTCCAAGGCGATGCTCACCACCTCGGCCGTGCGTGTCTGGGGCGTGGTCGCGCCCATGGCCGAGAGCATGCGTTCGGCGATCTCGCGGTCCATGTCATCGCCACCGAGCGCGCTGTCGCCGCCGGTGCTTTTGACTTGGAACACGCCATCTTCGAGCAGCAGGATGGTGACGTCGAAGGTGCCGCCGCCCAGATCGTACACGGCGAACAGGCCGTTTTGCTGCTTTTCCAGGCCGTACGCGAGGGCAGCGGCGGTTGGCTCATTCAGCAAGCGCAGCACCTCGAGCCCCGCGAGGCGCCCCGCGTCGCGCGTGGCCTGACGTTGCGCGTCGTCGAAGTACGCGGGCACGGTGATCACGGCGCCGCCCACTTGGTTCAACTGATCGACCGCGCTCTGCTTCAGGCTCTTCAGAATCTCGGCGCTGACTTCGACCGCGCTGGGTGTGAGCTTGCCCAAGTCGAAGCGCACGACCGCGGCCTCACCAGGGACGAACTTGTAAGCGCCGAGGCGCGTCGTCTCCGCGTCGCCCGCGGCGCGGCCCATGAAGCGCTTCACGCTGGCGATGGTGCGCTCGGGCTCACGCGTGGCGTACGCCACCGCCGTGCGCCCGACTTGAACCGAGCCCTCGGCGCCATAGTGCACGACCGACGGCAAGAGCGGCGTTCCGTCACAAGTGGTGAGCGGAACCGCGCGGCCGTCGCGCACGTGGGCCACGATCGAGTTCGTGGTGCCCAAGTCGATGCCGATGGCCTGGGGCGGTGCTTTGGGGTCGAAAATATCGAGCAGCATGGGTCAGCTCAGAGCAAGTCGTCCGCGATGGCCGCGGCTTCGTCCAAGAAGCGGCGGTAGTAGCGCAGTTCGCCGATCCGCTTCAGAATTTCTGCGGAATTTGGGCTCCCTGAGGCAAATTCACTGCCCAGGGCGGCCTGCGTGCGTTGCTCGACCTGACGGACCTCGGCGATCACACGGGAGAGCGCGGCTTCGTCTTTGCTGTGTCGAATCTCGGCCAGCGCTTCACGGCGCTCCATGACCTCCATCAGCAGAGCCGGAGACGCGGGCGGCTCTTTACCTTCCCCACTCGGAATGCCGCGCCGAGCAAGCAGAGCTTCCGCGCGCCGTACCGGATCCTTGAGGATCCGGAAAGCCTCGTTCACTTCGATGGCGCGGCCGAGGGCCATGCGCCGTTCAGCGGCACCGGCGCTCGCGTGGCGGTCCGGGTGCAGCGCACGACTCAGATCACGATGCCGTTGCTCGAGCACTGCCACGTCGAGAGCGAAGGCCGGTTCTACCCCGAGCGTCTCGAACGGATCCAACTCAGCGAACCGTAAAAGAGTGACCGCAGCCGCAGCTCGATGCTTCCTGCGGGTTCTTGAACTTGAACCCTTGGAACATCAACGTCTGCTCGTAGTCCAACACTGAGCCCGCCAGATAAACGAAGCTCTTCTTGTCCACGTAGAAGCGCACGCCGCCAGCGTCATACACCGTGTCGCGTTCTTTCGGCGGCGTGTCCTCGTATTGGATGACGTAGGAAAAGCCCGAGCAGCCGCCGCCTTTGACGCCCAGGCGCACGGCAGCGTCTGGAGTGCCGCGAGCCGCGAGCTTCTTCTTCGCGAATTCCACGGCCTTGTCGGAGATGATGATCTCGCGACGCGACTTGGGGGCTTCGGAGGGAGCGGGGCTCGGGGCGGCGTTCGTGGTTTCCATGGCGGTACTCGGCTGCAAAGAGACGGTTCGGTTCAGAGAGCGGCAGGCGCGGCGGCGGCTTCGACCGGCGTGGAGTCCGCGCTGAGCGCGGCGCGAGCAGCTCGCTTGGCTTTGTAGTCTTCGATCGCGCTCTTGATCGCGTCTTCGGCGAGCACCGAGCAGTGGATCTTGACCGGCGGCAGGCTCAGCTCTTCGGCGATCTGGCTATTTTTGATCAGCGCAGCTTCATCGATGTTCTTGCCCTTGATCCACTCCGTCGCGAGCGACGAAGAGGCAATGGCCGAGCCGCAGCCGAAGGTTTTGAAGCGCGCGTCTTCGATCACGCCATCGGCGCTGACCTTGATCTGCAAACGCATCACGTCACCGCAGGCGGGCGCACCGACGAGCCCAGTGCCGACCGACGGATCGTCCTTATCCAACGTCCCGACGTTGCGCGGGTTCTCGTAATGCTCGAGGAGTTTTTCGCTATAGGCCATGATGTTTTCCTTAGGTGGTCGTTTTGGGGGCGGGGCCCCGAAACGCGGGTCGTGACGGCGTGGGGCCCCGGGAAGTCCCGGGGCGGGAGCTGAGCTCCCGAGAACCGAAAGCAAAGCTCCCGACGACTAATGAGCTGCCCATTGAATCGATTTGATGTCGATGCCCTGCTGGTGCATCTCGTAGAGCGGGGAGAGCTCGCGTAGCTTTTTCACTTTGGCGATCACGAGCTCGGCCACGTAATCCACTTCTTCTTCCGTATTGAAGCGGCCGAGGCCGAAGCGGATCGACGAATGAGCGAGCTCTTCGTCCAAGCCCATGGAGCGGAGCACGTAGCTTGGCTCCAAGCTGGCGCTGGTGCACGCCGAGCCGCTGGACACGGCGACGTCCTTGATCGCCATCATCAAGCCCTCCCCTTCCACGAAGGAAAAGGACAGGTTCAAGTTGCCTGGTAGGCGCTTCTCGGGGTGACCGTTGAGCAGGACCGAATCGAGCTCTTTGGTGATCGCGTTGTGCAGGCGGTCACGCAAGCCGCGGATGCGATCCGCCTCGGCCACGCCCTCTTGCTTGAAGATGGACACGGCTTTTGCAAAACCGACGATACCGGGCACGTTCAACGTCCCCGAGCGGTTACCGCGCTCGTGCCCGCCGCCGTCCAGCTGCGCGACCAAACGCACGCGGGGCTTGGATCGGCGCACGTACAGCGCGCCGACGCCCTTGGGCCCGTAAATCTTGTGCGCGGTGAGCGAGGCCAAGTCCACGTTCATGGTGCGGACGTCGAACGGGGTTTTGCCGAAGCCTTGTACGGCGTCGCAATGAAACAGCACGCCGCGCCTGCGAGTGATGGCGCCGATTTCCGCGATCGGCTGAATGGTGCCGACCTCGTTATTGGCCAGCATCACCGAGACCAGGATCGTCTTGTCCGTGATCGCGGCTTCGATATCGGCCGGGTTTACCAGGCCGTCCGGACCGGCGTTCACGTACGTCACCGTGTAGCCCTCTTTTTCGAGGCGCTTGCACGAGTCGAGCACGGCTTTGTGCTCGATGGTCGTGGTGATGATGTGATTGCCCTTGCCCTTGTAGTACTCGGCGACGCCCTTGATGGCGAGGTTGTCACTCTCCGTAGCGCCGGAGGTGAACACGATCTCTTTGCCGGACTCAGCGCCGATGTAGTCGGCGATCACGTCGCGCGCGTCTTCCACCGCGGCCTCGGCGTGCCAGCCGTAGGCGTGGGTGCGGCTGGCGGCGTTGCCGAAATCTTGCGTGAAATAAGGCAGCATCGCCTCGAGCACGCGCTTGTCGAGCGGCGTCGTTGCGTGGTTGTCCATGTAGATCGGAAACTTGAGTGCCATTGCTTGGGAATCCTTCAGTTCACGCGGCTGCCGGCGACCAGCTCGGGGGGATTGGGCTGTTCGTGATGCGCGCAGGTGGGGCACGAGTGCACCGACACCTCCGACTCACACGCGCTGTGACAGGTGGAGAGGAAATCGAGACTTTGCTCGAGCTCCGATTCGAGCGCTTTCAGCTCCGAGAGCTTGCTGCGCGTTTCAACGAGCTTGGCGAGGTACACCTCACGCAAGCGCATGGCGGCGAACTTGGCCGAAGCGGCGTCGTTCTGACCGCGGACGAGGGCTTGAATATCCGACAGCGACAAGCCCAGGTTCTGCAGCTTGACGATCCAGCGCACGCGCACCAGCGCGTCTTGCGCGAACAGCCGGTAGCGACCCTTGGAGCGTTCATGCGCGCGAACCAAGCCCAGCTCTTCATACAAGTGAATGGCGCGGACGGTTTTGCCGACTGCCTTGGCCAAGTCACCCACGAGCAGCAGCTCCGACTCATCCACCACACGGACTTCCAAACGCTCCGCGGCTGCTTCCGGGGAGGAGCCCGGCGCAACGATGGCGAGGTGGCGGTGAGGGGTACGGTCGCTCATGAACTACATTGTAACCCTAACCCTAACGTATGCGTCAGGGTTATCTTGCCTGGCTGATATAGTGAGCTGTCACCGCTCTGTCAATCAACTAATAACCCGAGCAAAGTCAGCAACCTAGCGCCTTACCTTGGGCATTGCCGGCTGCGTAGCTCGGAGTAACCGCAGGAATTCGGTGGCGGCACGCGGC
>JBEQTH010000043.1:0-23472 GCA_040348785.1 Myxococcales bacterium | reverse complement strand
AGTGGCACTTCCAGTACCCGTTGGCCACGTATCCGCGCGCTCATGCGATACATCACGAAGCTCGGCGTGGTGGTCATGACCACGGCGCTGCCCGAGCGATCGCGCGGCTGGGAGAAGGCCGAGAGCAGCATGGTGATGATCTCGTCGCTGCCATCGCCCACGAGCACTTCTTCGGGGCTCACGCCGGAGTAACCCGCCAGCGCTTGGCGCAGCTTGCTCGAGGTAGCATCCGGATAGCGCTCCCACGTAGCTTGGGCGCACACCTCGGCCATGCGGCGCTTGGCGGCGTCCGACAACAGCTCGGGCGCTTCGTTGGCGTCGAGGCGCACGGCGTAGTCGCCCGAGACGGGCGTGTACGAGCTGAGCTCGGCGAGCGCGGGGCTCAAAATATCTGAAAAAGGTTCCGCCATCGGGGCGCTCGGAGCATAGTCCATCCCCGCGTCATGTTCTCGCACATCCTCGGTCAAGAACCCGCGATCCAGACCCTGACGCGCGCGCTCCAGATGGGCCACGTGCACCACGCGTACCGCTTCGAGGGCCCGGCCGGGGTGGGCAAGGAAATGGCTGCCATGGCCCTCGCGCAGGCCCTCGTGTGTGAGGTGGGCGGGGGAAAGGCGTGCGGCAAATGCGGGGCTTGCGTGCGCGCCGTGCGGCTCTCGGAGGAAGAGCCGCACGTGCCCGCGCACCCGGACGTGATCTTGCTCCAGCGCGGCCTGTATCGCGGGCGCATCAGCGCGAACGAGGCCACCGGCATCAGCATCGAGCAGGTGCGGCGCATCGTGCTGGAGCGCATCGGGTATCGGCCGCATGAGGGGCACGCGCGCATCTTCATCGTGCGTGACGCGGACGAGCTCACGGTGTCGGCGGCCAACGCGCTGCTCAAGACGCTGGAAGAGCCGGGGCCGAATACGTACTTCGTGCTGCTCACGAGTCGCCCCAATCGCTTGCTGGATACCATTCGCTCACGCACGCTGCCCGTCCGCTTCTCGCCGCTTTCGGACGCGCTCGTCGCGCGCATCTTGACGGACAAGGGGCTCGACCCGAAGGCGGCGTTGGCCGCGCAAGGCAGCGTCGCGCTCGCGCTCGAGCTCGCCTCGGACGAGGCATTGAAGGAGCGGGATGACTTCGTGGCCGCCGCGTACTCGGCGATCAAGGCTCGTGATTTGGCCCCCGCGATCAAGTTCGCCGAGGCCAAGCGCGAGCGTGACTCCCTGCGCTCGCTGCTCGGCTACTTTGCGCAATCGTTGGCCATCAGTGGTCGCGAGCAAGTCGCCGAGCGAGCTGACGAAGCCGAGCGCGCGGCCGTGCGCCACCGCGTCGTGCTCTCCGCGATGCAAGAGGTCGAGCGCAACGTATCGCCGGCGTTGGCGCTGGAAGCGATGATTTCGCGGCTGCGGCAGATTTAGGTCGTTTTCTCGGTCGTTTTCGCGCGGTCCGTGCCGTGCCTCTGCCCGTGGCGTGCCGGTGCCGTGTTCGTGGCCATGGCCGTGGTCGTGCCCGCGCCGTAGCGGTTCTCGACTCACCTCCTTTTTTTGGGGGTGCTCCCTGCGGAGGGCGACGTGTGACGGCCGGCGCGCGAAGCGCGCCGGGTCCCTCAAGCGTCGGCCGCTGCGGCCGACGCGAGGGACCGACGGTTTGGGTGCGTCGTTGATCGTAGCGTGGTGCGGCGCGGTGGGTGGAATTGCACCCGATGTCGGGTGTGGACAGTGAAGAGAGAGAGAGAGAGCAGCAGCAAGGGAGAGTAGCGCGGGGCGTGCGGGGCGGCGGTTGCACGGCGTGGCGTGGTAGTCGTTTTGGAGCGCTCGCTGAGGGAATGTTTTGGCGACGGGCTGGGGGATCGCAGCTCGCTGTGCGTACGATTTCGTGGTGTCCGCGCTCGGGTGAACGCGGTGGTTACGACGGAGAGTGGCGTTGCGAACACCACGAAATCGTCCGCGATAGTTTAATCGCGAGCTTGTGGGAGCGTGTCGAATTTTCTTGACGGGATTTGTGGAGGGTTGAACGAGTTGAGGCGACTCGAGTGAAACTTTGAGTGTGGTGCGGCGTGGTTTCGTGTTGGTGAGGCGAGCACGGAGCTGATCGAGTTGAAACCCATTCTGCGGCTAAATACGGCTGTAGACGGCTCGTGTGAGCTCCAGAATTTACATGTTATGCAGAAATCATGAACGACCGATATCGATTGGTTGAGCTCGCTGACGAGTCTCTCTTGGCGGGCCTGTCGGCGCTGGTGAAACGCGAGAACGATTCGCTTTCGGATCTGCTGGCGCACTTGGCGGAGATTGAGGAGCGCGAGCTTTGCGTGGCGTTGGGGTATTCGTCGCTGTTCGCGTATTGCACGGAGGCACTCGGGTTTTGCAAGTCGTCGGCAGGGCGGCGGATCGCGGCAGCGCGGGTGTGCCGAGCGTTTCCGGAGGCGTTCGTGCGGGTGGCGAAGGGCGAGCTGCAGCTTTCGGTGTTGTGTGCGCTGCGGCCGCACTTGAGCGCGGAGAACGCGGACGAGCTGTTCGCCGCATGCAGTCGGAAGAGTTACGAGCAGGTCGAGGTGTTGCTCGCGGCGCGCTTTCCGAAACCGGATGTGCGGGATTTGATCCGTCGTTTGCCTCCGACGACGGTGGGCACACCCGACATGGGGACCGAATCGACAAATTCCAAGCCAACGGAGCCTAGGCAGCTCGAGCCCACGCCGCCCGCACGCAACGCGGTCAAACCGTTGTCCGCGGACCGGTTCAGCGTGAACTTCACGGCGGATAATGAGTTCCGAGAGTTGTTGGACGAGGTGCGGGCGTTGCTCAGTCATTCGGAGCCCAAGGGGGATCTGCTAACGGTGATGAAGCGTGGGCTCGAGTCGCTGCGCGGTGAATTGCTGACGAGGCGGTTCGGCGTGGGTCGGAAGCCGCGGCGCATCCGAGTGAGTACGAATGAGGCGCGCGGTGTTTCGAAGGCTGCGGAGAGGTCGCCGCTGAAGCGTTCACGTCACGTGGCGGCGGCAGTGGCGCGCGAGGTGTACGTGCGTGATGAGGGGCGGTGCACGTTTTGCGCTGATGACGGGCGACGTTGTGGCGAGCGGCAGCTATTGCAGCTCGATCACGTGATGCCTCATGCAGAGGGCGGCGAGGCGACGGTCGTCAATTTACGGCTCCGATGCAGGGCGCACAATCTGCACACGGCGCGGGCTCACTTCGGCAAGGTGTACGTGGGCGCTGCGGCGGTGCGAGTCGGAAAGCAGCGCGCGGGCGGGCGGTGGGAAGCTGCGTCGGGGAATGAGCTGCAGCGTGGGCCCTGAGAGCGCCCCAATCAATTCGAGATGAGGGCGAATGTGAGGCGAGCCTACCCGAGTAGCGCAGCCTGCAGCGCGCACGTCGCTTCGCTCACGCCTTCGAGCGACGTGCGCACGGGGTGGAGCGCGGCGATGACTGCGGCGAGCTCGCAGTGCGGGGCGACTTCGGGCATGCGGGCGAGGTTGATGCCGCCGATGGCGACTAGCGGGATCCCCGCGGCACGCGCGCGTGCGTGGGCTTCGGCGAGGCGGGTTACGCCCACGGTTTCGTCGGGGCGTTCCTTCGATGCGGTGCCGTACACGGGTCCGAACGCTACGTAGTCTGGCTTTTCGGCGAGCGCCGCGTCGAGCTGTTCGAGGTTATGCGTCGAGACGCCGACCATTAGCCCGGGTGCGATCAAGCGCACTACCGACAACGGGAGATCGTCTTGTCCGATGTGCACGCCGTCGCACTGTCCGAGTGCGGCAAGATCAGCGCGGTCGTTGGCGATGAGCAGCGTGCCTGCCGCGCTGCATAGCGGGCGGAGTGCGCGCAAGAGCTCGAGCGTTTCCCCGGCGCCGCTGTGCTTGGCGCGCAGCTGCAAGAGGGGCGGGTGTGCCGTCAAAACGCGCTCGGCGAACTGGACGATGGCAAGCGGTTCTGCGCCCAGCGTCCGCAGGCTATCGACGTCGACGATGGGGTATAGGCCGCGCACGGGGGATATGTTACGTCGCCCGCATGCGTGCTGCGAGTCTATCGCGCGGTTTGGGTTTCGTGACGTTGGGCCTCGCTTTCCTAGCGCTCGGTTGCGCGGGTAATAAGCCGATGGTCGCACCCGGCTCGGAGATCAACGATCCAAACGCTGGGGCCGCCGCGAACGGGCAAGACGCTGGCGTGCGCGACGCGGCCGCGGCCTCCTCGGACGCCGCGCCGGCCGATTCGGTCGCCCAGCCCGAAAGTGCGCCGCCTCCGGTCGATCCCGCTGTGGCCCACGCGCTTTTGGCCAAGAGCGGAGATTCCACTGGGCCCGCGCCACTCGGGCTACGCTTCGAGGTCATCGAGCTCGGGGCAGAGTTGCCGTGGGCCTTTGCGGTGGTCAACCGTGGGACCGAGGCTGCGCTGATTGATTTCGACGCTCGCTTGATCACGCTCGAGATTCAGCCGCCGACTCCGGAGCCGAAGACCGACGCCAAGGGCAATCCGTTGAAGGCGCCCAAGCCGCCGAAGCCCGTCGTGTGTCGGCTGCCTGCGCGGGTCGTGCCGGGCTCGGTGGATGCCGCGCTGCAAGCCAAGCTCGAGCCGGGTGAGGGCTTGGTTCAGAATTTCGATCCGCGCTTGTACTGCATCGGCAAGGCGCCCTGGCCGCTCGTGAAGGGCGCGACCATCAGCGCGCGCTTCGGCTGGGCACCGAAGATGAAAGTGAGCTGGCGCGCCGGCAAGCGCGAAGAAAAGCCGGGCGTGCAGAACGAGCCGTTCGTGGCCGAGCCGAGTGAAGCCGAAGGCTCGCTGCCCAAAGCCGAGCGCGCGGAAGGGGCGGACAGCGAGCGGCGCATCAAAGAGCTCGTGGGCACGCCGCTCACTTTGGCGGCGGACTTCGGCGTCGAGCCGCCCTTGCCGCCGGCTGCATCCGCACCACCGCCGGGCCTGGAGCTAAGCATCACTGGCAGTGACGCCTCGAACGAGGGCAGCGTCACGGCGACCACCACCATCACCAATCGCGGCAAAAAGAAGGAACAGATCTACTTTCGCCGTGAGCTCATCACCTACGAGGTGAGCGGCCCGGACGGCGTGTTCCAATGCGATCCGGAGCCGGACAAGCGCTCGCCGGCCGATCCCTCGGCGGTGCAAACGCTCGGCTACGGCGGCAAGCTGTCCGCGGTGAGCCGGTTGATCGAGATGTGCCCCGCCAAAGCCTTCGCGCGGCCGGGGCTGTACCTGGTGCACGCTCGCTTCGACGCGGCTGATCCTGGGACGGATCTCGGGTTTCACGCCTTCATGGGGCGCCTGGTGTCGCGCAAGCCGGCGCTGGTGCGCGTGCGTGACGGCGAGCTGCCGTTCACGCCGCCCACGGGGGCGATGCTCGTTCACGTCGGCGAATAGCGGTGTAGGTGTACCTGCGTGAGGCCCGGCCGAGGCCTCACGCGGGGCGTTGCAATTCGTCGCCGGCCCCTCAAGCCGAGGCTGTCCCGACCGTATCGAAGGGGGAATGACGCGGTCGCAGCAGGCGGCGAGAATTGGCCCGAGGAGCGAAGTTGCGCTCGACGTGGGCTCGATCGTCGACCGGCGCTATCGCTTGAAGCGCGAGATTGCGCGTGGCGGTGCGGGGGCGGTGTTCGAAGCCGAGCACCTGTACACGACGCGGCCCGTCGCCATCAAGCTGCTGATCGCCGAGCAGGTCGGGACCACGGAGTCGCGCCAGCGGTTGTTGCTCGAGGCACGCGCGCTCAGCGTGGCGCGCCACCCGGGCATCGTCTTGGGGCTAGACGCCGGCGAAACCGAAGACGGCACGCCGTATTTGGTCATGGAGCTCTTGGAGGGGCGAACCCTGGAAGGCATCTTGGCCGTGCGCCGCCGCATCGGCGTGGCCGACGCGGTGTACATCGGCTTGCAGCTGTGTGACGCGCTCGGCGCGGCCCACGAGCGCGGGATCCTGCATCGCGACATCAAGCCCAGCAACGTGTTCATCTCGCGCACCGAAGCCGGTCGCGAAGTGGCCAAGGTGTTCGATTTCGGCATCGCCCATTTGCCGAACCAAAACCAAAAGATCACGCAGCAAGGCGCAGTGCTCGGGACCCCGGAGTACATGGCTCCCGAGCAGCTCCTGCAGCAAGAGGGCGTGGACGCGCGCGTCGACATCTACGCGCTCGGCATCAGCTTGTACGAGGCATTGGCCGGTACCGTGCCGTTCGAAGGCAATTTCGGGGAAGTGCTGCTCAAGGTGTGCACGCAGCCCGTGCCGTCCCTGATCGCGCGCTGTCCGAACGCGCCCGTCGAGCTCGAGCGCGCCATCGAAGTCGCGTTGGCTCGCGACCCGGCCGATCGCTATGCCACCGTGCGCGATTTTGCCGAGGCCCTCAGCAAGGTGCCCACGGGGGACACGCTCCCGACGTCTTTGCTCGGCTTGCGCGCGGCAGTGCCGCCACCATTGCCGCAAGCCGAACAGCCCTCCACTCGCAGGCGCTTTGCGCGCGCGCCGTACGTGACGCCCACGCGGATCTTCCGCGCCAACGGCACGACGCTGGAGGGGCGCAGCGAGGATATTTCGGTGGGTGGCTTGCTCGTGCTGGCGCCTCAGGCGTTCGAAAATGCCGAACAAGTGAGCGTGCGTTTCGCGCTGCCGATCACCGGCAAGCTGCTGGAGGTGCCGGCGACCGCGCGCTGGGTAAAGCTGGCTCGCGGCACGGGCGGCGCGGTCGGCTTGCAGTTCTCGAGTCTAGCGCCCGATCAGCTGGCGGTGATCGAGAACTACGTCACGGCCATGGGTACCGAGTGAGGCCTCAGTTTCGGTCGGCTCGGTACAAGTCGTAGTTGCCGCTGCCGTTGTCCGACGCGAAGTAAATCGAGCAAGAATCGGGGGAAAGGCTGGGATCGGTCTCGTCCGAGCCGCCGCCGGTGTTGTTCAGGGCGGACAGCGGGATGGCCGCGCTCGCCGGTAGGCCGCTCTTTGCGAGCGGCACGGCGAACAGATCGTGGGCATGCGAGTCGTTCGGCTCGCAGGTGTCGGCCATCGATTCTGCGCTGAACAAGAGCAGTGTGCCGGCCAAGTTCACCCACGGCGTGGCATCATCACCCAGCCGCTCGCAGCCCGTGTTGCCGCCGATTCGGATCTTGAGCGGCAGCACGTCGGGGGGGACCATCGGCGTTTCGTTGATCGATTCCCAGATCAGCTGCGGCGAGCCGCCGCGCGTGCTCATCCAGTACGCGTGACCTGCGGTGGGCGCCGCGGCGAAGCTGTAGTCGTCGAAGCCGTCCATGTTGGTCGGCGCGGTCGCGAACGTGACTTGAGACAAGGCGCCAGCCGACCAATTGCCGACCATGATCTTGCGCAAGCCGGTCATCACCTGCACGCGGTCGAAGAAGAAGTTCTTGTCCACGAAACCCGGCGCGAGCAGCGGCCCGCTGTCGTTCCCGAGCAGCGGCCCACTGCTATCTTGCAGCGAGCTGCCGATCCCGCTCGCGGGCACGGGCGTGTACCAGATGTCTCGCCGAGTCACGCTATCCTCGGTGTAAAACAGAGCCGAGCCGGTGCCCGCCGAACGCGGAAAGCGCTCCACGCTCGTGCCCGAATGCGAAAGCGTCAGCGGCTCGGGCGCTGCGAACTCCAGCCGCGAAAAATCAGCGCAGGAACGGCACTTGTTCACGCCGTCCTGACAGTACATGCCAGCGCCACAGGCAGCGCACCCCGTCGCCCCCTTGCCGGCGCCGCCCGCGGTCGGGCTCGACCCGCCGCTGCCACCCACGCTGCCCCCGAGGCCTTCGTCGCCACCGGCCGAGCTGCCTGCGTCGCCGCTCGTGCTCCCGCTGTCACCGCCCGTATCGCCGGCACCGGCGGTCGAACCGGCCGAGCCCGCGACGTCGGACGCGGTGGGGCCGGCGCTGAACTGCTTGCCACTGCAAGCCACGAACAGTGACAGCAAGAGGGACCGAGAGAGCCACAGGGCGGCAGGCTGGACCCGAGGATCCAGTTTCGATAAGCGCACAAGCATTGCCGGCAAATCATGCTCTAGCGCGCCCGCGCAGGCAAACGTTCACTTCTTGGTGTCGGTCGGGTCCGCGCGCTGCGTGCCTGCCTTCGCGCGCTTCAGCTCCGCGAGCTCGGCCAAGTTGGCCTTGGCGCGCGGATCGCTGGGATCGAGGCTCAGCGCGCGTTGGTAAGCGCGCTCCGCTGCGACCAAGTCGCCTTTTTTGGCGAGGGCGGTTCCTAGGTTGATCCAGGCCGAGCCGAGCTTGGGATCGAGCACGCTGGCCTTGGTCGCGGTGGCGATCGCCTGATCGAGCTGCCCGGACAAGAAGTAGGCATATGACAAGTTGGAGACGAAGGTCGCGCGTCCGGGCGCCAGAGCGACTGCGCGATCCAACTCCGGCAACGCCTTTGCCGTCTGATTCAAGGCCAGGTACGCCGCCCCTAGGTCGCCATGCACTTTTGCGTCGTTCGGTTCGAGCACGGCAGCGCGGCTGAAGGCGCGTATGGCTTCGGCGACCTCACCTTGGATCAGGAAAGCGGTCCCCAGGTTCGTCAAGCGCTCGGCGTTGTCCGGGTCGAGCTCGCTCGCGCGCCGCAGCCGCGTCAGCGCTTCGGCGGGCTTGCCCGTTGCGAGCAGGGCCACGCCCAGGGCGGACTGAGCTTCCGCGTCGTCCGGTGCCAAGCGCTGCGCGCGGTCGAGCGCGCTCAACGCTTCTGGTGCCGAGCCGAGGATGAGCAACAAGCGACCGCGCTCGATGTAGGCGGGGGCGTAGCTGTCGTCCAACTTGAGCGCGCTGTCCACCTTGCGCAAGAGCGCGAGCATGGTCGCATTCTTGGGCGCCGCAGCGAAGTCGGTCGGCACGTCGCTCTCGGCCAAGGCGACGCGCACTAGGCCGATCAACGCCGCCGAATCTTTCGGCGCCAAGCGGCGCGCTTTGTCGTAGTGCGTTTTTGCGAGCCCCAGATCGTCGGCTTCGTAGGCACGGTCGCCCTCGGCGAGCTCGAGATCGAACGGCTCGCTGCTGCCGTGAGCTAGCCCGCTTTGCGCGCCTTTGGGGGCCGGCGCCGGCGCAGGTGGAACCGGCGCGGGAGCCGCCGCTGTCGCCGGGGCGGCTGGCGCTCTGGGTTCGGCGCAGCCGTCCGTGGGGCTGGCTTTGGCGCACTTGGGCGCGCTGGCCAGCGCGGGTGCGGTGCTCGCTGCCGTGGGCACAGCGCTGGTGCTGACCAGCGCGCTGGCAGCGGGCGCACTGCTCGGGCTGTGCGCGGGCGCCGTTGCTGCGCAAGCGACCGCAGCTTGCGCGACGCACCCCGCGATGACCGCTGTAAGACCGTGCTTTTCGACGAACATCGCGCGCCTCAGGGCGCGTCGTGGCGCACGCCGTGCTCTTTGCCGTCGTAGCGCAGCACGGCGCGCTTGCCGTCGACGAGCGTGGCGAGCGAAACCGGGCGCTTCCAAATGCGCACTAGGCTCGCCATGGTCTCCTTCGCGTAGTCACTGCGCAAATCGACCCCGCGGTGCTCGTGCGACAGCAACAGCTCACCCCGGTTCTCGTAGTTCGCGTCTTCCACGTAGATCGTCGGGTTGCCGAAGTTGGTGAGCTGGGCGAGCAGCTTCTCCTTCACGGCTTGGAACTCGCGCGTGTCGATCTCGTAGCGCTCGTTACGGTTCGACCAGTTGAAGGTGAACATCTTGTTTTCCATCGCGAACTCCGGGGTCAAGAACTCGTCGATGAAGGTCACGTCGTTGTACAGCGCGCGGACCTCGAACACCTTTTGCTTGCCCAGGCCGAGCCGCAAATCCCAGTTCTTCTTCACGTCGAGGTCGTCGCAGTCTTCCCACTCTTGGCCGAATTGGCCCTTGTCCCAGCGCTCCTCGATGTTCCGGTACAGCTCGACGCCGAGCTTGTACGGATTCAAGCGGCCGCCGCTCGTGGCCATGACGCCCGCGTTGTTCTCGGCGTAGTCCACGATCTCGCTCCAATCGCAGACGTCCCCGGTCATCATCTTGGAGTGCCAGTACGAGGCCCAACCCTCGTTCATGATTTTCGTCTGCATCTGGGGCACGAAGTAATAACCCTCATCCCGGATGATGCTCAGGATCGCGCGCTCCCAGCGCTCGAGCGGCGCGTTCTCGAGCAAGAACAAGAGCACGTCCTGCTCGCGTTGCGCGGGGAATTTACCCTTGTCCTGCTCGCGCTCTTTCTCGATCTTGCGCTTTTGCTCCTCGATGTACTCACTCGGGTTGATGAACTCCTCCATGTAGTCCTTGGAGCGGAGGCGGGGCACCTCCACTTGCTCCGGCTCTTCGTCGGGGCGTGACTCACGCCGGCGCACGACGAAGCGGGACCAGGGGTCGATCAAATTCTCGAGTGACAAGCAAACGTCGATGAACTCTTCCACCTTGTGGATGCCGTAGCGGTCGACGATGCGGCGCACGGCCGAGCCGTGGTTGGCCATTTTGTCGATCCAGCGCCGGTTCGGGTCGTAGCCCTCACTCTTGTTGGCGCGGCCGATGGGGTCGGCAATGTGCTCGCCCGCGTCCAAGTCCGTGGCGCGGAAGGCGAAGTTGTTCTTGAAAAAGTCGACGTGCCCGAACACGTGGCACATCACGAGCTTCTGATCAGTGAGGCTATTGCCCTCGAGCAAGTAGGCGTACGAGGGATTGTTGTTGATGACCATCTCGTAAATTTTCGAGAGGCCGTACTCGTAGCTCTTGCTGAGGCGTTCGTACTCCATGCCGAAGCGCCAGTGCGGGTAGCGGTTCGGGAAACCACCATAAGCGGCGATTTCGTTCATGTGGTCGTAGCTCAGCATCTCGAACACGACCGGGAAGAAATCCAGCCCGTGGCCGCGCGCGATCTTCTCGATCTTGTCCTGCTCGTCGCGCAAGTAACGGGGCAGCGTGGTGTTCGTAGCAAACTGCGACATGCCTTACTTTCCCTTGCCCAAAAAATCTTTGATGCTGCCCACGACCGCGTCGCGATCGCGAATCTCACTCGTGATCACGCGCTCGTCGCTGGAGAAGTGCTCTCGCAAATCCTTCACGAACTGGCCCGAGCCGTACGGGCTCTCCACCTGGCCGTAAGCGAACATGTTCACCTTGGGCAGGATCTCTTTCTTCATCAGCTCGATGCAGGTGAGCGTGTCGTCCATCGACCAGTTGTCGCCGTCCGAGAAATGGAACGGGTAGATGTTCCACTCCGTAGACGGGTAGTGCTCGTCGATGATTTGCGCGCACAGCCGGTAGGCGCTGGAAATCATGGTGCCGCCCGATTCGCGAGTGCGGAAGAAGGTGTCCCGATCGACCTCGCGCGCCACGGCATCGTGAATGATGTAGCGGGATTCCAGACCCTGATACTGGCGGCGCAGCCAAGCATCGATCCAAAAGCTCTCGATGCGCACGATCTCTTTTTGCTCGTCACCCATCGAGCCGGAGACGTCCATCATGTACACGATGACGGCGTTGGCGACGGGCTCGTGATCTTCCTTCCAGGAGCGGAAGCGCTTGTCTTCCTTCTGCGGCACGATCACGGGGTTGCCGGGATCGTACGCGCCGCTGGCGATGGAGCGCCGCAGCGCTTCTTTGTACGTGCGCTTGAAGTGACGCAGTGACTCGGGGCCCACGCGCCGGATCCCCGTGTAGCGATCCTTCGCGGCGATGATCCGGCTCTTGCCCTTGTTCTCGATCGCCGGCAGCTCGAGCTCTTCACCCAAGATGTCGGCCAGCTCGTCGAGCGTGATGTCTACCTCGAGGACGTGATCCCCCGCGTCCTTACCGGCTTGGCCGGCGCCGTCCTGCTGGTCCTCGCTGGGTTCACCGCCGACGGGATCGCCGGAGTCACCCTTACCCTGACCGACACCGCCCTTTTGCTTGTCCCCGAAGGTGAAGCGCGGGATGTCGATCTGCGGGATCGGAATCGAGACGAGATCCTTGCCCTTACGCCCGAGCATCTCGCCTTGCGAGATGTAGCGCCGGAGGTTTTGGCGAATCTTGCCGCGAACGATATTGCGGAACCGTGAATGGTCCTGATCGATCTTGAGCGACATTCAGCGACCATTCTTGCACGTTTCAAACCCCCCGTGGGACGAGACCGAGGCCGAGAGCGAGCGCTTCGATTTGCGGGTCGTTTTCCGATGTGCGCCGTGTTTCGGGGGACCTTTGCCGGCATGCCGGCGGCTCTGCTAGGCTTTCGCCGGTGCGATCGCTCGTTTCATCTGCCGGCTTGGGTCTGATCCTCGGTGTGTGCGTCAGCCTGACACTCGGCTGCTCGGGTGAGAACAACGCGGTCGGCTCGGACGGCCAGGACCTGCCCCAAGGCGCGTGCAACGCCGTCGCCAAGACCGCCACTGGCTTGAGTCAGAACCACCTCGCCGTGTGCTCGCCGGTGGACTACCCGGACAACCCGCCGATCGGCGGCGACCACTACGGCGTGTGGGCCGCGTTTCAGAGTTACCCTTTCCCGGTGCCGCGCGGCTTTTGGGTGCATGACTTGGAGCACGGCGCGGTCGTCTTCAGTTACGACTGCCCGGATGGTTGCGCCGACGAAGTCGCCCAAGTACAAGCGCTGATCGACGCCTTGCCCGTCGATTCGTTGTGCGATGGGCAAGGCGTGGCCCGGCGCGTGGTGCTTACGCCCGACCCATTGCTGGACGTCCGCTGGGGGCTCAGCGCCTGGGGTCACACCTTGCGCGCGGATTGCGTGGACGCCGAGCGTTTCACTCAGTTCTATCTGAACCACTTCGGGCTTGGTCCGGAAGCCCTTTGCAACCCCGGCTCGGATTTCGACGGCGTTCCGCCCTGTCAGTGAGCCGTGCGCGGGACTCGACCGGCGAGCCAGTCTTTGATAGATGAAGAAGACAGTGGCCCCGGGCGAAAAGTACTTCAAGTTCCGCTGCACCGGCTGTGGCAACTGCTGCAAGGAGCCGCTCCTTCCGCTGACGGACTCCGATATCAAGCGCGTCACCCGTCATACCGGTGAGTCGAGCTCAGAGCTCGTCAAATGGGTGGATCGCAATGGCATCGATATGGACGACGAGCCGGAAGCGTTCGTGATGCTAAGCCAGGGAAAACGCGTGATGGTGCTGCGCCACACCGCTGGCGGCTGCCGCTACCTCGGCACGGATGATCGCTGCACGATCTACAACCATCGCCCGCTCGGTTGCCGCATCTTCCCGTTCGACCCGAGCTACACCGAAAACGGCAAGCTGCGTCGCTTGAAGCTGATTCCGGCCACCGACTGCAAGTACGAGCTCGACGGCGACAACGATCCCGACAAAGTGCGCGTCCTGCACGGCAAGCACATCGCGGCAACCGAGGCGTATCAGGCCAAGGTGGCGACCTGGAACGAGCGCCAGGCGGAGCGCAAGCGCTCCGGCAAGCAAGCCGAGCCGGCCTCGGCATTCTTCGATTTCCTCGGGATCTGAGCCCGGTTGGGGGGCTTGTGCCCGGAGTGGCTTATCTCCGCGTGACTGCCGGCCGTTTTGAGTTAGACACCGAACGTATCCACTGTGCCCACCGAACTGAGCCACATCAGCTGCGACCCGAACGCCCGGACGGAGCGATGAGCCGCGGCACGGTGCTCGTGGTCGATGACGACCCGATCGTGCTCGAGGTGACGCGCGAGCGGCTGGAAGGCGCGGGCTACGTGGTGCACACGCGCGAAGAAGCACTCGGCACCTCGCAATGGACCGCCGAGTTCCAGCCCGACTTCGTGCTGCTCGACGTGAACATGCCGGCGCTCACCGGTCCGGACCTCGCGCAGCTGCTGAAGAAGCGCAAAGCGACGAAGGACATCGCGATCTTCCTCTACTCGTCGCTCGACTCCGCCGAGCTACAAGCCAAGCTGCGCGCCACCGGCGCCATCGGCGCCATCCAAAAGACCTCCAACGCGTCACGCTTCCTAGAAGACTTCGAACGCCTGGCAGCGCGAGCCCGCGGCTAACACTACTTAGTCAGCTTGAGCAGGAGCAGATCACGATCGGCGCGAGCGGACAGGAGTAAACGAGAGAGCCGCGCGCCTGCTGCCTCGACAGTCGAAGGTGACGCGGGACGTCCGGGCTCGCTGCACGGCCAATATTCAACGGCCGCCGCGGCCTCTCTATCTCGGGACGGAAGTGACCAAGTAGTACTAAGTGCCGCTCAGAGCGCGCTCCAGCTCGAGGTACGCTTCGCCCGTATAAAATTGGAGCAACGCGGCCACGCGCACGATCAAATCAGCGCGCATCGCGGCCTCGGCAGGTCTGTCATTTTCGAGCAGCACGGAGGCTAGATCGCGCGTCACGATGCGCTCGAGGAGCGCGTGAGTGTCGGGGCGGACCAGCAGCAGCGCGCGTAAGCTCGACCGCAGATCACCGCATAGGACGGCGCCCGCGCGGTCCGCGCTCATTTGCATCAAGCGATGAGCCGCGAACAGGTGCTCGTTCACGTGCGAGAGCGCGCTCGGGGGCGCCGTCGTCGGCGCGGCCGGCTTCCTGGCGCGTTCGATACGCATCAGAGCGTCGAGCCCACGACGCAGCGCGGGCTCGGGGATCCTGTCCAAGAATTTGCTGGCCGATGCCGCGAGCGGCAGGCCCTTGAGCAGCGGCAGCACGCCCAGGGCGAGCTCGACGCCCTCGCGCGTGTGGGCGAAGGCGCCAGCCCACACCTCATGCGAGGTGAGCCGAGCTTGGCCGAGCTTCAAGTGCAGCGCCTCGGCGCCGATGGCAAAGCGTAGCTCGGCCTCGCTCATGCGATACGGAGAGCCAGGATCGAGGTGCTCTTTGCCGAGCAGGATGTACGGCGATTTCCCGTCGTAGCCGCGCAGACCAATCGCCTTTTTGCCGCGCGAGACGTAGGCGTGCAGGTCGGGCAGCGCGAAGGCCAGCCGGGCAACGTCGAGCGCGCGCTTGGCCTCCGGCTGCGCGCGGTCGTCCAGTGCTTCGCAATAGTCGCTGAGCGCGCCGTGATCGGGCTCGGGGCTGAGCGCGATCAGCTTTTGTGCGCCGGCCACGAGCGAGCCCTGACCGCGCGCGAGTGGATGGGTGAGCACGTCCTCGATCGCGTCCTGGGCGAGCGGGTGGCGCACGTCAGTCAGCGCAGCGGGGCCAGCCCTGAGCCCGTGCGGCGAGAGCGCGCGCTGCAGCGCCAGATCGCGACCGTCAGCTCGCGCGGCGTTGGCCAAGCGGGTCTCGATTGCGTAGCGCGCCAACGCGAGCTCGTCGCGCGCGCTCGGTTCGTCCACGCTGGGCTCGGTATGAGCGCGGCGTTGCAAGGCGAGCGCGAAGGGCAAGCCTTCGTTTCCTGCGTGGAGCAGCCCGCGCACGAGCGCGCTCGCTGCCAAGGCCGAGAAGCGAAAGCCGAGCCAGAGATCGCCGAGCGCAGTGGGGGAGAGCGTGCCCGCGTCGAGCGCTGCCCGCGCGGCAGAGCCGTCGATTTTCGCGGCGAGCTCGCTTTGCTCGGCGGCCGCGAGCAGGCGCGCGAAGCGAGCGCGCTGACTGCCTTGCTCGATCGCCGCGTCGAGCAGCGCGAGAGTACGCGCGGCCTCCACGCGGTCGCGCTCGCGACCGAGCCAAGTGCGCCGCGCGGCCTCGAGCAGCCGCGCCTTGCCCACCGCTACGCGGAGCAGCTCGAAAGCGTCCCGGCAGGCGTGCGCGTCGCTGCGCCGGCTCACGAATTGTGCTTCAGCGTTGCTGAGCTCGACCCGCGCGTCGGTGCTCGCGGAGCGCATGCTCTCGGCGTGGAGCGGCGAGTAGCTGACGTCACCCACGGCGGACCAAGCGACGAGCGCGGCGCGCCGTTCGCTGACGAACAAATACGGGTCGCAGCGCGTCTCGCCGATCACGTGCGAGCTCAGGGGTAGTGGGTTCGCGCCGCGCAGCCAAACGAGCAGTACTTCGCCGGGCGCGAGCTGTTGCGTGAGCCAAGCGCGCCCGAGCTCATCCGGCTCGCTGATCGAGCGGCAGGCCTGAAACGGCGAGCTTGGGACGGCACTAGCAATGCCCAAACGACCGAGCGCAATCAGCCGTTCGACGGCGCTGCGGCGGCCAGCGGGGATGATCAGCTGCTCCTGCCCGAAGCACAGCCGGTCGCGGACGCGCCCGGCTTCGAGGCGCAGGTCGCCGCGCGTCAACAAGTCCAGGTGTTGGCCGTGGAAGCGGTCCTGAGCGGCCACGAGCCAAAGCCCGCTCGAGCTCAAGAGCAGCGTGGCGCGCGCCCGCGCGCCGCCCGCAGCGAGCAGCCCGGACGCCAGCCGGACACGCCCGAGCACCTTGCCCAGGCCGTGTTCTTCCGCAAATTCCAAGGCCGAATCGCTCATACTGTGTGCGGATTTACCGCCTCGCGGTCCGGTATTCGCCCGCGCGGGTCCCATGCTACACCTCCTGGCCCAGCCATGGCGTCTAGCAACACTTCATCCGAGCTTCGTTCCGCGTTTTTGAGTTTCTTCGGTCGTAACGGACACGAGATTTGCCCGAGCGGGCCCGTCGTTCTGAACAACGATCCATCGCTGATGTTTGCCAACGCCGGCATGGTTCAATTCAAGGACGTTTTCGTGGGGCGCGAGAAGCGCAGCTATCAGCGTGCCACGACGAGTCAGAAATGCATCCGCATCAGCGGCAAGCACAACGATCTGGAAGCCGTCGGGCCGTCGCCCCGCCATCACACGTTCTTCGAGATGCTGGGCAACTTCAGCTTCGGTGACTACTTCAAAGAGCAGGCCATCGTCTTTGCGTGGGACTTTTTGACCAAGGACTTGGCGCTGCCCACCGAGCGCATGATTTTCACCTATTTCAAGGGTGAGAACGGGATCGAAGAAGACACGTTCGCGCGTGATCTGTGGACCAAGATCACCGGCTTTGGGCCAGACCGGGTGCGCGGCTTGGGCATGAGCGACAACTTTTGGCAGATGGGCGAGACCGGCCCGTGCGGTCCGTCGAGCGAGATCTTCTTCTGCAACGGTCCCGACGTCGACCCGAGCAAGTTCGCCGACGAGCAGACGGTCGAAGGCTACGGTTGGATGGAGATCTGGAATTTGGTCTTCATGCAGTTCGAGCGCAGCCTGGTCGGGGGGGAGTACAAGCTTGCCCCACTGCCGGCGCCCAGCATCGACACCGGCGCTGGCCTGGAACGGCTGGCTTGCGTCACCCAGGGCAAGACCAACAACTACGACACGGATCTATTGCGCATGCTGGTCGATCGCGCGAGCGAGCTGTCCGGCAAGCGCTACGGCGGGACGATGGACAAGGACGACGTGTCGATGCGCGTGATCGCCGATCACGCGCGGACCACGGCGTTCCTGATCGCGGAAGGCGTGATGCCCGATCGCAGCGGCAAGGAATACGTGCTGCGCCGCGTGATGCGGCGCGCGATTCGCCATGGCCACCGCTTGGGCATTGCCCGGCCCTTCTTGCACGAAGTCGCGCTGCGGGTGGTCGACGCGATGGGCGACCAGTACCCCGAGCTGCGGGAGAAGCGCGATCACATCGCTTCCGTCGCCGAGGGCGAGGAGATCCGGTTCCGCCAGACCATCGAGCGCGGCTTGTCGCTACTGGAAGAGCGTTTCGAGATCATGGCCAGCGAGCAAAAGACCACGCTCGCCGGCGCCGATGCGTTCAAGCTGTACGATACGTACGGCTTCCCGCTCGATCTGACGAACGTGATCTGTAGTGAGCGCGGCTTTGCGGTCGACGAGGCCGGCTACAAGGTGGCGCTCGAAGAAGCCCGCGAGCGATCGGAGTTCGTGAGCAAAGACCACGCGATCGAGTCGGTGTACCGCGAGGCGCTGGCCACGGTGCCCGGCGGCTCGGTGCGCTTCACCGGCTACGAAAAGGACCGGGATACTGGCAAATTGCTGAGCATCATCAAAGACGGCGCCTTGGTTCAAGAGGCGAGCGAGGGCGATAGCGTCGAGCTGATCGCCGATCAGACGCCCTTCTACGGTGAGTCCGGCGGCCAAGTCGGCGATCACGGCGTGATCAGCACGGGTTCGGCGAAGGTCGTAATCGAAGACTCTCACAAGCCGATCGCGGGGCTCGTCGCGCATCGCGGCAAAGTGACGAGCGGTACGCTGCGCGTCGGCGACAAGCTCGACCTCGCGGTCGACAGCGAGCGCCGTGACCGCACGCGCCGCAATCACTCGGCCACGCACCTCTTGCACTGGGCCCTGCGCCAAGTGCTCGGCTCGTTTGCGCAGCAGAAGGGCTCCCTGGTCGGCCCCGAGCGCTTGCGCTTCGACTTCACGAGCCCGCGCGCGCTCACGCCGGACGAGATCCAAAAGGTCGAAGATCTGGTGAATCAGCGCACGCTCGCCAACCACACCGTGCGCACCGAAGTCCTGAACATGGACGAAGCGCGGAGCCGCGGCGCGATGATGATTTTCGAGGAAAAATATGGGGATATCGTGCGCATGCTGAGCATGGCCGAGTCCACCGAGCTGTGCGGCGGCACCCACGCCCGTGCCACGGGTGACATCGGCTTGTTCAAGATCGTGAGCGAGCAAGGCGTCTCGGCCGGTGTGCGCCGCATCATCGCCGTCACGGGCGACAATTCGCTCGCGTACTTGCGCGACGTCGAAAATAACTTTGCCAAGGTCGTGGGCCTGGCCAAGGCGACCCCCGCCAATGTGGCCGAGAAGATCGAGAAGCTCTTGTTGCACGAGCGCGCGCTCGAAAAGCAGATTGACGAGCTACAACGCAAGCTCGCGACCGGAGGCGGGGGCGGCGGCCTGGACGCGCTGCTCGCCAAAGCGCGCGACATCGCGGGCGTCAAGGTGCTCGGTGTGCGCACCGAGGTGACCGATCGCGCCGCGCTCCGCGAGCTGGCCGAACAATTGCGCGACAAGCTCGGTCAGAGCGTGGTGCTCGTGGGCTCCGTCGCCGACGGCAAAGCGCAGCTCGTGCTCACCGTGGCCAAGGACTTGACGAGCCGCCTCAAAGCGGGTGATCTGATCAAGAATTCGGCGCAAATCGTGGGTGGCTCGGGCGGTGGCCGGCCGGACATGGCTCAAGCCGGCGGCACCGAGCTCGCGCGGCTGGACGAAGCCATCGACGCGATTTACGCCAGCGTGGGCTAGCCGCCTCGTGGAGCGGAGGCGTGCTTTAGGCTAAGCTGCGTGCGTATGCCTCGCACGCTGCCCGTCTCTTTGCGACCCGCGCTCGCGGAATACGCACAGCGGTTACGCGCGCTGTTTGGCGATCGGCTCGTCGATGTCCGGCTCTTTGGGTCCTTCGCCCGCGGCGAGGCGCACGAGGACTCTGATGTCGACGTGCTGGTGTTGGTGCAGGGGCTTACCGACCTAGAAATTGGACTGGTCGCGGGCGAGGTCGCCCCGGTGATCGCGCGGACCGGGCTGCCCCTCGCTCCGTTGCCCATGGCTTCCGAAAAGCTCGCCGAGATGCGGTTTCAAAAGCGCGGGCTGGCCCACGCGCTCGACCGCGAAGGCATTTCCTTGTGACCGAAACCGCTCCAGCCTCCGCCAGCGGCGCCGAGCTTCGACATGCGAGCTCCGCTCATCGCGCAGCTCGGCTGCTACGAGACGCGGGTCTGTACAACGACGCGCTGAACCGACTCTACTACGCGCTTTATCACACCGTCACCGCGCTGCTCCTCACCACGGGAGTCGAGCCGCGGAGGCATCGCGCACTACCCGGTTTGCTCGGTACGCACTTTTCGACCAGTTTGAGCCCGACCGACCTCGCGATCGTGGCGCGGGCCGCTACCTGGCGCGATCTCGCGGACTACGAGCGGACCTGGGAAGCCAACCTAGAGGTGGCGTTGCAGGCGTTCGCCGAGATCGAGCCGCTGATGGAGCGGGTGCGCCAGCTGGTTCTCGCTACTGACGCTCACGGCGCCTAGCAACGCGCGTGATGCCTCACTTCTTCAAGAAAGCGAGCGCTTCGAGCTCGCTTTCGAAAGCCTCGAGCGCGCCGTCCATCTGAGTTGCACGGTTGAGCCGGTTCGCCTGCAACACGCCGAGCTTGCTGGCGACGATGACGGCCGTGCGCTCGAACCCGCGCCCGATCTCTTCGCGCAGCGCCATGAACGCGGCCGAGAGTCGGTCGTCCGTGCCCAATGGGGCGCGCTGCGAGTCGACCAGGAGCCGAATCAGTTGAGGCAAATGGCGGACGTCGCCACGTCGGGCGACGAGCCCTGCGCGCGGAGGTAGAAGTTCCAGGCTCCCGCGGCCTGGGCGGGGAAGGCCTCCACGCGATCGCCAGGATCAGCGAATTTGCCCGTCATTCGGGTGAGGAAGCAGGCCGAGCCCCTGAGCGGTTCGCTCGGCAGTGCTTGGTTCGGCGCGAGGTTGGCAGCGGCGAGCACCGCGTCTCCAGCCTTCGCTTCCAGAATTCCGCTCACGCCGAGCGCGGCCGTCGGCATATCGTCCAGGCACAACGCGGCGCCATTGACCGCGGTCGCCGCTGTAGTCGTTTGCAGGAACCAGTGGCCGTTGTCGCCCGGGTAAACCTTCACGACGTCCCCGTTGCTCTGGAAAGCACCCGACACGCGGCTGAGCGCGCACACGCGGTGTGCGCCCAGATCTAGATCGCTGCCTGCGGTGGATTCGTTGATTTGGGTCGCGACGATCTTGCTGCCGTCATACGGGAAACAGCGCGCGGTGGCGCCGACACCGACTTGGTGTGATGACCCGGTGAGGTACCAGAAGCCGTGCACGTTCGAGATCTTCACGCGCTCCGCGGTGCTCGCGAATGTGCCGTGGATGCCCGTCAAGAAGCAAACGTTGCTGGCCGAGGGCAGCATGCGTTTGGAGGGCTTGCCTTGCTCCCAGGTGTACTCGGCCGTGTAAGAGGTGAGGGCCGACGCAGTGAAGGCCGCATTGACTTCATCGTCCGGCGTGCTGATGCCGGTGCCTGCTTGAAGCGCGCAGCCGCCGAGCACACTCGCGAGAGCGAAGAGCGCCGTGGACGCAAAGCCGATGCGGATACGATTCGAGTACGACATCTTCATCCTCCACCACTATCGTTCGATCCCCAGAATACTGGCTCGGGCTCCAAACGGACGCCAAAACGTTCGTAGACCGTCCGCTGCACGCGCTCGGCCAAGCGTGCCACATCCACGGCGCGAGCGCCCTCATGAGCGACCAGGGCCAGCGCATGCTGCGTGGATAGGCCGACCGCGCCGTCCCGCGTACCGCGGGGTAACCCCGCGTGCTCGATCAGCCAGCCCGCCGAGAGCTTCACTCGCCCGTCGGGTTGCAGGAATTGCGGCACGGCCGGCTCGGGCTTTGCGCGCGCGCTGAACGCCGCAAACTCCGCGGCCGTGAGCACCGGGTTCACGAAGAACGAGCCGCAGCTGCGCGAATTTGGATCGCTCGTGTCGAGCACCATGGATTTCGAGCGCCGCAACTGGAGCACCGTGGCACGCACCTCGGCCAGGGTGGGGGAGGCCTGGTTGCGAGTCGAAAACCAACGCTCGAGCTCGGCGTAACGAAGCGCAGGAGCCGCATTTTCGCGCAGCTCGAACGTGACCTCGGTCACCACGTACCTTCCCGGCTCGTGCGATTTGAAAAAGCTATCTCGATACGCGAACTGACACTCGGCTTTGGAAAACACGCGCCGCGTGCGCTCACGTGCGTCGATCGCCCGGACCTCGACGATCGTCTCGCTCACGTCTTGCCCGTACGCGCCAACGTTCTGAATCGGAGTCGCGCCGATGCGACCGGGAATTCCGCTCAGACACTCCAAGCCTTGGAGATCAGCGGAAACCATGCGCTCGACGAAGCCGTCCCACGGCTCACCCGCGGCGGCGCGCACGAGGCGCGTTTCGCCGCGCGCCTCGCTCTGCACACCGCGCAGCGCGAGATCGATCACGAGCCCCGCAAACCCCGCGTCCGCGACGACGATGTTGCTCCCGCCGCCCAGTACGCGCACGGGAAGCTCGCGGCTGCTGGCCCAGGCCAGTGCTTCGAGCAGCTCGGCCTCGCTCTCGACATGCGCGTAGTGAGCTGCGTGGCCGCCCACGCCCAAGGTCGTGAGCGGAGCGAGCGGAACCTGGGCTTCGATCTTCACGACGCCCGCTAGGGTAACCCTCGGCTCAACGGTGCTGGGGTTTTTTCTTGTGCACGGGGGCCGTCTTGGCGAGACCCGGTGACGGTTGGAGGTCGGGCTCCACGAGCCCCGAGCGGGTGCGTGCGCGCTCGGCCAAGAAGCGGCGCGCGTCGGCGCTCATCGTCAGCTCGCCCAAAGTGAGACTCGCCAGGGCATCGGCCAGCGCGACCGATCGCTCCACCGCGCTCGCGTTCGAGTTCAGGAGCACGAGCCGTTTACCGACCACCGTACAGAGCCCGCCCGCGAACGGCACCTTGCCTTGGACCTTTCCGCGGAAGGAGCGAGTGCGGACCTCGAGGCCCGTTCGGGCGGCAATGCCCAATAGCTCGTCGAACAATCGACCCGGGTCCACCACCCTATTTTAACCGCAAACTTGCAATATGCTGAGTCCGGCGACGCTCTCCGCAACAAAGCGGGCAAATACGCCGCTTTCGCCGAGCCCGGTTCGCGTGCTATCTCGGAGGCTGTGGAAGGTGTCCTGCCGACGGCGGGAGCGAATGTGCGCTTCCCCGGAGGCACCTTCAGGCAGTGAGAACGCAAGTTCTCTCCCAAATCGGAAAGAAGTCGACAGCGTATGACGTTCACGGAAGCCGCGGCGCAGGTTCTGCGTCTCGTAGGGAAACCACTCCATTACAAAGAAATCACCGACGTAGCGATTGAGAAGAATCTGCTCAGTCACGTTGGCAAGAGTCCCGAGGTCACGATGGGCGCGCGCCTCGCCGCGCTCGTGAAGAAGGGCGACAAGGAGAACCCGCTCGTCCGCATCAAGCCCGGCGTGTTCGCGCTCCGCGAATGGGACCCCGCGATGATCGAGAAGGGCCTGGCTGATCGCACGCCCGCGCTCGAGCGCTTGGCTGCCCAAGGCTACACGGGTGAGCCCGAGGTCGATACGGCCGACGAAGCGCCGTCGGAAGCGTCCAGCTCGCCGCACGCCTCGCACGTGACCTTCGACGACGAAGAAGGGACTTCGACGCCCGACGAAGGTGAGCGCTCGCGCGCCGAGCTCGCCGCGCACGCGACCGAGCTGTTCGCGTCGGAAGACGACGACGACGTGCCGATCTTCGGGGCCGAGGCCGAGGCCGCTCCGGCGGCAGCCGCAACTGCGGACGGTGCCGATGGTTCGCGCCGTCGTCGCCGTCGCCGCGGCCGTGGTCGTCCCGGTGACGAACGTGGCGGCGACGATTTGCCGTCTTACACCGTGTCGGACGCGCCTGCGGTGCTGCCGGCCGAGCTCACGCAAGAGCTCGAGGCGCGCAGCGGTGGCAACAGCGAGCCGCGCCCCGAGCGCGTACGCCCGCGCGACCAAGAGCGCACGGATCGCGGCCCAGAGCGCGGCGCAGAACGCGACCGCGGCGAACGTGGTGATCGCGACCGCGGCCGTCGCGACCGTGAGGATCGCGGCCCGCGCGTCGAGCGCGTGGAACGCGTCGCCCCCAATGACGGGCCGATGGACGATCTGGCCGGCAAAGATCTGGCCGACGCGGTCGAGTC
>JBEQTH010000009.1:0-32314 GCA_040348785.1 Myxococcales bacterium | reverse complement strand
TATCCTTATCCAAGACGCTGGCCTCGGGTTTGGTCCAAGTCACGGCGACGACCGTGCCCGCGGCGTCGAGCTCGACGTCTGCCTGGCCAAAGTCACTGGTTTCCGGGCGCACGGACGTCACGCCAGCAGGGATCTCGACCTGCACGCGGTACGTGTCGGCGCCTTCGCAGCCGTGCCCCACGCCGAAGGTGACTTCTTGCGAGGCGTTGGCGAACGCGGGCCCGGAAGCGATCGAAATGTGTGCGTGTGCGGTCGTCGAGACAAGCGCTGCGATTGCAGCGAGCGCGACGGTCAGAATGGATCTTGTCATGGTAAGTCCTCTCCCTTGACGGCATCCGTAGCGCGAGCCGAGGCGCTAGGTGGTGCGGCAAATGTTCGCACCCCTGCCTTCGCCAACCCGCGGAGCACGGGCCAGGCTAAACGTCCGGCAGATGTTCGCGCACCCCCGCTACAGCACCGTCGCCGGCTCGCTCCTGCTCGTGGTTGCGGTGGCGTGTAGCAGCGCGGGCCATACCGACGGCGAGCGCACCACGGAGGCCGTGTGCTCGCCAGTCGCTCCAACGGAGTGCGCCGACCCAGCGCCGCACTACAGCGACGTGTCGCCGATCTTCGAACAGCGTTGCGCGTCGTGCCACACTGGCGTAGCAGGCGGCCCCTGGCCGCTCGATACCTACGAGCACGTGGCAGACTGGGCATCGTTCGTGCGCGACGAGCTACTGCGTTGCTCGATGCCCCCTAGCGACTCCGGCGTCCCGATGACGCCGGAGGAGCGCGACCAGATCCTGCTCTGGCTTCGTTGCGGCAATCCGAAATAGCTCCCGGCCCCATCAACGCCTGTTACTCAAGGCACGTCGACGAAGAAGGCCGCGTGACCGTGCGGCGACGTCTCCGAATCCACGCACTCTTCGTAAAAGTGGAAGCGCACGACCCAACGACCTGATTCATCGAACACCAGTGGGCCGACAGTGAACACGCCCGGTGAGGCTTCTTTGATCGCCGCCTTGGCGTCGATTGCCGGCGGAAAGTGGGTCGGATCGCACGGGAGGTATGGCTCGACGCGCGAGAGGGCGACCTCATCCGCCTTCTGATCCGGGATCCGCTCGAGCGGCTCACCGCTGGCTTTGGACGTCGCCGTCACCGTGAACGTTACGCTCTCTCCCTTGCGTATGGGCGTAGACGTCCAAGACACGAGGTATTTGCAATCGTCGTCGTCGCCCGCTGAGTTGTACAGCGTGTCACCGTACTCGTCGTCGTGCGTGAGATTGCAATCGGTGCTGGGCGCGCCGCCGGCGCCCTCGTCTTCACCCGGCGCGCCGCCCGCAGCATCTTCGTCGCCTCCCGGGACGAGGCAAGCAGCAGGGTCCGACACTCCGACGGGCTCGCCGACGCAGCGGTCGTTCTCCGGGCCTGAGACGGGGCCGCCCACCGGGCCCGTTGCGGGTGCGGGTGTGGCATCGTCGGAGCTGGAGCAGCCGACTGCTGAAAGAACGGTGACTGCAGTCAAAAGCAAAGCTGTGCGAAGGATCATGGGGGGCTCCTAGAGGTGAGTCGAACGCCGAAGATGCTAACAACCCACCCCGCTTCGGCGTTCGTGAATCGTCACGTCCGCATGCGTCAAGGTGTCGCAGTGCGGCCGGTTGCTAAGGTGTTAAATTCCCCTCGGAAATGCCGAGTATTGCGCTGCTACTCATACCGGTGCTCGTCGCATGCGCGAAACCGCGCGCGGCGCACGCTGACTCGAGCGCGCCGCGCGCGAGCATCCAATCAAGTGCGTCCTCACCGACGACGCAGTATTCCGCGCGCGGAACGGTGCGCTCGATCGATACGGACAAATCACTACTTTGGATCGCCCACGAGGACATCCCCCGGTGCATGAAAGCCATGACCATGCCCTTCGTGGCCTCGGCCGCGCTTCGTCGCGATTTGCGTCCCGGCGATCGCGTTGAGTTCAGCTTTCACGACGATGGCAGCGGCACACTCATCATCGAGACCCTGAGTAAACTTTAGTGTCTGCTGGAGCCGCGTTTCACGCCAGCTGCAGGAGCCCAGCCTGCTTGTCAGTGTGCTTGCGTGTTCGCTCTGACAGGCTAGATTTGGTTGAACGCCAAACCACGGCAATTTGCAGGCGAATTCCGGGCTAAGCTGTACGCCAGCGCAACCTGTGGCACACTCTGAGCGTGCCGGATACAGTTGAAAATCACGCCAATTTGACGGAAGCCGAGCGCGCCTGGTTACTGCATTCCGAGGATCTCTGGACGCAGGCGCACCGCATCGCAGCTGCGTGTCCGAGCATCGACGCCGGAGACGTGTATCACACACTGCGTTGCCTCGAGCTATCGCCGAGTGAACGCCTGGCTCGGGGGCTCAGCCGTGGAAGACTTCGCGCTTACTCACGCTGAGCGGGCGCTCTTTCGGGCACTGGTTGCACGCAGGGTGCGCTTCATGATCATTGGTTTGGGAGCAGCCCTCGTCGAAGGCGCTGCCGTGGCCACCCAAGACATCGATTTGTGGTTCGAGCAGGCGATGGACCCGGAGGTTGCGAACGCCGCTCGCGACGCCGGTGGATTTTTCATCTCGGGTTTTGGGATGCAGCCACCCGCGTTCGGCGGTGAAGGCTTGGAACGACTGGATATCGTCTTGACGGCCAGCGGTCTGCAAGCTTTTGCCGACGAGCTCGAGCATGCCAATGAACGCGAAATCGACGGCATCGGGATCCGCGTGCTCGGGCTGGAACGGATCCTCGCCAGCAAGAGAGCCGCGGGCCGCCCCAAGGACTTGGCGGCGATTCCAGCGTTGGAAGCCGCTCTAGCCGCAAGGGCTGCCCGTTCCCTGTAGCGAAATGGATGCTCGGTAAAGACGGCACCGCGCTTCGACCTCGTTCCATCGAGGCAGGCGCGGAGCCGCTACGGATCGATGGTCGGCTTAGAGAACGCGGGATTTTGCAGGAACCCTTCGTCGCTCAGGGACTCGAGGAAGGCAACGACGTCCGCGAGCTCTTGCTCGCTGATTCGAAACCCGCGCACTAGGCCCGACTTGAGTGGGCTGGTGCGACCATCTCCCGCAAACGGCCCGGACTCGATCAGCCGCCCGCCAGCGGCCTAGTGCTTAACTACATCGGTGAGCGTCGCAATGCTCCCGTCGTGCATGTACGGGGCGGTCAGCGCCACGTTGCGCAGGGTCGGCGGACGGAAGCGTCCGCGGTCGGCGGGGTTCAGGGTCAGCTCGTACAGGCCCTGATCCTGGGGCGGGTAGCTGCCCGCGCCATCGACATTGTACAGGCCGGTGTTGAAGAAGGGATAGCGGACGGTGCCGTCGGTCGTATTGAAGTCTCTATACGACGAAGTCAGGTTGACACCGTTGTGACAGTGAAAACACTCGAGGTCTTCGCCGTTGAACAGGGCGGCTCCTCTGCGCTGCTGCTCCGTGATCGGGAACCAAAGCGCGAACGCTGCAACCCCCAAGATTGGCGTCGCTGCGCCTCGTCCGGAACGTCACGATGTTCCAAAAAGGAGACCCACCGATCGAGGGCAGCGACGCGCCGATTCAGCTTCAATTGGCGACTCGTAACAATGCGTCACCTTGTCGCGGGCTGGCTTCGAGCAGGCCGAGAATGAGCGCTCGTCGCGCCGCACCGTGTCGGTCGCAGCGCCGGTGCGACGATTCACCTCATGGCCGCAAGCCGGGGTGGGACTATGACGCCCTTGCCCATGAAAACCCGGTTTTACCTCGGGAGCGCTGTCGCGATGCTCACGCTGGGCGGCTGCTCCGCTCCCGCTGAGTCCAGTGGAAACGGCTTTCCTGAAGCCAGCCTATTGGCCATGGCAAGCGAGTCCGGCTCCTATCGAGTGGAAGTGCGCACGGCGCCCGATCAGCCGCCCACCCGTGGCGATGTCTCCGTGCAGCTGACCGTGACGAACACCGACACTGGCGCTCCCGGGACGGGCTTGGGCCTGAAGGTCGTGCCCTGGATGCCCGCTATGGGCCACGGCACCTCCGTGAAGCCCACCATCAGTGAGCCTGAGCCGGGTGTTTACCAGCTCGACCACCTGATCCTGTTCATGCCCGGCGATTGGCAGATCCGCACCGAGCTCGACGGTACCGTGAGCGACCATGTCACGCCGACTCTCGAAATTCGCTGAGGCGGCCAGTGTGCTCGTGCTCATCCTCGGCTGGGGGTCGAGCGCGGCCGCGCAGGCGTGCTGCGCTGGCACGGGTGCGGTGACTCCCGGTCGCTTGGCGCTTCACGAAGCTGCGCTCGTGGGCGTCCAAATCAAGGCCGCAGGTGAGCTCGGGTCGTTCGACGCGGGAGGGGACTACCAGCGCACACCGCGCGGCGCCTCCGAGCTCGACTTGGAACAGGACGCCTTCGCGGCCGTGCGCATCTTCGAGCGAGCTCAAGTCGCCGTGTTGGTACCGTTTCTCGAGACGCATCGCACGAGCCATGGGCAATCGGAGCTTGGCGGCGGCTTGGGCGATATCAACCTCAACTTGCGCTATGACTTCACCTTGGCCGGTGCTTCGCGCGTGGTTCCGGGCATCGGGCTGCTCGCCGGTATCACCTTTCCGACTGGCAAACCCCCGGACGACGACGATCTCCGTCCGCTCGCCACCGACGCTACCGGGATTGGCGCGTACCAGGGCAGCCTAGGCATCGCCATCGAACAAGCCTTCGGGCCATGGTTGGTGAGCGCGACCGGCGTTGCTGCGGCACGCAGCGCTCGCACTGTGACGAGCTCCGGCATCTCGATCCACGAGCGACTGGCGACGCAACGGACCGCTCTCGCCGCCGCTGCCTACGTGTTCCGGAGCGAAGCCGCCGTCGCTCTCAGCGCTTCATACGCGACGGAGGGCAATGCTCGTATCGACTCTCAGGAAGTGCCGCGCTCCGGGCATCGCCTCACGACGCTTACCCTGGGGGGCTTGTTGCCGCTTTCCGATACTTGGCGGTTACAATCTGCGATCTTCGCCAACCCGCCCATTTCGGGCACGAGCCGCAACCAAACCGGCCTGATCGGTTTCGCCTTCACCGTGGTGCGTTCGTGGACTTGAGGTGCTGCGCAATCGTCGCGCTGAGCCTCGCGGGCTGCGCGCCGGCGCGCGCACCCCACTCGTTTTCGGGCCAGTTCCTGGGCACTGACGGTACAACGCACACGGTCGCGGACCCGGGCGCACGGCTGACCGTGATCGAATTCTTTGCCGCGCGCTGCCCCTGCCAGGCCAAGCACGATGCGCGCCTGATCGCGCTTGCGAAGCGCTACGGCGAGCGGGGCGTTTCCTTCTTCGCGATCGATTCGGAGCTCGACGCATCATTGTCGAGGGACCGCGCCGAAGCCGCGCGACGTGGCTACCCGTACCCGATCTTACTGGACCCCGAAGGCACAGCGGCGCGAGCCATGAAAGCGGACTACGCCACCTATTCGCTGCTGATCGACCACAATGGCAAGGTCCTATTTCGCGGCGGCATCGACTCGGACCGCAATCACCTCACGGACGATGCAACGCCGTACCTCGCGCGTGCCCTCGAACAAGCGCTCGCTGAACAGGCGATTTCGCTCCCCGAGGCGAAGACACTCGGTTGCTCGTTGACCCTCAGGTAGTCGGTTTTGTCTTTTCAGTCGAGGGGGCTCCCAGTTCCGCTCGGGCTCCTATTCGAAAAATATCGAAATAAAGCTTGCGCAGATATTTCGAAAAAGTTAGAAATAGACCGATGAGTGCGAAGCTCGAACATCACGCGCAACAGCTGAGCGCGCTCGGTCATCCGGTGCGTTTGAAGATCCTGCGCTTCGTGGTGCAGGCGGGCAGTGCCGGCGTGCCCGCGGGTGATATCCAAGCGCATGTCGACCTCCCGGCCTCCACCCTGAGCCACCACCTGAAGCGCCTCGCCGACGCCGGCGTGATCTCCAGCCGTTCGGAGGGCACCTTCCTGTTCTACGCGGCGGATTATCCGGCCCTGCGCGGGCTGACCGACTACCTGTGGGAGGACTGCTGCAAGCGTGGCGGTAAGGCGTCCTGTTGCTGATTTTCTGCTCGATTCTTTCGAGTTTTTGAAAGGTTACCCATGAACATCATCAAGGCCCACGTTTCCCTGAACGTCTCGAACATCGACGCATCCGTCGCTTTCTACGAGAAAGCTTTCGGAGCTCCGGTCACGAAGCGCCGCCCCGGCTACGCCAAGTTCGACTTGGTCGAGCCGTCACTCAATCTGACGATGCAAGAGGGGCCGCGCACGGGCGTGAATGCGAGCCACTTCGGTATTCAAGTCGCGGCCACGGAAGACGTTGCCAGCGCTTGGACGCGGTTCAAAGACGCGGGCCTGAAGACGTTCACCGAGGAGAACACCACTTGCTGTTACGCGTTGCAAGACAAGGTGTGGACCGAGGATCCGGATGGCAACCTGTGGGAGGTCTTCGTCGTCAAAGGCGACGCTGCCGAGATGCACGCTGATCCCGTGAAAGCCGCGTCTGGGTGTTGTGCACCCACGAGCCTACCGAGCGCGCAGCAAGAGCCGCTTGCATCCGGCAGGAAGCGCGAATGCTGCTGAGAAAAGCGGTCAGCGAGGCATTGGGCACGGCGCTGCTGCTCGCCGTCGTGGTCGGTTCTGGCATCATGGGCGAGCGGCTCGCGAACGGGAACGTCGCCCTCGCGCTGTTGGCCAATACGCTCGCGACGGGTGCTGGGCTGGTCGCCTTGATTCTCACTTTCGGTCCCATCTCTGGAGCGCACTTCAACCCGGCGGTGACGCTCGCTGACGCGAGCCTCGGCGGGCTGCCGTGGCTCGAGGTCCCGAGCTATTTGATCGCGCAGCTCGTGGGGGCATTTACGGGAGTTGCCGTGGCGCACCTCATGTTCCGCGAGCCCGCGCTGTTCTTCGCGTCCCGGCACGAGCGCTCGGGTGCGGCGCAGATGCTGAGCGAATTCGTGGCGACCTTCGGCCTGCTGTCCGTGATCTGGGGCTGTTCTCGACGGCGCGCCGGAGTCGTGCCGTTCGCTGTCGGGGCGTACATCACCTCGGCGTATTGGTTCACGGCCTCGACCTCGTTCGCCAATCCTGCCGTCACCTTGGCGCGGGCCGCGACTGACACCTTCGCGGGGATTCGCCCGGCAGACGCGCCCGGCTTCATCGTAGCGCAGCTCCTCGGAGCAGCGGCTGCGACGGCCCTCTTCCGTTGGCTCGTGCCCGCGCTGCCGGACAATGCGGCGCGCGTCGTCGACCACATCGATATCTCGAAAGAGCCCCTATGATTACCGTCATCTTTGCGTGCATTCACAACGCCGGCCGCTCGCAGATGGCCGCTGCTTGGTTCAACGCGCTCGCCGACGCGACGAAGGCACGCGCCCTTTCGGCCGGCACCGAGCCCGGCACGCGCGTGCATCCCGAAGTGCTCGAGGCAATGCGCGAGGTGGGTATCGACCTATCCGCGCAGAAGCCTCGGCAGCTCAGCGACGAGCTGGCCCGCGACGCGCAGCTACTGATCACGATGGGCTGCGGCGAACAATGCCCTGCCAGCCCGGGCTTGAAGCGCGACGACTGGCCGCTGGAAGATCCCAAGGGCAAGCCCGTGGAGCGCGTCCGCGAAATCCGCGACGAGGTGCGAGCGCGTGTGAGCGCGTTACTCGAGCGGGAGGGCTGGGCCCCCGGCTGACTATTGCCAGCGCAGGCGGAAGCGCCTAGCCTGAATTTCGGGAAATGGTGGACCGGTGGTGAATCTTTACGCGCCTCCGCGGTCCGGGGACGGGGAGCGGCGCCCACTCGACACCACGGTCGACATCGAGACACCGGAGCACGTGTTGTTCAGCTGCAGCGTGGCCGGTCCGGCGCGCCGCGCGTTCGCGTATGGGATCGATCTGGTCGTGCGCGCGCTGGTGTTGGTGTTCCTGGGTACCGCGCTCGCGCTGGCCACTTCGAGCGGGACGGATCGCCTTTCGGGCTGGAAAGTGGGGGCGATGCTGCTCTTTTTCTTCCTGCTCGAGTGGGGGTACTTCGTGGCTTGCGAGGCGTTCATGAACGGGCGCAGCGTGGGCAAGCGCGCCCTCGGCCTGCGCGTCGTTACCCGGGATGGCTTGCCCATCTCCTTCGGTAGCAGCGTGCTCCGGAACTTGCTGCGCGCGGCCGACTTTCTACCCACGGGCTACGTGATCGGGCTCGTGACCATGGCGCTCGATCCGCGCTTTCGCCGCTTGGGTGATTGGGCCGCCGATACGATGGTCATTTTCGAGGAGCGTAAGCGGCTGCGTGAGCCGATTCGCTTGAGCCCGCCGCCGAAGCCAGCGGAGTTGGACGCTCTGCCCTCGCGCGTCGATCTTCCCGGACCGGTTCTGGAGGCGCTGGAGCTATTTTTGCGCCGAGCGCCCGAGCTGCAAACGTTGCGAGAGGACGAGCTGGCCAGCATGCTCGCGCCCGCCTACGCCGAGCGTTTGAACGTGTCTTACCAAGATGCGTCACGCTTCTTGGGGCTATTGTACGCACGCGCGCTTGAAAGCGGAGAGAAGCAACGTGTTCGATAGAGAAGCGTTCGTTGCGCGGCGCTCGCCTGATTGGCAAGAGCTGGCGGCGCTGCTCGCGCGCGACGTGCCCTTTTCGCAGCTGTCGGCCACCAGCATCTCGCGCGGGGCGGCTTTGTATCGCGCGGTGTGCGCGGATCTGATGCGCGCGCGCCAAGCCGGCTCGGCCGCCGACGTCGTGGCCTACCTGGACTCGCTGACGGCGCGCGCCCACAACGCCTTGTACGGCTCGCGAAGCTACGCCCTGCGCGACGCCTGGGCCGCGCTCCGCTTCGGGTTTCCCCGCGCGTTCCGCAAGAATTGGCCGTTCATGTTGGCCGCGGCGTTGATGTTCGTGGTGCCCCTGATCGTCGGCTGGCAAGGCGCGCTGAGCTCGCCGACCTTCGCCAGCTCCGTCTTGCCGTTGAAGACGCTCGAAGAGCTGTCCAAGGCATATGCCGAAGGGTTTTCCGAGGGCCGAGCCGGGCAGGTCGACGCTGCCATGACCGGGTTTTACGTGAACAACAACGTGGGCATCGCCTTTCGCTGCTTCGCGACGGGCATCCTGTTCGGCATCGGCAGCGCGTTCTTCACGTTGTACAACGGGCTGTCGATCGGCACCGTGTTCGGCTTCGTGCAGCGCGCCGGTCACGCTCGCAACTTGCTCACCTTCGTGTGTGGTCACTCGGCGTTCGAGCTCACGGCGTTGGTCATCGCCAGCGGGGCCGGCTTGCGCATGGGCAGTGCGCTGATCAACACCGGTGGCCGCTCGCGCCTCGGTTCGCTCCGCCACCACGCGGCCGAGCTCGCGCAGCTCGTGTCTGGCGCTGCGGCCATGTTGTGCATCGCGGCCTTGATCGAAGCCTTCTGGTCGCCTTCGTCGCTACCGAACGTGGTGAAGTACGTGTTTGCCGGCGTCGCATGGACTTCGGTGTTTGCCTTCCTCGCGTTCGCGGGGCGTTGGCAGGGCACGAGCCGGGCGGCGCCATGAACGTCTGGGAAGCCCGCGTCGTGGTGCGTGAACGCAGGCTGAGCGAGATCATCGATCTCTCGCTGCGCTTCTGCTTGGTCTTGGGTGGCAGCTTGTATTTGAAGCTGTGCTTGTGGCTGCTGCCGCCCGCTTACGCGCTCTGTTGGTGGCTGCTGAAGAGCGGGCTCACCGACGCGCCCATCTGGGCTTGTGTGCTGGCCCTCGTGCTCGCGCCGCTCCTGCAACTGCCGTTCACGGTGGCGGCCGGCCGCTTGATGTTCAGCGCCGAGGTGAGTGTCGCGGAGGTGATTCGGACTTCGGCGCGGCTTTTATTTCGGATCTGCGTCGTCCGGCTGTGGTCCTTGCTGGTGCTGTGCGGCGGGACCTTGATCGTGATCTTGATTCCGCTCGCCGTGGCGCGCGGCTTGTATTTGGGCGAAGTGATCGTGCTGGAGGGAGCTGGGCCGGTCGTGGCCTATCGGCGCACCGGGCGGCTCACGACTCGGCGCGTGGCGCAAAGCTTCCTGGTCTGGCTAGCGCTCGTGGCAACCTCGCTCGCGTTCATCGCCGTGGCTCAGGTCATGGCTCAGACTCTGGGTGCCGAGGGCTTGCCGATCGAAGGCTTGTCCGAAGTCTGGGGTGGGCTCAACGCGGAAGCGGGCATTTTTGGCTTGTTCTTGTCCCTGCCGCTGGTCGCTAGCATGCGCTTCCTTTCGTACATCGACAATCGCACGCGGCGCGAGGGTTGGGACATTCAAGTGCGCTTTTTGGAGCTGGGCCGCACCCTGGGAGCGACTCCGTCGTGACGCGTCGCTCGTGGGCGTTGCTCCTGCTCTTCGCGAGCACGCTTTTCGCGTTGCCTGGCGTGGCTCGCGCTGCCGACGACGAGCCGGCGGCCAGCGACAACGCGCTCGAAAGCCGCCAACAATCGCTACCGGCTTCCGATACGAGCAGCCCGAAACCCGCCTCGGACGACGACCCGCAGGAGGCCAAAGACGAATCGGAAACCACGGACGAAGACCAGCCAGGAGACGAAGAGCAGACGAAAGGCGAAGCCGTCGCCGAGGCGACCGATCCGTTCCAAGAGGTCTCCAAAGACGACGTCGAGCGCTCCTTGTCCGGCGCATTGTCGGATCCGAGCGCGTCGTTCTGTCGGGCCAAAGAGCTCGAACCGTTTGGCGATGCGGCGGCGTGCGCCCTGTCGAAGGTCGAGGTCCGCCAGCGCTGCCCGGGCCTCCAGATGGCCTGCCAAATCAAGGACGACCCCGAGCGCCATTGGCACATCCCTGCCTGGCTCGGTGGCCTCGCCGATCTGATCTTTTGGGCCGTGCTCATGGTCTTGTTCGTCACGCTCGCCATCGCCTTGTGGCGCACTCTCGGCAGCGCCCGGCTCGAGCTGCAAGCCAGCAAGCCCGTCCAAAACTTTGCCTCGGACGAGCCGGCGCGCGTGGTGCGCCGCAGCGGCGAAGGTGACGTTGCTCGGTTGTGGGCCCAAGCCGAGCGCGCAGCGTCCGCTTCGCGCTTCGAGGAAGCCGTCGCCACCTTACAGGCCGCGCTGATTCACGCCTTGCGCATCTCGGGCAAGCTGCACGTGAGCCCCGCGCTCACCAACGGCGACTACCTGCGCGCGCTACGCCCTGATCCCAGCTTGCACGGCCCCGTTCGCGAGGTGTTCCGCGATGTGGAGGCGGTGCAGTTCGGCGGCGCAGTCGCCAATGCGGATCTGTACCGCAAGCTGTTCGAGCGCGTGCAACCGATCGTGACGCGCGCGCTCTCCGCCGCGGTCCTGCTCTGGTTGTGCCTCGGCCAGAGCAGCTGCGGTGCGGGCGGCTTGGCTGGGGATTTTCGTGGCTCTGCCAACGGTCTGGGGGTGTTCACGCACATGCTCAAAGAGCAGCACACCACCGTCCGCCGGCGCGTCCGCGCGATCGACGAGATCGAGCCGGAGGTCAGCGCGATCCTCGTCGTGGGCGAGCAACCGAGCGAAGTCTGGAGCAAGCTGCTCGAATTCACTTCGGACGGCGGGACGCTGATCGTGACCGGCAAGAGTGAAGATCTCGAAGAGGCCACGCACACTCACTACGTGCCTGCGGGGTATTCGGGGAAGCTCGGCTGGCTCCCGGTCGGCTTCGAGCCGGCCCAGCTCGAGCTGTCTGCGGTCGCCGAGCACGCGCTGGAGCTGCCGCCGCCAGCGCGCGCCCATGACCGGACCTTTGCCACCGCCAAAGCCCAGCCCTACGTCGCCGAGCGCGGCTACGGCGCTGGTCGCGTGCTCTACTTCGCGGACGAAGAATTTTTGTCCAGCGCCTCACTCAGTCTGGGCGACAATGCGTTCTTCGTCACGAGCTTGCTGCGCCGGCCCGGCCACGTGCTGGAGCTCGTCGGGCCGTGGACAGGCGGAGGATCGAAGTCCACGTTCTCGTCCTTGTTCAAGGCGGGCCTCGGCGTGCTGCTGGCTCAGCTCGCGCTGCTCGGCGTGCTGTTCGGCTGGCACGGCGGCGTGCGCTTCGGCTTGCCGCGCGATCCGATCGCCCAAAAGCGGCGCGCGTTTCGCGATCACGTGCTCGCCCTCGGAGAAAGCTATCGCCGTGCGCGTGCCACGCGCTTTGCCCTCGCCACGTACGGCTCTTGGCTCACCGATCGGCTGCGTGACCGCCTGAGCCCCCAGCAGCCCATCGGCTTGATCGATCTTGCGGGGCGCGTCGCGACCCGCGTCGAGCTACCCGAGTCAGAGCTGGTGCTGCTACTCACCGAGGCTCGCGACGCGCAAGAAGACGCCGCTCAGGCGAAGCCCTCGGCTGCGGATCTGACGTCTCTCGAAAAGTTGGAATCTGTAACCCTACGGGCAGGAGGCTCGAAGTGAATCTCGAAGAACTGAGCGCGGAGCTACGGCGCATCGAAGCGGAAGTGAGCCGCGTGCTAGTCGGTCAAGAGGCGCTCGTGGAGCACGTCTTGGTCGGGCTGGTGGCTCGCGGGCACGTGCTGATCGAGGGGGTGCCCGGTCTCGGTAAGACATTGCTCGTGCGGGCGCTGTCACGGGTGCTCGGCCTCTCGTTCCGGCGCATTCAATTCACCCCTGATTTGATGCCCAGCGACATCACGGGCAGTACGCTATACAGCCAGAAGCTCGGTGAATTCTCGTTCGTCCCCGGCCCGGTGTTCACCGAGCTGCTCTTGGCCGACGAAGTGAACCGCGCCCCAGCCAAGACGCAATCGGCGCTGCTCGAGGCGATGCAAGAGCGCAGCGTCACGACCGACGGCATCACGCGCCCGTTGCCCGAACCGTTCCTGGTGCTCGCGACTCAGAACCCTATCGAGTCGCAGGGTACGTATCCATTGCCCGAAGCGCAGCTCGACCGCTTCCTCCTCAAGCTGGATGTCAAGCATCCCTCGCAAGCGGCCGAGGCACAGCTCCTAACCAACTATGTCGCGGGCTTCGATCCTGCGGACCTGTCGGGGCTCAATCAAGTGTCGAGTCAGGCCTCGGTGCTCGAGATGCAGCGCGCGCTCGGCGGCATCCGCATCACGCGTGAAATCATCGATTACGTGACGGACATCGTGCGGCGCACGCGCACGCATCCCTCGGTGAGCCTGGGCGCTTCGCCCCGCGCCTCGATCGGCCTGCTCGGCGTCGCGCGTGCGCACGCGCTCTGGGAAGGTCGACAATTCGTGATTCCTGACGACGTGAAGTCCTACGCGCATGCCGTGCTGCGCCATCGCCTGCAATTGCAGCCCGACGCCGAGCTCGAAGGCTTCACCGCCGATCATTGCGTGGACGCCGTGCTGCGCGACGCGGTCGTGCCCAAAACGGCGGCCTGATCGAGCCCATTTGCCGATGAACATCGCCGTCGTCCCGACTCGAGCCTTGGTCTGGTTGTGCCTGGCACCGCTGGCCCTCAGCGCGTTCACCGCGCTCGAGCCCTCGCTCGTGAAGAGCGTGCTGCTCTTGGACGGCGCGCTGCTCGTATGCGCGGCATTCGATCTCTCGTTCTGCTTGCGTCGTCAGTTGGAGATCCGCCGCGTCGCGCCCGACGTGTTGTCGCTGAAGCGTCGCAATGCGGTGCGGCTCGAGCTGAGCTCACGCGCCGGCCGCAGGCTACAGCTCGAAGTGCGAGACGATCTATTCGATGGCGGCCAGACCAGCGACCTTCCCGCCCGGGGTGAAATCCCAGCGCGCGGTCAGCTCACGCTCACTTATCACATCGAACCGAGCGAGCGCGGCGCATACGTGCTGGGTGACCACCATGTCCGTTATCGATCCTTGTTCGGCCTGTGGCAGCGACAACTGCGCGTGCCGGCGAGCTCCGCGGTGCGCGTGTACCCTGACTTGAAGCAGCTGCAGGCCTTCGACTTGATGGCGCGTGACAGCCGCGAGTACGCGCTGGTGCGTGTCTCGCGACTGAAGGGCGGCGAGAGTGAGTTTGCGCGCCTCCGCGATCAGGTCCCGGACGACGAGCACCGCGCGATCGACTGGAAAGCCACCGCGCGCCGCCAGCGGCTCACCGTGCGCGAGTACCAACTCGAGAGCAATCAGAACCTCGTCTTCATGCTCGACGCCGGGCGCATGATGACCGGTATCGAGGCCGGACTATCGCGCTTCGACCACGCGTTGAACGCGAGCCTGATGCTCGCCCACGTCGCGAGCCGCACCGGTGATCGCGTCGGCATGCTCGGCTTCGATCAAACCGTGCGCGTCTTCGTCTCGCCGGGCGGCGGCCCGAGCGCCACGCGCCGCCTGATTCAAGCCGCCTACGACCTGCACCCCGTGCTCGTGGAGCCGGACTACGAGCGAGCGTTCTCGTATCTGTCGGCGCGCGTGCGCAGCCGCGCGTTGGTCATCTTGTTTTCGCACGTCATCGACAGCACGGTGGGTGAGCTGTTGTTACGCCGCGTCAAAGCCATCCGCAGCACGCATTTGCCGTTGGTCATACTGTTTCGCGATACCGACATCGAAGCTTTGGCCGAGCCCGGCTCCCGCGTTGCGCCCGACGTCTATACCAAGGCCGCAGCAGCAGAGATTTTGCGCAATCAGCGTGCAGTAGCAACCGACATGAGACGCGCGGGCGCCTTGGTACTAGAAACGGACGCGCGCACGCTCACCGGAAAGCTGGTCAGCCGCTACCTGCAACTCAAAGCGAGGAACTTGTTGTGACCTCCCCGTTCAGCCCCTATCAACCACCGCAAGCCGATGGCGACCCGTTCGACCCCGCGGGCCAGGCCGACGCCGGCGACCGCCTTGCCACGCGCAGCGAACGCTGGTGGGCCGCCTTCATCGACGGCTTGATCTCGATCGCGATCATGGGCCCCTTGCAATACAAGTTCGGTTTCTTCGACGGCTTTCCGCACATCCAAAAACCAACCCCGCTCGTCACTGCCACTTGGGGCGCCGTGGGCTTTGGGGTGTACTGCCTGGTGCATGGCTATTTTTTGTTCAAGTCCTCGCAGACCGTCGGCAAAATGCTGATGCACATCCGGGTCGAGGATCTGGCCACTGGCGAACGCACCCCCGGCTGGAAGTTGCTGCTCTTGCGCTCCCTGCCCATCACCATTCTTTCGCAGATCCCAATCGTGGGCCCCTGGCTCGGCGTGTTCGACGTCGTCTTCATTTTCCGCAAGAACAAGCGCTGCTTGCACGACTACGTAGCCGGCACCGTGGTCGTGAAGTTGACGACTTGACCGAGCTGGGATCTAGGCTGGAGCTGGCTCCGTCGCGCTGGGCGGGGTACGGTGTGTCCATGAACATGCGGACATTCTGCGATCAGAAATTGAGCGTCCCCGTTGGCGTCTGAAAACTGCGGAGTTTGCGGAGGGGACGGCAGAATCGGTAATACCTTCGGCCTCACCACGACTTGTCCTGGTTGTCACGGATCGGGGCACCGTTCGGCAGACAACGGTTTTCATGACGTGACCAAGACCAAGCCCGCGCACCACCGCGGTTCGAATGGTCTGGTCGCGCCCGTCGCAAAGCAACTTTGGCCGTCCACGACCGAAGGCTCGAAGTTGGCGACCGAAATACGCGACAGCGCGAGCTGCGCGGCTGACACCAAGAACCGCCTCACGCGCGAGATCATCGAGCACGAGGCGAGCCATGGCTCGTGCACTCAGACCTTCTTGAAGAAGATCCGAAAGCAAGTCGGCATTCGCCCGGCGCCTCCAGTTCGCCGATAGCGCGGTTGGGGCCGGTCGTGTACTGCGTTGGCCCCGGTGTAGGACACGACACCGGCGCCGGAAAGTCGAATACCTCGAACAAGGGCTTTCGAGAGCTCTGGCGTAGCTTGCCCTGAAGGCGCGGCTCGAGTTGGCCGTAAACGGCTGTCACGGCTCCCGACCGCGAAGGGTCGGCGCCAAGTGACAGCCATGACCTCCGACCCGCCTTCCGCCGTTCCGCCGGCACCTTCGGTGCCTCCTGCGCCGGGGTCTGCCGCGTTTCGCTCTTCGTCTGCGCCGACCACGTCCGTCGCTCCGCCGGCGATGAGTCCGGGTTTGTTCTGGCCGTGTAGTCGTCTAGCACTCGCGGGCGCAATGCTGGTGTTGCGCGGCGTTGCTTCGTTCAATAGCGGCGCGACCGCCAGCGGTGTGAGTAGCGATGTAGCGCGTGCGCTGGGCGCGGCGTTGATCGTTTCTGGGGTACCGTTGCTGCTGCCGCGCTATCGATCATTTCGCGCGTTCAGCTGGCTGTTCTTGATCATCACGTTCTTGCAGCTGTACCTATCGAAAGATCGTTTGATCGGCTGACGAAGTTCGATCTCACGCTGATTGACTCGAGCCATCCACGGCGGCGCGTTCACTTGCGAACGTACACGCGGAGCTGATTCGAAAAGCCCGCCAGGTACACTTTGCCGTACCGTTTACCGAATGCGCGGCTCGCCACGTTGGCCGCAGTGAGCGTCGACTGGTCGAGTGCGCGATGTCATCGTGCTGGATGAGCACGTCGATGCTCGTCGTGCCGCGCCGGATGAGCCGGCTGCGCCGGCTGCGCCAGGCGCGGAACCAGGCCTAGCGCCGCCATTGCCCGCCCAGGCGCTGCGCCGGCCGCGCCCGAGTGCCGCCCGAAGCGTTGACCTGGCCGGATGAGTGCTTACTACAGGCGAGCTGCGCGTTCGCGAGGAGCAGTCAAGTGCGCGCACAGCGGGACAATTGGTCGCAATTCATCAGCTGTAAGACGCCACCAGCGCTCTCCAATAGCTCAGCTATTTTCCGCTGGGATCAGCGGGAAATAATTCGAAATCGCCGGCCCATGAAGCCTGTGTGCCTCAGCAGCACCAGACTGAGAAGGAGGTATCCCAATGATATCCTGGTCAGCCCGGCAGAGCGTGCTTCGCGCGGCTCTGGCGAGCGCGTGTGCGTGTTCGTTTTTTTGGAACGGCGCGTCGCGCGCGCAGAGCGCCGCGCTGGCGCCGGATCTGTGGCCCATTTCGCCGGGGCCCTCGCCGCCCTCGGAAGGGCCGCTGCCGACGCGCGATAAGCCGTCGAGTGAGGTGAATGGTTCGAGCTCTCTGCGCACCGATCATGTGCGGATCGGTGCGCTCGTGGGCGTCGGCTTTCCGCGCCCGCTCGCGGTCGAAGGCATCGTGAAGCTCGAGCGCACGTTGGCGTTCGGTTTGGAATACAGCGCGCTGCCGCAGATCTCGGTCTCCGACGTGCAGGTTGGCGCTTGGGCGATCGCGGGTAGCGCGCGCGTGTTCCCGTTCCGCGGTCCGTTTTTCGTCGGGCTGCGCGCAGGCCGTCAGCACTTGAACGCGCAGGCCTCGGTGTCGGGCTACGGCTACACCGTGCCGGTCACGCTCGGCGTGGACACGACGTTCCTCAATCCGCAAATCGGCTTTCTGTGGACCTGGGATCCCGGCTTCAGCATCGGCATCGACGCGGGCTTGCAGATCCCGCTCACGAGCCGCACCGCGAGCAGCGTAGATGGGTCGATGCCCAGCGCCGTGCAGCAGTACGTCACTCCACTACAGAACACGATGGAGAGCGTCGCCGGTGCGGTCGGGCAAACGGTGTTGCCGACCATTGATTTGTTGAGAATAGGGCTGCTTTTTTGAGTTGGGTTTGTTGTCCTCTGCGGGACGGCGTGTGACGGTCTGGCCTGCTCGCGCTTCGCGCTCCAGTTCGGCCTTTGCCGCGCGCGGGATTTGGCGCGGCGTCGGTTGCCAAGCGGGGACTGGGCGGATTAATGAAGCTTGGACTTCGCCGAGCTGGTTCCGCAGCGAGGGGAAAGCGGCGCTTCGCAGTGGGCTCGAGGGGGGAAGGCAGCTGCGGCTCTTTCGAAGGCGGCGGTGCGGTGTGAGGCGTTTGCGCGGGATGGCGGGCGTTGTTCGTTGTTTCGTCGGATGGACGGCGGTGTGGCGCGAGGGCTTGGTTGGAGGCTTTGCATGTGGCAGAGATGCGCGCTCGACGGGTCCGTCGCAGCATGCGAGGCGGCTTGGCGAGTGTGAGGTGCGTGTGCGTGAGGGCGGTGCGGGGCTAGTGAGTCGGGTGCGGTGGGCGTGAGGGTGTGGGGGATAAAACGACGGGGTGGGTGATCCGTTTCCGTTGACCCATTGATAAGCGCACCCGTACGCTCGTTGTTTGCTCGGGGAGTCCAAGGTCCGATGAGTCAATCGATCCGCGTTCGTGGTCCGTGTCCATTTGGCCGGGTAATTCAGGCAATTTTTGCGGCTGTTGCGGCGATGGCGCTGGCGTCGGCTTGCGGCTCTTCGGGCTCGAGCTCGGTCGATGGCTCGAACGGCGGCGGCGCTGGTGACTCCGCGAATGGTGGCGGGGACGTGGCGGAATCCGGCGCGGCGGGCAAGCCGGTCACGGCGCGTGGCGGTGCGAACGGTAGTGCTGGAAAGCCGGGCAGCGTGAGTGACGCAGGCAGCGCGGGCGAGACTGAGGCCGACGCGGGAGCGCCGGCGGAGCTCCCAGCGTGTCAGCCGATTTATACGTCGTGTGATGGGCTGTGCGGTCCGGTGCACGATCCGTGTACGGGCCTGAATCTAGATTGTGGCGGGTGTGCGGCGGGTATGGCTTGCGATCGGGACGCGCATACCTGCATCGCGCCCAAGCTGACTTGTACGGATCTGGGCGCGGAGTGTGGGCGCATTCGCAATACCTGCGGCGCGCGCTTGGACTGTGGTGACTGCCCTGACGGCAAGGAATGTGATCCGGATACCAACAAATGCACTGAGTGCACGAACCCGACCTGCGGCGACCTCGGTTATGAGTGCGGCGCGGCTTGGCTTGGTTGCGGCGATCACAAAAAGTCGGCTGATTGCGGAGAATGCAAGAAGGGCAGCGTTTGCAACGCGGCTTATAACCGCTGCGAGCCCGCTCCGGCGGCCGCGGGCGGCGCCTGCGTGCCCAAGCCCGTGAAGGAACTGTGCGCCGCGAAGAGCGCGGAGTGCGGCTATATCTCGGACGGTTGCGGCGGCACGGTGAAGTGCGGCGATTGTCCCGTCGGTCAGGATTGCGCGACGGACGGCATTGCGAACCGCTGTGGTCCCCCGGAGCCCCCGTGGCAATGCATCGTCGAGCAGCGTGAGTGCGGGCAGACGATGGCGCAATGTGGGGGCAAGCTCGTCAACTGCGGCACGTGCGCGAAGCCGGATGTGTGCAACACGAACGGCAAGTGCGGCGCGCCCTGCGTACCCAAGTTGCCCGCAGAAGCAGATGCGGTAGCTTGTGGCACCTTCGACGACGGCTGCAAGGGCAAGCTGACCAAGGATTGTCCGAAGACGCCCAAGGGCGCCAAGGAAGTCTGTAAGGAAGATGGCAGCTGCTGCGCCGCCAAGACCTGCGCGGACGACTATAAAGCTCAATGCGGCACGGGCTTGAGCGATGGCTGCGGCTCGACGGTGGATTGCGGCTGCGGCGCGAACGGCGTGTGCAGCTCGAAGGCCACGGGGACTGCCGGCACGTGCTGCCAGAAGCGCGATTGTAGCTATTATCCAGGTCAATGCGGCAACTTGGATGACGGCTGCGGTGGCACGATTCCGTGCAATTGCAACGGCCAAACCTGCAAGAAGGCGACGGGCGCCGCGGCGGGAGTGTGCTGCGATCTGCCGGCGTGCAACGGGCAGTGCAACGTGACTTTGACCAACAGCTGCGGCTCGCGGACGTGCTCCACCACTTCCTGTGGCAGCGGTAAATCGTGCGACACCACCACCAACACCTGCTGCGCGTTGCCGGTGTGCAATGGGCAATGCGGCGTCACGCTGACCAACAGCTGCGGCTCGAAGGTGTGCGGCACGGACTGCGGCAGCGGTAAGTCCTGCACCGGTGCGGGCAACACGTGCTGTACGCTTCCGACGTGCGGCAATTCGTGCGGCAAGACCGTGACCAACACCTGCGGCTCGGTCGACTGCAAGTGCACGGGCACGGCCTTGTGCCAAGGCACTGCGGGCGCGCAAACCTGCTGTACGCCGCGCACCTGCGGCGGTTATTACTCCGGCAAGTGCGGCACGCAGTTGGACGACGGCTGCGGCGGCAAGCTCGACTGCGGGTGCTCGGGCACGGGCAACGTGTGCAGCAAGACCGCGGTCAATACGCCCGGAACCTGCAGCTGCCCGACCCTCAAGACCTGCGCGGATTTCCCGAACCAATGCGGTGGCTTCCCGAACGGTTGTGGCGGAACGTTGAACTGCACCTGCGGCGACCACGGCTTACCCGCTTACGACACTTGCGGTGGCAGCCAGCAAAGCGGCGTGTGCGGCTGCACCAAGAACGCGTGCGGCAGCCACTGCGGCAAGGTCGATGACGGCTGCGGTGGCCAGATCGATTGTGGCCCGTGCTGAGGATGAAGATGATGACCAAGCCTTGGATTGGGATCGCAGCACTCCTCAGCACACTCGGCCTGCTCACCGCGTGTGGCTCGGGCTCACCGAGCGTGGAGAACCCGGATGACCCATTCGGCACGAATGGCGGTACCGGCAACGGCGGTACTTCCGGGACCGGCAGCGCCAACGGCGGCACGGGCAACGACATCAACGTCGGGCCGGGTCCGGGTGATGGCGGCAGTGACGGCAACGTCGAGCCGGACCCGAACATGGAGACTTGCGCGGCCAATGCTCAGCAGGTCGCGCTGATACCGCTCGATATGGGGCTCGGCGTCGATACTTCGTATTCGATGGACTTCGACGACAAGTGGCCGCAAGTGCGGGACGCGCTGAACGTGTTCGCGAAGAACCCGAACTACAAGAACATGGGCGTCGCGCTGCAGTTTTTCCCGGTGCGCCAGCAGTGCAACGTGGATCAATACGGCGAGCCCATCGTGCCGATGCAGGTGCTGCCCGGCGTGCAACCCGCGTTCACCGCGGCGATAGCGAGCCAGCGCATGTTCGGCGGGACGCCGCTCGTGCAAGTGATGCAAGGCATGGTCGGCTACATGCGCAGCTGGGCCAAGACTCACGCCGATCGCAAGCCCGTGCTGGTGCTAGCGACCGACGGCATTCCGGACGACACCTGCTCGGCCTCCAACATCGATCCCTCGAACTCGCTCGACAATGCCTTGGTCTTGGCCAAGGAGTCCTTCGAGGGCAAGCCCTCGATCCCGGTGTTCGTGATCGGCGTGGGCGAAGAGCTCACGGCGCTGAACGCGATCGCCGAGGCCGGCGGCACCAAATCCGCGGCGGTGATTGCCACGACCGGGAACGTGACCGAAGCCTTCTTGGCCGCGCTGTATGACATCCGCAAATCCGCGTTGTCTTGCAACTACGACATTCCCGCGCCGAAGTCCGGTGATATCGATTACACGGCCGTGAACGTCACGTTCAAAGAAGGCTCGAGCAAGCCGAGCACGTTCTTCTATGTGAAGGCCGCGGCGGACTGCGAGCTGCAGCCCGAGCAGGGCTGGTACTACGACGACCCGAAGAAGCCGACACAGGTCGTGCTGTGCCCGAAGACCTGTGAGCGCGTGAGCGCCGCTAGTGACGCCAAGATGGACGTCGCGTTCGGCTGCAAGCGCAACGACGTGGTGCGCTGAGCCGAGGCTTAGAGCGGCTGAAGCGCCGCGAACCAACGCGACCTTCTCCGAGCACGAAGTACGCAAAGTCGGAAGACTGGCTACAATCGTTCCGCTTCGAAATTCGATTGACCCATCCCGGGGGGGGGCGGTGTTTCACCGCGAATGGCAGCTTGTACTCTGGGCGTTGCTGGAGATCGCTAGTGCGTACCGAGTTGCGATCTTGCCGCCAATCGTCGCATCAAATGAGGCACACTAGGACGATGAAGCTGCCCGTTGCCGTCTCGCTTGTGTTCACCGTCAGTGCCTCGCTCGCTGCGTGTTCTTCGGAGCCCGCCGTGACTCAGGGTTCGGGGGGCAACGGCGCTGGCGCGGGGGCGAGCGCAACGGCCGGCAGTGCCGGTGCGCTCACGAGCGCGGGCGCGCCGAGCACCGCCGGGCAAGCGGGCGCTCCAACTAGCGCCGGTGCAGGCGGTTCTAGTACCGCAGGTGCAGCTGGCGCGGGCGCTGGCAGCGGCGGAGCCTCGGTCGCCGGCGCAGGAGCCGGCGGCAGCTCGGGTGGCGCAGGCGCCGCGGGGGCCCTCGGTATCGCCGGCGCAGGTGGTGGATCGTTTTGGGGGCCCACTGGTCCGAAGAAGCAGTGGACCTGTCCTGCCGGGCCGTTCCCTGCACAAAGCATGGGCGCCGCGACCAACATCTGCAACAGCGGCGGCTTCAAGTACAACTACGGCTACAACGAAGGGCCGACTTGGATCGCGAGTCAAAACGCGTTCTTCTTCTCCAACTTCACCCAGGGCAGCAACAAGGGCGGTGACATCATCAAGTACCCGCTCGGCGGCACGTGTGAGGTCTGGCTGCATGACGTGGGCTGCAACGGCCTCGGCGTGAGCCCCTCGGGCAACCTGCTGGCCGCCTGCCACGGCTCACGCGCGGTGATGGAGTATGATTTGGCGACCAAGGCGGGCCGCAAAGTAGCGACCGCCGTCGGCGACAAGCAGCTGGATTCGCCCAATGACCTGATCGCGCGCAGCGACGGCAACGTGTACTTCTCGAACACGACTTACGAGCTCGGTGACGGCGTCCCCGGTTTGGGCTTTGCGCTGGTGCGCATCGATCCGTTCGGGCTCACTTCCGTGGTCGAAGCCGGCAATTTGAACGGCGTGGCGCTCTCACCGGATGAGACCAAACTGTACGTGGTCGGCAAGGGCGTCTTCAATCTCGACGCAGCGGGCAAAGCCACCAAGGGCCAGGGTCCCACGCCGGGCGGCGACGGCATTGCCGTTGACTGCGCGGGCAACGTGACCAACACCGGGACCAACTCGGCGTACGGCGGTCCGGACGGCAAGACGCTGATCGCCGTCGGTGGCGGCACGAACGCCAGGACCTACCCCATGACGGTCCCCGGCCTGCCCTGATGCTCGCGGGCTAGGCCGCCGGATCTTGGCGATAGAACGCGGCCAGTTCGGCGTACAGCTCCGGGTGGCGCTTCTTCAAGGCGTGGGGCTTCTCGAAGAACATCTCGTTCACGACGGCGAAGAACTCAGCCGGGTTGGTCGCGCCGTAGGGATCGATGTCGGTGCGGCGACCTGCGTGCAGCCGCTGTGAGAGCTCGTCGAACTCGTCGCCCAACACTTGGGCCCAAGACGTGTAGCGGGCGCGCGCGCCGAGCACGGGAGTGCCGTTCATCGGGCCGTCCTCGCCGTCGAGCTGATGCGCGAACTCGTGCAGCACCACGTTCTGACCGTCGTGCGGCTGCGCGGCGCCGGACAACGTGTGATCCCAGGACAGCACCACGAGCCCGCGCTGCCACGATTCCCCGAGGCGCGCTTGGTCTTCCGTCAGCACGACCAAGCCATCGTGCTGCTCCGTGGGCACTCGGTAAGCGCTTGGGTAAACCAAGATCGAGTCTACGTTCGGATAAATGTCAGTCTCGCGGTGGAGGAGCAACAGACACGCTTGTGCGGCGATAGTGAGCTTGATCTCGTCGGTGAGCTCGAGCCCACCGCAGCCTTCGAAATGCTTCTCGGTGACGAAGATGCGCACCAGGCCCTCGAGCTCGGTGCGGTCTTCAGCGCTCAGCTCGGCCACGAAGGGCAGGTTCTTGTCGAGAACCGCGCGCTCCTGCGCGGTGAGCGGCTGCTTCAGGAGTGCCTCGCGGCGGCGGTTCTTGAAAAATTCGAACATGCGAACGCTGAGGTCTAGCCTACTGCCAACGCTTCCACGATCAGGTCGCGAAAGGCGCCGACCTTTGCGGGCTCGAGCGGTGGAGTACCTGCCGGTGAGCCCAGAAACCGGCACCAGAAACCTGCAAGCCGCGGGGATGCCGCTCCCGATCGCTCAGCTCCTGGTGTCGTTCGAGGTCGCCGGCACGCTCGGGCAGCTCGCGGTCGTGAGCTCGGCCGTACGCGAGCTCACCGGCAAAGCACCGCAAAGCGTGCGCGAATTTTTGACCGCGAACCGCGCCGCGCTCGGCTGAATCACAACCCGTAGCGCAGCGCTGGGTCCGAAGGAGCACGCGCGCTGAGAGCAGCCGGAGCAGGCGCCGAGGCAGGCGTCGGAACCGGTTGCGCGGTTCGCGCGACGTCGGCCGCGGACGGCGCCGGGGCGACTTCGAGCGTGGCCACCGCAGAGACTGCGGGTGGCTCGTGCGCTATCGGCTCGGCGGGCGGAACGGGCTTCGGCCAGCGCATTGGCGCAACACCGGCCGCGGGCGGCTTGGTGCGGCGCGCAATTTCACCCGTCGGCTCGGGCTCCGCCGCTGGTAGCGGCGGGAGCGGCCTACTCGGAGACACCTCGGTCGCGAACGTGCTCGCGCTCAGCGACGGACGCGCGGTGTCCCTGAATTGCAATTGCCAGAACGCGACGCCGGCCCCCACGAGCATCAGGCATACGCCGCCCAGCGCGATCAGCGTTCCGCGCCCGCTGCTGGGCGACTCCGGTTCGAGGCGCAACTCGACGCCCGAAGCGTGGCGGGCCGAGAGCGCGGCCTCGGTGGTCGCGAAATCGCTCAGCGCGTCCGCCAATTCAGCGACGCTTTGATAGCGGGCGCTCGGCTCCTTCTCCAAACAGCGATGCAGGATGGCGTCCAGCTGCTCGGGGATCGACTCGGAGAAGGCGCGCAGCGACGGCGCGTCCTCGGCCATGACCTTCGCGCACAAAGCCGCTGGGGAGTCGGCCTCGAACGGGCAGCGCGCCGTGAGCAGCTCGTACAAAATCGCTCCCAGCGACCAGATGTCGGCGCGCGCATCGAGATCGGGTGCGGCGCGCATTTGCTCGGGCGCCATGTAAAACGGTGAGCCCACCGCGTTCCCGGTCCTCGTTAGCGTGGAGCGCGGTGCTCGGCGCAAGGCACCGCCGACACCACCGACGTATTTGGAAATGCCGAAGTCCAAAATCTTGAGCACCGCACCTTCGGGGGTGCGCGCCAAAAAGAGATTCTCGGGCTTCAGATCGCGATGCACGATCCCGAGGGCATGTGCCTCACGGAGCCCTTCACACGCTTGCCGCAAGTAAGCGACGGCATCGTCTACCGACAGCGCGCCGTGCTCGTCGATCAGGGAGGCCAGATTGGAGCCGCGCAATTGCTCCATCACGATGTATGGCGCGCCGCTGGGCAAGCGCGCGACGTCGATGATTCGCACCACGTGGGCGCTCCGCAAGCGTGCCACGGCGCGGGCCTCGAATAGCAACTGGGAAGCCAGCTCGCCATTTTTTGCGAGCTCCCCACGTAAGACCTTGATCGCGACGGGTGCGTCCAGCTCGAGGTGCGTGGCGCTGAGCACCACACCCATTCCACCAGCGCCCAGCACGCCATCGATGCGGTACTTGTCGCCGATCACGCTGCCGCGCGGGAAAGGCTCCTGGGCAGTGGCGGTAGTTGGGTTGGGCATGTTTCGTTCGACCGTGGCCACGCGCAACGGTTCGCTCGCGGTGAAGCAAAAGCGGTGCCCAGCGAGAATCAGCGCTTGGACGGCGGAGCCCGCCGCTTTTCGCACGGCAAATTGTCACGCTGAGGCGAATCGTCGAATCACAATTCGCCTCAGCGGGCGCTCAACGCGCCAGAGTTGCCATCATTGTTTCCGGATATCGCGTGCCCGCCGCGGCGCCAACCGGGCACGCTGCTTCGAGCTGTGCGAGCTCTTTATCACTGAGGGCGAGCTCGACGGCACCCAGGTTCTCTTCCAGGTACTTGCGCCGCTTGGTGCCCGGGATGGGCACGATGTTCGGCGCCTTGGCGAGCACCCAAGCCAACGCTAGCTGTGACGTGGCAACACCTCGCGCTCGCGCCAGCTCTTCGATGCGCGTCACGAGATCCAAATTCTTCTGGAAGTTGTCACCCTGAAAGCGGGGCGATTGGCGACGGTAGTCATCTGCGTCGAAGTCCTCGAACTTCTTGATTTGGCCGGTCAAGAAGCCGCGCCCGAGTGGGCTATACGCGAGGAACCCGACGCCGAGCTCGCGGCAGGCGTGGAGCACGCCGTCTGTCTCCGGATCGCGCGTCCAGAGCGAGTACTCCGATTGTACCGAAGCGATCGGGTGCACGGCATGCGCTCTGCGCAGTGTGCTCACGCTCACTTCGGATAGCCCGATGTGCCGCACTTTCCCGACCTTGACCAGATCGGCCAGAGCACCCACGGTGTCTTCGATGGGCGTCGTCGGATCGACGCGGTGATATTGATACAGATCCACGTAGTCGAGCCCGAGCCGCTTCAAGCTGCCGTCGATGCATTGCTTCACGTATTCGGGCTTGCCGTTGACCCCGCGGTCTTGCGGCCGCGGGCCGCGCACGATGGCGAACTTGGTCGCGAGCACGAAGCTGTCGCGCCGTTTGCCGCGCAGCGCACGCCCCACCAATTCCTCGTTCGTGAACGGCCCGTACATGTCGGCCGTATCCAGCAGCGTGACGCCGAGCTCCAAGGCGCGGTCGATCGTGGCCAGCGACTCTGCTTCGTCGCGCCCTCCGTAAAAGTCGCTCATGCCCATGCAGCCCAGGCCGAGCGCCGATACCGTCAGATTTCCGAGCTTTCGAGTGTTCATGACTGGCTCCTTCGCGATGAGCGTGACCCTACGACTTGGAGCGCACTCCAGGTCAAGGCACAAAAATGAAACGAGCCCGCGCGTGGTTCACGCGCTATGCCGAGCGCATGGACAAGACGGACAAGCTGGCCAAGCTCGCCAAACCGCTGACCATCGCCGAGTGCGCCGCGGCCACCGGCACCACGCCGGACACGTTGCGTTACTACGAAAAGATTGGGCTCCTCGCGCGCGTGCCGCGTGAACGCAACGGCCACCGCCGCTTCGGCGAAGCCGAGGTGCGCTTCGTCTCGTTCCTGCGCCGCCTGCACGACACCGGCATGCCCATTCGGCACATGCTGCAATACGCCCGCTTGCTGCGCCGCGGCGACACGACCTTCGCCGAACGCCGCGCGCTGCTGCAGCTCCACCGCGACGACATCCGGAAACGCATGGCCACCCTGTCCGAGCATTTACGCATGATCGAAAAGAAGATCCGCATCTACAGCGCCGGCGCGGAGCCCAACCCGCAGCGAAAGCCGACCGCCCAAGCGGCGCGCGCCTAAGAGCCGATTGGGATAGGCCCTTAGTTTGGCGCTGCCTCGGCGCGCGGGCGGTGCTAAGCCAAGCGCCTGATGAGCCCCGACTCCGCCCTCGTAACCCCGCGTTCGGACCGCACCTTCTTCGCGTTCAACGCAGTCCTGTCCACGCTCGCCGTCGCGTTCATCGCCTTCATTCTGCTGCGCGGACGCAGCGGGGCCGGCCCGGATCTCAGTTTCATGCCGGCCGTCAACGCGACCTTCAATGCGCTGTCCGCCGCGTGCCTGGTCGCCGGCTACGTCGCCATCCGCCGAAAGAAAATCGCCGTCCACCGCATCCTGATGGTCAGCGCCTTCGCCTGCTCGTCCCTCTTCCTGGTCGGCTACCTCGGCTATCACTTCGTCCACGGTGATACCAAGTTCACAGGCGTCGGCCCCATCCGCCTCGTGTACTTCACGCTGCTCATCAGCCACATCCTGCTCTCCCTCGCCGTCGTCCCCCTCTGCCTCACCTCGTTCTACTTCGCCTTCACCCGCGCCTTCGCCCGCCACCGCCGCCTCAACCGCGTCTTCCTCCCCATCTGGCTCTACGTCTCGGTAACCGGCGTCATCATCTTCTTCATGCTCCGCTAACCCTCTCCCCTGTGCCCGTGCCCGTGCCCGAAAACTAACCCCGCCACCGCGCACCCCGCACCGCCCACGCCTCCTCCCGCGCGCGTGCCGCGCCGAGATTAGGGCGCCCCCAAGACTCACCTCGCACCTCCGAGCGCGCCGTCAGGTGCTCGCGCCCCGCGACTCATCGCTCCGTCCGACCCCGGCGCGCCGGCCTGGCCCCGGAGCTTCCGAGCGCGAGCCGCACGCACGTGCAGCTCACCGAAACACTGCTTCGCATAGCGCTGATTGTGCGCCCGACAACGCACCCGCAAATTCTCGGAGTTGTCTGCACCGCCCCTCGCCCAAGGCTTCACGTGGTCCAACTCCAGGCACCGACGCGAGCTACAACGGCGCCCGTCTGCTGACACAAAGCTGCACTGCTTCCCATCGCGCAAGAGCACCTCTCGCGCTACCGCAGCCGACCGGCGACGGACACGCTTCGCTCCGGGCGAGCGAATAGGCGGCTCGGAGAGACGCCCCTCGAGTTGCTCTTCGGTAGCACCTGCCAAAGACCGCGGCTCGGACTCGAATTGCGCCTTTCCAACGCTCCGCGTCTTCGGCTTCCGGCCGACCGAAAAGCGTTCCTTCTCGAGCTCCCGCTCGTACGCCGCCAGCCCGCGCTTGATCAACGTCAGCAGATCACCACTCGGCAAGCGATGCCCCGCGAGCCCCCGGACCCGCTCGAGCAGCTCACAAAACTCGCTATCTGCCGTGAAATGCACACCAAAGCGATCTGCCGAGAGCGGTTCGGGTCGAGCCGTTGACGCGCCACTCTCGACGTTGGGAGTGGGCAAACGACGAATCAAGTCTGCTACGTCGGGCTTCGGGAAGCGAGCCGCAAGCACCACCTCGACCTCGCGCGCGCTCTTGTGCACGCATGCCTCGAACAACTCCGCCGCGTTCTCTGCCGTGACGTGCTTCCTCATCAAGCTGAGCCCCGAAGCATGCAGCTCGCCACGCGCCACCATCGCCAACGCCTGCGCATGATCCCGACAAACCCGCGCCGCCGCAATGTGCCTTCCCGCCGTCGACTCACACAACCCGAGCGCTCGGACGCAGTAGTCGAACAACGACGGATAACCCAGATCGAGAAATAGCTGCCGCCGATCGAGCTCTGCCAGGTACGCAAGAAACTCAGCCGTGATCTGATTTCTCTGGCGCACAATGCTCGATAGTCCCGCCAAAAGATCATTGTCCGTCAACGACTGCAAACGATCTCGTTGGTCCATGTCTATTGTCTAACACGCACTTTTTCGAGGTCGTAAAACGCCGCACGCCGCTTTTTCAGCTCCGAAACGAGTTTCGCGCCACCAGTAGCTCAATCGCTTCGCCCTGGGCCAAGCACGCCCACTCACGATCGTCCTGGACGCCACCTTGCTTCCCTCGACCCATGACCCCCACAAACTGTGTCAAACAAAAAGTGGGTTCAAACCGGGTACATAGGTGACAAATCAGACCGGGAACATGGGTGACACTTTCTTCGAAGGTGTGCGCCGATGCGGTCATGCCTTGGAAAGAGACGTCACCTATGAACGAGCGAGTGCGCTTCGTAGCCGCGATGTTGGCAGGCGAGGACAGCTTTACGGAGCTCTGCGAACGCTTCGGAATCAGCAGGAAACAGGGCTACAAGTGGAAGGAAAGGTACGAACGCGGTGGCGTTGCGGCGCTCGAAGATCGCTCGCGTGCTCCGCGAAATCACCCGCAGAAAGTTGAATCGAATGTCGTCGAGCTGCTTGTAGCTGCACGCCGGAAGCATCCAACGTGGGGCCCTCGCAAACTGTTGGTGCTGGTGCATCGTCACCATCCGAAGGTCGAGCTGCCAGTCGCCAGTACAGTGGGCGAGATTCTAAAGAGGAACGGCCTGGTAGGACGGCGCAAGAGGCGGCTCCGAAGCGATCCTTACGGCAGTCGACTTCGTGAGTACGACGGCCCCAATCGCGTCTGGTGCGCTGACTTCAAGGGGCACTTCGCCGTTGGTGGTAGCCGCTGCAACCCGCTGACCATCACCGATGGCTTCAGTCGCTACCTACTCTGCTGCAAGGCTCTCAAGAGCACTGTCACGCAGCCCGTGCTCAAAGTCTTCGAACGCACGTTTCGCGAGTTCGGCTTGCCTGACGCAATTCGCACGGACAACGGCGCGCCCTTCTCGAGTCTCGCGCCCGGAGGGCTGTCCCAGCTTTCGATTTGGTGGATGCGTCTGGGAATTCGTCCGGAGCGAATCATGCCGGGGCGCCCAGATCAGAACGGCCGCCACGAGCGAATGCACCGAACTCTGAAGGCGGAGACGGCGCGGCCGCCTCGCAGCAGCATGCGCGCCCAGCAGCGCTGCTTTGATGCCTTTCAAGCTGAATATAATAACGAGCGCCCCCATGAAGCCCTCGGTCAAAACACTCCAGGCTCGCACTATCAACCGTCCATCAAAAGGTTCCCGAAGTCCCTGCCCGAGCTGGAGTACCCGGACCATTTCCAGGTCCTCCGTACCTATCCGAACGGCATAATCAGCTGGGCGGGGATCCAGTGGTACACGAGCGGCACGCTAAGAGGGGAACTGGTCGGGCTCGAAGCGATCGACGACGACCGATGGCGTGTCTACTTCGGTCACATCTTCCTCGGTGTACTCGATGTCAGGAGATGGAGGGCACTGAAGAATCGAAGAAGCTTTGGGATGCTGGTTAGAGCAGACGGCGAGATCACTCGTCGCAGAGGGCGCAGGAGGCGTAAACCGTACGGACGCTGACCTCGTCTTTCTGTCACCCATGTCGCCGGTCTAAAACGTCACCCATGAAGCCGGTTGCGCCGTGAACGCCTGTCAAAGCCAAGTGAAAATGTCACCCCTTAACTGCAACGTGAAAGTGTCACCCCGGTTGCTCGTCTTTGTCGTTGTTCTTGTTGCTGCCCGTTGAAGGCTTCGGCCGAGAGCCGCTTGCCCATGCGATGCATTCTTCACCGTGAAAGACGCGGTAGTCGCCAGAGAGCAGGTGTTTGACGACAACCTCTTTCCCCGCGTAGGTCGCGCGCGCGGCATCGGGACGTCTAGGGATGTCGATGACGCGACCGTTAACGCGCACGGTGTGGTTGTTGTAGACTTTCCTCACGTAGTGCAGGGCGCACAGGTCCAGCAGCTGGGTGTGGTCAGTCGGAGCTTTGCGCCAAGCTGGCTGAGTGTCCTGCGGCGCTACCGCAAATCGCTTGTTGTGAGCATGTCGATACTCGTCCAGCACCTTGTTGGCCTGCCCTCGAGTCGACGCGCCGGCTAGTCTCAATTCAGAGATGAGTCGGTCTTGCAGCACGCCCCACAGGCGCTCTACTCGCCCCTTGGCAGGAGCCGAGAGCGCGTAGCGCATCTCGACGCCTAAGTTTGCCAGTACGCGTCCTACCTGCGTTGGCTCTTGCTTGCCTGCTAGCTCTTCCTCGAGTGTCCAGTGCTTGTCGTTGCGCTTCAAGCTGCTGTGACGGTCGCCATAGACGGTGTGCGGAATGCCTTTCTCCCTGAGAATATCCCGTAATACGCGCAAGTAGCCCACAGTGCTCTCCTGCTCTGTGAAGTGCGCACCCGGCAAGACTTCGCCCGTAGCGTCGTCGATCGCGCCCATCAAACACAGCCGCGGACCTCGCCCCTCGAGCCAGTCGTGATCGCTGCCATCCCACAAAATCATCTGGCCAGCTTGGGCCTTCCGCTCGCGTCTGCGTCGGTGCTTGGGTGCACGACGCTTGCGAGGCGAGGTGACCCCTGCACTGCGCAGGATGCGTCGAACTGTCTCCCGCGTTAGCGCAAGCCCCTCAACTTCCACCAGCTTCTCCGTGAAGTGCTGGTCGTTGAAACCGTCGTACTTGCCACGCCGCAACATCAGCACATGCTCTCGGACCTCCTGCGACGTCCTGTGCTTCGGACTTCGCCCCGCGTTGCCATGAACCAACCCTGCGGTGCCGTTGCTGACAAACCGCTTCCGCATCCGCTGTACCTGGCGCCTCGACCGCCCGAGGCTTGCCGCCACTTCTCCGACCGTCACCTCGCCCCGGCCCAGGCGCTCCAGAAGGCTCAAAATCCGCCACTGTCGCTCGCTCATCAGCATCCCCGCTTCCTAAGTGAAGGGGGGTGACATTTTCACTGTGCAGTAAGGGCGACGTAATCACTGACCTGCAACAACAAAAAGTGAACGCCCCAGGCTCGAACAAAATCTACCGCGGACGATTTCGTGCACTCCGCACCGCCGCACCTCGTCGTCCCAGAGCCCCCACGCGCAGGCGGCGTCCACGAAATCGTACGCACACCGCGCCGCCCAAACGCCCCCCGTCGCCCCAACCCTCCCTCGGCGAGGGAGCCAGATCCACGCACGTCCCGCGCGGCCCCGCGCTCGCTCTCTGCGCCCCGCGCGCTCCTATTCAGCTCTCGCTCTCGCTCGCTCCCTCTCTTCCCATCGACCTCATCAACGCACTCTCAACGTCGAGAGCCGCCTCACGCGACCGAGCCACGCCACACTCCAAGCCGCAGGCGAACCCGCGCTGGCCCTCTCGGGCCAGCGTTTGGGTAGCCGGGCACCCGCAGCGCGAAGCGCGAGGACGCCCGCCGTCCATGCCGCCCTACGCGCGGGGCACCAAATGCACCAAAAATCACGAATAACGCTCCAGCCCGCCGCGCGACATATCAGCCACCAAATGCGCGCCGCGCAGCAAGCGGGCCAACGTCGATCGCAAGCGGGAATCGAGCTGATCGGG